>NZ_JACSPV010000034.1:17169-47597 GCF_014836955.1 Bacillus norwichensis
GATAAATATTGGCTGCTTACATAGCCTGTCTTTCCACTCACTGTAATCTTCGCCCAACCGCCGGATTCCGATTGTACTGATACTTTGGCTCCAGAAGACAATTGCGCGATAATGCTTCCACTCGTTGACGCTTTGCTTCGTACATTTAGTGACGAACCGGATTGTACGTTCACATACTTTGTGACGCTCTTGGATGGAGTTGACGACACTTTATTAGCTGCTGGCTTGCTAGCGGTAGGGGCACTCGCCGATAAATACGTGCTGCTTACATAGCCCGTTTTTCCACTTACTGTTACCTTCGCCCAACCGCCGGATTCCGATTGTACCGATACTTTGGCTCCAGAAGACAATTGCGCGATAATGCTTCCGCTCGTTGACGCCTTGCTTCGTACATTTAGTGATGAGCCGGATTGTACGTTCACATATTTTGTGACAGCTTTATTCGTTGATGGAGCGGCTACCTTTGTTGAAACAGCTACCGTTGATGGGGCAGTTGCCTTGGATGGAGCAGCTGTCGTTGGAGTCGCTGCTTGTTTAGTATTGGCTTTTGGTTGATTAACAGGAACACTCACTGACAAGTATTGGGTACTTACATAGCCTGTCTTTCCATTAACAACAATCTTAGCCCAGCCATTAGATTCTGATTGAACCGATACTTTCGTTCCTCGCTCCAATTGAGCAATTACATTCCCGCTTGTTGAAGCACTGCTTCGCATGTTCAATGAAGAACCTGAATTTACACTTATGTATTTTGTCACTACTTTAGCCGGTGCTGGTGCAGGCGTTGCTACCTGCTTTGTAGTCGTTTGGCTTGTTGTTGAGGCACCAGACTTCAAAAATTGTGAACTAACATATCCGGTTTTCCCATTGATTGTTACTTTTGCCCAGCCGTCAGATTCTGATTGAACTGATACTTTCGTTCCATTTGGTAATTTGGCAATAACGCTACTGCTCGGTGATGAACTGCTCCGAACATTAAGTATTGAACCATTGTCTATAGAAACATATTTCGTTTCTAATTGAGCTTTTATAGCCGGAGGTTCAGCAGCCTGTACAGCCTCTTCAAAGGCTACTGTCGATAATGCTGCAAAACACAAACCGGGAATGACGAGCTTTCTTTTCAAACTATCACTTCCTTTAGATCGAAAAAAGTTATACTGTTATTCTACCATAATCCGGTTTCACTGGAATAAATATGCATTTATTAATCTATTTTTGTGTAACTATATCTATATATCGGTAACTCTGACAAAATTTTAAGCCTTAAAATAAATTAATGCCTCTGTTTTTTAAAAAATTCAATGCTGGCTCCAGTGAATTTTTATCAATTTGATAGACTTCCTGAATAAGGTTGATCCATTTTTCCTGTTCATTGATCTGCAACTCACTTATGTTGCGGTAGGTCATAACCTTCATCGTGCAGTTTCTAAGAAAAAAGCACTGATGTCCGTTAAAACGGACAGCTGTTATTCTCCTCATCGTAATGTTTTCATCGACATCAACATAAGATTCATCTATATCATGCGATACTTGCTCCTCCATAAGGGGCTCCCATTTAATCAGCTTTTTGACGAAAGATTTTCCATTTGAACGCCGGTCTATTTCATATTCACCAGATCTGATTTTTGTAAAAATAATTTCTTCACCAAAGCCATGTAGAACATGGTGAGGTTTCGCTTCGAGCTCGACGGGCTTCGTAATCGGAGATCCGTAGCCGACATCCACATATAAGCGCTTACTGTTGATTCTCACCATAATAGCCAAGTGTGCTGGATCCACCCTAACCAAAGAACAATCAAAGCCGAGTTCGGAAAGCAAGCGCGCAAAATTCATATTTAAGGTAAAACAGGTTCCTCCCCACCCTCTTTCAGTTAAATTTTTTACAAAATCGGGCAGCGAAGGAACCAGCTCAGGTCCATTTAAAAAATAATGAAACTTGCTGAAAGTTTCATAAGGAACTAGCGAGAGATGGTGCTGAATTAGTCTTTGTAAATAATTGATGCTTGGTAATTCCTCTTCCAATCGTAAATGCTGCAAATATTGATGTACAGCCGTTTTCATAGCTTAGCACCTCCCCGTTGGTTTCAAAAAAGCTAAGTTCTACCCTCATTCTATAAAAAAAAGCCTTGATGAATCAATATCAGTATTTCTGGGAATTAAAAATAGAATCAAATTCAAAGCCGTATGAATATCCAATTTTAGGAAATTTAGGTCAGAAAAGTGAAAGAGCGCACAGCCTTAAGCGAATTTTGATGAGGTAGTTCCCCAGCCACCACAGCAAGGCTGCTCCTCAGTTCAATTACATCGTGAAAAACTTCTCTGTACGCTTCATGCAGCTTTGCGACGAGAGAAATATTTACTTCCTTGAAGCTGTGCCGCAGGAGCACATTCTCCCTGAATAAACTTCCGCGTGACTTGATCCTTGGCCGCCTCAAGCCGCCACATCCTGTGGCTTCGATGGCACTTGTACGTCGCGAGCGACGTCTTTTCACTTCGCTCGCACTAACCACCCTGGGCGCTGGCATAGATTTCTAAATATTCCATCTGATTTTACACTTTCTAACTCTACACAAAAAGACAGCTTAACCAGCACAAGCTGCATTAAACTGTCTTTCATTTTAAGCTTATCTTTTTTCAATTTCTTGAGCAAGTAATTTGTTAACAAGCGGCGGGTTGGCCTGTCCTTTTGTAGCTTTCATCACCTGACCAACCAAGAAGCCCAAAGCACGACCCTTTCCACTCTTGAAGTCTTCAACGGATTGCTCATTAGCATCGAGGACTTCTGCAATGATTTTCAAAAGAGCCCCTTCGTCGGAAATTTGAACGAGTCCTTTTTCCTTGACGATTGTTTCAGGATCTCCGCCTTTTTCAATCAATTCGCTGAATACTTTTTTAGCGATTTTCGAAGAGATTGTACCATCTTCGATTAGCTTGATTAAACCAGCCAATCCTTCAGGAGTCAGCGCAACATCTTGGAGTTCTTTTTGCTCCGCGTTCAAATAAGCGGATACTTCTCCCATGAGCCAGTTAGACGCTTGCTTCGGATCAGCGCCTTCAGCGATTGCCGCTTCAAAGAAATCGGACATTTCTTTTGTGAGCGTAAGTACCATTGCATCATAGTCTGGAAGTCCGAGCTCTCCGACATAGCGCTGTTTTCGCGCATCCGGAAGTTCAGGAATTTCTGCGCGAACTCTTGCCTTCCACTCATCGTCAATGATGAGGTTGACAAGGTCCGGTTCAGGGAAGTAGCGGTAATCATCCGCAGTTTCCTTGACACGCATCAGAATTGTTTTACCTGTTGATTCGTCATATCGGCGTGTTTCTTGTAAAATTTCTCCGCCAGAAAGAAGTACTTCTTCTTGGCGTTTTTCTTCGTACTCTAGTCCTTTTCTTACGAAGTTAAATGAGTTCAGGTTTTTTAATTCGGTTTTCGTACCGAATTCTTCCTGCCCAACTGGACGCAAAGAGATGTTCGCGTCACAACGAAGGGAACCCTCTTCCATTTTACAATCAGATACGCCAGTGAATTGGACGATAGCTTTCAATTTTTCCAAGTAAGCATAAGCTTCTTCTGGTGAACGCATATCTGCTTCAGATACGATTTCGATGAGTGGAGTTCCCGCACGGTTTAAGTCCACCAAAGAATATCCTTTTCCTGTATGCGTCAGTTTCCCTGCGTCTTCTTCCATATGGACTCGGTTGATACGGATTTTTTTCTTCTCACCGTTCACTTCAACTTCAATCCAGCCGTTCTTTCCGATTGGATTGTCCTGCTGAGAAATTTGATATGCTTTTGGATTATCTGGGTAAAAATAGTTCTTTCTGTCAAAATCGGTTTCAGTCGCAATTTCACAGTTCAAAGCCATTGCTGCTTTCATTGCAAATTCGACCGCACGTTTATTCAATACCGGCAATACCCCAGGATAAGCAAGGTCAATCACTGTTACGTTCGCATTCGGTTCAGCCCCGAAATGGTTCGGTGCCGGTGAAAATATTTTTGAATCTGTTTTTAACTCTACGTGTACTTCAAGTCCGATAACCGTTTCAAAGTTCATTCTTTTCACCCCTTACAATTGTGGTTTTTGTTCATGATAGTTTGTTGCCTGTTCAAATGCATGAGCCACGCGATAAATGGTCTCTTCATCAAAGTAATTTCCGATGATTTGGAGACCAAGCGGTAATCCGCTACTATAACCGCACGGTACGGAAATTGCAGGAAGTCCGGCAAGGTTAACAGGGATTGTCAATAAATCGCCCGCATACATTGTCATAATGTCATCGATCATTTCGCCCATCTTATAAGCAGGAGTTGGAGTTGTCGGTCCAATGACAACATCATATTTGGAAAGGACATTGTCAAAGTCCTGCTTGATTAAAGCTCGAGCTTGTTGGGCTTTTTTATAATAAGCATCATAATAACCAGCACTCAAAGCAAACGTTCCTAGCATGATGCGGCGTTTTACTTCGTCACCAAAACCTTCGGAACGAGTCTTTTTATACAGGTCCATAAGATTTTTCGGATTCTCGGTTCTGTATCCGTAGCGGACACCATCAAAACGTGCAAGGTTGGACGATGCCTCAGAAGAAGTTACAATATAATAAGATGCCAATCCATAATCAGAATATGGAAGGGATACCTCTTCCCAAGTGGCTCCAAGTCCTTCCAAGACCTTCAATGCAGCAAGGACAGCTTCTTTGGATTCCTTGCTCACACCTTCTCCAATGTATTCTTTTGGAACGGCAATTTTTAACCCGCGAACATCGCCTGTGAGGCTGTTCACATAGTTTGGAACTTCACGTTTGATAGATGTGGAATCACGGTCATCATGACCGGAAATTGCCTCTAACACAGCCGCGTTGTCTTCAACTGTACGTGTAATTGGACCAACTTGATCAAACGAAGATGCAAATGCTACAACTCCGGAGCGGGACACTCTTCCATATGTAGGCTTCAATCCAACTACGCCGCAGAAAGCTGCCGGCTGTCTAATGGAACCACCTGTGTCAGTTCCAAGGGAAAACATGACTTCTCCAGCCGCCACTGCCGCTGCAGATCCTCCGGAAGAACCTCCTGGAACAAAATCTAGGTTCCAAGGATTATATGTAGGATGAAAGAAGGATGTTTCTGTTGTCGACCCCATTGCAAACTCGTCCATATTTGTTTTCCCGATTGTAACCGTACCTTTTGAATTCAACTTCTCCATAACGGTTGCATTATAGATAGGATCGAAGTTTTCGAGCATTTTGCTCGCACAAGTGGTAACCAGTTTTTTCGTTACAATATTATCTTTGATACCTGAAGGTATCCCGAAAAGAGTTTGGTTGGAAGCATCTGTTCCAATCTGTTCGTCCAGTTTCTTCGCTTGCGCGCGTGCATTTTCTTCATCAACTGTGATAAATGCTTTTACTTTGTCTTCCACCGCGTTGATCCGTGTAAGAGACTGATCAACAAGGTCAGAAACCGTAACTTCTTTTTTATGTAAAAGTTCATTTACTTCGGATATCTTACGGTCTAACAATGACATAGGTTTTCCTCCTTATTCCAAAATCTGCGGAACTTTGATTAATCTTTCTTCGCTTTCCGGTACATTTTTCATCGTTTCTTCAATTGGAAGTCCTTCGACCGTTTTATCATCCCGCATGACGTTCTCTTGGATGAAAACATGTGACATCGGTTTGACATTCGTTGCATCCAACTGATCCAGCTTCTCAACCATATTGATCATGTCATCAAGCTGACTAGTAAACAATTCGGCCTCTTCTTCATTAATTTCCAAGCGTGCTAAATCCGCGATATGATACACTTGCTCTTTGGTAATTCTTGACATCTATTTACACCTCCATTTATATTTCGAACCAATCGCAATACTATTGATAATATCAGAAAAAGCCAGCGCCAGGCAAGAGATACAACGTGTTGGCGCTGCATTTGATCATGCTTCTTCTGCTCTTATAAAAATCGTAGCTCATTGCTTAACATTTCGACTGTTTCATCACCAATTGTGCGAAAATCTGGGTGGTTTGTGCGATATTGAAAGTAATCGTGCGAAAAATGATTTTATCGTGCGAATTTCATGATTATCGTGCGAAATCGGCGATTATTGTGCGAACTCTGCTAAGCAGCCGCCTTACGCTTTTCTTTTGTCCAGCTTCAGGCGGCGTCCAGTCTGTACGTCGCTTAACGAGCGCTTCCGCTTTTCCTTTGTCCAGCTTCGACGCCTAGCCCCTCGAGGTCATAAGCCAATCGCTGCTGAAGGCCAACTACGCCTTCTTCAGCGCTCGTCTTATGCTTGTCGGGGCTAAGCAAGGCGTCTACGCTTTTCTAATAAATATGCACAAATGGCTTCTCCTCACCAGCGTTTCTGACGATGAGCGCCTCGGCCCCGTTTACTGAGTTGATCGCGACTTCAACATTTAGATAGTCCGGGAAGTGGTCGATAATTAATGATGTAGCCCACTGCGTGAATCCAATAATCTCAGCCTCACCGAACATTTGGACTGGGATTTCAATTTTCATGTCAACGAGCTGACCGTCTTTGTAAAAGCCACGTCCGATGACACCATTGTAATTTGGAAAATATTCCTCAATATCATCTTTAAATCTCATATAAAAAGTCTGATCATCGCGATGATCTTTTTCCGCTTCTTCAGACGGGAAAAGGACATACTCCTCATCGATTTTTTTCCAATCCCCCAGCGAATTGCCTTTATCGGATACGGCATATGAGAAGAAGTTCCCAGGAACTACGTCATTTTTTCCTTTTTGTTCAAACAAGGCAACGACGATTGGGACATCTCCCAATCCTTTCATGCCCCTCATCCGTTTCAGCACTTCCTCAGCCATCTTTTTCCCTTCGGCTTCAAGCTTGTCGTGGGAAATCTTTTGTTCGAAGGTTGCCCCGTATTTCTCTTTTTGATAATAGTGAACTGAGTTAAGGGCAAGTCCTACAACGACGCCACTCAATTTTACTGATTTTTCATTTTTGATTAAATAATTATGTTCCAAAACATGGGCTAGGTAAATCGGATTTTCTTCATTCTGTTCCTCGACAGATCCTTTACCATCATTTAATGGATTCAACCCAACATTTTGTTCGTTCTTGAGGCCTCTTTCCTTCAACTGTTCCTTCGTAAATTTTCGGTTCAGCCATAGGCCAACTGTTTCTTTATCCAAATGCTGACCTTCTTGGAACACGTATTTATCCGGAGAAAATTGCCCCATCGCCACTCGCATCAATCCGGTCTCAAACTCATTGATGTCGTATCGAGAATTGAGATTTGAAACGACCATTCCCCTTGCTTTGCTCGGCACAAACCGAATGAGTGAACGATAGGAATCGGGAAGCTGGTAATTCGGAATGATGGATGTTCCTTTTTGATCATCCTTCTTTTGGACAACTTCCTTTTCATCTTTAAACCCAGGTGCGCATCCTGTTATTAAAACTGCTCCCAGCAGCAGAGAAAACCATTTTTTCATTCCAATCTTCCACCTTTAATCATTGAGTTCTTCCAGAAGCTTTTCCTCATCCCAAATGTCTATATTTAGTTCTTGCGCTTTCGTCAGCTTCGAACCGGCATCCTCTCCCGCGATGACCAAGTCCGTCTTTTTACTGACGCTTCCTGTCACATGTCCGCCAAGTGCCTCTATTCTTTCCTTGGCTTCATTTCTCGTCAGCTTCTCAAGCTTGCCTGTTAAAACAACTATTTTGTCACTAAAAACTGCATCGGATTCCGCTGTTGTCGAAGTTCTTGGTCCCTTATATGTCATATTGACACCAGCAGATTTCAATTCAGACACTAGTTCTTCTACTTCTTCACTTTCAAAGTAAGTAGCGATGGCATCAGACATTTTCTCTCCAACCTCAGGGATAGTCACTAGGTCTTCACGAGTCGTAGCAATTAGGTTGTCCATCGTTTCATAGTGTTCAGCCAGAACTTTTGCTGCACGTTCCCCGACATGACGGATTCCCAATCCAAACAACAGTTTTTCAAGAGAATTTGCTTTGGAATTTTCAATCGCCGCCAGCAAATTATTGACAGATTTTTCTCCCATTCTCTCCAATTCAAGCAGCTGCTCTTTTTGCAGGAAGTATATATCAGCCGGATCTCTAATTAATTCATGTTCAAACAATTGGCCAATCACTTTTTCACCAAGTCCATCGATATTCATCGCATTTCGGGAAACGAAGTGAATTAATCCTTCTCTTCGCTGTGCAGGACATTTTGGATTGATACAGCGAAGTGCCACCTCCCCTTCCAATCGGACGAGGTCGCTGTCACAAGCTGGACATTGTGTCGGCATGTGAAAAACTGTCTCTTCGCCTGTTCTTCTTTCTGTCAGAACATTGACAACCTCCGGAATAATGTCACCAGCTTTTTTAATAATAACCCAGTCTCCAAGCATAATATCCTTTTCACGGATTAAATCTTCATTATGCAAAGAAGCACGCTGAACAGTCGTTCCCGCCACTTGGACAGGCTCCAATATGGCCGTTGGCGTGATGACACCTGTCCTTCCGACACTCAGGTCAATTCTTATCAATCTTGTTACCACTTCTTCGGCAGGGAATTTGTATGCAATTGCCCAGCGAGGTGATTTAGCAGTTGAACCAAGACGATCCTGCTGCTCTAAAGAATCGACCTTTATAACGATGCCGTCAATGTCATAGTTCAAGTCTGGACGTATTTCTGTCCAAGATTTTACATACTCAATCACATCGTCAATTGTTTGGCACTTTCTCCATTCTTTGTTAACCTTCAAGCCAAGCTTGGACAAGTATTCTAGTGCACTGCTGTGTGTATCGACACCAAGGGATCCATAATTTCCAATCCCATAAAGGAAAATATCGAGATGGCGGGAGGCAGCAATCCTTGGATCAAGCTGGCGTAAAGAACCGGCTGCTGCATTCCTTGGATTGGCAAACAACATTTCATCTTTCTTTTCCCTCTCTTTGTTCAGACGCTCAAACGATTTTCTTGGCATGTATGCTTCACCGCGCACTTCAAAGGTCAAGTCCTCTTTTAGGCGGAGCGGGATAGAACGGATTGTTTTTAAATTGGCTGTAATGTTTTCACCAACTGTTCCATCTCCCCTTGTTGACCCTAATATAAAGAGTCCATCTTCATATTGAAGCGAGACGGCCAGACCATCGATTTTCAACTCACATACATAGGAAAAATCGTCTCCAATCGCTTGCCGGATACGGCGGTCGAAATCCCTAAGGTCAGCTTCACCAAAAGCATTAGCAAGGCTGAGCATCGGGGTTCTGTGTTCCACCTTTTCGAAAGAGGAAAGAGCTGCACCTCCAACTCGCTGAGTTGGTGACTCAGTCGTTACCAAATCTGGAAACTCGCTTTCAATCACTGTCAATTCTCGTATCAGCCGGTCGTATTCGGCATCTGGAACAGATGGATTATCCAAAACATGGTATTCATAGTTATATTGATTGATTAAATTGTATAGTTCTTTAACCCGATTTTGGGCAGTTCCACGGTCCATGTCAAACACCCCTTTCACAACTGCATTACACTTTCTTAATGGGGGCGAATTCGGCAAGCAGGCGCTTGATCCCTACAGGGCTTGGAAAAGCGATATCGAGCTCGACGCTTCCGCCATCTTTCTTTATACTGACAACTGTTCCAATGCCCCATTTTTTATGCTCTGCACGGTCTCCCACTTTCCATTCTGCTTGGTCTGTCTCGGAAGCAGCAGGACGGATAACAGGTTTTGCCGATTTGGGCTGGCTTTCCCTGAAACCAAAGGAAGTTGCCGTCCGCGGCTTTGCTCCCGCTTCTTCTACTAGTTCATCAGGAATCTCGTTAATGAAACGGGAGACTGGATTAATATTGGTACGCCCATAAAGAGTTCGCATATATGCGTTTGTCAGATACAGCTCCTCTTCCGCCCTTGTAATTCCGACATAGGCGAGACGGCGTTCTTCTTCCATCTCCTCTTCATCCATTAGAGAACGGGTATGAGGGAAAATTCCTTCCTCCATGCCGATCAGAAAGACGACAGGGAATTCCAGTCCTTTCGCGGAGTGCAAAGTCATAAGCGTCACAGCATCATTGGCTTCTTCTGTATCATCCAGTTGATCAATATCAGCAACGAGCGCCAAGTCGGTTAAAAATGCGACCAAGCTTTTATCATCACTACCGTCTTCAAAGCTTTTGGTTACAGATAAAAATTCCTCGATATTTTCAAGCCGGCTTTCTGCTTCAAGTGTCTTCTCAGCCCTGAGCATCTCTTTATAACCGGATTTTTCAATAACCTCTTCCACAATCTCTGTCACAGAAAGATATTCTTTCATTTGTGCAAAGTTATTCATCAATTCGTGGAAAGTAGCTGATGCATTGGCGATCCTTGGGCTGACACCAATAAAATCAATCACAGTCAATGCGTCAAACATCGAAATATCCTGACTATCTGCATACGCCGCAATTTTATCGATAGAAGTAGCTCCAATTCCTCGCTTTGGTACATTGATGATCCGCTGAAGGCTGATATCATCATCAGGATTGGCAATCAGCCGCAAATAAGCAAGCAAGTCCTTAATTTCTTTTCTATCATAGAACTTTGTACCGCCCACTATGTTGTATTGGATATTAGATTTCATTAACACTTCTTCCATTACACGGGATTGGGCGTTCGTTCTATACAGAATCGCAATGTCGGACCTGTCTCTTTTTCCGCCTTCTGTCAGTTCTTTTATTTTTCCAGCAACAAACTGCGCTTCAGTTTTTTCCCCATCCGCACGATAATACATGATACTATCGCCATCATCATTGTCTGTCCAAAGATTCTTTGGCTTGCGGTTCGAGTTATTTTTAATGACTACATTGGCTGCTTCAAGAATCTTTTTCGTTGATCGGTAGTTTTGTTCGAGTAAAATAACTTTCGCACTCGGATAGTCTTTTTCAAAAGACAAGATATTTGCAATATCCGCCCCCCGCCACCTGTAAATGGACTGGTCGGAATCCCCGACAACACAAAGATTTTCAAAGCGTTTCGCCAGCAGCTTCACCAGCATATATTGTGCACGGTTTGTATCCTGGTACTCATCCACATGAATATAATGGAATTTTCTTTGATAATACTCCAACACTTCAGGTATTCTTTCGAACAGCTGGATTGTTACCATTATCAAATCATCAAAATCTAAAGAGTGGTTTCTCCGAAGCCGCCGTTGATACTCGATATAAACATCACTTACGATTTTGTCATAGTAACCTGCAGCTTCCTTTTCGTAATCCTCAGGCGTGATCAACTCGTTTTTCGCATTGCTGATAGATCCCAGTATCGCTCGTGGATCAAATTTCTTAGGATCAATATTCTTATCCTTTAAAACACCTTTGATGACAGAGAGCTGATCTGTCGTATCCAGAATGGAAAAATTACGATTATACCCCAGACGATCGATATCACGCCGCAGCATCCTCACACACATGGAGTGGAAAGTCGATATCCATACATCCTGTGCACCGGTCCCGATAATTTTTCCAATTCTTTCCTTCATCTCTCTAGCAGCCTTATTTGTAAAGGTAATGGCAAGGATATTGTAAGGGTTGACTCCTTTTTCCAACATCAGATAGGCAACACGGTGAGTCAGTACTCTCGTCTTCCCACTTCCCGCACCAGCCATAATCAACAATGGTCCATCCGTTGCTTTAACTGCTTCTTTCTGCTCCTTATTCAATCCTTCAAGCAGATTTCCTGCTAAAAATTTCACATCATCACCCACCTAAAAGAACATTCGTTCTTATTATAACAATAATATTATCTATTTTTAACAACTCGAACTGTTTTTAAAGCCTCTTCAAGGTTTTCATATACGGCATTGCCAACAATCACAACATCCGCATGTTCCCCCATTTCTTTTGCTTGGCTGGCCGTCGAAATTCCGCCCCCATAAAACAAGGTGGTCTCTTCAAGCTCTTCTTTTACAGCTCGGACGATATTCGGATCTCCGTATGTACCGCTATATTCCAAATAAAAAACCGGCATGCGAAACATCTTTTCAGCCATCATTGCATAAGCGATGACATCGGATTCAGCCAAATCTGTGTTGGCATCCGTCAGCTTCGCTGCCTTGCAGTCCCCATTTAGAATACAATATCCTTCAACAATCATTTCTTCCCAGTCGATTAATATTCCGTATTCCTTAACCGCCTCATGATGTATCCCACTAACCCAGCGAACATCGCGGCTGTTCAGAACCGATGGGATAAAATATAAATCAAATCCCGGTGTGATGGATTCGATATTGCTCACTTCCAAAGCGCATGGCACCGTGTAACGCCGGACTCTTGCCATGAGATCCAACACATTATCCAGCGTGACTTCATCCGTCCCACCAATAATAATAGCATCCGTTCCGGATTCACAAATTTTTTCCAGCGCCTCGGATGAAATTTCTTTATTCGGATCCAATTTAAAAGCATGGCGCCATTTCGTGACATCATACATAAGCCCCGCGTCCTCCATTCTCCAATTCCGTACACTATTATAACATTACAATGACCAAACTCCGAGATGAAATATGTAGAAATGATTGGGGGAATTGATTGAAATTTTTGGCCCTCTATTTGAAATCTGTAGTATCTATCAGAAGAATTGCTAGATGATTAAGGAAAAATAAAAATTTGCGCAAACCCAAAAGCCGCAGTATCACGTCTGCGGCTTTTCTTTTTCCACTATCCGGTTTAATACCATTTCATACGAATCATTGCCGTAATTTAGGCAACGTTTGACTCGGGAAATGGTCGCTGTACTTGCTCCGGTTGCGGCTTCTATTTTTTGATACGTATTCCCTTCCCGTAGCATCTTGGCTACTTCCAGACGCTGGGACAAAGATTGGATTTCGTTGATTGTGCAAAGGTCATCAAAGAATTCGTAGCACTCATCCATGTCTTTTAACGATAAGATCGCTTCAAACAATTGGTCAAGCGCTTTTCCTCTTAACTTTTCAATCTGCATTTAAAAATCCCCTTTATAGTGCATGTTCAAAAAGTTGCCAAATTAAAAGCAAAAAGGTAGAGATACCGAGCAGTGAAAGTTAGACATGAACCATACAGCCGCTTAATGTTTAATGACTTGTCTAAGTTCTTGTCATTCACCGAATGATACTATTGTCATTTCCGGAACAATATTAATCCATGTTTTTCCCGGCACCCATTTCATTGGCTCGCCGTCTTTATATGGCAAAATTCTTCCATCTTCATTTTTCCATTCAGCTTCCTGCATGATTCCTTTTTGAAAAACATATGCTTTTCCGCCTGAATGAAGATCAATCTCTCGTCTGCCTTTTCCATCCTTGGTTGTATGAGCTGCTTCAATAACAATCACATTATCAAGAAGAACAGGTTTATCGTTGTCGTATTCAACTGTCTCCGCCTCTTCAGAAGAACGAGTATATTTTTCCTTTTGAGCGTCATATTTGTACTCTGCCGTAAAAGTTGAATTTTGGCTGTATGCTATCTTCACGTTTGAAGCCGCATCACCTTCAAGGTTTCCAGCCACTTCATCTGTGAAAAAGTTCAGAGGCTTCGGCGCTTTACTCAAATCATAGCCGGCATCTTCCGCACCTTTTTCGATATTTTTAAAAGTAATATAGGAATTATGCGGTGCTTTACGAAAACTTGCCCGCTTAAACAAAGTCCCGTCATGCTGAATTCCGTTAATATTGTCAATTGTTCCTGATGCCAGTGTCTTCTTTGCTTCCGGACTATATCCATGAGCTATAAATAAGGCATCATAACCCTGAGCCAAGTCAATAAAATACTGCCTTGCACTACGAACTGGGCCGATATTCTCCGGTTTTTCACTTTGGAATATGGCTAAAAATCTCGTGACATCTCCTTCAGCCAATACCTCATATACGATATCTGCTTGAGATAAACCACTTTGAGGTCTCGCATTCGGATGATTATTGATTGTCACAGCCACTGCACGTTCGGGAGATTCTATCCTGGCTTCCACTCCAGTCAATGGGGCCGAAGTTTTTACTCCTTCTTGTTTTTCTGACTGCTTTTCAGGCTGCTGAGAGTCGTTTTTACTACATGCTGCTACAAACAGTATGAATGTTGCTATTATCACGAATACCAATCGTGTAAGTTTCACAATCCCATCCCCTAATTCACTCAAATTCTCTTACTCTCAACTATTTTAACGCATTAACGTTGGAAAGAGTACTGTTTTATTCATTACATCGTACATTCCTCGTTGAGTCACCCGAATATACGGCAAATGAGTAGAAGATAGGAAAAATAAGGAATAGACAGGATCCGAAAACGGATATCCTCTGTCTGCAAGCAGATGCCTTAACTCTTCCTCCTCTTCTATGAGCATCGGAAGATCTTTATTTGACATCATACCTGCAAGCGGGAGACGGATCTCGTGGATAACCGACCCATTTTCAGCTAGCACAATACCGCCGCCGATTTCTTTCATTCTTTTAAAAGCAAGCCTCATATCATTCTTGTTTTTTCCAATTAAAATAATATCTCCGGTAGTGGAAAATGAAGAAACAAATCCGGATACATTTGTGGCAAATCCTTTTAGCATTGTATTGATTCTCCACTTTCCCTTTCTGTCCACCAGTGCAAAAAAGGATTCGTTACTGTCCTTCGGCAGCTCATCCAATGAAACATCCATCGCTATGGAATAAGGCTTCGTAATGACACTATTCATCATTTTTATACCGAAAGGCATGGAAAATTCAAGGTCATCCATCGTTATTTCCCAATCCAAAGCTAAGGGCTCGATTCCATACTCTTCCCAATGAATATCTTTGTCTATGACAATCGGTTCTCCATCTTTTTTTAGCCACCGCCCTTTTGCAAGGACAGAAATAGGCGTCGGATTAGTTTCGTCTTCCAGGAAGTTGATATTGGCAATTCTTCCTGTTCCAATCATGCCATGGAGATGCTGCAAATTATAATGTCTAGCAATATTATAAGATGCCATTTGATAAGCATCAATCGCGGGGACGCCGCTATCAATCGCCATGCGGATCATGACATCTATCATTCCTTGTTTGTAAAAAGCAGGGGTCGAACCGTCTGTTGTAAACAACATCGAGTCATACTGATCCAATCCCATCTTTTTCATATCCTTCAAAAGGACTGGTAAATCCGGTCGAATGGACGAGTGCCTTAATGACACGATATATCCCTGCATAAGGCGTTTGTAAATATCCTCGCCAGTCATTGCCTCATGGTCACAATCCGCACCAAAAAGCATTAGCTTAGCAAGGGTTTTATCGGAAGCGCCAGGAAAATGCCCTTCGACTTTTTTACCAAGACGCTTTGTTTCCTGAATCCAATGCAGTACGAGATCGTCGCCGTCCACAAGTTGAGGCCAGCCGCTCAATTCGCCGCCTTGCACAACTTTGTCATGTTCCAGCCAAGCCTTCACATCGCTGTTCGAAAAAATAATTTCTTCCCCGTTCAGCTCTGTTTGAGCATCATAGCGCGTCCACCAATACATCGTAACAGGTGACTCGTCAAATTTCGCCAACAGGGAAAACGCTTTCTTTTTCTGTAAATGTAAAAAGAGCAGAAGGTTATCATTTATCGTTGTTGTCGTCCCGGTTTGGGCAGCGTGCCGTGAGAATGTTTGCGGATTGTACAATAGAAATGGATGAACATGCGGTTCAATATAACCTGGCACCAATGTCAGCCCAGTGCAGTCCACAACTTCAGTTCCCGCTGTATTTATTGGGAGCGCCTCACCTGCATACACAATTCGATCATTTTGAATCCATATATTTCCTTCCACCCATCTGTGAAGCATTGAATGTAAAAAGCGGGCGTTTGTTAATAAAATTTCAGGCGGCTTTTTTCCATCAATAATCGCAGCCTGTTCACGTATCTCTTTATTCCTCCATCTATATCTCTGTTCCAAGTCTCAACCCTCCCTAGGGAGTTCATTCTGATTTTACTAATTTTAACATACTTTTCAATTTAACGCAGTGAAGATTGAAAAGCGATTCCAAAAAATTTGTGAAATTGGAAATTGGGGTCGAAATTGGGGTCTGACCCCCAGCGCTTTAACGCGTTAATCTGTTGGGGGTCAGACCCCAACTTTGACAACTTTGATCAAAAAAACTCCCGCCCACAGGCAGGAGTTGATTCTATAATGCTTTATATCCAATATCTTTCCGGTAAAAGAAATGGTCGCTGTTAAGCTTAGTCATTTCCTTATATACATTGTCGGATGCAGCAGCAATGTCCGCCCCCTTAGCTGCCAAAAGAAGCAAGCGGCCTCCGTTGGAAACGTACGTCTCTTCTTCATTTCCAGCTGCTGTCCCTGCATGAAACACCTTAATGGAAGGATTCAATGCTTTCAAATCAGGAAGCGCCAATCCTTTTTCATAGTCGCCAGGATATCCGTTGGATGCATAAACAACCCCGATCACTGCATCTTCCGACCACTCAATGACAGGATCTTTCCCATCAAGAATATCATTTACCAGTACAGCCAAATCACTGTCGAGACGTTCAAGCACGACCTGTGTTTCAGGATCTCCAAACCGCGCATTGAATTCAATCGTTTTGGAGCCGTCTTTTGTTAAAATCAAACCAGCATATAAAATTCCGGTGAACGGTCTTCCTTCTTCAATCATCGCATTGGCTGTCGGAACCAAAATATCTTTCACAGCCTGCTCCACTTCAGCAGATGGAATATGGGGGACAGGGGAATAAGCCCCCATGCCGCCTGTATTTGGACCTTGATCTCCATCAAAAGCACGTTTATGATCCTGCGCGATGACCATCGGATAGACTTTGTCCTCGTTGACAAAAGCCATCAGCGAATACTCTTCACCTTCCAAGAACTCTTCAATCACAACACTGGCAGATGACTCACCGAATTTCTCATCCAGCAGCATATCTTTCAATGCCGCGTGTGCCTCTTCGAGCGTCATGGCTACAACTACGCCTTTTCCAGCAGCAAGCCCGTCTGCTTTGATGACAATCGGTGCTCCTTGTTTATCAACATAAGCTTTCGCTTCCTTATAAGAATGAAAAGTTTCATAGGCAGCCGTTGGAATCTTGTATTTTTTCATTAAATCCTTTGCAAAGGATTTACTTCCTTCGATAATCGCAGCATTTTTTCTTGGTCCAAAAATTTTAAGACCTGCCGCTTGGAATTCATCGACGATTCCAGCATTCAGCGGTACTTCCGGTCCGACAATCGTCAAATCCATCTTCTCTTCTTTAGCCAAAGCGATCAAATCTGCAAAAGCTGTTTCTTTAATTGGTACTACAGTCGCATCTTCAGAAATTCCCGCATTCCCCGGTGCACAAAAGACTTCCGTCACCTGCTTGCTTTCTTTCAATTTTTTACAGATGGCGTGTTCCCTTCCGCCTCCGCCAACAACTAACACTTTCAAAGAAATTCACCATCCATTGTTTTAGTGTTTAAAATGACGCACGCCGGTAAATACCATAGCAATTCCATGTTCATCAGCTGCTTTGATTGAATCTTCATCGCGGATAGATCCCCCTGGCTGAATGATAGCCGAAATGCCTGCTTTTGCAGCCTCTTCTACTGTATCACTCATCGGGAAGAAAGCATCTGATGCGAGCACAGCACCTCTCGCTCTTTCCCCTGCCTGCTCAATCGCAATTTTAGCCGCTCCAACACGGTTCATTTGACCCGCACCTACACCAAGAGTCATCGCTTCATCTGCAACAACGATGGCATTTGACTTCACATGCTTAACCACTTTCCATGCCAGTTTTAAGGCTTCCATTTCCTCTTCTGACGGCTTCCGCTTCGTCGGAATTGTAAGCTCTGCATCATCAAATCCAAGGGCATCCTGATCTTGTACCAGCAATCCGCCTTCAATGGATGTAAGAACTTTTTCTAGAGCATTTTTTTCATTAAAAGAAATCGTCAACAGCCGGATATTTTTCTTGGTAGTTAAGATGCTCAGTGCTTCTTCTGTAAAAGAAGGCGCAATGATGATTTCCAAGAAAATTTCTTTCAAGATAATTGCAGCACTTTCGTCCACTTCGCGGTTGAATGCAATGATTCCACCGAAAATAGAGGTCGGATCAGCTTCATACGCTTTTGAAAAAGCATCCGCAGCATTCTCACCAGTTCCGACACCACAAGGGTTCATGTGTTTGACGGCTACTGCAGCAGGTTCGCCAAATTCTTTTACAATCTGAAGTGCTGCATCAGCATCGCGAATATTGTTAAAAGATAGCTCTTTCCCATGAAGTTGCTTGGCACGCGCAATAGAAAACTTCGAACCAAGTGGCTTTTCATAAAAAGTCGCTTTTTGATGCGGATTTTCTCCGTATCTCAACGATTGTTTCAATTCATAAGTGAATGTGACTCTTTCAGGCTGCTCTTCGCCTGCCAGGTTTGTCATATATTCCGCAATTAATGCATCATAAGATGCTGTATGGCGATATACCTTTGCCGCAAGCTTTCTTCTTGTTTCAAGCGAAACATTCCCGTTTGAGCGAAGTTCATTTAAGACCTGTCCATAATCCGCAGCATCAACGATAACAGCGACACTTTCGTGGTTCTTTGCAGAAGCACGAAGCATCGCAGGACCACCGATATCAATATTCTCGATTGCATCTTCGACGGTTACGCCGGGTTTTTCAATCGTTTTCTGGAACGGATACAGATTGACACAAACCACATCAATTCCCTTGATTCCCTGCTCTTCTAGCTGAGCCATATGGGATGGATCATTCTTTTTGGCTAGTAATCCTCCATGAATGAAAGGATGAAGTGTTTTGACACGACCTTCCAAGATTTCTGGAAATCCTGTTACCTCGTCAACAGCCGTTACAGGTAGATTGTTCTCTTCCAGCATTTTTTTCGTTCCGCCGGTTGATAAAATTTCAAATCCTAAATCGATTAATTCCTTCGCAAAGTCAACGACTCCGCTTTTATCTGACACACTGATGAGCGCTCGTTTCATTCTTGCAGCACCTTCCATTTATCATTTTCCTTCAAACAGCTTATCAAGCGTTTCCGGATAAAATTCATGTTCAATTTTGTGGACCTGTTGCGCAACCTCATCTTCAGTCGCATCGTTCTGAATTTCGAGGGCCTTCTGAGCAATAATCGGCCCCGTATCCATTCCTTCATCAACAAAGTGAATCGTGACTCCTGTCACTTTCACACCTGCGGCTACTGCTTGACCTATCGCATCAACACCCGGAAAAGCAGGTAATAGCGACGGATGAATATTGATAATTTTTCCAGGATAGTTTTCAAGAAGCACTGACCCAATCAAACGCATGTATCCGGCCAATACGATATAGTCCACATGATTATTTTGGAGCTCTTCATGAAGCATTGTTTCAAACTCCGCTTTGGATGCATACTGCTTTGGACTGAATTCCAAAACAGGTACCCCAGCTTTTCTCGCTCTTTCT
This sequence comes from Bacillus norwichensis, assembly GCF_014836955.1. Lineage (GTDB taxonomy): Bacteria > Bacillota > Bacilli > Bacillales > Bacillaceae_C > Siminovitchia > Siminovitchia norwichensis. The sequence goes on from NZ_JACSPV010000034.1 coordinate 36,577, forward strand.
ACGACAAAAGCGCCTGGCTTGTCACATACAAGCAATTTTATTTCTGCCCGGAGCTTTCCAGATTCAACTGCGTCATGGATAGCTTGAAAATTACTGCCGTTCCCTGATGCAAATACTGCTATTTTTTTCACTGTTGTGTACCTGCCCCTGTAAATTGTACGCCTTCTCCCTTAATAACAGTGCCAAGCTTATAAGCTTTATCGCCCTGCTCGATGAAAAAGCGAACGGCTTCGTCAGCATCGTCTGGATCTACTGCCAAGACAAAACCAATTCCCATGTTAAAAATATTATACATTTCCTCCGTCTGAAGCTTGCCATATTTTTTCAAAGCTTCAAAGATAGGCAGAATAGGCCAAGAACCTTCTTTCACTTCTGCTCCTAAACCTTCTGGAAGCATCCTTGGAATATTTTCAATAAAACCACCGCCAGTAATATGAGCCATCCCTTTGATTTCAAACTCCCGAAGCGCAGAAATGACCTGCTTCACATAAATTCGCGTAGGTGTGAGCAGTTCTTCTCCAAGCGGACCGTTCAATTCTGGCAATCTTTCATCAAGGGAGAATTGATTTTCTCCGAAGAAGATTTTACGGACAAGTGAATAGCCGTTGCTGTGGATCCCACTTGAAGCAAGACCGATTAGCACATCTCCGTCATTGATATTCTCTCCATTAATTAATTGGGACTTTTCGCAAGCACCCACTGTAAAACCGGCAAGATCATATTCATCTTCCTTATACATTCCTGGCATTTCTGCAGTCTCTCCGCCAATCAGAGCACATCCAGCCTGCTCGCAACCGTCCGCGATTCCCTTAACAATCTGTTCGATTTTATCCGGAACTGCCTTTCCGCAAGCGATATAGTCGAGAAAATAAAGAGGCTCTGCTCCTTGGACAACGACATCATTCACACACATCGCTACACAATCAACACCGATTGTATCGTGTTTGTCCAGCATGAAAGCAAGCATCAGCTTTGTTCCGACTCCATCTGTACCAGAAATGAGGACAGGTTCCTTCATATTCATCTCTGATAAGTCAAACGTACCGCCAAATCCGCCCAGTTGTCCCATGACACCGGTCCTGTTTGTCCGTTTCACATGCTTCTTTATTTTCTCAACCGCTTCGTAACCAGCTTCAATATTAACTCCGGCTCTTTGGTAGGCATCAGCCATCCTTATTGCCCCCTATCACGTTTTTACACTCAAGTGGCGGCGAATGTTTCGCCGCCTTGTTTTAAAAATGTCATGTATCATGAATTGTGCGAAATCCTAGATTATCGTTCGATATTTGGATTTATTGTGCGATATTCCAAATAATTGTGCGAAAATCAAGATTATCGTGCGATATCTTACATAATCGTGCGAACCGCTTTTTCTCCATCGTGTATCTCGTCAGGAGGCGTCCAGTCTATACGCCGCTTAGCGTCGCCCTTCGCTTTTCTTATGGCCAGCTTCGGTGTCTAGCCCCTCGAGGTCATAATCCATTCCCTGTGGTGGCTGAAGTACTGCCTCCTCGTGAATCGTCTTATGCTTGTCGGGGCTAATCAAGACACCTCCGTTTTTCTATTGTCTAGCTTCGGGCTCCAGCGACTAGCAGACTTCCTTCTCCTTCCTACGATAAGTCAACATCGGCTCGCCTTTGGCTTCACCGTGTTTCCTTTATCTCGTCAGGAGGCGTCCAGTCTATACGCCGCTTAGCGTCGCCCTCCGCTTTTCTTTATTCCATCTCTTTTTCGTATGGCAACGGCGTATCTGGGTAGATTTCGGTTGGGTATTCGCCTGTAAAACAGGCCATACACTGACCACAGTTTTTACCAAGTTCTTCTCTTCCGATTGACTCCAGCATTCCATCGACGCTCAAGAATGTGAGTGAATCTGCCCCAATGATCTCTCGGATTTCCTCCACGCTATGGTCAGATGCAATCAATTCTTCGTGAGTAGAAACATCAATACCATAAAAGCATGGATTCGTCATTGGCGGTGAGCTGATACAAACATGAACCTCCGTTGCACCTGCTTCTTTTAACATTCGTACAATCCTTCGGCTGGTCGTCCCACGTACGATGGAATCATCGACCATGATGACACGCTTTCCTTCGACTACCTTGCGGACAGGGGACAATTTCATTTTGACCCCTTGCTCGCGAAGCTCCTGAGTTGGTTTGATAAAAGTTCTTCCAACATACCTGTTTTTGATCAAACCAAGCTCGTATGGAATACCAGCGGTTTCCGCAAAGCCGATAGCGGAGGAAATACTTGAATCTGGGACTCCAGTAACGACGTCACCCTCGATATTTGCTTCAATTGCGAGTTGCTTTCCAAGATTTTTTCTGGCCGTATGAATGTTGATCCCGCGTATGTCACTGTCTGGTCTTGAAAAATAAACATATTCCATCGTACACATGGAATGAGATCCTGATAGTGAAAAGCGCTCTTCATACAAACCTTCATCATTAATGATGATTAATTCTCCAGGTTCAACATCGCGAATGTACTCCGCTCCAATCAAATCGTAGGCACACGTTTCCGAAGCAACACAATATGCATCTCCCACTTTTCCTATCGAAAGCGGCCGTAATCCATTCGGATCCTGCGCAATAATCAATTCATTCTCAGTTAATACGATTAAAGCATACGCACCTTTTACCATTGAAAGTGCATTTTTCACCTTGTCTTTCAATGCCAAGTACCCGCTGCGTTTAATCAAATGCGCAAGTGCTTCCGTATCTGTATTTGTTTGAAAAATACTTCCTTGCATTTCCAATTGGTGCCTTAAATCATTTGCATTGATCAAATTTCCCGTATGTGAAAGAGCAAGACTTCCACTTGAGGAATGGAAGAGAAGCGGCTGGATATTTTCAATGCCGCTCTTTCCTGTATATCTAACATGGCCAATCGCTCCGGCACCTTTGAGGCTGTCAAGCTTCTTTTCGTCAAAAACGTCGTTGACAAGCCCATCTCCTTTTATGCCTTTCATGCGCTTTCCGTCTGTTACAACAATTCCGGCGCCTTCTTGCCCTCTATGCTGTAGACTGTGCAGACCATAATATGTCATTCTGGCTGCATCAGGGTGACCCCATATTCCAAACACACTGCATACCTCATTTATGCTTATTTATTCAGCAGAGACGGGATAGCTCCCTTCCAAGCCTCTTCCATCTTGCTGCTGTCGGATTTGATCAATATCTCTTTATCTTCATTAAGGATGACTAATTCTGCGTTGTCTGTCACTTTACCAATCAAAATTGCCTCACTCACGATTTCTTCAAACGCCGCCTGATGTTCCTTCTTGACCGAAAGGATAAAACGAGATTGTGTTTCAGAGAATAATGCTGTTGTTTTATCTCCGGAAAGAGTTACTTCCACACCGAGGCCTTCGGTGCCAAACAAGCTTTCAGAAAGGGCTACAGCTGCTCCTCCTTCTGAAATATCATGGGCAGAAGATACAAGACCTTCCCGAATTGCTGCCAGAATCTGCTTCTGTCTTTCAACCTCAACTTCCAGATCAAGTGCAGGGGCTTTTCCAAAAATTTCGCCGTGAACCAATTTCTGAAGCTCACTTCCGCCAAATTCAGGTTTCGCTTCGCCAATAATATAAATCAAGTCGCCCGCTTCTTTAAATGACTGTGTCGTTGCATGTCCAAGATCCGGAATCAAGCCGACCATCCCAATGATTGGTGTTGGATAAATCGCTTTTCCACCTTTTTCATTGTACAGCGAAACATTTCCCCCGATAACTGGGCTGTTTAGTGCAAGACAAGCTTCGCTGATTCCTTCTGCGGATTTTTCAATCTGCCAGAAAATTTCCGGTTTATCCGGATTTCCGAAGTTCAAGCCGTCAGTAATTGCAAGCGGCTCAGCACCGGAACAAACAACATTTCTTGCCGCTTCCGCTACTGCAATTTTCCCACCTGTTTCTGGGTCCAGATAAATGTAGCGGGAATTACAATCCGTTGTAATCGCGATTCCTTTATTCGTTCCTGGAATTCTAACAACTGCTGCATCTGATCCAGGAGTAACGACAGTATTTGAGCCTACCTGATGATCAAATTGGCGGTAAACCCATTCTTTGCTGGCAACTGTCGGCTGCTGTAAAAGCTGAAGAAGCGTAGTTTCGTAGTCATCCACTTTCGGAATATCCACTTCCATCTCCTGATACTTCCGAAAATATTCCGGAACCTCAGATACTTTATGATAAACTGGAGCATCTTCTGCAAGAGCATCTGCTGATACTTCGGCTACAACCTGTCCCTTATGAAGAAGACGGAGCATTTTATCATCCGTTACATGCCCAACAGACACAGCTTCCAAATCATATTTAGCAAACAGGTCGATAATTTCCTGTTCACGGCCTTTTTTGATAACAATAAGCATCCGTTCTTGTGATTCAGACAGCATCATTTCATAAGCAGTCATGTTTTCTTCGCGCTGAGGAATCAGATCAAGGTTCATTTCAACTCCGTAGCCCGCTTTACTTGCCATTTCAGCAGAAGAACTTGTCAATCCGGCTGCACCCATATCCTGAATCCCGATTAAAGCATCTGATTTTACGAGCTCCAAACAAGCATCCATCAACAGCTTCTCTGTAAACGGGTCTCCTGCCTGGACCGCTGCGCGTTCTTCTTCTTCATCCTCAGACAGTTCCACTGAGGAGAAAGTAGCACCGTGAATACCGTCGCGGCCAGTCGCAGCGCCAACATACATTACAGTATTGCCTACACCTTTCGCTTGTCCTTTTTGCATATCTTCATGGTTGAGCAGACCCACTACCATTGCGTTGACGAGAGGATTACTTTCATATGCAGGGTCAAATTGAATCTCTCCGCCTACTGTCGGAACACCAAGTGAGTTTCCATAATCAGCAATTCCAGCTACTGCCTGCTCAAGCAGGTAACGAACTCTTGGAGAATCCAATTCACCAAATCTTAAGGAGTTCATAGCCGCAATCGGACGAGCACCCATTGAAAATACATCACGGACAATTCCACCCACGCCGGTCGCTGCCCCTTCATATGGTTCAATAGCCGATGGAGAGTTGTGGCTCTCAATTTTAAAAACAACCGCCTGGTTATCGCCGATGTCCACGATTCCAGCACCTTCTCCTGGCCCTTGTAGAACTTGCTTTCCTTCTGTCGGGAATTTTTTCAGCACAGGCTTGGAGCTCTTATAGCTGCAATGCTCAGACCACATGACGGAGAAAAGTCCAGTTTCCGTATAGTTTGGCGTTCTTCCAAGCATTTTCTCTGCAAGTTCGAACTCTTCGTCTGACAAGCCCATCTCTTGATAGATCTTTTGTTCTTTAATCTCGGATGGATTCGGCTCAAGCATTTGTGACATTTGTTTCCCTCCAGTTTTGTACAATTGATTTGAACAATTTCACTCCATCAGCACTGCCTAATAGTTCATCTACAGCTCTTTCAGGGTGTGGCATCAAGCCAAGGACATTTCCTTTTTCATTTGCAATGCCGGCAATGTCAGCCATACTGCCATTTGGATTTTCAGATGTATAAGTGAAGATGATTTGATTATTGTCTTTCAACTTGTTTAATTCCACTTCACTGCAGTAAAAACAACCTTTTTTATGAGCTACAGGCAATGAAATAGTTTCCCCATTTTCATAAAGTGAAGTGAATGCAGTGTCATTGTTCACCACTTGAAGCTTGACCGGCTTACAAACAAATTTCAACCTTTCGTTAGTAAACAGTGTCCCAGGAAGCAATCCTGCTTCAAGAAGAATTTGAAATCCATTTCCAATTCCAAGAACAGGCTTCCCAGCTTCAGCCGCTTTGATGATTTCTTTTATGACAGGTTGTCTTTTGGCAATAGCTCCCGGCCGGACGGCATCGCCATATGATGCACCTCCTGGAAGTAGAACAGCATCATATCCTTCAAGACTTGCTGCATCGTGACGGACATACTCTGCTTCTTCTCCGGTCGTCTGCCTAACTGCTTCATATAAATCAGATTCACATGTTGTACCTGGAAAAACGACTATCGCGATTTTCACTTTGCAGCCGCCTCCTCGATTTCAAAGCGGTAATCTTCAACTTCCGTATTCACAAGAAGGTTTTTGCACATTTCGTGGACTGCTTCTTCCACATTTTTATCTGTTTTGTCGATGGTCAATTCGATATATTTCCCAACACGGACATTTTCAACTTCAGGAAAATCAGATTTCTTCAATTCCTTTGTTGCCGCCGCTCCTTCAGGATCGATGACACTTTCCTTCAATGTTACAAATACCTTCACTTTATACATCTTCCATTTCTCCTTTCGCTTTCGCGAGTTTTAATTCAATCCAAGACGTTCAAATATTGTATCAACGTGTTTCAAGTGATACCTCGGGTCAAAACATTCATCAATTTCATCTTGGGAAAGCAGCTTTTGAACAGTTGCATCCTCTTCAATCAACGTTTTAAATGAGACTTGTTTTTCCCATGCCTCCATAGCCCTAGGCTGTACTGTATCATACGCCTCTTCACGGGAAAGCCCTTTGTCAATTAAAGTTAGCAACACTTGCTGTGAAAAAATCAATCCATGTGTTCGATCCATATTTCTTTTCATATTTTCCGGATAGACAGTCAAGTTTTTCACGACATTACCAAAGCGATTCAGCATATAATCCAAAGCAATGGTTGCATCCGGCAAAATAATCCGTTCAGCGGATGAATGCGAAATGTCACGCTCATGCCACAAAGGAACATTATCATATGCTGTCATCATGTAGCCTCTTATAACGCGAGCCATTCCGGCCATGTTTTCCGATGCGACCGGATTGCGTTTATGAGGCATGGCAGAAGATCCTTTTTGTCCTTTTGCAAAAAATTCTTCTACTTCACGTGTCTCACTTTTTTGCAAACCGCGGATTTCAACAGCGAACTTTTCAATGGATGTGGCAACCAACGCGAGAACGCTCATATAGTGAGCATGGCGGTCACGCTGTAATGTTTGCGTTGAAAGAGGTGCCGGCTGCAGCCCTAGCTTTTCACAAACAAATTTCTCTATAAAAGGATCAATGTTTGCGTAAGTGCCAACAGCTCCAGAAATTTTTCCGAACTCGACTCCCTCTGCTGCCTGATTGAACCTCTCCAAATTTCGTTTCATTTCTTCGTACCAGAGGGCAAGCTTTAATCCGAATGTTATCGGTTCCGCGTGAACACCGTGCGTTCTGCCCATCATGACCGTATCTTTATGCTCAATTGCTTTTTTACGTAAAATATTGATAAAGTTCTCGAGATCTTTCCTGATGATTATATTCGCCTGTTTTAATAAATAAGAAAGGGCCGTGTCCACGACATCCGTAGATGTCAATCCATAGTGAATCCATTTCCGTTCTTCACCAAGCGTTTCTGAGACAGCTCTTGTAAAAGCTACAACATCATGCCTTGTCTCCAGTTCGATCTCTTTAACCCGGTCAACGTCGAATCCAGCTTTTTCACGGATTTTTTTAACGTCTTCATTGGGAATCTCCCCTAACTCAGCCCAGGCTTCACACGCTAGAATCTCAACTTCCAGCCATGCATTATACCGGTTCTCTTCGTTCCAAACAGCTCCCATTTCAGGTCTTGTATATCGTTCAATCATCGTCAGAAACCCTCTCTTTTCAAGCTATTTCCAAACCTCATTTACACGCAGCTCTTCCAGAGTTTTATCCATATCAGCAGTGAGTATCGTGATATGTCCCATTTTCCTGTTCACCTTTGCTTCTTCTTTTCCGTAAAAATGTACATTCCAATCCGGTTGTTGCTGAATTTGCCCAATGACACCTTCCACATGCTGACCTAGCACATTTACCATCACAGCCTGCTCCAATAATCTTGACTTCATAAGAGGCCAACCGCAAACCGCTCGGATATGTTGACCAAACTGCGAAATGTTACATGCTTCAATCGAGTAATGTCCGGAATTGTGTGGACGCGGTGCTAGCTCATTCACATAAATTTTTTCATCTTTTGTCAAAAACATTTCCACAGCCAGCGTTCCGACCAAGTTTAAGTGCTCAGCTATTTTTCCAGCCAATTGCTCCGCATCCTCCACCACGTTTTCGGACACTCTGGCTGGAACAATGGTTTCATGCAAGATATTGTTTACGTGAATATTTTCACCAACTGGAAAGCACTCTAGATCTCCATTCATTCCTCTTGTCATGATCACTGAAATTTCTTTTTCAAATGGAACCCATGCTTCAAGCACACATGGCCCGTTTTTTAACAGAGATATAGCTTCCTTAGCATCTTTGGTCCCGCGTAAAACAAATTGCCCTTTTCCGTCATATCCTCCACGGGAAGTTTTTAATACACTTGGGAAACCAATATGCTCCATTTCTCTATTAAGATCCTCTTCATTGCGAATGACTGCATAAGGAGCAACCTCCACTCCAGCGTCGGTCAATGCCTGTTTTTCCAAAATACGGTCCTGAGTAATTTTGATCAACTCAGCTCCTTGAGGCACATACGCTTTTTCCGTCAACCATTTGAGTGCTTCATAGTCAACATTTTCAAATTCATAAGTAATCACATCGCTGACAGAGGCCAATTTTAAAAGGGCATCCTTATCATCGTAAGGAGCAATGATTTCTTCATCTGCCACTTGCCCCGCGGGTGAATAAGGTGATGGTTCCACAACAGCAATTTTAAACCCAGCATGCTTCGCAGCCAATGCCATCATACGACCCAATTGCCCGCCGCCAATAATTCCAATTGTACTCCCCGGTTGTATCACTTTAGACAAGCTCATCACTGCTTCCTAAAACTTTTTCTTTCAAAGTTTCTCTTCTGTTTGTAAGTTTTTTATAAAGGGCATCATTTTCCGTCGCTAAGATTTGAGCTGCAAGAAGGCCAGCGTTTGTAGCCCCTGCCTTTCCAATGGCAACGGTTGCCACTGGAACACCTCCTGGCATTTGAACAATGGATAATAATGAATCCATTCCTTTCAAAGCTCTTGATTCAACCGGAACACCAATAACGGGAACTAAAGTTTTGGCTGCGACCATTCCTGGCAAGTGCGCTGCACCGCCAGCACCGGCAATAATGACTTTTAACCCTTTTTCTTTGGCAGTTTCTGCATATTCAAACATTAAATCTGGTGTTCTGTGCGCAGATACGACCTTTTTTTCATAAGGAACTTCAAGCTCATCTAAAATGTCACAAGCATGCTTCATTGTTTCCCAGTCAGATGTACTGCCCATAATAATTCCGACTTCGGCCTTCATAAAATAAAACCCTCCGCCTCTGTTTTTTTAAAAGAAAAATACAAGCACCTAATAAGGAAGTGAGTACCTGTTATCAGCCAAACGTTTCTTTTCCGAAATTATTGGCCTGGTGGGAACTCTGTTGGCTCAGGCAACGACCTTCTGTCACTTCGCCTTCATTGCACTGTAATTCCTTAGCGTTGGAGCCAGATAAAAATCAAAAACCGGATAAACTACTCTCTTTTGAAAAGAAAGCAGATTATCCGGGAGTTCATGCACAATCATTTTTCCCAAATCCCACTTTCCTCATAGTCCAATTATTTACGGTAATTGGGTAGAAACTTATGGGCCTTATCCCCATGATATATGAGGCTTTAACAATATAATCTTAACAATCCAACGTATCGATGTCAAACAATAATCGAACGATGAATAATTCTTTTTTGTTAATGTTCGGATTTAGGCAACTTTATTCCTTCAAAAATAATCTTTTGAGAAACTGGCTTATATTCGATTTTTCCTTTTTTCTTTTCTTCTATAAATACAGGCTTTTCAATTCTTCGAACAGGCCTGTATCCTTCCCGCTCCATTCTTGCTAAACATTCGCTAATCGTTTCGTTTTCTTCAACGGCAAACCTTTTTTTCGCGGACATCAATGAGGCAGTTTTCCCTTCTTTACAGATTTTACCCAGAAGCCGCCATAAATCGTTTTCGGTTCATAGGCAATGATAAAAGCCTTCGGATCCAGCTCCTTGATGAGCTGATATAGCTTTAATTCATATTTTCTAGGCGTTAGCACCTGCAAGGCCATTCGCTCCCCTTCGAGCCCATGGGCCGCCCAACTTGTTACTCCATAACCCTTATCGCGAAGCTGCTTCGGAAGATCTCTATCATATTCTTTTGTAATGACATTCACGGTTATGTATCCGAGTGCCATCTTTTCTTCAATTTTTGTTCCTACTATAACCCCAGTACCATAACCTACGGCATAAGCAATGAGATTTTGAATTTGATCCAAGTTATCCAGCACCAGGCCAAGGCCCACAACATAAATAACAATTTCTATCATGCTGACAACCGCTGCAATATACCGATATCCCTTTAACGTCAAAATCATTCGGATCGTGAAAAAAGAAACATAAATAACATTAATAATAAAAATAATGGCAACCATTATCAAGCCATTCTCCAACATTGAGGGCCCCATCCTTTCTTAAATCAAATTCGCCTTGGCGTATTTGCGTCCAGATTTTATTGAGCTTCAATCGATAATTAAACCTCTGAAAATCTATGGCATCCGCCAGAGGCCTAAACTTTGTTCAGGCGGGGTTTGAACACCCGCTGAATGGAATACCAACATACTTTCATTCACTTACTGAGTCAAAGTCTTATGCTGAATGAAGTTAAACCTGAGACAATTATAAAGGATTTTAATCTGTTTTCATATTTAATAGTATTATCAGAAAACGATTAATCTTTTTGGGAAGAAGAGAGTCAAAATTAGAGGTTTAGCTTGATAATATGATTGTGTTCTTGAGTGTGGCAGCTCGGTGTGGAAAGAGTTACAGTTTGGCTATTAACCGTTCATGTTTTAGCCGCAGCTTCATCTTTTTTGCTACGAACTGGTTGTTGCTTTAGTTTCTGGATCAAGCTTTTCGGCTTCGAACTGGGTTATTGTGCGAATTCTGGAGGATTCGTGCGAAAATCGGGTTTATCGTGCGATTTTTCGTTTTATCGTGCGAAATTGGAGATGATCGTGCGAAAACAGCTCCTGATTGTGCGAACGGGTCTCTAAAGAAATGAATTATTTCTTTTCTTAGCCTTTAGCTCATA
>NZ_JACSPV010000035.1 GCF_014836955.1 Bacillus norwichensis
GAGCAGTGGTTCTCTGGCCTTCCCAACTACATCAAGGCTTATTTGCCAATTTCTCTCTGCGAAAGTTGAGTTAAAGACATAAACAACTATAGAAAAAGTTTATTGGACATACAAAAAGTAGAGGATAGTCCCTCTTTGTCGAACAAGGAAGTTATATAGACAGAGAGGGAGAATTTTAAAAATGGATTTGAATGGAGTAGTAATCTTATTTAATCAAATTTGTAGAATGGCAGATGAAGAATTAAATTACTGTATAATCTGTCTGCAATTGGTGTCCAAATCCAAATTTTTTAAAAAAAGGATTTCCGTATTCTATATAGAATACATAATAATAGTATAGGAATTAAATATGAGCAGAGAAATAACAAAAAGGGAGTCGTATTAATGCGGAAAGTTTTAAGTTTATTATCAATCATCACATTGTTAGGACTATCTTTCCTTCTTCATCCTAACGGCAGTCTTGCAAATGAAACGGAAGATAACGAGTATATCAAACAATATTATAAAGAACGTGATAGTGACAATGTTGATTTAGAAGAAGAAGAAATTATATTAGATGCACTTGAGTCCTATTGGCAAGAGGATTTAAAAGTTGGAGAAATTTTAGTAAACGAAACTAATGATTTATCAATAAAACCACTTGTTTTATCAGTAGAAGAAGAAGATAAAGTTAAAGCTATTAAAATTATTGAAAGTATTTATGAAAACGTAAATGCAGAAGAAAAAGAATTATTATACGACTACGTAGTTAGACATTACAAAGGTATTGAAGACTCCGAAGTTTTGAGATTTTTAGAGGATCTCGATGCTGAAAAAAACGAAAATGAAATTAGTACTTTCGCTGCCGCTGCCTCCTATAAAGGAGGTGCCGCAGCAACTTGGGCATATAATAATTACAACAAATATAGCAAAAGTTACCCAAAATTTACTGGAAAATATGGGACTAACTGTACAAATTTCGTATCTCAAGCAATGCATATCGGTGGTGGGTTACCAAAACAAGGTAAATGGACCATCTCTAGAAAAAACAAAAAATACCATGTGATAAATAGTGCAAAGCAACTCAATTATAGCTGGAAACTTTCAGATCCTAGTCCTTGGATTAGTGTCAAAGAATTTAGTAAGTTTTGGAGAAAGAAATCAACTGTAAGAGGCGCTTCTAAAGCACAATACGTTAATAACACAAAATCATATCGTAAACAACAAAGAGGTGACATTGTAATTTTTCATAAAGGTGCTGCAGGAGTTGTAACAGTACCAACTCATGCAATGATTATCACTCAAAAACCGGCCAATGATTATAACTTAGCTGGTAATTCAGTAGAAAGACGTGCACATCCTTTAAAAAAAGCCATTAAATCATACTCTTATATCGAATTTTATACACCTAAATAATTTTAGAAATAGGTCTCTCTGCTCATATTTTTTCGAAAATTATACAAAAAAACACTTTCATCAAAATGTTGAAGTGTTTTTTTATTTTAGTTTAAAAGTGTAATAAACTCAACTATTTTTTCTTAATTGGATAACGATGATATTAATCCAAGTAATTATAGGAATAAAAAATAATAGTGCTCCAATTCCTAAGCTATCAAATAAACCATAGGATCCTTTATGAAACTTTTGCGGATCTATTTTATAAAATAAAGCTGATGCTCCACCCAGAATAATTGTATTTACAAAAAAAACACAAGATATTAATTTCCATTTATTTACCTTTTTTAATGCATAGAAGCAAATTGAAGTAGAAACTACTAAAGAAAATAATATAATGAGTATGAAAATCGGATTCAAAAAATCCCTCCTATCTTTTTGATAATTCTTTACCTTACACCAATTTTAATAACAATGATAAAAAAATACAACCAAATGTAGCTTATAAAATAGCTTGATTAAAATGCTTCACTACCATTATGTGCCATTTCGCTAATTACTGTAAAGCCTATTTACAATAAAGAGATATTTGAGTATTTTTTCCTCTAATAAAAACAAGCCCGGCTCTGACCGAGCTTCCTCTCATACTTTTTCTATACCTTTCAGATTATCCAAGATATACTCTGGACCAACAATAAGAAAGTGCTGTAGCAATAGTTTAGGAGTCCTTATGTAAGTTGATTCGTCCATTTGTGCAGTACAAGCAAAGAATGATCTGTCCCCATCTAATTCAATCTTTACTGCCTCAGCGTCCAATTTATCTTTAATCATTTCCTCCGTTAACTCAAAAAGTCTGTCTAACGCCATCGAACACACTCCTTTGTTAATGGTTCATTAGTACTGTAATTCTACAATCAGTCCAGTTTTCCTCTAATAAAAAAGCCCTCAATGGGGCTTTATCTTTCCTCTTGGCGTCCTACCAAATAATAATCCAATAAATCTTCCACATTATTCCTTATCTTATCATTAAAATAACTCCGTTTTTCTTCGCCGCCTTTATACATCACCATATAAAAAGTAAAGTTATTTTCTGATCTACCTCGTATGATCTTGATATTGTTTTTATGCAAATATCGTTTAGCAGCAGCTAAATCCTTTTGGACATCTCGGATAATAGCTTCAATTGAGATTTGATATGGTTGCTTTAATTTAAACGAGCCTTTATCAATAGCGGCGAGATCTCGCTGTAAAACAGTCAGCAACATCGGCAAAAATATTGCTTGATCAATGAGTTGTCGATCGCTATCTGGGATGTCTATCATTGGCAGCACCACCAATAAATGATTTTATTTTAATCAGTTATGGTGTTTTTGACAAGAACTAACGTTCTGTTCTGGGTGTGCTTTAAAGTTTTCGTGCCAAATTCGTGCCAATTTATGAATGAACACAAAAACAGCAAGGGAGCGAATACGCTGAAACCCTTGCTGTTACTGACTTTGTAGGTACGGCCCCGACAGGAATCGAACCTGTGACGCACGGTTTAGGAAACCGACGCTCTATCCTCTGAGCTACGGAGCCATGTTACTTCCTAGAAAAAGCACATGTTTTATTATAATATAAATCCTCTTTCTTTAAAAGTATAAAAATGGTTTTGAAGTATTTATGGAATTTTCTCTCTTTATATGTGTGTTTCATAAAATCCTCTTTTTAACCAGATTGATTGTCCAATCAACCTTTCTTTTTTTCAATATGTTATTAACAGAGGTCAACCGATTTTTAATAAAAAATTCAAGGGGTGAATGATTTTATGTTTTTTGAAGATGATTGTTTTGGTGGAGTGGAAGAACGGTGCGGAGAAAGGGAAAGAGGCAGACGTTCCAGACTAATCTGTTTTTGCAGGGAAGTAGATGAGATACGTGAAGAAGAACGTCATCATCATGATGAATGTAAGTGTAGGTGTCACGGCCATCATCATGACCATGTACGTTCTGAAAGAGAAGAGGAATGTGATAATTTCGACTGGTAGAACTGGAATGAACCAGAGGTTCGATCATTTTGGAACCTCATTTAATGATGTTTATATACATGAGTTAGGGGCTATTGGAAAAGAAAATTCATAAAATTGATCTGAGTTTCATTGATACTAAAAACGCAGAAGTCATTGAAAAACCTCTGCGTTTTTTCTATAGATCGCTTTTTTAGCTTGAGAAGGAATCAATAGGCTGCTTGGAAAATTTCAATAATGTCCTCTTTTTTGCCTTGGATAGGGTTGCTGATGGCATTTCCGTCTTGAAGTGCCATGTTTGCCATATATTCGAAATCCTCTTCTTTAACGCCGAGCTCTTTCAAGTTTGTTGGGATTTTGACATCCCGTGATAGTTTTTCAATAGCAACTAAAGCTTTATCGGCAGCATCTCGAATCGATAAACCTTCTATATTTTCACCCATAAATTTTGCTATATCTGCAAATTTTCGCGGATTAGAGATGATGTTGAATCTTTCTACATGCGGAAGCAGGATGGCATTTGCCACTCCATGAGGCATGTCATACAGTCCTCCGAGCTGGTGGGCCATGGCATGTACATATCCGAGACCAGCGTTATTAAAAGCCATACCGGCCAGTAAAGATGCGTATGCCATATTTTCTCTTGCTTCGATATTATGTCCATATGCGACTGCTTGCCGTAGGTTTTCCGAAATCAGCTTAATGGCTTGGATTGCTGCTGCGTCAGTTACAGGGTTGGCTCCTAGTGAGAGGTAAGATTCAACCGCATGTGTCAAGGCATCCATCCCGGTTGCTGCTGTTAATGCTGGAGGCTTTCCAGCCATAAGCTCGGGATCATTAATTGAGACCAGTGGTGTATTTCTCCAACTGACAATGACATATTTGATTTTCTTGTCAGTGTTGGTGATGACACAATGCCTTGTGACTTCACTTGCTGTTCCCGCGGTGGTATTAACGCAAACAAGTGGAGGGAGAGGATTAGATAATTTTTCTATTCCGGCGTAGTCTTCATATAAATCTCCGCTATGCGTAGCAGCAATGCCTATTCCTTTGCCACAGTCATGAGCACTTCCGCCTCCAACCGTAACGATCATATCGCAATTTTCATCTTGGAAAATCTTTAATCCGTCATAAACATTAGTATCCTTTGGATTTGGCACAACGCCGTCATAAAAGACTGCTTCAATCCTTTTTTCTTTTAAAGAATTGACTACTTTTTCAACCGGACCATCAGGAAGATTTCTCAGAAAGGAATCAGTTACGATTAAAACTTTCTTTCCATCTAAAATTTCGCAGCGTTCTCCGGTTACATTCACAGATCCTCTTCCAAAAAAATTGACAGTCGGGACAAAATAATCAAACATGCTATTTCCTCCTTTTTAATTGGGGATGATTAATCATTTATATTGCAAGAACCGAGCCAACAACATGAGGGTGTTAAAAGAGAAAGAAAAATCTAATTTATACAGATTTTCAAATTATGCTGAAAGTCTCTTGGAAATCCGACTTGTAGTCGCTACACTTCAGTTATGTAGATAAGTTGTAGTGGTGTATATACAGTAAATGAACAATGGGGGGCAGAAATGGTCTACAGTGAAATGGCGATTCGTAAAGAAAAAATATCATCCAACGATTTTTTTCAAGTGAAGAGATGGATGAATACTGAACCATTATGTATTTGTTCGACTCAGACCGTAGGGGAAGCCGCAAAAATTATGGAGCAGGCAGGGATTGCTGTTATGCCGGTTGTAGGCGAAAACGATCAACTTATTGGATTATTGAGTTTTCGTATGATATTGTCGAATTTTTTACAGGATTCAATTGGTTCATCACTTATAGAAGATGTACCAGTCTATCTTTATGATTCTGTCAGGTCAACAGATCAGATGACTGATATTCTACAAATGCAGGTGGAGTGTCTGCCAGTAGTTGACCCGGATAATAAAATTGTGGGGATCATAACACCGAAAGAAATGTTGGATTTCTATACAAAATCCATGTCCACTTTTCAAAAAAAGAGAAATGCGATTGAGATTTTAAGCAGCATACTTGAGAGTGCTTATGAGGGAATCGCTGTTGTGGATGAATTTGGAATACTGATTGAATTTAATGAGGCATACAGTAGATTCACGGGTATTTCGCGGGAAGAGGCAATTGGTCGTCATGTAACTGAAGTAATTGATAATACGAATCTTCACGCTACTGTCAAAACAGCTATTCCAGAACGCAGTGTGATACAAAATATACAAGGACAAGATATGGTCGTTCATCGAATTCCAATTTGGGAAGGGAAACGAGTTGTTGGTGCAATTGGAATGCTTATTTTTGAAGGGGTTACTGAAATCTATAAAATATATGAGAATTTGCAGATGAATTACAGGAATAAAAAGCAGGAAGGGAGTCCATATTCCAAAAAAATTAAAAATAATGATGCGGAATCCAGCCAGGTTTTAGGAACAAGCAAGGAAATCTCCGAAGTGAAGCATATTGCGCGAAGAGCAGCAAAGACCGCGGCTACGGTTCTAATTACAGGAGAGAGTGGAACAGGAAAAGAGGTGTTTGCCCGGAATATTCACCACTTGTCGTCTTCACGAGGTCCCTTTGTCAGTGTGAATTGTGGTGCCATTCCAGAAGCATTGTTTGAATCTGAGTTGTTTGGATATGAGGAAGGAGCATTTACGGGTGCGAAAAAAGGAGGAAAGCAAGGAAAATTTGAATTGGCGGAAAAGGGAACTATTTTTTTAGATGAAATTGGTGAAATGCCATTAACCATGCAGACTAAGCTTCTAAGAGTATTACAGGAAAAAGAAGCTGAAAGGGTCGGAGGGGTCACTAAATATAAAATAAACGCCCGGATCATTGCAGCAACCAACAAAGACCTGGAAGAAATGATCAGCAATAAAACTTTCCGTGAAGATTTATTTTATCGGCTGAATATTATTAATATTCATGTTCCGCCTTTACGTGAGAGAAGCCAGGACATTCCAATATTATTATCCTACTATTTGAAAGAGGTGTGTAATAAATATCATATCCCGATGAAGTCGTTTAATCCAGAAGCAGTATCTGCCCTAATGAGTTATCCATGGAAAGGGAATATAAGGGAGCTGATTAATACGATAGAACAAATAGTCACGCTTGTCGATAGCCAGGAGATTCATCTGGTTCACTTGCCGAACTCAATCAAAAAAATGCAATGGAATCAAGCGGAAAAAGTGATTAATGTTAAAAGCGTGTCCTTGCTCGAAAAGGCAAAAAATGTGGCTGAACAGGTGGAAAAAGAATCAATTATAAAAGCGCTTACTCGTGCAGGAGGCAATAAAACAAAAGCAGCTGAATTGTTGGGAATTCATCGTACGACTCTCTACCAAAAATTAAAAAAGCATGACATTGATTGAGGTTAAGGTGTTGGTATAGTTCTTGCAATTTATAAGGTTAAAGAGGAGAGGAAAAAATAATGAATAAATTTGCAGAGTTAAGAACACCGCCGTCGATTACATATGGACCTGGTTCTTTTAAAAAAGTTGGGGTAGAAGCTAGTCAAAGGGGAAAGAAAGCCTTGATCATCTCCGACAAAGTAATGGAGAAATTGGGGAATGTTGATCAATGCATGAGTTTTTTGGATAAGTGTCAGGTAAAAAGTGCTGTTTACTTTGGGGTTGAGACGGAGCCGACTGATCAGTACGTGTTGGAAGCTTTAAAAATGGTTATGGAAAATGGTTGTGACTTGATTATTTCTTTAGGGGGAGGCAGTTGTATTGACACAGCAAAAGCAGTTTCCGTCATTGCGTCGAATGGAGGAAAGATTGATGAATTTGTGGGAGGGAAAAGAATTGCTAAACAGTCACCGCTTCAACATATTGCCATTCCGACAACAGCCGGAACAGGTTCCGAAGCAACTGATGTAACGGTGATAACGAATACTTCCAACCAAGTTAAAATGATGATTAAGCAGCAATCCTTCATGCCAACTGCGGCTATAGTTGATCCGGAATTGAGTAAATCTTCACCGAAGCATGTGACGGCGGCGACTGGGATAGACGCATTAAGCCATGCAATTGAGGCGTTTTTATCAAAAAAATCTCACCCGATGACAGATATGCTTGCGCTCTCCGCAATGAAACTGATTGTCAATCATATTCGCGATGCTTATGAAGATGGAAACAATATGGAGGCAAGAGAGAAAATGGCACTGGGGTCATTACAAGCTGGTATGGCTTTTTCTAATGCTTCTGTATGTCTAGTTCATGGGATGTCAAGGCCTATTGGGGCATTGTTCCATGTTCCGCATGGGTTTTCCAACGCTATGCTTTTGCCGGCCATACTGGAATTTAGCAAGGGTTCATGTATAGAAAGACTGGCAGATTTGGGAAGAATTTTTATGCCTAATCGGAATGTAACAAACGAAGAGGCTGCAAACATTGCGGTAGAATCCGTAAAGGAGCTTTGCACTGATTTAGAGATTCCTAACCTGAAAGGTTGGGGAATTGATGAAAAAGAATTCAATCTGGCAGTGGAAAAAATGGCTAGGGATGCTATTGAAAGTGGAAGTCCCGCCAATAATCCAAAAGTACCAACGCTAATGGAACTTAAAGAACTTTATTTGACCTGCTATGATTATCAATTTTCAGGGGAGAGGGCGCCTACAAAATAAAAGGAACGATCCCGGACAGCGGAGCTGGCCGGGATCGTTCCAACTCACGTATAAACGTTCCTCGAAAACAATTCTTAATTTTTACTTCTTCGCTGGTCGCTCTACATAGCCATTGACGACAAGGTCCAGTTTTCCAGTTCGCGGATCGATAACCAGGCCATGAACTGGAACTTGGTCTGCCATCAGCGGATGGTTGCGGATCATGTTAACACTGTGCTCGACACTCTCTTCGACACTGTCAAAGCCAGTCAGCCATTCATCCAAGTTGATTCCAGAATGTTGAAGGATATCCAGGGTTTCTTTGGTGATCCCGCGTTCCTGCATTTTTTCAAGGACTTGACTGCTTTCGATTGCACTCATCCCGCAATCGTGATGGCCGATAACATAAACTTCATCAGCTTTCAGTTCATATACGGCGATCAGTAGACTGCGCATGATACTTCCGAATGGATGAGTGAGAATGGCTCCGGCATTTTTAACTACTTTGACATCACCGTTTTTCATATTCATTGCTTTATGTAGAAGCTCAACCAAACGGGTGTCCATGCAAGTGAAAATGACAAGCTTCTTGTCAGGAAATTTTGTTGTTGCATAGGCTTCATACTTTTTTTCGTCGATAAACGTTTCATTATAATCAAGGATTTCTTTTAACAAAGACATTGTCAGATTCCTCCTTTTCGGCTGCCTGTTTGGAAAATGCAGCTTAGGTGTATTTTAGCCAATGAATTCCTTCACAGCAACTTTTTGAAAGTGCAGATATTCAAATTGGCCGATTCGGGGAGGTACGTTTCCCGTGGGGCAAGTCTGCAAGCCAGCTGCTGTATAAAGCTCATTCTATTACTTTTCTTATTTTATCATTTCCTGACAGAGGTCTCCCACATAAGGCTGCCATAAAGATTGTATAGAAAAACAGCTAGATGCACCTCTATTTGGTGATGATTCAAATGGTAATAAACACACAGGAAGTGTTATTTTTATTGAACAGTTTACGTTGCCATTCAATAAGACCTTTTATAAAGAATAGGAGCTCTTAAGTCTCTCACTTCTGAAGTGGTGAGATGAGAGAATATCGGTATTCCAATCATTGGGGTTCAAATCCTGGCTGAAAAAAGTCTATGCAACAGATTTTAAGTGGGAATTTATCGAGCGGAGCTCGACCAAATCTGGGCGCAAATACGTCAAGGCGCATTTGATTGCCGTATGAAGCAAAGGTTGACCATGTTCCTGTCCTCAAGTATGATTGTTGGTGGACATAATTATAAATACCCGGAAGGGGAGAGGTTCATAGCGTTTAACCCTCTATAAAAAACTATGGCTTATACGAAACTGCCATATCCGCGTGATATGGCTTTTTTTATGCCAGGCGTTTTGAACCTCCCCACAACCAGGTGAAATTTGGGAGGTTTTTTTAATGACTGGAAGAAATGAAGATACACTGAAGGATTTATCGCTGTTAGGGAACCAGAATACGGAATATTTATTCGAATATTCGCCCGGAGTTTTGGAATCTATCGATAATTTGCATTCGGACAGGGATTATTTTATCAAATTCAACTGTCCAGAATTTACGTCCCTTTGTCCACAGACAAAACAACCGGACTTTGCGACGATCTACATCAGCTATATTCCTGACAAAAAAATCGTTGAAAGCAAGTCGCTTAAGCTCTATCTGTTCAGCTTTCGCAACCACGGCGATTTTCACGAAGACTGTGTCAATAAGATTATGAATGATTTGATTAAGCTTCTTGATCCCAGGTATATCGAGGTTTGGGGCAAGTTTACTCCAAGGGGAGGACTGTCCATTGATCCATATTCCAATCACGGTAAGCCTGGAACGAAATATGAACAGATGGCAGAATATCGAATGATGAATCACGATCTCTATCCGGAAAAAGTGGATAACCGGTAAGGGGGATTACGTATGCTTCTATATTTAAACGGTGCTTTTGTCGGTTTAATGATTTTATCGAATATACTTGCTGTAAAACTGATTAGCTTTGGGAATTGGTTTGTATTGCCGGCGGCAGTTATCGTATATGTTTTTACTTATCCAATTACAGATACGATTACTGAGATTTATGGGGGTCATGCAGCAAGAAAGACGGTCATGGCCGGACTGATTACTCAAATCCTTGCTATTTTGTTCATCTATATTGCAATTAAACTTCCACCGGCTCCTTTTTATGAAAACCAGGCTGCATTCGAAACTATTTTTTCAGCCGGATTTCGCGTCACACTGGCAAGTCTGCTTTCGTTCTTTATTAGCCAAAATCTGGATGTGACTGTATTCCAACGTTTGAAAAAAAGACATGGAGAAAAGAAACTGTGGATTCGCAATAATGCTTCAACCATGACTAGCCAGCTAGTTGATACAACTATTTTTGTCACAATCGCTTTTTATGGAACAATGCCACTTGGAGCGTTAATCGCGCTTATTTTAACTCAATATACCTTTAAGTTTATCGTGGCTATTTTGGATACGCCGTTCGTTTATCTTCTAGTAAAAATAGGGAGAAAGAAATCGATTAAACAGTCAGTCGCAGAAGAGGTTTCAGCATAATTTTTTACAAAAAATGAAACTTAATGTATGTTCCAACGTATAATGACTATCGCGATATAAAAAGAGAAAAGGCGGGGTAGCTAATAGTGATGACATAATTATTATGAAAAAGGGTGGATGGCCATGACTCTGTTTGGTATGCCAATTGAAACCATTTATTTGATCTTGTTGATTGCCTCTGGTAGTTTAACAATTCTATACTTGTTCTTTGGGGATGTTCTTGAGGGACTAGGGGAAGCGAGCGGGTTTCTAAGTCCGATTCTTATATTGGCCTTTATTACTTTTTTCTCAGCGGGCGGATATATTCTGGAACTGCTCACTTCTATGAACAGCTTCCTCATTATGGGAATTGCTGCAGTTACGGCGTTCCTGCTGGACATCATTCTCAATGTCTTTGTACTCGTTCCCATGTCTTCCGCGGAGCAGTCATTAAGCTATACGGAGAAATCTCTCGAAGGAAGAGTTGGAAAGGTCATTA
Organism: Bacillus norwichensis; assembly: GCF_014836955.1. Classification (GTDB taxonomy): domain Bacteria; phylum Bacillota; class Bacilli; order Bacillales; family Bacillaceae_C; genus Siminovitchia; species Siminovitchia norwichensis. The sequence continues at coordinate 11,072 of NZ_JACSPV010000035.1, forward strand.
TCTCCATTCCCGAAAAAGGTTTTGGAGAAGTGGTGATTGAAAGCTACAGTGGAATGATTTCCAAGCCAGCAGCCAGTTTTGAAGATATGGAGATTTCAGAAGGGTCTGAAGTTCTGGTGATTGAAGTGAAAGATGGAGTACTACATGTAATGCCATACAAAAAGAATTTTACTTGACGAGGAGGAATCGGTTGATGCCTATTGGTGTAGCCATTGTGTTAATAGTCGTTGTTTTTATTCTCATTGCTTTAATCGGTGTATTTATTACTAAATATCGTACGGCTGGGCCTGACGAAGCGTTAATCGTGACGGGGAGTTACCTCGGCGGAAAAAACGTCCATGTAGATGAGTCCGGAAATAAAATTAAAATTATTCGGGGCGGGGGTGCCTTCGTTCTTCCAGTTTTTCAGCAGGCACAGCCTCTTAGCTTATTGTCGAGCAAGCTTGAAGTAACTACACCTGAAGTGTATACGGAACAAGGTGTTCCAGTGATGGCGGACGGAACAGCCATTATTAAAATTGGCGGCTCCATCGGGGAAATTGCTACGGCTGCGGAACAGTTTTTAGGCAAAACAAAAGATGAAAGAGAGAACGAAGCGAAGGAAGTATTGGAAGGACATCTTCGTTCCATCCTTGGTTCCATGACCGTTGAAGAAATTTATAAAAACCGGGATAAGTTTTCTCAAGAGGTACAGCGTGTTGCTTCACAGGACTTGGCTAAAATGGGACTTATCATTGTTTCATTTACTATCAAGGAAGTGCGCGACAAAAACGGTTATTTGGATTCACTTGGTAAGCCGCGGATCGCGCAAGTTAAACGTGATGCGGATATTGCGACAGCAGATGCTGAAAAAGAAACCCGTATCAAACGGGCGGAAGCCGCCAAAGAAGCGAAAAAGGCGGAGCTTGAACGGGCAACAGAAATTGCTGAGGCAGAGAAAGTGAACCAATTGAAGATGGCGGAATACCGACGCGAGCAAGATATTGCGCGGGCGAACGCAGACCAAGCTTATGACCTTGAAACCGCTCGTGCGAAACAGGAAGTAACTGAGCATGAGATGCAAATTAAAATTATTGAGCGCCAAAAGCAGATCGAATTGGAAGAAAAAGAGATTCTTCGTCGTGAGCGTCAGTATGACTCTGAGGTGAAGAAAAAGGCAGACGCTGATCGTTATGCTGTCGAGCAGGCGGCAACAGCCGAGAAAGCGAAACAGATGGCCGAAGCTGACGCGCATCAGTACCGTGTGGAAGCGACTGCGAAAGCGGAAGCAGAACGAATTCGCCTGGATGGTGTGGCGAAAGCTGATGCAGAACGTGCACAAGGGGAGACCGAAGCCGAAGTTATTCGTCTAAAAGGGGTTGCCGAAGCCGAAGCCAAGCGCAAAGTGGCGGAAGCGTTCGAGCAATTCGGACAGGCAGCCGTGTTGGATATGGTTCTGAAGATGCTTCCTGAATATGCGAAGCAAGTGGCCGCACCTCTTGGAAACATTGATAAGATCACTGTTGTTGACACTGGGGGTCAGGGAGAAGGCGGAGCCAATAAGGTAACCGGCTATGCGACCAATTTGATGGCAACCATGCAGGAATCTTTGAAAGCTTCTTCAGGAATTGATGTAAGAGAGCTTTTGGAGAATCTATCTGGAAAAGGGAATGTGCGTGGAAGCATTGATGTATTGACCGAGGAAGTTCGGACTTCCAAAGTGCAAGAAGCTGATGTAGTAGAAGAAGAGACCACATTGGAATAAGAAAAGTGGAAGGCGCTTGGAGCTAGACATGGAAATCTGATTTTTGAATGGAAAAAGATAAAAGTTATATACTTTCTTACTATTAAAGAAAGCTGTCCAGAAAGTCATTCGTAAGACTTTCTGGACAGCTTTTTATATTTTAGCTAGGGAAGCAGCGCTTGATTAGTGAGCGAAATCGTGGTGAATCTCAAAAATGATAAGCAATAGCAGCACAAGCTTCCCGTTTTTACAGTAAACGATATTTGCAGTGATTCTCAAAAATCAATTCCGAATCTATTAATTGTTAACCGTCTGCAATTTATTGATGAATTTGAGAGCTCGTCCTGTTCCGATAGCCACAGATTCCAATGGGTTTGGTGCAATATGGACAGGTACGATGATTTCATTACTCAGCCATTCCTGCATACCATTCAATAGGGCTCCGCCCCCTGATAAAACTACCCCATGGTCAACGATATCTCCGCTCAATTCAGCTGGACAGTTTTCTAATGTTGCTCGGATTGCTTCCAAAATGTGAAGCAATGATTCCTTCAATGATTCTTGAATTTCATAGGAACTTAATGTGATTGTTTTTGGGAGTCCTGTTACAAGATCCCGTCCACGAACATCCATTTTTTTCTCATGGTGGTCAACCAGTGCATAACCGATTTCAATCTTGATGTTTTCAGCTGTCCGTTCACCAATTAATAGATTATAGCCTTTTCTGACATGCTGAATGATATTTTCATTGAGTAAGTCGCCGCCGATACGAACGGTATTGCAATTGACAACACCGCCGTAAGAAATGATGGCCACTTCTGTTGTTCCTCCGCCAATATCCACAACCACATTTGCAACAGGCTCTTCAACTGGAAGATCGGCTCCTATTGCTGCAGCAACAGGTTCTTCTATCAGGTGGACATTTTTGGCGCCGCAAGATTTAACGGCATCATGGATGGCGCGTCTTTCAACTGAGGTGGCGCCAGACGGAGTGCAGACAACCACGTCCGGTTTACGGATGGCAAGCCCCAATGTTTTTCCCGCCTTCTTCATGACTTGCTTCAGCATTTGGCTGGTGATGTCAAAATCAGCAATAACCCCGTCCTGGAGTGGGCGAACTGCTGTAATACTGGCAGGTGTCTTACCAATCATCTCTTTAGCTTCCGCTCCAACTGCTATCACTTGCTTAGTATCTGTATTAACCGCTACAACGGATGGTTCATTTAAAATAATTCCTTTATTTTTTGTATAAACTAGAACATTAGCTGTTCCTAGATCAATCCCAATTTCTGTACTTGAAAACATAATGGTCCACCTTGCCTTTACTTGTAATATCCTATGTTAAGTATAATAAATTTATAGGGATATTTCTTACTGTATTTAGCAGGTGGAAGAAATTGTTACAGACAAAAGAGGGATAAAACTGCTATAAGCCTTGATAATTCACCAAATTGATTTGTCTCTTTGTGATGGCTGTTATACAAACTTAAACTTCTTGTAAAATTATCGCAGAATTGTAATCATCCAATATATTCCTGATTTATAGCCTTAGTTTTGAAAAAAAATCAGCTAGATCCCTGCTCTCTTTTTTTCTTTTTTGACGGTGAGCCGCTCGGGCTTGGGCTGTTTTATTTAGCCAGTGCTCCTCCTCTGATTCGGGTATAGCCTTTGGTACAGGACTGGGCCGTCCATTTTCATCCAAAGCAACAAAGGTAAGGAATGAAAAAGCGGCAATGGATTTCTCACCAGTAATCAAGTGTTCAGATAAGACTTTTACAAATACTTCCATTGATGTCGTGCCACTCCATGTAACGATTGCTTCCATAGTAACAGCATCGCCGATCAGGATCGGTTTGAAAAAGTCCACAGAATCCGTAGATACCGTGACAACAGGTTTCCGTGCGAATCTGGCGGCGGCTATCGATGCTGCATCATCTACATCGGACATTAACTTCCCGCCAAATAAATTGCCATGATGATTCGTATCCGGTGGAGAGACATGGCTTGTTTTTACAGTCAGCGAATCTTTCATTTTCTTGCTTGGTCGTTGTTCCATTTCTTTCACCTCATAGAAGTTAAACTGTTACCCATTATACCCAATAGAAAAAAATAACTTAAGTTTTGTGTTTACTGACCCTATTTAAGGGTATGGAAAAATATGCTTCTCCATTCAATTTGTCTTTGGCGTCTCTGGCCACCTGTGTATTGGGATATTTTTAAAAAAAGGAGAGATGTCGCAATGGACAAGCTGCCAAAAAGGGTGTTGCACAATTCGAACGGTTCTTTTGTGATAGTAAAGCAATGGGACGATTCGGTAATTGTCAAAAGGAAGCCGGAATCAGCCATTGGACTAAAAAACTTTGTTGGGATGAATAGTCTTCAAAGCAGTCCCATCAGTATCCCATTATTGGATGAGCCTGAAGAAGATGAAGACCGTTATTTAGAAGAATTGGGAAGTAATTGGGCAACAGAACTCGACTATTATTAAACGAAAGAGGTTTGGCAGCTGCCAAACCTCTAATTTCTTTTATATGAATATCGCCCAGATTTTTCAAGCTTCGCCCGATAAATTTGCTCTGAGAATCTGTGGTATCCGCCTGAGGCTTTCATTATACCAATATGCATCATCTCACCACTTATCGAGTGGGAGACTTGTGCTGAATGAGGTTAAAACGCCCAATTTCCATTTCGGAAGACAGGTTCACTTTCTCCAGACTCCAGAATTCCGTCAATATCCATCTTTTCTGAACCAATCATGAAGTCAACGTGAGTGATGCTCGTATTCAATCCGTTCTGTTCCAACTCATCCTGACTCATGTTTTTCCCACCTTCCAGACAGAAGGCATAAGCGCTTCCAATCGCAATATGGTTGGAGGCATTTTCGTCAAACAGGGTGTTATAAAATAAAATGTTTGACTGAGAGATAGGAGAGTTAAAAGGAACAAGAGCTATTTCTCCCAAGTAGTGAGAACCTTCGTCGGTATCAACCAGCCCTTTTAAAATCTCTTCGCCTTCTTCAGCTTTTATATCCACAATCTTTCCTTTTTCGAAAGTCAGCGTAAAGCCGTCGATAATGTTACCTCCGTAGCTAAGCGGCTTCGTATTTGAAACAATACCATCCACGCCGTATTTATAAGGTACTGTAAAAACTTCCTCGGTCGGCATATTAGCCATGAATTCATCGCCTTTTTCGTTAACACTGCCAGCCCCGACCCAAAAATGGCCTTTCGGGAGTTCGATTGTTAAATCGGTACCGGGAGCTTTATAATGAAGTTTTTTATAACGGCGTTTATTTAAGTAATCAACCTTTTCGTGCAGGTTTCGGTCATGGTCCTTCCAAGCCTGAATGGGGTTGTCGAGATCAGCTCTTGTCGCCTTAAAAATGGCTTCCCATAGATTGCTGATCTGTTCTTCAGGAGGAGCATCTGGAAAGACTTTCTTCGCCCAATCTTCGGAAGGGGCTGCAATGACGGTCCAACTTATTTTATCCGATTGAATGTATTGGCGATATTTGTGCATCGCTTTTCCAGCTACTTTCTGGAAGTTGGCAATCCTGTTTGGATCAATGCCCTTCAATAAATCGGGGCCAGAAGAGATGACAGACATGAATGCTGCACCTTGTTCCGCAAGCTCCTCCAATTCATTGGCGCGCCAATGTGGATATTCATGAAAAGCTTCGTCAGGTGCCATATCATATTTCAGGCGTGTCACGATATCGTCAGTCCAATTCACAATTACGTTTTTAGCTCCCTCTTCATAAGCCTTTTTCACCACTAGTCGAATAAATTCCGCATTGTCAATCGTTGCGTTTACTACAAGAGTCTGTCCTGTTTGAACGTTGACGCCAACCTTTACAGCAAGCTCTGCATACTTTTCAAGTGTTTCTAGAAAATCAGCCATATACATTCTCCTTTGTAAAAAAAGTGGTTTGCTTTATTTTAACAGCCCAGAAAGGTAAATCCAACGTTTCCTATTCCTCCATTCCAAGCAGAGTGCGATAGTCAAATGGAGATGTTATGATGTCGGCAAGCGTATATTCATCCAAGACTGCTAAATAGGCGAATAGAGCGCGGTTAAGGACATGCTTTAACCCGCATACAGGGGAAATGACACAATGTGCGGAGCCTTCATTGAAACATTCCACTATATTGAAATCATCCTCTGTTTTTCGCACAATTTCTCCGATATTGATTTCCTCAGGAGGCAGGGCTAGCTTGATTCCGCCTCCGCGACCCCGGATTGTGTGAAGGACACCCATTTTCCCAAGTTCGTGAATAACCTTAGTCAGGTGGTTTCTTGAAATATTGTATACCTCTGCAATCTCTGTAATATTGGCTAATTCGCCGGGTTTTTTTAAGGCAAGGTATATTAAAACACGCAAAGAATAATCAGTGTAGTTTGTCAATCTCATTTTCCATCACCACCAATAATCATATCATTTTCAGGCTGCAAAAGGCAGTACAGTACACTGTTTCGGGATATATTTAAAACATATATTTAAAATGCATCTTTTGTGAACAAATTACGTCTAGTTTTTGTCAGCTTTTTTACACATGTTCAAAAGGGATTGTGACCTTGAATTGAATCCTTTAAAGTGAAATTAAAGATAGATTTAAAATACATCTTTAAAGGAGAATGAAAATGGCTCTTTCACAAGAAACGATTAATGTTATTAAGTCTACAGTTCCCGTATTGGAAGTTCATGGCGTAACAATTACTTCTACTTTTTACAAAAATATGTTTAATAATCACCCTGAGCTGCTAAACATTTTCAACCATGCGAATCAATCACAAGGGCGCCAGCAAACAGCGCTTGCCAATATGGTATTGGCAGCAGCCAAAAATATTGACCAGTTGGAAAGTGTTCTTCCTGCCGTCATCCAAGTAGCCCATAAACACCGTGGTCTTGGGGTCAAAGCGGAGCATTATCCGATTGTAGGGAAGTATCTGCTGGAAGCCATTAAAGAAGTTCTTGGGGATGCAGCCACAGACGACATTATCAATGCATGGGCGGAAGCATATGGTGTCATTGCCCAAGTATTCATTGACATTGAAGCGAACATGTATAAATTAGCCAAAGATCAGACTGGAGGCTGGAAAGAGTTTAAAGAATTGGAAGTCGTTGATAAAGTGAAAGAGAGTGATGTTATCACTTCCTTCTACTTTAAAACAATGGATGACCAGCCGTTACCAGTTTATGAGCCTGGCCAATATATTACTGTAAGAGTTAATATTCCTGGTGAAAAATATGCGTTGAATCGCCAATACAGTCTGTCCTGTGCACCAGACAATAAATATTATCGGATCTCTGTAAAAAGAGAAATAGATTTCGAGCCAAATGGAAAAGTCTCTAATTATTTGCATGATTATTTAAATGTTGGCGATACAATCGAAGTGAGTGCTCCAGCAGGTGATTTCACGTTGAATATGGATGAAACTGCACCAGTAGCTCTAATCAGCGGTGGAGTGGGACTTACACCATTGATGAGTATGTTTGAGACTTTGGTTAAAAACGACTCTGACCGTAAAGTAACATTTATTCACTCTTCAAGACATGAGGGACTCCATGCTTTCAATAAGGAAACGCGCGAGCTAGCTGGAAAGCTCCAGCATGGAAGCTATTATTACGGTTATCAAGATCCAGTGGAGAAAGATGGCAAACATGATTTCACCGGTTATATCACAAAAGAGTTTTTGGTAAATAAGATTTCCACAGACACAATCTGCTACGTATGCGGTCCAGTAGCATTTTTGAAAAATGTTGTGGGGATGCTGTCTGATCTGGGAGTAGCTCAAGAAAATATTCGCTATGAATTTTTTGGACCTGCGCTCGCTTTGGAAAAGGTGGAAACAGCTGTTTAATTAAAGCACTTCCTGAGGAGGATCACCACAGGAAAGTGGGATGTGACCTCAAGGGGCTAGGCACTGGGCAAAGAAAAAGCTGGACGTCACTTCAGAATGGAGTGCTGCCCAGCTTTCTATTATTTTGATAATGCTTTTTTCAGTGTTTCAATATTTTTATCCATGATACTGAAATAATCTTCTTTGTTTTCTTTATCTTTCTGGATAATATATTCAAGGTTGTGCAGAGTGAGCGGTTTAGTCCCTGTTTCTTTTTGAATAGTGTCCACCACTTTTGTAGATGGGTTTTGATTATAGATAATATATTTAATCTGGTGCTCTTTTGCTGTTTCGATAATGTCCTGCAGCTGCTTTTGAGAAGGCTCGTTTTCAGAGCTGATTCCGGTTATACTGATTTGTTCTAAGCCGTAACGGTGTTCCCAATAACCATAGGCAGCATGGGAAACCAACAGTTCTTTCCGGTCTGCTGATTCAATCACTGTACTTAAATCCTTGTCAAGCTGTTCCAGCTTTTCTTTTAGCTCTTGATAATTGTTTTCAAAATCATCTTTGGCAGATGGCATTTTTTCCGTCAGTGCATTTTTTATATTTTCGGCCATCATTATGGCGTTTTCCGGATCGATCCAAATATGGGGATCTTTATCATGATGGTGCCCATCATCGTGATCATTTTCACCATGCTCATGTCCTTCAGTACTGCTCAACAGTTTTACTCCTTTTGAAGCTTCAACTTTCAGCACTTTTTCATTTTTGAGCGAATTCTCCATTTTTTCGATAAAAGCTTCAAGACCAGCGCCGTTATAGATCAACAAGTCCGAATCGGCAATGTCCATCATGGTTTTCATTGTGGGTTCATAAGTGTGGGCATCCGCTCCTGCAGGATAGACACTTTTTACTTCTACATGATCTCCCCCGATTTTTTTTGCGAAATCTTCGATAGGGAAGATAGTGGTGTAAACGGATAATGTGTTTTTATTGTTTTGGTTAATTTGACCTGGTTCTTTGCCGCAACCAGCCAAAATGAAGGCGGTAATCAAAAATAAGGCGATAAAAAAACGTTTGGTCCTCATCCCTTCAGTCCTTTCTATGTAGTTTGCATTATGAAGTTTTTTATAAATCGTAATCATTACGATTTGAATTATAATATAAATAAATGTAGAGAGCAAGGGGAATTTAATGAGGACCTGTGAGAATCAAATGCGCCCAGATTGTACTGCGTTCCGTTCGATACAATTTCTCTGGAAATCTCTGGCATCCGTCGGAGTCTTTGACTTTATTTATCCGGGGTTTGAACTCCAGTTGAATGAAATTAACTAATAAGCAAAGCCTGTTGACCTAATTGGTAAATATTACAGCAATCTATATGGAATTACACTATACCTGATAAAATATATGAATGCAGATCGAAAATGAGGGGAGGGGTTATAATGAGTAAGTTTTTTCACCTTTCAGAGGATAAAATCCGTAAAGCCTACGAGCTCGGTGAATTTGACAATCTTCCTGGAGCAGGGAAGCCGCTTCCGCCAGACAAGTTGGAGGGGATTCCTGATGATTTAAAAATGGGGTATCGGCTTCTTCAGAATGCTGGTTTTTCGCCGGAGGAAATGGATATAAAAACGGAATTAATGACAATAGAAGATTTAATTCGACATTCTGAGGATGAACTTGAGACTGAAGAATTAAGAAAACAATTAAGCGAAAAATTATTGAAGTATAACAGTATGCTGGCGAAGAAAAAGATCAAAACGAATTCATCTATTTTTAAACGATATGAACATAAAATAGAAAGGAAGTTTTTTGAATAAGCATTTTACTTCTTTCTACCCTTCTTAAAAAGAAAACAACATGAAGATACTTAAAACTTAATTGCTTTTGCCGATATTAGAGATAAGACTAATATTAGTATAGGGTGAAGCAAATGGATAAAACATCATTGTTTGGGGTTGTTCTCGGTATCATTGCCGTGGGGGTAGGCATGTTCTTAAAAGGAGTAGATATTACAGCATTGCTGAACCCAGCAGCGATGTTGGTTATTTTTGTGGGGACAGCAGCTAGTGTTACGATTGCATTCCCATCCTCCGAAATTAAGAAGGTTCCAAAACTAATTGGAATTATTTTCAAAGAGAAGAAGATGCCTAAGCCAAAGGAATTAATTATCCTTTTTTCAGACATGGCGCAATTGGCAAGAAGGGAAGGTTTGCTTGCCCTTGAAGCAGAAATGGGAAAAATCGATGAACCGTTTTTAAAGCAGGGCCTATTGATGGCTGTTGATGGACAAAGTGCTGACTACATACGCGAAGTTCTTAATGATGAAATTGATGCAATGGAAGAACGGCACGCTGTTGGAGCACAGATATTTACACAAGCGGGTACATACGCTCCTACATTAGGGGTTCTCGGGGCTGTAATCGGTCTGATTGCTGCTTTGGGGAACATGGATAATACAGATGAGCTTGGAGTAGCTATTTCTGCTGCTTTTGTCGCAACGCTTTTCGGAATCTTTACTGGCTATGTGCTCTGGCATCCATTTGCTAATAAATTAAAACGAAAGTCCAATGAGGAAGTAAGATTGAAAGAATTGATGGTGGAAGGAATTTTATCCATCCTTGAAGGCGAGGCTCCAAGAATGATAGAGCAAAAGCTAGCTTCTTATCTTCCAAAGGAACAACGCAAAGAATTGCAAGATGAAAGAGAAGTGGCGACAAATGTCCAAGCGTAGACGAAAAAAACGGCATGAAGAGGATCTGGGAGAATCCTGGCTTCTTCCATATGCGGACTTGATGACATTGCTTCTTGCCCTTTTTATCGTACTATTTGCGGCAAGTTCTGTAGATGCGCAGAAATTCCAACAAATTTCCAAAGTATTTAGCGGGATTTTTGTCGGGGGAGATGGACCAGTCGAGTTCGAAAAACCATTGGAAGTCGAAGAGCAAATTGATGAAACAGAAGACGATTCTCAAAATGACCCGATAGAGCAGTTCACAGATGAATTAGCGGATTTGAAAATTCTTGAAGCACTTAAGAAGAAGGTCGATAACTACATTCAAGAAAAAAAGTATGAAGACAAGTTTTCCACCTCATTGACCTCCGAAGGATTACTGATCACAATTAATGACAGTGTGCTGTTTCAATCTGGAAGTGCTGATGTTAGAAAAGATGATAAAAAAACCGCAAAGGAGCTTGCGGCATTGCTAGAAATGGAGCTGCCGAGAAGTGTGATTATCAGTGGGCATACGGATAATGTCCCAATCAAAAATTCGGAATTCCAGTCTAACTGGGAATTGAGTGTCATGAGGGCAGTCAATTTTATGAAAGTGCTCCTTGAAGACGAAAAATTAGATCCGCGTTTATTTAGTGCAAAAGGCTTTGGGGAATTTCAGCCTATCGCAGATAATAAAACTGCAAAAGGCCGGGAAGCTAACAGGCGCGTGGAAGTACTGATTGAGCCGTATATACCTGATGAAGAGAAATGAAGCATGCAGCATACAAGCTGTGTGCTTTTTTGATGAGTGATGTTGAAAAAACTATTTCTCGGGAAATATATAGTGTAAAAATGAACGATGGTCGCCTGGGAAGGTAAGACCATCGTTCTAAAAATTTAAAAGATATTTAATTCCTTTATTCTCAAAGCAGCTTCTCTAAGCCGCTCTTCTGATGTTAGTAATCCGACTCTTACATAACCTTCTCCATATTCGCCAAATCCAATTCCAGGAGCAACAGCAACATAAGCTTTCTCCAATAGTAAGTCAGTAAATTCCTCAGAAGTATAACCTTTGGGAACTTTCAGCCAGGCAAAAAAGGAACCCTGTGGTGACCTTACATCCCAGCCGATTTTGCGAAGGCTTGAAATAAATACATCTCTTCTTTTTTCGTATATGGCATTGATTGTTTCAGCTGCTTTTTGTGAACCTACCAAGGCCTCGGCAGCAGCATCTTGGATAGCCCCGAACAGACTGACATATATGTGATCCTGCATCAAATTAATCGCTTCAATCACCGACGCATTTCCGGCAGCAAATGCAACGCGCCATCCAGCCATATTATAAGTCTTGGAGAAAGTGTAAATTTCGACTCCTGTATCTTTAGCCCCCTTTGTTTGCAGGAAGCTTACTGGTTTTTTTCCATCAAATCCGATTCCACCATAAGCAAAGTCATGAACAACGCAAATATCATATGTTGAAGCATACTTAACAGTTTGTTGGAAAAATTCTTCGGTAGCGATAGCTCCTGTTGGATTGTTTGGATAATTCAGTATCATCATTTTGGCTTTATTTGCCGTTTCTTCTGGAATATTGTCAAAAGAAGGAAGAAAATTATTTTCTTCTTTCAGCGGCATCATTTCCATATGAACTTTTGCCAAAGCTGCACCTGACCAATAATCCGGATATCCTGGATCGGGAACAAGCATTGTGTCACCAGGATTCAGAAGGCATTGTGGCAATTCTACAAGACCAGCTTTTCCACCGAATAGAATGGCAATTTCTTTCTCGGGTTCGAGATGGACTCCGTATTCCCTTTGATAGAATTCGGCAGCCGCTTCTTTTAACTCTGCTTTTCCTTGAAACGGAGGATATTTATGGTTTTCAGGGTGATCAGCGGCAAGCTTGAGGCTTTCCACAATATGTTTTGGTGTGGGCTGATCGGGGTTTCCCTGACCTAGGTTAATCACATCGTGGCCTTCAGCCCTCACATTGTTCACTTTTTGAACAAGTGAAGCAAAAAATTGTTTTGGCAGACTTTTCAGCAGCCGGGACTGTTCGAACGATTTCAACCATATCACCTTTCTTTAAACATATTTTCATAGTCTATGAATCAAAATGTTATTTCTTCATTCAGGAGAGCTAGAAAAAGAGAGTCCCTTTTTGGACTCTCACTGTGACCCTGTCCATTTAAACCTTTCTCAGCCTACCGATTTCTTCCACCAAAGCTTGCATCTCACCGGGGCTAAAATGCTCTTTTTTCATAACCATCTCGTAAATTTCAACTAACTCTTCGTACATTTCATTGTTAATACTTTCTGCTCTCATTGCAGCAGTATTAACCATACGCAATTTCTCTGTAATTTGACCAATTAAATACTCAATATTCTCGGGTGTGTTTTTTGATAAATCCACCAGGTTCATCCTCTCAGGGCTATATTTATGAATATAATGATTCCATGCATGGGATTGGTTGTCAATATAAGAAAAGCGAAAGGCGCTGTTTAGCGACGAACAAACTGCGCCTGCAGATGTTGGTGTGTCGGCGTTGCCACAGGCAGGGGCGAACTTAGTCTACGATCCTTTAATCGAGATAAAGGAAAACGAAGTGCGAGAGTGCCTGTTTATCAACGATTGGCTTATGACTTCAAGCCCGATGGCACTCACAGCCAGACAATACGGCCGCCTCAGGCTGCCACATGCTGTGGCTTCGGTGGGTCACACTAGTACGTCCTGTACGTCGAAGCTAGACGCTGAATTTTTGAAATGAAAACAAGAAAATGAAAAAAACCTTCCCGCTACCGGGAAGGCAGGAATCTTTATGCTGTTTCTTTTCTCGCTTCAACTTTTTCCTCTTTAATTTTATTCAGTGTTCTTTTCGTCTCATAAACAACTACACCGGATAGCCCTAATAATCCGATTAAGTTCGGTATGGCCATGAGACCATTTGCGATATCCGCAAAGGCCCAAACAATGTCCAAGCTTGTAACCGCACCGACAAATACCATAGCAACGAAAACAATGCGGTAATAGATAACACTTTTCACACTGAATAGATAGGCGAAACATTTCTCTCCATAATAGGACCAGCCTAAAATAGTAGAAGAAGCAAAGAATAAGAGACCAAGGGCGACAATGATTGACCCTGTATTTCCTAAAAATTGGGCGAAGGATGCAGAGGTTAGGTCACCAGCAGCTATCCCCTCATCATAAAGACCGCCCATAACGATTGTGATACCAGTAATGGAGCAGATAACTAAAGTATCAATGAATACTTGAGTCATAGAAACAAGAGCCTGTCGGCCAGGCAAATCTGTTTTTGCAGCGGCAGCGGCAATTGGAGCAGATCCCAACCCTGCTTCGTTCGAAAAAATACCCCTTGCGACCCCGTAACGAATGACAGCTCCGATGGCGCCACCTGCAACGGCCTTACCTGTAAATGCATCAGTAAAAATGAGTGCTATTGCTCCTGGAATCAGATTGAGATTCATGATTAAAACAATTAGTCCGCCAATGATATAAAATACAGCCATAAAAGGAACAAAAAATGCAGTAACTCTTCCGATACTTTTAATTCCACCGATGATTGAAAGACCGGCAAAAATGACCAAGGCCAGACCGGTAACCCATTCATTAATATTGAAGGTAGTTTTTACAACAGTAGAAACTGCATTTGATTGGACAAGATTTCCGATCCCGAATGCTGCTAGGGCTCCAAAAACCGCAAATAAGACGCCTAGCCACTTCTGCTTGAGTCCGCGTTCGAGGTAATACATGGGGCCTCCGGACATTTGCCCATTCTCATCTACAATCCTATATTTGACTGCAAGTATAGCTTCAGCATATTTTGTTGCCATTCCGAAGAATGCGGATATCCACATCCAAAATACGGCTCCAGGTCCCCCTAAAACAACAGCTGTAGCAACACCGACAATATTACCGGTACCGACAGTTGCCGCAAGCGCAGTCATAAGAGCTTGGAAATGCGATATATCCCCTTCGGAATTTTTGTCCTGTTTAAAGCTGAATGCCAATTTCAGAGAATATGGCAGCAGTCTCATCTGAAGGAAGCCGACTCTAATCGTCAAATAAATCCCTGTTCCGATGAGGAGGATAATGAGCGGGAGCCCCCATATTAAACCGCTTACACTTTCGAGAAATTTCAAAATTTTTTCGGACATATTTTCCCCTCCTGTTTATTTATTTTTATAGTAGGATAATTTCTATATATCAATCTTCTGAAAAAATAGTAAGATTGTCAAGTTGAATTATTCATTTTGAAAAATGTTTTGCTAAGATAAGAGAAGGTAATTAGTTAAAATAACAGATAAAGTATGAAGTGAAGAGGGGGTTCTATTGGGAATGAGGAAGCCAAATGATCGAAATAAAATAATAGATTTTGGAAAAGAGATGGCCAGAAGAATCAGTGATAATGACGTGACAGGCTTTGCCGCACAATTATCTTATTTTTTTCTTTTGTCGCTTTTTCCGATGTTGATTTTCCTGTTTACACTTCTGCCCTATACTCCGTTAACCCAGCAGGATATATTTTATCTAATTAGAGATTTTGCGCCCCAAGAAACCTATACAATGATTGAAAAAACCGTTTCTGAAGTCATGGATAATCGTAGCAGCGGCCTGCTGTCTGTTGGTTTTATTGCGACCCTTTGGTCAGCTTCAAAAGGAATGAATGCCCTGATGAAGTCTTTAAACAGAGCCTATAATGTGGAGGAAAAGCGATCTTTCATAGTTAGCAGGGGCTTATCCATTGTATTGACGGTAGCGATGATGTTCGTTTTTATTCTTGCTTTACTGTTGCCGGTTTTTGGAAAGCAGCTTGGAATGTTTATTTTCTCTTATCTAGGTATTTCGGGGGAGTTTTTGAAAATGTGGAACGTTGTAAGGTGGGTGCTGACACCATTTATTTTATTCTTGGTTTTTCTCACGGTTTATTATTTAGCGCCTAGTATAAAGGTACGATATACAACTGCGGTGCCGGGGGCGGTTTTTGCCAGTGTTGGATGGATTATCGTTTCACTTGGATTTTCCTTTTATGTATCAAATTTTGGCAATTATACTGCGATGTATGGGAGTATTGGAACGATTATTATCATGATGCTGTGGTTTTATTTCTCTGCCATCATCATTATGGTTGGAGGTGAAATAAACTCTTATTTTACGAATAAGCAGGGAAAATATGATGGATAACTTGGCTGGCAAGTCCATAAAGGAGGAATTTTGTATGGAATTCAAAATGAAAGATGGCGGCTTTGTTGCAGAGCTCCCATATGGAAGACTAGATATATCAGGAGATGAAAACTATGGGTTCAGACCTTATCAATTATTGGTTTCTTCTTTAGCAGTTTGCAGTGGAGGTATACTGCGCAATATATTGGAGAAAATGCGGTTAGACGTACAAGATATTCAAATTACTGCAGAAACGGAAAGGAACAGAAAAAAGGCCAATAGAGTTGAAAAGGTCACTTTGCATTTCAGGGTTACCGGGAAAGGGCTCAAACAGGAAAAACTTGAAAGAGTGATGGAGCTTACGAAAAAGCATTGTGCCATGGTTCAATCGGTTGAAGGCTCAATAGAGGTAACAGAAACATTTGAAATCATCGAGGTGTAAGCAGCTTAGTTAGGAGGAGCTCGAAGGGATGGTTCAGAAGCTATTTTTAATTTTGATTGTTGTGGGATTGCCATTGTCGGTTATTGGATCCGTATTGCATTGGCCAAGTACAGCCATGTTTGGTATTTATTGTTTAACTATCATAGCACTTGCCGGAGTAATGGGGCGAGCGACTGAGAGTCTGTCAATCGTTGCTGGTCCACGCATTGGTGGATTATTGAATGCCACATTTGGCAATGCAGTGGAGTTGATCATCTCTATATTTTCCTTGAAGGCAGGAATGATTGGAGTTGTTCTTGCTTCCTTGACGGGATCTGTCATTGGAAACTTGTTGCTGGTGGGAGGTCTATCCTTTTTTATTGGCGGTTTGAAATATAAACGGCAGGTATTCAGCATCTATGATGCGCGGCATAATGTAGGGTTATTAATGTTTGCGGTGATTGTTGCTTTTATGATTCCGGAATTATTCACGATCAATATGAATGATCAAAAAACGATGGCGCTAAGTATTGGTATTTCTATTATTATGATCATTCTCTATTTGGCGGCTCTTTTTTTCAAACTGGTTACACATCGTGGTGTCTACCCTGCAACTTCACATCAGGAGGGGCAAGTTGCCAGCGAAGAGGAGGAGGTTCCAGAATGGTCCAAATGGAAAGCTATTATCATTCTTGCCCTCGCAACACTGGCAGTGGCTTACGTATCTGAAAAGCTTGTACACACTTTTACAGCGGTTGGTGAACAATTTGGCTGGTCAGAGCTATTTATTGGGGTTATTATCGTAGCTATTGTCGGAAATGCAGCCGAACATGCTTCCGCCATCATTATGGCTTATAAGAATAAGTTAGAGGTTGCTGTTGAAATTGCAATGGGTTCCACCCTTCAGATTGCTATGTTTGTGGCTCCGATTCTTGTACTATCCTCATTGTTTTTTTCAAACAACATGCCGCTTGTATTTACAGTACCTGAGCTTGTGTCGATGGCGACGGCAGTTCTGCTTTCCGTTGTTATCATCAATGATGGTGAATCGAATTGGTTTGAGGGGCTTACGATGCTGGCTGCTTATTTTATTATGGGTATCGGATTTTATTTGCTTTAACGGGGATAATCCTTCGGCTTTTTGAAAAAATAACTGTAAGATTATCTTTCAATGCCGCTTGCACGAAAGGAGCAAATGCAACATGAAACGGCATCAAATCGTCCTTAAGGTATTCATTCTGTTGAGCTTAATAGCGATCCCGACAGCAGGAATGGCATCTAAAAAAGAGGACAGCAAAGAAAAAGGAGTAGAGGTCCCTTCCTCGGTTATAAACATCAGCAAAGAAAATACTTTTTCGAACCCTGCGCCTGATTTGCCGCGTTTACAGCCAAGCAGTTTTGCAAAGGACCTGCTGGAATCATCCAAGATAGAAATAGAAAATCCGAAACTGATCCGAATGCTGAATGAATCGGCAGCAACTAAATCACCACTTTCATTTGGTACTCGGGCAACCATTTATTTAGGTGAATGGCCGTTGAATTATAAGTCTCAAGAAACAACTCCAAATTGGCAATATCAAAAGGTTAATACAAATTTCTATGATAACCGCGGTGGAACTGGAAATTATCAAATACATTATGTGCAGGAGGTTCAAAAGATCATCAAAGGTGGCCTCACTGCCAAGGTTGTCCAAATGGAAGATGTACAAAAAATGATGCAGCAAAAAGCGTTTAACAAGATTCAGCTGCCACTCGCTTTTGAAACAGCAGTTGGAGTAGGAACCAAGCATCATCAGCTTTACAACATACCCGTGGCACAAACAGGATATTTATATGCTTACGCACCAGCAGTACATGAAAAAGGCAGCCTGACCTTTGGAGAGGTCTATTTAGTCTTAAAGGGTTCGAAACACCGGATTGTTGTTAAAAATGTTACCTCACAGGAAATAGGTGCCTGGATACCCATCCAGGATCATTTAAGCTTTTCTTTTGAAGCCAGGCAATGAATGCCTGGCTTTTTTACGAAAAAATAGCTGAAGTATTTTATATACCTAGCTGCGCCGCCGTACAGGAAGTACTAGTGCAAGCGAGGCGACAGACGTCGCATTCTGAGCCTGCTGGTGTCATCGCGAAAGTTTATTCAGGAAGATGTGCTTCTACGGCACAGCTTTCCCTCGTAATAAAGCTGAATGGAGCGACGATTCAAGAAAGCTTTTCGAAAATTGAAATGATCAGCTTTTCTGTGGTAGCTGAGTACCTTTATCAAAATGTCCCTTGTCGACTAAGGCTTGGACTTTTGTTTTTCTTATTAGGATATTGAAAAGGGTGAACATCCTTCGTTTTTCACATGGAAAAGTCCACCACGGATGAATCCTCCCGCAATGGAAAAATCTAAGGGAAAAGAGTGAAAGGAGGATGAGTATTTATGAAACGCTGGCTGTTATTATCATCTCTGTTTTTCCTGTTTTTTTTCCAAGCGAACGCAGCAGAGTCCATATCCAATAGCTCAATTCATTGGGGATTTAAGAAAGGAAGCGATGGGAAGCAAGCAGAGGCCGGAGAAGCCTATGATAATCTGCTGGAAAAATATGGTGCTTTTTATAAAGGAAATGCGAAAGACAAGGTTTTGTATTTAACCTTCGATAACGGTTATGAAAATGGTTATACGGAAAAAGTGTTAGATGTGTTGAAAGCTGAGAAGGTTCCCGCCGCTTTTTTTGTGACGGGTCATTATTTGGAAAGTGCTCCGGACCTGGCAAAGCGGATTGTAGAGGAAGGTCACATCATTGGAAACCATTCATGGAACCATCCGGACATGACGAATATCAGTGATGAAAAGATTCAGGAAGAATTAGAAAGAGTAAAGGAAAAAACAGCTGGTTTAACAGGTCAGACCGAAATGCAGTATTTACGTCCACCTCGTGGAATTTTGAGTGAAAGAACCTTAAAAGTTACAAGGGAGCAGGGTTACATTCATGTTCTTTGGTCTCTTGCCTACAAAGATTGGCAGACAGATCAGCAAAAAGGCTGGAAGCATGCTTACGACAATATTATGGCCCAAGTTCATCCAGGGGCAGTCATGCTGTTACACTCTGTATCAAAAGACAATGCAGATGCATTGGAAAAAGTCATCAAGGATTTAAAGAAAGATGGGTATACGTTCAAAAGTTTGGACGATTATATGTTGAGAGAAAAAATCAAAAACCCGATTATGTCATATTAAGGATTAGGACAGGCTGAGTGCCTGTCCTTTACTATGTTACCGACCAACTTCATAAATAAAAGAAAGTTTTTGGAGGCATTCTCTGGCGTGGACAGTAAAAGCTAATTTTTCGGACAGTATTTCTCGTTTTTGGTATAGTAATCGTTTCAAACTGGCTAGTATATTCATGCTAGGACAGTACGTTTTTGCAAATAAAAAGGTACAGTGTAAAATGAAGACAGTTCCAATTGGAGCTGTCTTTTACCAATGAAAAAAGGATGATGGCTGTATGTGGGAGGAAGAAGCTGTAATAGAAGGGCCTTATCATTTTGACCTTGCTTTGGAGAGACTGGCCAAAGATCCATTGAATAAAGTTGACAGAGTTGCACGGCTTATCCGTATGCCGATTTATGAGAAGGAGCCGGAAGTGGCCGAAATTCAAGCGGTTGGTACAGTTGATCAGCCTGCTTTTATTGTCAGAGGGAGCAGTCTTCAGACAAAACAGCAGGTGATGGATAGAACGTCTACTGTTTTTCAATGGAATCTTCCGCTTATGAAAGTTCATGAGCATTTTTCAAAAACAGCACTGAATGGTATTTTTGAACAGCATTTTGGCACGCCGATTGTAAGGGAATTTTCGCTGTTTTCTGCTTTGATAAGGCCAATTATCCATCAACAGGTAAATATGTCTTTTGCAATATCCCTGACTGAGCAATTCGTGAAAACATTTGGATTTGAAATAGAGGGTGCTCCCTTTTTTCCAAATCCTGAAAAGGTTGCAGCATTAGATGTCACTGAATTGAGAAATTTGCGATTCAGCCAGCGGAAAGCAGAATATATCATTGATCTTTCGAAGATGATTGTCAATGGAGAGCTGAATCTTGAAGAGTTGGCGAAAAAACCGGATGAAGAAGTAATCAAAGAATTGGTGAAAATCAGAGGGATAGGCCCATGGACTGCGCAAAGCTTTTTATTGTTTGGTCTAGGGAGAAGGAATCTGTTTCCAATGGCCGATATCGGTTTGCAAAATGCGATTAAAAATCTGTATCAGTTGGACAGAAAGCCTACATACGAGGAAATGGAAAAGTTCAGTAAAGAATGGCATCCTTATTTAAGTTATGCGTCATTCTATTTGTGGAGGAGTATTGAGACCAATTAGGGGGAACAAGTGCTGATTTGACGCAGACTGTCTATACGTCGGTGGTATTTGGCTCTGTAAGGGTAAATCTAGTGCAACTAATTTTGATTTCGGGCCTGGGGTCAATAGGGAATACGCCGAACAAATTGAAGTAATGTGGCCTTATCGCGGAGGAGTGGTACTTGGCTCCGAGGTTGAATAATAAACAAAAATAGGACGGCGTGCAGCCATCCTATTTTTGCTTAGCTCTTTTATCCGCAGCTTCAGATTTTGCCAATGCCTTTAGATCCTCCTGGTCCGCAAGTTCCCTGGAAAATTCGATATCACGTCCGTCACTTTTTAATTGCTTTGGCACTTGCGATAGCTTTTGTTTGTTTTTGTCATGGTTTTTTTGGTTTTGTGAGCGTACCATAATTCAAACTCCTTTTTCTGAGCATTTGCAGATTTGCCTGCCATTATATTATTTGCCGCATAATTTTTTTCACTCATGAAAAAAGCTACCTGCGTCCTTTATGTGTGTAACCACCGGCCTGATCCGCGCGCTTGAACTCGCGCTGGTAAAGTACCTCCTGAGTTGCTGAAAGCTTTGTTCGTGATTTGTAATCCTGCTTTTTCTTCAACTTGGACACCTCCTAAGGAATTAATAACATCTTTGCCTTTGGGAGCCAATCTAATACAGCCAGGTATCGGTCATTTATGATAAAATAAAAATGAATATATAGACGAGGGTGAACAATATGCCCATTATCACAAAAATATCTGTTCAGAAGAAAAATCAAAGCCGTTACAATATATTTCTTGATAATGTTTATGCTTTTGCTGTGGATGAAGATATTCTAATCAAATATCATCTTACAAAGGGGAAGGAATTGCTGGAGCAGGATTTATTCAAGGTTCAGTATGAAGATGAGATTCGAAAAGCCTATCATTTAGCCATTCAATTTTTATCATACCGCATGCGATCGGCACTTGAAATCCGGACCCATCTGCAAAAAAAGGAATATCTTGATTCCATTATTGATGTTGTTTTAAAGGAATTAGCCACACAAAAATACATTGATGACTTGGAATTTGCCAAAGCTTATGTGCGGACATATGCTAATTCTGGAAAAAAAGGGCCGCTTGTACTTAAACGCGAGCTTGTAGGCAAAGGGATTACCGAAGGAAAGATAAATGAAGCATTAGCTGAATACAATAAAGAAAAGCAAATTACAGATGCGATCCATTTAGGCAACAAGTTTGCCGCTCAAAACAAAAAGCTTTCTGAACGAATGCTTAAACAAAAGTTGGAATATACATTGTCAATTAAAGGCTTCCCTTCAGAAATTATTCAGGCGGCAATGGGTGGAATCGAATATGAAGTAGATGAAGAGCTTGAATGGGAAGCTCTAAGGACAGAAGCAGAAAAAATGAAACGGCGATACAATAAATATATAGGTTACGAATATAGACAGCGGATGCAGCAGGCCCTGTTCCGTAAAGGATATTCTATGGATATGATCAGCCGATTTTTAGAAAACGATGCAGCCAAAGATGAATAAGGATGGGGTGCTGAGAATGGAAAATGAAAAAAGATATAGTCAAATGACTGAAGAAGAACTAAAAAAAGAAATTTCGCTTATGACTGAAAAGGCCCGTAAAGCTGAGCAAATGGGCATGGTGAATGAGTTTGCTGTTTGCGAACGAAAAGCGGTCATGGCCAAAGCTTATTTATTAAATCCAGAGACATTTAAACCTGGAGAGATATACGCAATTGAAGGTGACCCTGGGGCTTATTTTAAAATTGACTACATGAATGGAGTTTTTGCTTGGGGCTATCGTTTGGGAGGTTCGGGAAAAGAAGAGGCTTTGCCGATTTCAGTACTGAGATAAAATGAGCACAGCGATCCAATTACCGCTGTGCTGATTATTTTTATGGAGATGTTTGAGAAGTCAGCGTTTGTATCGTTTGACAGCATCTTTCTCTAATATTATTTTTTCCTGCGTTTGCTGTGTCTGTCCGTTTACTTGGGACCCGTCGTGTTTTGGACGGTACCAACCTCGGTTAAACGGTGTAAGGTTACGGTTCAAATGAGAATTTTGATCTTTTTGCACAATCCAGCCTCCCTTATCATTATGGTTGTCGCTCATCTTTTCTGGCGCCGGATGCTCTCATTCTTCCTTGCGGATCTGTATTTATTGTACCGTTGGCGCGTTTAGATCCATATTCGGGTTTTGCACGGGGTTCGCCCTCAAACCTGTGATTATTGCCGTATGGGAAATCTTTTGCTTTGTTGCGCAATGTTATCGCCTCCAATATGTGCGGGAAAATGCCGCATACTGTTATTTTGACTTTAGATTTAAAAAATACGACTGGAAAAAGGAGCGAGTTTCATGAATGATTACTATGAAAGGTTAACCAGTCTGTTAATGGAAAAAAACCCTAGGCTTTCTTATAAAAGAGCAAGGACATGGGTGGAATTATTTTGGGAGGATTTTGAAACGACATATGCCAAGGCAGGAAGAGAATATCAAGGAAAAGCAGTCGCTGAAAAAGTGGTTAGAACATGGGTGATTCAATATGGGGACAAATTGCATGATTTTGCCGCACTGAACCCTAAATATGCTCATATGTTGAGTGACGAGGAAGACATACTCCATTAAAAAAAGTGCTGAAAAAATTTTTTCAGCACTTTAAAAAGTTTATAATATGCAAAGGCAGGCGAAGGAAGGATGTTAAAGAATAGCGAATTATTTTGAAAGTCGCTGTACCATCTTCTTTGTTTGTCTCCCTTTTCCGAGGGTCACTTGCTGTACTTTTATCGTTCAAAATTAATCCGTAGCAACGTGCAGTTTCTTTCTTAATTTCTCCTCGCTGTATACCCAGCCTGTATATGAAGTGATGATCTCCAAATCATCAGTTAGCTTGACGATGGCAACAAATGGGTAATGTCCGTTGCTTCGGTATCTGAGATCAATAAACCGAACTTCGGTATAGTCATCATATTTTTTGATCTCCCAGCGGTAAACCGGGGAGAAAGAAAGAAAGGCAGAAATATTTTTATCTTTCTTGGCAGCCTGAATCAAGTCTGTATCGGGAATTGGAATCCGCTTGAACTTGTCGAAGATGGTTACAGATCTTCTAAAGGCCCTTCCTACATAAAAATGGTCCTTTGTTGTTACGGCAATCCGCCACTGATTGAAGTACATCGTGGATGCGATGATGATTTTATCTGCATCGGGGACTGTTCTCAATACCGCTGATTTCACCATCTGCTGCATAATATATCGAAGGACATAATATAGGGCGATGATTACATACATGATAAGGAACGTAAAACCCGGGTTGCCCCCTAATAACCAAATGACAATTCCTATTACATGGATACCAAATATATAAGGATCGAATGTATTGATCATCCCAAGAGCAACCCATTTTGAAGAGATCGGGCGAAGTGCTTGGGTTCCGTATGCGTTGAAAATATCTACGAAAACATGTAATGAAACGGCAACAAGCGACCAAATCCACAAATGGGTTAAGTTCGATCCTGTAAAAATCAAATGTACAAAAATCGCAACAAGAATTGACCAAAGTAATACTGCTGGAAGCGAATGGGTGATTCCCCTATGATTCCGTATATATACGGCGTTATTTTTGAGTTTTAAAAGAGTGTCTATATCAGGAATTTGCGAGCCGATGATTGCAGCAACGAGCACACTCTGAGTATTAACAGTAGTTTCTGCCACAACGGGGTCAAGTGTGGCCAGCCCGCCAATTGCAAATCCCATCACCACGTGAGTAGCTGTGTCCAATCTGGGTCCTCCTCTGTGAAGGGATTGTTGCCTTCTCTTTTGATCATATTTTACCTATGCATGAATTGCAATAGATGAAATATGAATTAATTTCAATAATCATTATTCCCGTTAAAAAGGATGAGTAACCTGTGAAAAATAGCAGCACGAAACAAAAGATTCAAGATAAGATCGATCGAATGAATAAAGAAGCATTTCAAACCGACCTGGTCCATTGGTTTCAAGAGGAGCAGCGCGACCTTCCGTGGAGAAAAAACAATAATCCATATAAAGTGTGGGTTTCTGAAGTCATGTTGCAACAAACAAGAGTCGATACTGTTATCCCATATTATAACCGCTTTTTGGAAAAGTTTCCAACCATTGAAGCATTTGCGAATGCCGGCGAAGAAGAGATTTTAAAAATCTGGGAGGGGCTTGGCTACTATTCAAGGGTCCGGAATTTGCACACAGCAGTCAAGGAAGTTGTGGCAGATTATGGCGGAAAAGTTCCTGATTCTAAAGAGGAGATTTCAAAGCTTAAAGGAGTAGGGCCGTATACTGCTGGCGCGGTACTCAGCATTGCATATGGGAAGCCCATCCCTGCTGTTGATGGAAATGTTATGAGGGTCTTGTCGCGGATATTGTTGATCACAGATGATATTGCTAAGCCGGCATCCAGGAAAACTTTTGAAATAGCCGGGGAAGGATTAATGTATCACGATAATCCTTCTTACTTTAATCAAGCTTTAATGGAACTAGGAGCTTTGATTTGCACTCCTACATCTCCAGCATGCCTGTTATGTCCCGTTCGGGAGCATTGCCAGGCTTTTGAGAAAGGTGTTCAGGATGAATTGCCTGTAAAAACACGAAAGAAAAGTACAAGGCATGAAGATCTTCTTGCTGTTGTCTTGAAAGACAAAGAAGGAAAAATTTTAATTAATAAACGAAATGAAAAAGGACTTTTAGCCAATTTATGGGAGTTTCCAAATTTGAAGGTCGTTCCGCTTCTTGATAAATGGGAAATCCTGCAGGATTTTTTATCCACAGAATACTCCATTGACGCTGTCATTGAACAGGAATCTTTTATAGAGGTACAGCATGTATTTACGCATCTGACTTGGAAAATTGATGCCCATAGGGGCAAGCTTAAAAGCGGAAATATTGAGGGACATGAGAGCCTGCGATTCGTAACGGAGGAAGAACTAGAGGAGCTTGCGTTTCCTGTTTCGTATCAAAAAATATGGCGGGCGTACAAGGAACAAACGCAGTAACTTTGCACAGGACAGATTCCAATGTAAAATAAGTTAGAGTAAATCGAAAGGTGGATACATATGAGCAACAAAGTAGCACTTGTAACAGGTAGCAGCCGCGGGGTTGGAAAAGCAGCCGCGTTGGCTCTGGCCGAAAAAGGATATGATATTGTCGTCAACTATGCACGAAGCAAAAAAGCAGCCCTCGAGACAGTGAAAGAAATCGAGAAGCTAGGGAGAAAAGCTTTTCTTGTAAGAGCGAACGTCGGCGATGTTGAAAAAATCAAATTGATGTTCCAACAAATAGATGAGGAATTCGGAAGACTTGATGTTTTGATTAATAATGCTGCATCTGGTGTATTGCGTCCAGCAATGGAGCTTGAAGAATCTCATTGGGATTGGACAATGAACATCAACAGCAAAGCACTGCTTTTCTGCGCACAAGAGGCGGCTAAACTGATGGAGAAAAATGGTGGGGGGAAAATTGTAAGCTTAAGCTCACTAGGTTCAATCCGCTATTTGGAAAACTATACAACTGTCGGTGTATCGAAAGCAGCAGTTGAAGCATTGACAAGATATTTGGCAGTGGAATTGTCTCAACAAAATATTGTGGTCAATGCTGTTTCCGGTGGTGCTATTGATACCGATGCCTTAAAGCATTTTCCGAATCGTGAAGAACTATTAGAAGACGCACGCAAAAACACTCCAGCAGGCCGTATGGTTGAAATTGAAGATATTGTCAAAACCGTTATGTTTTTAGTGTCGGAAGATGCTTCCATGATCAGAGGACAAACAATCATTGTTGATGGAGGTCGCTCCATTTTAGTGTAAAATTAATTTCAACAAGATGAGTTGGTTCGTTGGTATGGTTTCTGCGTTACCCAATGTTGATTTTTTTGAACAACCCTTATGAATACAAGTATGTAAAAAAATTTCAAAAAAGGTTGGATAACTAGTTTCATCTCTGGATACTCTAAGTTATGTGGAGGTGAGAACTGTGGCTAAAAAGCAGAACCAATCTGAAACGAACATACAAAAAGTAAGGCAGCAAAATGCTCAATCAGCTCAAAGCCAATCAGGAGCACAAGGCCAATTCGGTACCGAATTTGCTAGTGAAACAGACGCACAGCAGGTAAGACAGAAAAACCAGCAAGCCGAAGCTCGCAAAGGGCAAAACGCCGGAAAATCTGGCAATCAGTAACGATAAAAAACGGGAGTCCGCTTTTCAAAGAAGAGCGGACTCCCGTTTTTTCGTGATAGGCTTCGGTTTTAAAAAAGTGCGGGAACCGTTATAATAAACATTATCAATTCTTTATATACAAATACATTTGAAATATAGCAGTCAGCCCGGATTTTAAAAAGGACTGCAACCATTTTTTAAAAGCAGGTATCAGTCAAGTTTAAATCGGGGCGCTTCTGCTTTTCTCAGAAAGTAGGGGAAACGATGGACATTCCCACGGAAGGGACCAATATCCAGATACAGAGTTATAAACATAATGGACATATCCACCGGATATGGGCAGAAACAAAAATTCTGAAAGCTACAAATCACTTAATTATTGGAGGAAATGATCGGACACCAGTGACAGAATCGGACGGAAGAACATGGATTACAAGAGAACCTGCGATTTGTTATTTTCATGCGGATCTCTGGTTTAACATTATCGCAATGATCAGGGATAATGGCATTTATTATTATTGTAATCTGGGTTCTCCCTATGTTTATGATAAGGGGGCATTGAAGTATATAGATTATGACCTTGATGTCAAGGTTTTTCCGGATATGACGTTTACGCTTCTGGATGAAGATGAGTATGAACAGAACCGTAAACTGATGGGCTATCCGGATGTTATCGATCATATTTTAAAGAAAAATGTGGACAAACTGGTTCGCTGGATCAGGCAGCGTAAAGGTCCTTTTTCTGCAGAATTCATCGATATCTGGTATGACCGTTACCTTACATATTTAAACTAAGATATTCCTGTTGGCATATTTCAACAGGTTTTATTTTTTGCATAATAAGGGAGGAGCCGCATGGGCGTTATTAAAAGATATATGGCGTTTGTAAAGCCATATCGTTGGAGAATTATTGGAACATTGTTGATCGGCATCATTAAGTTCGCCATTCCGTTGCTTATTCCTTTTTTAATGAAATATGTCATTGATGATATTATTTCTGTCAATGATATGAGTGCTGATGAGAAAACTCATAAATTAATCATCACCATGATCATCATGCTGGTTATTTTTGCGGTTATTCGTCCACCAATTGAATATTACAGGCAATACTTTGCTCAATGGACAGCAAGTAAAGTTTTATACGACATTCGTGACCGGTTATTTACACATATTCAAAAACTGAGCTTCAAGTTTTATTCTAATACTCGTGCCGGTGAAGTTATATCAAGGGTTATCAACGATGTCGAGTCAACGAAAGATTTTGTTATCACGGGCCTGATGAATTTATGGCTGGATGCTGCTACAGTCATCATTGCTATTGGAATTATGTTAACGTTGGATGTCCCACTTACTTTTGTATCATTGGCAGTCTTTCCTTTATACATGATTTCCGTCAAATATTTTTTCGGGAATTTACGAAAACTTACGCGTGAGAGATCGCAAGCACTTGCGGGCGTCCAAAGCTATTTACACGAGCGCGTTCAGGGCATGCCTGTGATTAAGAGCTTTGCAATTGAAGATCATGAGCAGGAACAATTTGACAAGAACAACTCAAAGTTTTTGCAAAAGGCGATCAAACATACGAGTTGGACAGCGAAGGCTTTTGCAGTTGTGAATACGATCACCGATATTGCTCCGTTAATTGTCATTACCTATGCGGCCTACCAGGTTATCCATGGGAATTTGACCATCGGGACGATGGTGGCATTTATGGGATATGTCGAGCGTCTTTACAATCCGCTTCGCCGACTTGTGAATTCATCCACTACTCTTACGCAATCAATTGCTTCGATGGACAGGGTTTTTGAACTGGCGGATGAAAAGTACGATATTGATGATGCACCGAATGCCATTGAAGTAAAAGAAGTGAAAGGGAATATTCAATTTGATCACGTGACATTCGCTTATGATAAAGACGAGAAGTCAGTTTTGAAAAACATCAATCTCGATGTAAAAGAAGGGGAGACAATTGCTCTTGTCGGAATGAGCGGCGGAGGAAAGTCATCACTTGTCAGCTTGATTCCCCGGTTTTATGATGTGTCGGAAGGAGCCGTCCTGCTTGATGGGACGGATATCCGAAAGTTCAAGGTCAGAAGTCTTCGCGATAAAATAGGTATGGTTTTGCAGGATAATATTTTATTCAGTGACTCTGTAAGAGAGAATATTTTACTAGGAAAGCCGGACAGCTCAGAGGAAGAAGTGATTCGCGCTGCCAAGGCGGCAAACGCTCATGATTTCATTATGGAATTGCCGAAAGGGTATGATACCACTGTTGGAGAAAGAGGCGTCAAGTTGTCCGGAGGTCAAAAGCAACGTGTTGCCATTGCGAGGGTCTTTTTGAAAAATCCTCCTATCCTGATTTTGGATGAGGCTACATCAGCTCTCGATTTGGAAAGCGAACACCTTATACAGGAAGCGTTGGACGAACTGGCGAAAAACCGGACTACATTTATTATCGCACATAGGTTGTCAACGATTACCCATGCAGATCGAATTGTACTCATCGAACATGGAGAAATTGTGGAAGTCGGGACACATCAGGAGTTAATGGAAAAACAAGGCCATTATTATGATCTTTTCCAAGTTCAGCAATTAAATTAGGATTGGCGTAGGGAGAAGCTCTTGAACCAAAAGTTTCTGCATATTTAAGTACAAAAACAGCCGCGGATTTTTTCCGAGGCTGTTTTTTGATTATACGAACTGGCATAGACGCTTACGCCAATTTTCCTAGTATGGATGATCAGAGTCTCCTCTAATTATCTAATGCTTGCTGGGGACTAAGCACTTTAACTCATTTCGTCCGATGTATCCAGACATTTTTTATCCGATATCCACTTGGCTTTCATTCTCATGGTATGTCTGAAAAGCCCCGATTAATTTGTCAAGCTGCTCCAACTGTTCTTCGTATTCAATAATGGCGGATAGGATCCGCATTAAATGATAGGGTTGGAAGACATCTTCCGGGTCGCTTTTTCGAATTTCGTTTAGAAATAAATCACGCAGGTGGTCTCTATCGGTTTCCCCATAAAGAGTATCATCGAGTTCAGCCTCCTGTCGAACTTTTCCTAAATACTTTAATAGCAATTGTTCATGATAACTCAAAAGGGAATCGAGTCTCTCCCGTGTTTCTGTCTGTAAGTGTTCCGGAAGTTTATGCAAAATGTTTTCATACTTTCGCTGAAGCTTTAAAATATCAAAGCTTTTTTGGGTTACCTGAATCATTTGCCTGTAAATGACTAACTTCCGAAGTTTTGCGAAATCTGACTTTTTAAAATAACGCCGCTCTTCTTCATACATGGAATAGAGCTGGTTGACTTGGGTGATTCTTTTTTTTATGCTGCCAATATCTTTCTGTAATAACTGATCCTCAGAAGCAAACCTTGTTGTCAACCGAATCCATTTTATAATATCCTCAGTGACATCCGAAATACTTTGGAAAAGTTTAGTTTCATATTTAGGCGGCAGAAAGATGAAGTTCACCGCAAAGGCCGAAAGGATTCCGATAAATATGCCAAATGTGCGCAACGAGGCAAAGTACAAAAACTGTTCGGCGGGTGCTTCCATTATTACTATAATGGTAACAAGCGCTAGCCTGATGGAATTTTCGAGCTTCAACTTCACCATGATGACAATCGCCACGATTGCCGCTAATCCAACAATCAGTAAGTGGCTGCCGAATAGCAGGTGAAAGGTAATGGCTAATAGGGCGCCGATAATGTTTCCTTGCACATGCTCAACAACGGATAAATAGGAACGGTATATCGTCGGCTGGATGGCAAAGATGGCAGCGATAGCTGAAAAGATCGGTGAAGGCAGATTCAGAAGCTGTGTAATATAAAGTGCCAGCGTGATAGCAATTCCCGTTTTTAGCATTCGGGCACCAAGCTTCATATAAATAATTTCCTTTCTATACTTTGGGAATGAGCTTCCCTTATTTCATATTTTTAAAAGCTTTCTCCACTGCAGAAATCGTTTCATTCACATCTTCTTCTGTATGGGCAGTAGTTAAAAACCAGGCTTCATACTTGGAAGGGGCAATGTTGATTCCTTCATGAAGAAGCAGTTTGAAGAATTTGGCGAACATTTCCCCATCTGTTGCTTCCGCTTGTTCATAATGGGTTACTTTTTGCTTCGTGAAATAAATGGATAAGGCACCTTTAATACGATTGATGGTGATAGGAATACTGTATTTTTCTGCTGCTTGTGAAATTCCTTTTTCAAGTATTGCCCCAAGACGATCTAATTCTTCATAAGTCCCATCTTTTTGTAAAACCTCGAGGCAGGCAATTCCTGAAAGCATAGAAGCAGGATTTCCAGCCATTGTCCCTGCTTGATATGCTGGGCCGAGCGGAGCAACGCCTTCCATAATTTCTTGTTTTCCGCCATAGGCACCAATTGGTAAGCCGCCACCGATGATTTTACCAAGAGCTGTCAAATCAGGTGTGACCCCAAGTAAATTTTGTGCACCTCCATACATAAAGCGGAATCCAGTGATGACCTCATCATAAATGACAAGTGCCCCGTAATTATGAGCCACTTCGTTCACTTTTTCAAGAAATCCGGGTTGAGGTTCTACCATGCCGAAATTTCCTACAATGGGTTCAACGAGCACAGCAGCAATTTCATGTCCCCATTGATCCATTGCTTTTTCAAAGTCTTCTATATGATTGAAGGGAACTGTTATAACCTCTTGAGAAGTGCTTTTCGTTACTCCAGCAGAATCAGGCATGCCAAGCTGAGAAGGGCCAGATCCTGCCGCCACGAGGACAAGGTCAAAATGACCATGATAACATCCGGCAAATTTTAATATTTTATCCCGGCCTGTATACGCACGCGCAACTCTGATGGTTGACATGACCGCTTCTGTTCCAGAATTGACAAAACGGATTTTATCCATCGACGGAATTGCATCTTTGAGCATTTTAGCAAATTTGACTTCATGCTGTGTTGCAGTTCCGTACAACACGCCTGTTTCTGCAGCACCTTTAATAGCTTCTGTTACATGCGGATGGGCATGTCCAGTGATGATCGGTCCATAAGCAGCTAAGTAATCGATGTAGCGATTTCCGTCAACGTCGTACATGTAGGCACCTTCCGCCTTTTCAATTGCTATGGGTGCTCCGCCTCCAACAGCTTTGTATGAACGGGATGGGCTATTTACACCACCTACAATATGGGTGAGTGCTTCTTTATGTATGGCCTCTGACTTTGTAAAAATCATGTATTGTTTTCCTCCATTTGATGTAAAATACTAGCTTTTATTGTATTATGCCGATGGTTATAGTGCAATTCACAGGTTCAAGGCTGAGATTTGCTCGCATAGAAATATTAAAATCCACGTATATTGAATGAGGGACAAGAGAAAAGGGCGGTGGCGGCGAGTGTGGTATTTTTTGTTTTTGGGAGTGCTGGTATGTATTTTTATGGCTTTAAGACTCTTGTTTTTTCCCGCCCGTTTCAAATATAAAGAAGTTTCCTTTGAAAATTTTGTTTTTCTTGGTCTTACATATGCAGTAATCATGATCGGATTCGGTATTCTTTACCTGATGCTGGATATGAAAGGATTGTATGTATTTAATGATGTTGAGCTGAGAGGGAGTATAGGCGGCGGTTTTTTAGCCAAATTTGGAACTTCGGTTTATCTGAGTGCCGTTACTCTATTTTCTGTCGGGTTTGGAGACGTTGCCCCTGTTGGTATCGGACGGCTTCTTGCTATTATTGAAGCTTTGCTTGGTTATACGATTCCCGCTGCTTTTGTTGTGCGAACCTTTATTGACATTGATCCCTCCCCTAGAAAATAGCTAATGTCAAAATTTGAATTTTCGCCTGAATTTATGTACGCTAATACAAGATCATATTTAAGGGAGGCGGATTTCATGACAGTAAAAGAAAAAGAAATGGCACCAGATTTCAAGCTGCCGGCGAGCAATGGTGAAGAAGTTGCATTATCCGACTATCGTGGTAAAAAGAATATTCTTCTTTATTTCTACCCTAAGGATATGACTCCAGGCTGCACAGTGCAGGCATGTGATTTCAGGGACATGCACGAGGATTTTTCCGACTTGGATGCTGTAGTGTTAGGAATTAGCCCGGATCCACTTGATAGTCACGATAAATTTATCAAGAAGCATGGTTTACCGTTTTTGCTATTGGCAGACACAGACCATGAAGTGGCTGAGCTGTATGAGGTGTGGAAATTGAAGAAAAACTTCGGTAAAGAATATATGGGTATTGAGCGTTCCACTTTTATCATTGACAAGGAAGGAACTTTGGTCAAAGAGTGGAGAAAAGTAACAGCGAAAGGCCATGCCGAAGAAGCATTGCAGTACATAAAAGAAAATCTTTCTTAAATGTTTTTCAAAAACGATCCATGGTGGATCGTTTTTTGTTTAGCTATAGGCGCCATCGGCTCGAGGATCAAGTTACGCAGAAGGTTATTTAGGAAGAATGTGCTCCTGCGGCACAGCTTATTCAAGGAAGCATTTCACGATGTAAATGAAATGAGCAGCCTTGCTGTGATGGCTGGGGAACGGCCCCCATGCAGAGCGTTGCCCTATTCGGGGATTGACTCGGTTACGAAGGTGTTCTTAGGAACCTCCCACTGCAAACAGACTGTAAGGGGCATAAGTGGGAGTAGTTCAATGAAGAAAAAAGCCTATTTTTGTTTGTTTCCGGCTTTTGTCCATTCCAATTTTCAAGAAATACATAGCTTATAGTACAGGGCATACCTCCTCAGTTAATATAGACATATTTGGATCGCGAAAGCGGTCCTTTTTTATTGCTTAGTAAATAATAAACTGCCTAAGAAGTGAATAACAAATTTAGCGTCTTCTACGATATGTCAACTACGGCTACGACATACAGGAGGTACTGTTGCGTCGCGATTTGAGCCAGCCGATCGAGAGTATAAGTCAAATTGCTCTGGTGGAGAGGAGCTTCCTATAAAAATTTGCTTTGCTTGTCTCCGATAAGGTAGGAGCTATTCTTATTTTTAACCATAAACTTAAATAAAGCTGTTAAAATATAATTAATACAGAAGAGGGGAAGCCCCTTGCTTGATAGAATGTAATGGGATGGAGGGATTAGAGTGAAAATTTATACAAAAACTGGTGACAAGGGAATGACCTCTTTGGTATACGGAAGTCGGATTCCCAAAAATGATTTGCGTGTGGAGGCTTATGGGACATGCGATGAAGCCAATTCAGTTATTGGACAAGCATTGAGTTTTTTATTAAACGAACAGAAAACGGAAATAATAGAAGTAAAGCAAACGTTTCAACGTATTCAAACTATGCTGTTTCATGTCGGAGCTGAATTAGCGACACCTGAAGGTAAAGAAGTAAAGTGGAAGCTGATAGAAGAGGATATAAAGGATCTTGAGAAAATCATCGACACGTGGGATCAGGACCTTCCGCAGTTAAAGAATTTTATTTTACCAGGTGGACATCCGGCGGGGGCAGCCTTTCACACTGCAAGGACGATCGTTAGAAGAGCTGAAAGATGTGCCGTAGCCATCGGCAATGTAAATCCGCTGGTTCTCTCATATTTGAATCGACTATCGGATCTTCTTTTCGTTACTGCCCGTTACGTTAATACAAAACTTGGGGTTCTGGAACATACTTTGCATGAAAACTAGGCGAAGCCATTGACAAAAAGGCTTTGCTACTAGTACACTATTTATAAGGATTATAAAGTGAGAATGAATTTTTTATAAGAAAAGAGGTGCATGGCGATGTTAGATGAACAATTAAAAGAAGCAATTGATACGTTGAAAAAAACTGGAGTCCGGATTACACCTCAGCGTCATGCGATTTTAGAATATTTAATCCAGTCAATGTCACATCCGACTGCTGATGATATTTACAAATCTCTAGAAAGCAAATTCCCGAATATGAGTGTTGCAACAGTTTACAACAATCTACGGGTTTTCCGTGAAGTTGGGTTGGTAAAAGAATTAACATATGGAGATGCATCAAGTCGTTTTGACTTTGTGACATCTGATCATTACCATATTATTTGCGAAGAGTGTGGGAAAATCGTTGATTTTCATTATCCGGGACTCGACGAAGTTGAGCAATTGGCAGCTCATATGACGGGATTTTCCGTTGGACATCATCGGATGGAAATTTACGGTGTCTGTCCTGAGTGCAGCAAGAAAAAAACACATTAAAAAAAATCGCCTTTATGTTAGGCGATTTTTTTATTTCTTCTTCCTATTATAGCTTTCATCGAATTCTTTTCCCTCGAGTTCTGGATCCACAGTCAAAGGTTCATTACAGTGCATGCACATATCTACACGTCCGAGTATTTTTGTGGGCTTTCCGCAATTCGGGCACGCGACCTGCAATGCCTTTGTAGAAAGCATTCCTATCCAAAAATAAACAACAGTACTTCCAACGATGGACAGCAGCCCCAATATCATAAACAATGTCATGAGGATTGGATGTTTTTGAAAGAAAATACCTACATACATAATGATGAATCCGACGAATACGAGACTTAACGCAAATGTACGAATTTTATTGATCTTATTTGAATATTTTTTTGCCATTCAAAGCCCTCCCAAAAATAAACTATACCACAAACCCTGAAGAAAGCATGTCCGGGAAACCAACAATTTGTAGAAGAAGGAAAAACAATTGATACTGTCGAAATAGAAATAAATGATAGACAGCAACAAACTCATTTCACTTCTTTTGGGGGAATGGAAATGGAAGATTTTATTCGGCCATTAGTGAATCACTGTGCTTCTCGGCCAAATACGGTAGCTGTTTTGTTGATAGATCGAGCAAAAGAACTGTTGACGGGTAAGGATTTGTTTGATGTAATAATTTATGCAGTGGTAACTGATCAGGAAAGTTCTGAACAGTCCAAACATTTTTATGTACAGGGAATGCGAATCGGTCTTTTTATGATTGATGAAAGTCTGTTCCGAAAAAGAATGCTTTCGGAAGCAAATGCATTCCAACTGCTAAATGGAAGTGAAGTACTGTTCGAACGTGATCACTATATGGAAAGTATAAAAAGAGAAACTGTCTCGTGCGATCATAAAATGAGAATGGGCATGAAGTTTGCTAAATTGATTCAATCTTTTAGTCTCGGAAAGAAACTATTCGAGGATGAACATTATTTAGACGCTTACGACCTCCTTGTGAGTTCATTGCACGACCTAGCAAGATTTTCGCTCATGGAAAAGGGAATTGAGGCGGAAACAGCACTCTGGAAACAGATTAAAAAAAATGAACCGGAAATTTTGAAGCTCTTCGAGGAGCTCATAAAAAACGAAGAACCTATTGAGAAGAGACTGGAACTTTTATTTTTGGCGAGTAGTTTTTTTATTTACTCAAAAACATTAAAGGGCTCCGAGCACATTTTAGAGCTTATGAACGAACATGAAATTTGGAACCATGAAATGATTTCGCATCATCCTCAAATTAAATTGTATGGCTCCAGCTTGGGAACACTGTTAGAATATCTAATAGAAAAAGAATTGATTATTCCTATTCAAGTGGAGTCAGCATTCAATGGAATTTATGAGCGTTATTACCAAGTGAAAAAAACATGTTGACATGATTTATAATGTTTGCTATATTAGTAGTCGTCGCTAAGAAGTTAAAAGAAGTTAGCTTTTAAGCGATAAAGAAAAATGAAAAAAGATGTTGACACAAGAAAAGAACTTATGTTAATATTAAAAAGTCGCTCAAACGAGCAACGAAAAAACAAAAGCAATTTTGATCTTTGAAAATTGAACGAAACGAACGTCAATAATTTGATGTAACAATGGTTTTAAACCATTGCCAGCTAGAGCAAGGAACAAAGGCTA
>NZ_JACSPV010000036.1 GCF_014836955.1 Bacillus norwichensis
ATTCGCGTGTCGAAAAAAAGTTTTGACACCCTAATAACGGTTCAAACCGTTGATATATCAATATTTATAGAGGGAGGAATTTATATGAAGCAAGTAACACTTAAGGTACAAGGGATGTCATGTGGATCTTGTGTGAATAAAATTGAAGGAAATGTAGGTAAGTTAAGTGGAGTTGAATCTGTCAAAGTCCTGCTTTCTGAAGGTGAAGTTGATGTAACATTTAATGGAAATACAGTTGATCTGAGCGTAATTAAAGGTGCTATTAAAGATTCGGGTTATGAGGTTATGGAAGAACCTGCTGGAGAAGATGGCCCTGGGTGTTCATGCTGCCATTAATTATGAAAGATCGTGCTGTTTCAGCACGATCTTTTTCATAAAATTATAGTCATCTGAGAAGAATTTAACTTATTTAACGGGATGCTTACCTTAATCCAATCACCTGTAAATCTGGGGATTATAAAAATTTTAGAATACTAAAAAAGGAGAATCGTGACATTTTTGTCCGCCTGATGGTTTTCATGATTAAAAAATCCTGCCCTTCATTAAATATTTGGTATCCAAACGGCAATGGAAGCGGGAATCCTTATCTGTATTCAGGTCTATGTCTCAAACCACCTCAACTTCTCCGATTTTCTTTGCACTTTATATTTGTTAATATTAAAATGTATAATGATTAAAATTTGCTTAACCACGATATAGGTGTAATAAAAGCAGGGAAATCCTTGCTTTTTATTTTTGGGGACAAGGGCTTGCCCAGGTATCCAATTATGAGAGGTTTTGAATATGAAAGATAATTTTTGGCGTGATTTACCAAGGCCGTTTTTTATACTGGCACCAATGGAAGATGTGACAGATGTTGTTTTCCGCCATGTAGTGAGTGAAGCAGCCAGACCTGATGTGTTTTTTACAGAGTTTACAAACACGGAGAGTTATTGTCACCCACAGGGGATTCAAAGTGTGCGTGGGCGTTTGACTTTTACAGAGGATGAGCAACCAATTGTAGCCCATATATGGGGGGATAAGCCTGAATATTTTCAGCAAATGAGTATTGGTATGGCGAAACTAGGCTTTCGGGGTATAGATATCAATATGGGCTGTCCTGTACCTAATGTGGCGCAGAATGGGAAGGGAAGCGGCCTTATCCGTCGTCCAGAAGTTGCGACAGATTTAATACAAGCAGCAAAAGCAGGAGGATTACCTGTTAGTGTGAAGACAAGGCTTGGCTACACGGATGTAGACGAATGGCAGGCTTGGCTGACACACATATTGAAACAAGACATTGTCAATCTATCTATTCATCTGCGTACAAGGAAGGAAATGAGCAAAGAAGATGCTCATTGGGAGCTGATCCCAGAAATTAAGGAACTTCGTGACAAGGTGGCACCAGAGACACTTTTGACGATCAATGGGGATATTCCTGACCGTCAAACTGGCTTGAAACTCGTTGATCAATATGGTGTTGATGGGGTTATGATTGGGCGTGGTATTTTCAATAATCCATTTGCCTTTGAAAAAGAACCGAAAGATCGTAGCAGTAAGGAATTGCTTGGTCTCTTAAGATTGCATCTAGATCTTCATGACAAATACTCAAATTTAGAGTTGCGTTCGTTCAAGGCTCTTTATCGATTTTTTAAGATATATGTCAAAGGATTTCGTGGGGCGAGTCAATTAAGAAATCAACTAATGAGCACAGAGACAACAGATGAAGTGCGTGCGATGCTCGATAATTTTGGGTCAAAGAATCTTGATGAAATAGGGGAATAGTAGAATGATGAGACTCCCTGGATAAAATCGAGGGGCTTTGTTTCATTTTTTATGGCCCCAAACTGATTCACTCGGCTGGTTTCCTTGGTTGATTTATTTAAGAGAATCAGGCGTTCCTCAGCTAACAGCCCACAATGTTCTTCTTTTACTGGAATGCCGATCTACGATGAATTACCTTTTAAGAAAATTAATCAAATGGAATGAGGTTTTGTGAGGAAGTTTATTTTTGTTGCACATACATAAGTAAGGAGCGGTTTTTATGTCGGGAACTAAACGAGAAAATATAAAACCAGGTACCAAAGTAAAAGTTGTACAAAAACAAGACCAGCGTTCTGGAAAATTAACAGAAGGTGTGGTTCTAAACATATTAACAAACTCAGCGACTCATCATCATGGTATTAAAGTCCGGCTTGAAAGTGGCATTGTTGGTAGAGTGAAGGAAATCTTGGAGTAGTATCCTACCCCAAGTTGATGTTTATATATATCATTTAGCCTATTTGGGGAGTAGTACCCAGCTATACGATTAAGTATTTTTTCCATTTTTCATCCGTGTAAAAAACTTTGGATATTGCACGCAATACAATAAGATCTAAAATTAATATCCTCAGTACAATAATTAATTTCGATTCCAACCCCGATTTCGTGAAAATAAACATTTCCGAAGTCGGGGTCTTTTTCTGCTTAAACCCAGAGTAGAAGAAGGTTTTCGGGTGCTTCCTCGCGTAACAATTTTAAAGGAATTTATTTTAATTACAAAAAAAGTTTGCATGGTCTCGTGAAGCAACACCAATCCAATGCCTATTCAATGACAGAATTAGCACCCGCAGATATCAGAAATATTATTATTTTCAGTCAAATCGGAAATAGGAAAGTTCATCTCCTTCCATGCTGCAATACCTCCGGTAAGTTCTTTCACTTTATAGCCACGTTCTAATAAAAATGAAGCTACTTTGGCAGCTGTGTTACACCAAACATCCCAACAGTAAACAATAATTTCCTTATCTTTCGGTATTTCATTTAAACGATCTTGCAGCTCTTGTTGAGGAATAATATGGGCATCCTTAATTGTTAAAGTTTTTACATGATCAGGACCATTTCTCACATCAATCAAAAAATATTTGTCTGGCTCGCTTGACGCTAATTTTAAATAATCCATAGGGCTAATTGTTGCTTCTAGACGTGCATTAAAATACTCAAGTGCATTCATAATTGTTACCTCCAGTTTTATAGAGTAATCCAAACTTTAATAAGGATCTCTTTCAATAATTGTTGTTCTGGCTCGCTTAAAGGGGCTAAAACTTCTGCTTCTGTATGAGTTAAAAACTCCCAACGCGAGTCTAAT
The DNA here is from genome assembly GCF_014836955.1 of Bacillus norwichensis. GTDB lineage: Bacteria > Bacillota > Bacilli > Bacillales > Bacillaceae_C > Siminovitchia > Siminovitchia norwichensis. Next base: position 3,107 of record NZ_JACSPV010000036.1, read on the forward strand.
ACATCTTTTCCTTTAGCTGTAATCAAAAGATTATAAGACCTTCTGTCATTTGGATTCTTTGTTCTCTCTACATATCCTAAACCCTCTAAGTGATCAATATGACTAACCATTGTCGTTCGGTCGATTTGTAGTTTTTCAGAAATATCTTTTTGTGAACAATGGGGGTTCCCTTCAATAAATAAAAGAACACCATATTGTCTAGCATTAATTTCAAATGGAGAAAGGCCTTCAGCAAATTTAATTTCCATTTTTTGAAGAACTTTACCCAGCAAAAAACCATAGGATTGATTCCACTTTTCCATTAATTAATATACACCTCCGAATATTAATCAGCATATTATATAATCAGTATAACTGATTATATTTTGAAATTCAAGCAGACATATTTAATAGCACATCAAAGAAACTATAAAAAAGCTTGCGAAGAAAGAGATCTAAACTCCGGGGCTTTAGTTCAATAAGAAATGATCAAATCTTATTTAAATAGATATTTTATTCCCTATCGGAAAACTACAGTTTAAAACGGGAAAAGGGTACCCTTTCTCATGAAATTAAGGAAAAATTTGGCCCGTAAGGAAATCTTTAATTTCCCTTGGACGGAGGAATGAAGGTTAAGTGGCAGACAAAATGAGAGGAGTCTATTTTGATTGTACAGCCAAGCTTTTTAATTCCTATCTATAGATAGGATCCTTTTTCGATTACCTAAAAGTAATGATTGAAAATCCAATTAAAAATGCTATAATAACAATATTCTACAATATATGACACACTCATATAACCGCAGGAATAGGGCCTGTAAGTTTCTACCGGTTTGCCGTAAACAAATCGACTATGGGTGGCAAGTGATTGGAAAAAAAGATTATGTGGAAATCTTTTTTTCTATTTCTTTAAGAATTAAACTCGAAGACTTTGCTACCCTGCATTTGAAGAGGGGCGTTGTCTGCGAGTTTTTTGTATTTTAACTTCAGTCAGCACAGATCTTCCACTTCTGTAAGTGGTGAGATGAATGCCTGTTGGTATTCCATTACGGGGTTTCAAACCTGGGTGAAGAAAGTTAAGGCCTCCAGAGGATGCCACAGATTTTCAGTGGAAGTTTATCGAGCGGAGTCCGATAAAATCTTGGCAAAAATACGCCAACCGTGCATTTGATATCAGTTAGTTGAAAGGGGACAACATTGTGAAGGCATTGCAGGAGAAAATTGTTACAGAAGGAAAAGTTTTATCAGATACCGTGTTAAAAGTAGATTCGTTCTTGAATCATCAAATAGATCCATATTTAATGAAGCAAATTGGTGAGGAATTTGCTGCTCGTTATCAAGAAGCTGGTGTTACAAAAATTATTACAATCGAGTCGTCTGGTATAGCTCCAGCAACGATGGCAGGACTTTTGATGAACGTCCCTGTTGTATTTGCGCGGAAAAGGAAATCATTAACGTTATCTGAAAATCTTTATACTGCTAAAGTCCACTCTTTTACCAAAAAAGAAACAAATGAAATCTCCATTTCTGGTGATTTTATTCAACAAGATGATGTTGTGTTGATTATTGATGACTTTTTGGCAAATGGACAAGCTGTTTTGGGTTTACTGGATATGATTGAGCAAGCAGGAGCAAGGCTTGCGGGAGTTGGAATTGTTATTGAAAAAGGTTTTCAATCAGGTGGTCAATTGATCCGTGATCGTGGAATTCGAGTTGACTCACTTGCAATTGTTTCCTCCTTACAAAATGGAAAAGTCGAATTTATGGAGGAGACTTCCAACTTATGAAAAATGCACTAAAGTCGACCACATTAGGAATCCAGCATTTATTAGCCATGTACGCTGGTGCTATTCTTGTGCCGTTAATTATTGGAAATTCTCTGGGATTCGATCATAAACAATTAACGTACCTTGTGTCGATTGATATTTTGATGTGTGGGGTTGCAACACTCTTACAAATCATAAGTAACCGATTCATCGGTATAGGTCTTCCCGTTGTGCTTGGCTGTACATTTACTGCGGTTGGTCCGATTATGAAAATTGGTGAGGAATTTGGTATATCTGCTATTTATGGTTCCATCATTGCCTCTGGCTTGATCATCATGTTGATTAGTGGTTTTTTTGGCAAATTGATCAAGTTTTTTCCGCCTGTTGTAACAGGTTCCGTTGTGACTATTATTGGGATTACGCTAATTCCAGTAGCAATCAATAATATGGGCGGTGGCCAAGATGCCGCAGACTTTGGATCATTGTCGAATATTCTGCTAGCTTTTGGAACTTTACTAACAATTATCTTGATCTTTCGTTTTTCTACAGGCTTTATACGGTCCATCTCAATATTGCTCGGTTTAGGTGTTGGTACAATTGCTGCTAGTATCATGAATAAAGTTGATTTTATGCCAGTGCAAGATGCTGCCGTTGCACAAATCGTAAAGCCCTTTTATTTTGGATACCCGACATTTGAATGGTCAGCTATCCTAACGATGACAATAGTTGGAATGGTATCTTTGATAGAGTCTACAGGTGTTTATTTTGCCTTAAGTGATATCTGCGATAAGAAGTTGAAGGAAAGTGACTTGGCAAAAGGCTATCGTGCAGAAGGGCTAGCTTCCGTCATTGGAGGTCTCTTCAATGCTTTCCCATATACAACATTTTCGCAAAATGTCGGTCTGATCCAAATGTCAGGTGTTCGGTCTCGAAAAGTAATTTTTATTACGGGTGCCATGTTAATCGGGCTTGGATTCTTACCAAAAATTGCTGCATTCACAACCATTATTCCAACTTCTGTCTTAGGGGGAGCGATGATGGCGATGTTTGGGATGGTCGTTTCTCAAGGGATTAAAATGCTAGGTAAAACTATTTCCGATTCTCAAGAAAACTCGATGATTATTGCTTGTTCTGTTGGCCTTGGTCTCGGTGTTACAGTTGCGCCTGACTTATTTTCAGTACTTCCATCAGGACTGCAAATATTGACAAGTAATGGGATTGTTGCGGGCAGTGTAACGGCGATTGCACTTAATATTTTATTTAATATGCTGCCAAATCGAAAACAGCAGGAAGCTGTAGTTGTATCAAAGCGAAGTGCTTAAAGGGTAAAAACATAAGTCCTATTTAGCTTGAGGGATATATTCACAAGCAAATAGGACTTTTTATTCTCCGTGAATGGCAAAACGGACTTATTATCGATATGATTTTTGGTGGGAAGGTGTGAAATGAACTCACACATGTCGAGGCGGTAGCGTTGCGGCAACGGCGACCCAGTAAAAACATCTCTCAATCCAACCCCTATTTCGTGATAATAAACATTTCCGAAGTCGGGGTGTTTTTCCGTAAAAACAAAAAGCAAATGATTCCACATCTTAAGAATCATTTGCTTTTTTCTTTAGCAGCTCAATTAATTTGTATAAGTAATATGCTCCACGAAGCTGTTGTTCGATTTGGTGGTCCATATATGCCAAGGAATCCATTGTAATTTTTCTTGCTTCGGAAATACTATGTTGGTTGATTTTTTCCAAGACTTCTCTGACTGAATCAAGAAAATAGAGAGAGGGTTGGACGGTTCGAATAATTAATAAACGGCGAATATCTTCACGGTCATATACACGATAACCACTCTCCGGATGTCTACCAGGTTTAATTAATCCTTCCTTTTCCCAATGTCTAAGTGTTGAAGCAGGAACCTCTATCTCCTTTTCCACTTCTCCAATCGTATACCACTTTTTACTCCTTCTATCCAAAAAACTTTGCATATTTTCAGGTTTTAAAATTTCCAATGCTTTTGTTGCTTGTTCTTTTCTTTGAAATAAACTGGCTTGGACTCTATTTACTTCCCATAAGGCTTTAGTAAATTTATGCTCTTGAACCATTGGCATTATTTTTCGAACTGCTGCCATTCCAAAACCATGATACATTGCTCGTATACATTGGAAATATGCCTCGTGTTCTTTCGTATAAACACGATATCCATTTGATTTCCGTTTGGCTGGTGGAACGATACCCCATTCTTCATAATGACGTAATGCACTCGTGCCTACATCTAATTTTCGAGAAATATCTATTGGTCTTAGTTCCATATAAATCTCCAGGAGTAACATTTTGGGCTAAAGATTAAATTAAAACATTAAAGCTCCATGACGGGATTTTTTGTTTAAAACTCCGCCATAATCGTAACATAATGCATAAAACCTTGCACTTGCATAAATGTTGTATGCTTGGTTTAGAAGTTGAAAAGGAGGCGTTAAAATTGAACGATGTCATTCATGTAAAAGGTGCAAAAGAAAACAACCTGAAAAATCTGTCGGTGACTATACCCAAGAATAAACTGGTTGTGTTGACAGGTCCATCCGGTTCGGGAAAGTCCACACTCGCGATGGATACTCTTTTTAAGGAATGTCAAAGACAGTATTTAGAATCTATGGGGTTACAAGGGATAAATAAGCCAAAGGTCGATTCGATGAGCGGACTTTCTCCGGCCATTAGTATCAACCAACAAAATACAAATAGAAATCCACGTTCAACTGTAGGTACAGTAACTGATATGTACACAAGTTTACGGATGGTTTTTGAAAAACTTGGACGGAGACAGTGTCTCGTTTGTCATCATGAAATTGATCCAACTTTCAATTCTGAGGATATTGAAAAAGAAGAAGGTAGTTTTAAAGAATACATTTTCTGCCTCAACTGCCATGATCGTATGGAAAAATTAACACGAACCCACTTTTCTTATAATAAGACCGAAGGAGCTTGTCCTACTTGTAAAGGACTTGGAGAGACTGTAGACATACACCAGGAATCTGTCTTTCATCAACAACTTTCTATTGAAGAAGGAGCAGTTGATTTATGGAAAGGCCGTTATGCTGAATGGCAGATATCTGTTGTAAAAGCTGCAATGTCTTATTATGGTATACCACTTGAAGAAGGAGTTCCTTTGCAAGAATACAGTACAGAGCAAAAAGCAATTCTATATTACGGGGTAGAGAGTGAAGAAGTGAAGGAGTGCTTTCCTGATATGAAGCCTCCCAAAACTGTTGAAAAAGGTAAATTTGAAGGTGTTTTAACTGGAATGTGGAGGAGGTTTACAGAAAAGTCCGGTTCATCTACCGAGGCGGAAGAGTATTTTTATTCACAAGTTTGTCCTGATTGCGAAGGAGAGAGATTAAATGAAATAAGTAGAAATGTAACGGTAGAAAATATGACAATTCCAATGTTAGTCAGTCATTCTTTGGAAGAAATGTTCAACTGGACGCTTCATCTTGAGAAAACATTAGATAAAGAAAGTTATATACTCGTTGAAACTTTTATACAAGATATGAAAACGAAACTTACTAGAATAATAAAAATTGGGCTAGGCTATTTGACATTGGACCGTCAAGTAATCACTCTGTCAGGAGGAGAAGCACAGAGGTTAAAATTATCCGCCCTTCTTGATTCAGCATTGACAGGCGTACTTTATATCATGGATGAACCGACTGTTGGACTGCATCCAAAGGATACTTTGGGTCTAGTAAGTGTACTAAAAAGGCTAAGAGATTTAGGAAATACTGTTTTACTTATTGAGCACGATGTAGATGTAATGAAAGAAGCAGATTACATTATTGATATTGGACCAGGAGCGGGTAAACAAGGCGGAACAGTAGTTGGTCAAGGTACTCTGCAAGAGTTGATCAATATAGAAAGATCTGTGACAGGAAAATATTTACGTGAAGAAGAAGTTATAAAGAAAAAATATCGGGATGGAGCTGGTGAAGGTATAACTGTACATCATGCAGAGGTACATAATTTAAAGGATGTAACAGTAACTTTCCCAATTGGTTGTCTCACAGCCGTCACAGGTGTGTCTGGTTCAGGGAAATCGTCACTCGTTTTTGACGTTTTAGCAAAAGGCGATGACAAAATACATGAAGGCTTTGATAAGGTAACAGGACTTGACCATTTTGACCAGATGATCATAGTTGGTCAATCCCCACTTAGCAGGATGAAACGATCCAATATAGCAACATATATTGATGTGTTTACACATATTCGAGGTATTTTTGCTAAGGATAGATATGCGAAAGAAAAAGGGTTCTCGGCAAAGCACTTTTCTTTTAATACCGTAGGTGGGCGCTGTGAAAACTGCCAAGGGCTAGGTTATGTAACAACGAATATGCTTTTCTTTCCAGAGATGGAGGTGGTTTGTCCCGTTTGTCATGGCAAGCGATTTCAGCAAAAGGTACTATCCGTAAAATATTATGGGCTTTCCATTAACGATATACTTGAAAGTTCTATTTTGGATTGTTTAAGTATTTTTAAAGAAGAGAAAAAAGTCAGAGGAGTTCTCGAATTACTTGTTGAGATTGGTTTGGGTTATTTAAAGATGGGCCAATCATTAACAACCCTATCAGGCGGGGAAGGGCAACGGCTAAAACTAGCTAAAGAACTAATAAAGCAAGGGAATAAAAGGTCATTATATTTATTAGACGAACCAACAACTGGATTACACCCAAATGATGTCACACAATTATTAAAACTCTTGAATCGTCTCGTAGATGCTGGTAATACGGTTATTTTGGTTGAGCATAATAGCCAAATAATTAAAGGAGCTGACTGGGTTGTTGATTTGGGTCCAGAAGGAGGAGATAAAGGCGGCCAAATTATTGCTGAAGGAACACCGGATGTAATTGTCAAAAATCCAAAATCTTATACAGGCGAATATTTGTAATTTTTTAAAAAAACTTCTTTATTTAAGAGATAGAAAGGAAAATTGCCTAGCCTGTTATTGCAAAATAAATAATGGCCATATAACTCAAATCTAGAACGGATCTACTGAGGAAAAAGTTCCGTTCTATTTTCACGATAATGAAGAAATGCGGGTTGGAGAGAGGGGATTTGGGAAGAATACATTTTGACGTACAGATGATGGTCTCCTTAAAATATACATTTCTCATTTAAACTAAATATCTCTCAACTCAACCTCGATTTTGTGAAAATAAACATTTTCGAAGGAGAAATGTTCGTTTTCCTATAATAAAACAGACATAAGCAAATAGAGGGGAATTTGATGTATGGGATTGAATCGATTAACAGTAAGTAGAAATGAGAAAATGCTAAAGTATATTTCACTCATCAGAAAATTTGATTCAACCATTCCTATGATGCTTTAGACGATATACGGGGAAATTGATCGGAAAGCTTATATCGGATTTAATGATAAAAGGTGCAGAGGTTCACATCTATCATACTGTAAATTTATGGACATTAAGTGTTTGGACAATTTGTTAGCGACCATTCAAGAAATAGAATGGAAATAGAGAATAAATTCCAATTTAATCTAATAAAAATCTTAGTTAGGCAGTGGTCTGTACAATTTACTGCTTTTTTTGTTGCTATTTTAAGCAAAGAAGAAATAATGGTGAAAATGAAAGTATATAGCGATCCTCGGTCACCATGTCTACTTAATTTCCCCTAATTATTTATGGTAATATGGAGTCAGTTCAATACGGATACATCTTTTGGAGGAAATTATGAAAAAAGTCGCTGTAATACAGGATTTGTCATCTTTTGGTAAATGTTCATTAACAGCTGCCATTCCGGTTCTTTCGGTTATGGGCGTACAGGCATGTCCTTTACCGACGGCCATTTTGTCCGCGCAAACTGATTATCCAAGTTTTTTCTATGAAGATTTAACATCTAAAATGCAATATTTCGAAGAAGAATGGAGCAAGCTTAATGTAACATTTGACGGAATCTATACCGGTTTCGTTACCGGGAGAGAGCAAATAGATAATATTTTTCGCTTTTTAGATAAATTTTATAAAAAAGACACGCTTTTACTTGTTGATCCCATAATGGGAGATAGGGGCGAAGCATATAAGCTTTATACAGATGAAATGCTGGTACGAATGAGAGAGCTCGTAAAGCTTGCGGATGTAATTACGCCAAATGTTACGGAGTGCTGTCTGTTAACAGGGTTATCCTATGAAAAACTACATAATTATGCAAATGAAAAGGACTTTCTGAAAGCCCTAGAAGAAGTTGGTACTATTATGCAACAAGAAACAGGTGCTCAGGTAATCATCACTGGTGTGAATCCACCTTCAGCAGATACAAACAACCAGTTTATTGGAAATATGTATTTGACTGGAGATGAAACCTTTTATAGAGCTATGCCTTATAATGGTAAAAGTTATTCTGGTACCGGTGACTTATTTGCATCTGTAATCATGGGAAGCATGATGCGTGGAGAGGATCTTAAAAAGTCTATCCAACTTGCAGAAGAGTTTTTGTCAGCAGCAATCAAAGATACTTGTTTGGAGGAAACTCAAGAAGTGGAAGGAATTAACTTTGAAAAATATTTGAGAATATTATTATAGAATGTAAATGATAAAAGGTTGAAACCGAGCATTCTTGAGTCCTAACAGCATCCATCTGAGACCCCTTATCGTGAAATACGCTTTTACGGTTAAGGGGTCTTTTGATTTTGGGACATTGTCTTAGTCTTGGTATTCTATTCTTTCCCTCGTGCAAATTTCTTACGAGGTTTACGTAATTAGAGACTAATCATAATTAAAAACAGAGGTGATGGAATGGAATACTGGGATTTAGTTGGGAATCCTGCTGGGGAAACGTATCGACAGTTGATAAAAGTGCTCTGTGATTATTCGGATAAATTCTATTTTGTTACAAGAAAAGAATTGAAATATAATCCAGATATACTGGCTCAATTTAAGCCTTATGCCCTTGAGACGTATAGAACAAAAAAATGGGCGAATACAATAACGAAGGGGCCGGCAGCAACAGTTTATATTATCGAAGCAAATCAAGATACATGTAGACTGTTGCAACAAACTGCAAGCACACTTTATGATTGGGTTGCACCAGATTTACCAGAGGACTTAACCTTTTTGAAAAATAATTTTGCTTGGTTCACATGTACATCACATGAGGAATTTGGTGGTTTTTCCATTCGTTCAGAATTCTATAGGAAATTACTTGATCAAGTTCCTGGATTGGAAATTGAAAAGGTAAAATGATTCAGGAAATCGAAGTAAGACTTCCTACATGGAGAATAAAGAAAGGATGACATATTCTATTTCGTTATGGTGGAGGGGAAGAGTGAACTGATAAAGAACAGTTCATCGTCTTACAGATTTTCAAAGAAAATGTATCTAGCGATACAATCAAATACACCAAGGCGAATTTGATTGCACCGCTAATGAATTTAAATGTCCAACTTGAACACTCTGTAAATAGATTTTATTTATGGGTATGGCGATTTCTCAGACCTCAGGATTTATTCTGACACTGATGGTTTCCATAAATTCACGGAATGCAGCTGTTTTTACGATATCTTTATGGTTGATAAATTTTGTAGAAATCATACCGTATTCTTTTGGCAGTGCGAACTGTTTGATATTCTCACTTTGCTGGAATCGATCTGCTACTGTTTTGGTTATCAGCGCTATACCTAATCCGGCTTTAACACAACCAATCACGCCATCCAAAGTGTTCAGTTCCATGAATTTTGTTGGTATAATCCCTTCTGATTTCAGCCACTTCTCAAAAATGTCTCTATAAAAACACCCAGACTTAAATACAATAATGATTTGATTCTTAAGTTGGCTAAAATCTAGATCGGAAAGGATATTTTTTTTTGAGATCAGAACTAGTTCTTCCTCAAAAACCTCCATTTCCTCCAATTCTGGATGATTGACTTCACCCGCAACAAAGGCTCCATCAATTTCACGATTCAAAGATGATTTTATCAGTTCTTCTGTAGTTCCGGTTCGGAGGGCTAACTCCACTTCAGGATATTGCTCATGATAAACGGATAAAATATTGGGTAAACGACTTGCAGCGGTCGTTTCCATTGCCCCTATTGACAGTGTGCCAGAAGGATCGGAGCTTTTTAACTTTTTTTCAACTTCGTCCATTAGCCGGAGAACTTGCTCTGTATAGGACAAAAGGATTTTTCCTGGAGAAGTAAGTGTTACCCCATGCTTATGGCGATAAAATAACTTTGTTCCATATTTTTGTTCGATTCGTTTCATTTTTGCCGTTACATTTGATTGGACAAAGTTTAGGTTATTAGCAGTTTTTGTGATGTTACCTTCTTTTGCTACTTCTTTAAAAACACGCAGGTCTTCGATATTCATGAGTTACCTCCCAACATCATCTAACCATCATTTTTTTTGATAGTAAACGATAAAAAACATCATTTTACTTAATGTTTTATCATGATTATAGTAGAGAGTAAAGGATTTGAAAAATTAAAACAGAAAGTGAGGAAATATGAAATGTGGCATGAAAATAAAGTTACCCAAAACCTGAATATAAAATATCCGATTATACAAGCCGGGATGGCTGGCGGCATCACAACACCAGAACTTGTCGCTGCTGTTTCAAATGCCGGTGGACTTGGAACCCTAGGTGCCGGTTATATGACCCCTGAGCAATTGCGATCGAGCGTTCTGAAGGTTAAACAACTTACGAATAAACCCTTTGGCGTAAATCTATTTATTCCTGAAATCCAGGATATATCTGAAGAAGAAATTGAAAAAGCGAATGAGTGGCTCCTGCCTTTTCGAGAACAATTAAACATATCAGAAATCCCGAAAGTGAAAAAAACAACTGAATCCATTTTTGAAAAACAAATAGAAATCATTATGGAGGTACAGGTTCCTGTATGTAGTTTTACTTTTGGAATTCCATCAAAAGAAACAGTTCAGCAATTAAAAAAGAGAAAAATTGTGATGATTGGAACCGCAACGACCGTAAAAGAAGCGATCGCCAATGAAGAAAATGGTATGGATATGGTGGTTGTACAAGGAAGTGAGGCCGGTGGGCATCGCGGAACTTTTATGGGCTCTTTTGAGGACGCTATGATTGGAACGATGGCACTTGTCCCACAAACTGTAGATCATGTTGAGATTCCAGTGATAGCTGCAGGTGGAATCATGGATGGCAGAGGTGTTTTGGCAGCTCTAGTATTAGGGGCACAAGCTGTCCAAATGGGAACAGCCTTTGTCACTAGTCTGGAAAGCGGAGTAACAAAATCGTATAAAGAAGCGATCTTGAACAGCAATGAGGAGCAAACGGTTGTGACCTCTACATTTAGTGGAAAACCAGCAAGGGGCATTCGAAATGAATTCATTATGAAAATGATGAAATATGAAAAGAAACTTCCAAAATACCCCATTCAAAATACATTAACAACATCGATTCGACGTGAGGCAGCCAAACAAAACCGGACTGAATGGATGTCCCTTTGGTGTGGTCAAAATTCACGTTCAACCCAATATCAATCAGCAAGTGAAACGATTTCAGATATTCTTTCTCAAGTGGATGAAATGGTGAAAAATAAAAGAGCAATGTGGTTGTGATGGGACCTATTTTCGTTTTGCTAGCCGGGATCACGTCTTTAATGATTTTCAATGGGGATTGGAAGGTTTGCATACACTCCGCTTCTTCCATTCATGCAAAATGATGTCCATTTTTCTCACTCAACGGCTGGATACTTGGCTTCTTTTAATTATGTCGGTTATCTTTTGGGAGCATTAATGCCTGGATTTTTTAGCTGGAATAAAGGAGTAGCCAAGCGTTTAACTTCATTCAGCAGAAGTCTCCCACTTCTGTAAGTAGTGAGATGAATGCATATTGGTATTCCATTCAGTGTAGGTTCAACCCCCCGGCTGAATAAAGTTAAAGCCTCCGGCAGATGCCATAGATTTTATCGAGCTGAGCTCGATAAAATCTGGGCGCAAATACGCCAAGGCGCATTTGATAAATATATCTGATCATCAATATAATCACGACTATATTGATGGGGATGACAACAAACGTAGCAATTTGGCTGATTTTAAGGCTTGTTTCTGGTTTCAGCAGCGGTATTGTATTTGTTTTATCTTCAAGTATTGTTCTGGAATCGCTCAAGGCAGCCAAACGACCCCATTGGTCGGGAATTTTTTATGGCGGTGTAGGGTTGGGGATATTTTTGTGTGGTCTTGTCATACCGGTCTTTAATCGTACTTTAGGCTGGAAGGGTTCATGGATTTGCTTGGGAATCATTTCTGCTTTGGTCAGTATTGTTTCGTTTCTCTGGACAAAGGACACTGAGTTGAACAAACAATTCGTGCGTCCCAAGAAGCCTGCGAGTAATCATAAAGGCCAGAAAGAACCTATTTTCAAATGGTTACTTTTCTCATACGGATGTGAAGGTATTGGTTATATCATTACTGGTACGTTTATTGTAGCTATTGTACAGGGAATCCCGCAGTTAAAGGATTATGCTTCTTTAAGTTGGGCTTTTGTAGGATTAGCAGCTATTCCGTCCTGTTTGATTTGGGCTTTAATTGCCAAAAAATACGGTCATATTATTACTTTGTATGTTGCTTATATTATCCAGATCATTGGAGTCATTTTACCAGTTTTCACTCAAAGTGCCATTGGTGTTTTTCTAGGGGCTTTCTTATTTGGAGGAACCTTTATGGGGATTACAACATTGATTGTTTCCAAGGGACAAAGCTTATCCTTTCAAAATACGAATAAATCGATCGGTTATTTAACAGCTGCTTTTGGGGCCGGTCAAATTATAGGACCTGTTGTAGCAGGGGTTTTGACATCCCACTCAAACACCTATAATGAGGCCTTAATTTTTGCTTCTGCTATTCTGGTGCTAGGCTTAATCTTTCTATTTATAGGAGATTTGAATCAAAAAATAGTAGTTTCTTAGCCGAGACTATAAAGCAAGAAGACCGGTCATTTGTAGGTAGTTGAGGTAAGGATTATCATTTTTAATCTTTTTGGAGATGACAAGCTTTCAATAAAAGTTGGCAATATCTATCCCTTGAAGGATATTGACAAAGCTCATGCAGAAGTAGAGGGTAGAAATTCAGTTGGAAGGATTTTATTAAAACCTTAAGAGGGTTTTGCGTATCTTTGAAGGGTTTGAGTAATAGCCAGTTGGGAGAGGCGAAGTGTTTTTTATAGCTATATAATGTGTGAAGTTTTATAAAAGGATGACGCAGAAGTTTGATTGATGGTGTTTACTTGCATTAAAGTAAGTAAACACCATCAAAGCAGGTACGTGAAGTAGAGGTTGACGTTAGACAAATCACTTGTTAATATATTAGATATCTAACATATTGGCGGGTGATTTTTTGTCTTTGTATGAACAAGTTAAGCGAATTAATGAAGCTGAATATACGATTAACCGTTTGATATACAAACATTATAAGCAATATTTAAATAGCGGAATTACAACACAACAAGCGGTTGTATTAGATATTGTATATTTAGCAAAACGCATTACGGTCGGCGACATCGCGATCGAAATGAATGTTAGCTCTAGCGCGGTCAGCCAATTAATAGCAAAGTTGGAGAGGAATCAATTTATCAAACGAGAAATTAACCCACAAAATCGCCGTGAAGTATTTATAACGTTAGATGAAAAAGGAACGGAATATTTCTCCAAGCAAGATTATGTAGAACAGCAAGTCGCAGATAAAATTTACAGCAAGCTTTCTTCGAAAGAGATAGTCGAATTAGAACGCATTGTGAAAAAATTAAGGGAGATTGCGATGAAGGAATTATAAAATTTCTTCATGTTCGATATGTTAGGTTTCTAATTTATTTAGGGAGGTAACAAATGAAGGATATACTTAAAAATATTGATTTTAATGGCGCTGTGTATCATGTGAAAAATGGACAAACCAAGCAGTATTATCATGGTTTTCAAGAGATCACAAAGCAGCATATTATTACAGAAAGTACACAGTTTAACTTAGCTTCGTTAAGTAAAATGTATACAGCGGTCATGACGTTCCAGCTAATTGAAAAAGGACAGCTACAGTTAGATGATAAAATAACAAATTGGTTTAATGTACCGAATTTTACAGAGGTGACAGTTGCACAATTACTTGTACACACGTCAGGAATTCCCGAGTATATTGGAGAAGAATGGAGTGTTGCCACATTTATCGAATTAGTATCGCCACAATTTGCACCCAATGAGCAATGGTCATATAGTAATACAAATTATGTTTTGCTTGCAAAAATTATTGAGAAGGTGAGTGGATTATCATATGAAGCATATTTACAAAAATATATTGCAAGACCATTAAACCTCACTCACACGACAACACAACCTATAAAGGAATGCGCAGCGCAAGGTCAAACATATGATTATGAGAAGAAACGATATTTAAAGGCGATTGATGACCCATATTTCCACGAAAGTGAAAAAAATAATGATGAATATGGGGACGGTGGTATTTATGCAACAGTGGCAGAGGTAGCAAAGTTTTTAATAGCATTTTGGCAAGGGCGGTACATTAGCAAAGAACTTGTACAATCTATAGTAACGCCAACAACAGCTGCTGAAAATTATAGTTATGGTTTTATCATTCAAAATGAATGGATTGGTCATACAGGTGGATGGCTTGGATGTTCGACACAAGCCTTTATCAATATATATACAGAGGAAGTGGTTGTGTTAGCAACGAATCAAGAAGTGTTTCCGCTATATGAACAAGAAATTATGTATTGTTTAATGGGAAAACAAAATACTGTAGAAGCTCCAAAACATTTAGTTATTTTACCCCTTACTAATAAAGAGGATATTACAGGCCGATATGAATTAGCCGATGGCCTTGACACAAGATTTTCGATTGAAAAGGATGTACATTTGTTGATTTCCTTTGAACACCAGTTGTCTGTGCCACTATTCAAAATAGATGAGTCATATTATTGGGTACGTAATACGATGAGTTATGTGGATGTTGCGAATCATTTATTTATCGATGAAGGTGTTGAGGTTCCTTATCAAAAAGTCGATTGATATAGTAGGAAAGTTATACTTTTATGAAATAAGCATAAAAGAGCATACGCAAGAGACTTTAATCAATTTCAATAAGGATATTTTAACTTCATTCAGCAGAAGTCTACCACTTCTGTAAGTGGTGAGATGAACGCATATTGGTATTCCATTCAGTGGGGGTTTAAACCCCCACTGAATAAAGTTAAAGCCTCCGGCGAATGCCACAGATTTTTAGAGGAAATGTATCGAGCGGAGCTCGATGAAATCTGGGCGCGAATAAGCCAAGGCGCATTTGATTAAATAGGAGTTGTTTTATGGATTCAAGAGTTCCCATCCCAGTTCAAAATATTTTAAGGGATTATATTGCGTTATTTAATGAACGAATTCCTAATACGCTTGAAGGATTATATTTACACGGTTCAATTGCTCTTAATGCTTATATTAATGGCTCTAGTGATATTGATTTCATTGCGATTGTTAACCGCCAATTAACTGAAGCAGAGATAAAAGCATTATCTAACTCTCATCGAGAGTTAAAAAATAAATATAAAAAAATAGGAATGGACGGGTGCTATCTTCTTTGGAAAGACATAGGTAAGAAAGCGACTGAAACAAAAAAATGTTTATATGTAAATGAAGGAAAAGTACGTTGGAGTAATCATGAGATTAACCCGATTACTTGGTGGATTCTGAAAAACAAAGGAATAGGTATTATTGGTCCCAATATTACCTCATTCCATTTTGATGTTGATGAGAGTGATCTGGCTAATTATGTACTAACCAATATGAATACCTATTGGTTCAATCGAATGAATACTTTAAAAAAATTCAAAAGAATAGCATCTCTATTACCAAATAAATTTTTAGATCAGGAATTACAGTGGTCCATTACCGGGATGTTACGCCAATTCTATACGCTAAGAGAACATGAAATCATTTCAAAAGTAGAAGCAGGTAAATATGCAATCAATCATATGCCAGAAAGGTGGCATAACATCATTAATGACGTAATTAGCATTTCAGAAGGGTTAGATATACGTTACTATAATTCCAAGAAACACAGGATTAATGACACTATACAATGTATGAACTACATACTTAATTATTGTAATAAGATGTATAAAAATCAGAACTAAAAAAGAGCAATTTTAACTTCATTCAGCGGGGGGCAATAGTGATCCAAGTCTCAGCTGAATGAAGTTAAAGCCGTTGGATAGTCAAAGATTTTTTAGAGCAAATTTAAGGAGCTTCGCCCGAAAAAATCTGAGCGCTATGCCAAGACCCGTTTAATAGTATGAAAAGCAATACTAATAGATTTTCCAACCTCATTTTATGAGGTTGATGTCGTTACATTCGCATCAGTATTATGAAGCCGTTTACGAGCGGAATTTCGATTTTTAGTTACTGGAATATGTTTTAACGCTTTTCCAAGACCATAAAGTGGCATATTTCCATAAATCGATTCATAATCCCCGTTATTGATTTTATAGGTTTCGTGATATATTCCTACGGCGTCATTATTGCCTATTTTTTTATTGAAGTTCGCCCAGGCTTTCATGTGTTTCTCATTTCTTGCATAAGCGAGCAGGTCCTCGGTTGAACGCCAATATTGAATCATGACTGTTGTTCTAAGGCCAAAATAGCTTTCCATTGATAAAAAGCCCAATTCATCTTTGTTTGTATACAGTTCTTTAATCATCCCCGGCATACTTTGAAATACTGGAAGCCATTTATGCAATGCTAATCGTCTGTTTATCCTCATACCAATAATGAAGACAACGATGTCCTCTTGGTTTTCAGTCGTGTAACGCCCAGTATAGATTTGTTTGCTCATTTTCATACCTCCTGATCTGAAATTTGTTCAAGCGTAGAGATACACCACTCAATGGCAGCCTTTGTGACTCTTTTTCCATAATCTAATGTAATTAGCCAATAAAAGGAATCCTTATCTTCTTCGTTGGATTTGGAAATGGCTTGTTCAATGCTTACATACGTTAGGTAACGATTCTCAAGTTGTTGCTTATATTCTTCGAGGAGTGATACGGTGCTTTCTTTGGATTGAAAGCGTCCAAAAAATAATTTAAGCAAAATTTCATTTCGTTCACCAGGAATCTGCTGAATGGGCTCTTCTAGCCAGCTTTTTAACGTTTCGACCCCTTTCGAAGTGAGGAAATACTCATTACGATCAGGTTTTCCTTTTTGTGAAGAAGTTTGGACTTCCGCTAATCCATCTTCGACCATTGTTTTTAATGTCGGATATATTTGTCCATAGCTAATTTTCCAGAAATGATTTAAGCTTCGATCAATCAGCTGCTTAATGTCATAACCAGACCTGCATCCTGTAGTTAAAATTCCTAGAATGGCATATGTTGTATGATTATATTTTTTCAAAGTAACTCACCCTAACTAAAAGATATATATCATTTAGATATATTATATAAAATCATTTTGAAAAAAGAAACAAAAATTTAGAAATGGAGGCAGATTAATGGGCTAACAAATATTTCAAAATAAGTTGACAATATGATTTTGAAAATGTATTATCATTTTATAAAATGATAATGATTTAGAGGTGTTCAAATGAAAGGAAAGGCTGATTTACTTCTTCATCCTGTACGAATGCGGATCGTCCAACAATTGTTACTAGGTAAACCACTCACAATCGCACAACTTGTAGAAATACTCGGTGATATTCCTCAAGCTACACTATACCGCCATATGAATCTTTTGCTCGAAGCAAACCTTATTGAAGTCATAGAAACGAAAAAGGTGAAAGGAACTGAAGAACGCACATTCTCAGTGAAGAAAGATAATTTGCATATCCCCGAAAGCGAAGTTGAAAAGACTTCACGTGAAGACCACATCCGACATTTTTCTGTCTTCCATGGCAATTTGTTTCAATTAGCGACCTCTTATTTGGCGGAGACGTCCCCTGAAAAATATGAAGAAGAAGGATTTAGTTATGCATATATACCTTTACATCTATCGGACGAAGAATTTCAAGAGCTAACACAGACTATCCAGCAGGCCATTGAAAAAGTGGTTCAGAACCAGCCAACGTCTGCACGAACTACCCGAATTTTTGCTAGCATGTTTATCCCGCAAGACTCACACGAATCGTAAGGAGGTTTTGACATGCATTATGGCTATCACATTGGGATTGACGAACTTGGTAATTGGTTACCACTGATTTTGCCCGTCGTGATCTTACATCTCATTTTATTTTCTGTGGCATTATGGGATTTATTAAAGAGAAATCAAAGCAAAGAATATAAATGGATGTGGGGAATGATTATTATTTTGATTAATATGATCGGCCCCATCTTGTACTTTATCTTTGGAAGGAGGCACAGCTTAGATGCCCCTACTTCAAGTAAGCCGGATTCAAAAAAAGTACGGAAATCATGAGGTTGTTCAACAGATTGATTTCCATATTTGTCAGGGAGAATGTGTCGCTCTTCTAGGTCCCAATGGGGCAGGTAAAACAACGATTATTAAAATGATCCTAGATATAAACAAACTTACTGGTGGTCAAATCTTGATTAATGGAAACAACCATGACCAAATGCGTAAATATATTGGATATTTACCACAGCACCCCACTTTTTATCCGTGGATGACGGGGAAGGAATTGCTTAAATTTATGGGGGGCCTTTCAAATATAGAGCAGGAGATTTTAGAACAAAGAATCTATGAGCTGTTGGAGCTGGTGAGGCTGGATGGGATGGAAAATCGGCCTATTGGCACTTATTCAGGAGGTATGAAGCAAAGATTAGGAATTGCACAAGCACTCATCCATCAACCAAAATTATTGATTATGGATGAACCTGTTTCTGCTCTGGATCCATTAGGCCGCAGGGATATATTGGAATTGCTCAAAATGATCAAACAGAAATCGACCATTCTTTTTTCTACGCACATTTTGCATGATGCTGAAGAACTTTGCGATAAGATGCTGATTATAAATAAAGGGAAGCTACTGGTTAACGGATCGATTAATCAGATCATTGAACGAACTCAAAAACATATATTTATTATTCAGGCGCCGCGAATAAGCGAGTGGTCAAACCAGCTAGTTAATGAAGACATTATTGAATCAATTGAAGTGACAGGAAATGCTGCCAAAGTGCGAGTTAAAAATATCGAGCAGGGGAGAGACTGGCTGTTAAGTAAAATTACAAGTTTACATCTTCCTATTCAAAAGTTTGAACTGGTACAGGAACGCTTGGAAGAGATCTTTATAAGGATGGTGAAGTCATCATGAACCGCTTCACAGTTTTGATGAAGAAAGAATGGCTGGACGCTAAAAGAAGTTACAAAATATTATGGCTGCCTGTCGTTTTTATCTTTTTAGGAATGCTTCAACCCTTATCATCCTTTTATTTACCTGAAATATTAAAAGTCGCTGGTGGACTGCCTGATGGAATGGCCATAACCTTGCCCGAGTTAACGGCTGATGAAGTATTAGCTGGTGTTTTAACCAATCAATTTGACCAAATGGGATTAATCGTTATTGTTATAGCAACAATGGGGATTATCGTATCGGATAAAACGAATGGAATGCTGGCGTTTATTCTTACCCGAGATACGACACTCACTGAGTATTTGTTAAGTAAGCTGTTTGGGCATGCAGCGATGGTTGCTGGCTCTGTCTTCATCGGATATTTGACGGCTGTATTTTATACTTTTTATTTATATCAAGCTGTCTCCTTTGCTAGGGTTGCAGCAGGGCTGGGAGTTTACTATATTTGGTGTTTGTTTATGTTAACTTTCGTAATAGCAATAGGTGCTTTATTACTTAGAACACCTGCTATTGCACTGCTGTCTTTTTTTGTTTTAATACTATTGAAAACTGTTACCTTGTTGGGCGGAGGATTTCAGATTTTGAATCCGGCACATTTAACTAATCAAGCTGTTAGCATTATAACGTCTGGTAGTGCATCACCTCACTTGTTGACAACAATCATTGTAACCATATTACTCATTGTCTTCTGTTTTACATTTGCAACCTTGTATTTATCACGAAAGGAATTACCTTCTATGTGAGTTGTTTCATCATGTCTACTATTGGAAAAAACAGGGAAATGAATCACGTGAATTGGAGGGTTTAAAAGATGAGCTTTCAAGTCGTATCGAATGATAATGAGTTATTACTGAATATTTCAGGTTGGACAGCAGCGTTGACTATGAGGAAGGAAATTAAAATTCCTTACACCTTGATTGAAGAAATTCGGGTGGGTTCATATAGCTTTCCATGGAAAACTGCCATCAAGCGAACAGGCATTACGACATCGGGTCAGAAAGCCGGAATATTTATAATTGAAGGCAAGAAATACTTTATGGCCTATCATAACGCAAATGAAATCATTATGCTTCGTTTGAAAGAACATGAATTTGATTATGTTGTATTTGAAAGTGGAAATAAAGAACAACTTGTAAATGATATTAAAAAGCATTGCCCTTCAATCAATATTGCACAAATGTAAAAGAGATTGGCCCTTTTTACGTAGCTTCGGGATTCTGGTAGATTGTAGATCATTCTTTTCGCAAGGATGATCTCTTTAGAATTTCTTTGAAGTGTGTTAACTTCATTCAGCATCTCACAACTGTAAATGGTGAGACGAATGTGTATTGATATTCCATTCAGTGGGGGTTCAAACCCCAATTGAATCAAGTTAAAGCTTTCGGCGGATGCCACAGATTTCAAGAGGATTTTCGAACGGTTCTAGATAAAATCAGGGAGCAAAAACCCCAAGGCGACATATTTAAATGGACTGTGCTGTGCCACTTTCACAAATTTGATAAGTATTTGTTTAAGGAAATAAGATAAAAGCTTCCCTCGTGACCCTATTTCATAAGCTTTGACCTTTTAACTCTTATGGATTATAGTTTAGTTTAATTAACTTAACTATATGATAGGAGATGAGGTTTTTGAGATTGCTTGAAGGGGTTTTAATTGTTGTCCATATATTTTGGCTTTTGTCTTTTCTATTCAGGTTCAACGCAAAAGTAAAAATAAGTACAAATTTAGTAGCGTTCATCTTAATGATGATTCATTTTGAGGCGGAAGGTCACCGATGGCAAATGGGATTAACATATGTCTTATTTATCTTTTTGACACTGCTCATACTGAAACCATTCATTCAGAGAAATAGTAAAAAAGTTAAACTTGATAGTGAGAATAAAAAGAAGGTTAAAAAGTTTTGTGGCATTTTGTTTATCCTTATCTATTCGATTAGCAGCTTTGCTTTAGTCATCATGATGCCCGTATTTCAATTACCAAAGCCTACAGGGCCTTTTGAAGTAGGCATGACTTCAAGGCATTTGATAGATGAATCCAGAAGTCAAAATACTATCTCAAAACAAGAAGCCCGAGAAATCATGATACAAATTTGGTATCCAGCAGAGGTGACAGACGATAATCAAAAGATTCAATATGAAGCATTTCCATATGAAGAATGGTCGGGGACGATGGAGTTCATATTTTCTTTTCCACGCTTTTTCTTTAATTATTTAAAATATAACGAATCTAACAGTATAAAAGATATCACAGTCTCCGATCAGGAAAGTAAATACCCGATTCTAGTATTTTCTCACGGATTTGGCAGTACTAGAATGCAGAGTTATTCGCAAATGGAGGAGCTGGCAAGCCATGGATACTTCGTTGTCAGTGTAGACCATACGAATGATGCAGGATATACGAAGTTTCCCGATGGGCGGGAGGTAATGAATCGCGCTGATGCTTACTCTTATTCCTTTAATATTGAAGATGAGAAAGATGTCAAAACGAGATCCAGAGATGTGAGTTTCGTAGTCGATCAATTAACTAAAATAAATAAACAGGACTCTCAAAAGTTGTTCACCGGAAAGATGGATATAGATAGGATTGGAGTTTTCGGGCATTCCTATGGGGGATCAACAGCTGCGCAAGTATTGTTGGACGATCCCAGGTTTTTATCAGGAATCAATATAGATGGGCCCTTGCATGAACCAGTAGCCAGTTCAAGGCTTAAAAAACCTTTTATGTTCATATTAGATGATGATTATCTCTTTCTAACAGATGAAGAAATTAAGTATACAAATGTTACACCAGAGGAATTCAGGGAATATCATAATAAAATTACAGAACTTGCGGATTTTCATTATGAAGAGGGAATTAAAAATGACACATATAGGCTCACTTTTATAGCTGGGGATCATTATACTTTTACAGATTTCCCTTATCTTTCGCCCCTTTTGTCATTGGATATCAATGTCGATCAATTCCATCAAGTGATGAATCAATACATATTGGCTTTCTTCAACCAATATGTAAAAGGTGAAAAAACTGATCCCATACTTTTGAAAGAGAAAAAAGTTGATGAATTTTATTATTTTGAAACAAATATTAAAAATTGAAATAGCCATTTATAGACAACATTGTTTTGAAAACGAGCGGATAAATACAGGAGAGGAATCAGAGGTTAAAAAGCAGGGTTTATAAAACAGGAATCTAGTAATTTACGGCGACTGTGAAACGGGAAATTCACAGCCGCCGTTTTTTTCTTTTGAAAATCCTCGCGGATTGATATATTATAAACGAAGGATAGATTCGTTTGTAATTTAACAAACTAAATTATAATATGTTTGTTTTTTTGAAAGGTGTGTTGTGTGATGGATATTTCAGATGATTTTTGGAGCGCTTCATTAGAAGAGCTTAAAAAGGGGTATAGGCAAGAGGCAGATTCATACGTTTGTCTTTTATGTGGTGAAAGAATCGAAAAAGGGATTATTTACCCTTATGCAGGACTTTATTATGAGGCTGAAAAGTATATGCGTATTCATATTGAACATTCTCACCAATCCATATTTGATTATTTAATGGGCCTCGATAAGAAATTGACAGGGCTGACGGATCATCAGAATCAACTACTTCGCCTTTTTTATCAAGGAAAAAAGGACAAAGAAGTTCAGAAAGAGATGGGCATTGGCAGTACCTCCACGATTAGACATCATCGGTTTGCTTTGAAAGAAAAAGAACGCCAAGCTAAGGTTTTTTTAGCCATTATGGAGCTTTTAAAGGAAAAAGATCAGCATGCACCAGCATTTGTTCCGCCACATAGAACAGCGAAGATGGTTGATGCTCGATACGCTGTTACAGAAGAGGAACAAAAAGAAATTACTCAAAAATTTTTACCTAATGGGATAAGTGGACGATTAAGGAACTTCCCTCCAAAAGAAAAGCAAAGACTCATTATCCTTCGAGAAATCGCAGGACGGTTTGAAAGGGATAGATTTTATACTGAAAATGAAATTAATGGGATTTTAAAGGATATATATGATGATTATATCCTGATTAGAAGATATTTAATTGAATACGGCTTTCTTGAAAGAAAGTCAGATGGAAGTCAATATTGGTTGAAAAAATAACGAATGAAAGTGAGTGCCAATAATGGATCGAAAAAAAGAGTTGAAAGAAATCTATAAAGAAATGAAGATTGAAGCGGGAGTTTATCAAATTAAAAATACTCAAAGTGGGAAAATTTTCATTGGAACGACGAGAAATTTTAAAACATTGAACGGGTTAAAATTCAGTTTAAAAGCTGGCACTTTTACAAACAAAGAGCTTCAAAAAGATTGGAGTGATTACGGTGAAGGTGCCTTCAGTATCGAAATATTAGAAGTACTCAAAAAGAAAGATGACCCATATTTTAATGAAAAAGAAGCTTTGTCAGAGCTTGAGAATAAATGGTTGGACGAACTGCAACCATATGAAGAGCGAGGATATAATAAGAGAAAAAAACGTTAATGATTTCCTTAGGTGGGTGTATGGTATTTCTGTTTATGATCACTGCCAGTTTGCATATTGTAGTATGTAATTAACTTCTTCTGTAAAGCTACTTGATATTTTAAGGTTCATTCATTAGAAGTCTCCCACTTTTACAAGTGTTGAGATGGAAGCATAGCGGTATTTCATTCAGTGGGGTTGAAACCCTACTGAATGAAGTTAAACTCTCCGGCGGATGCCCAGATTTTATCGAACAGAACTCGATAAAATCTGGGCGCATTTGATTTAATGGCTATATTTCTTTTGCTTTTACCAATGAATCTCAATTGTTTCTTTAAGGAACAATTGTTAATATAATTGATAATGATAATCAATTAGGAGAGGGCAATGAACATACAACAACATATGTATGCTGTAGATGATGTCGAAGTGAGTGGAAAGAATACAATTATTCAACATGATAAAGCAATGATCATGTATGTAGCAGAGGGGGAAGTTGAGGTAATAGTAGATCGTCGTCCATTTCACTTAGTGAGTGATTCTTTACTTGTTATTCAAGCACGTAATCAAATTCAAATTAATGTATTAAATGGAGAGTACACTCTTGTTCGTTTTCAAAATTATCATTTAGTCGAACAAGGCTCGCGGTTAGTTTATGAGATGGATGCGTTAAGGTTTATACATGAATTTATTTACTATCAAGGTGTAACTGACACAGTCGTAGAGGCATTAGCAGCTTTAGAGAAAAGGAATACAATATACAACTTTCAAACATTGTTATTGCAAATAAATAAGTTATATGAGATTTATGAGCGTAATGGAAAGCAGCATACTTTTGAGGAAGTTGTACAGTATGTTAAAAAGTATGCACATACTAATTTAACACGTGAGCTAGTCGCCAAACGATTTGGCTACAATGCTAATTATTTTTCAGAGAGCTTTAAAAAAGAAATCGGCTGGGGATTTAATGAATTTTTATCGCATATTCGTTTAGAAAAAGCAAAGTTATTATTACTGAGTTCTTCACAAACGATCCAAGAAGTTGCTAGAAATGTAGGTTATCGAGATAGTTTATATTTAAGCCGAAAATTCAGACAGCAAGTTGGGATGGCTCCAAGTAATTTTAGAGATCATACCCGTCTTGAGAATATCGTAACGTTACAGTTTACAGGATCATTACTTGCAACGGGAATTAAGCCCAGGGCTTTCTTGTCTGCCTATTATAATGTGCCGGATGTTATTCGGCCTCATGTAGAAAGTGCTATTTCGCTTTCATCTAATTGGTTGAAAGAGGGTGTTGTATGGGACGGTAAGAAACCTGATTTAATTATCGCTTCAGTCCATGAGTATCCGAATAAAGCCTACATACGTAATTTAGAAAAAATTGCGCCAGTAGTTGCTTTAGAATGGGATACATATGATCGAATAGAAGAAGTACGAATGATAGGGAAATTGGTTGGGCGTGAGGCGCAGGCTGAGGCATGGATTAATCAATATGAACAGAAAATAAAGGAAGCGAAATATGTATTAAAATCAGTTTTGTCTCCAAAAACAACTGTTGGCGTATATGAACTACGTAATCATGGCCGAATTGGAATTTGGCGTTCAAACTCGAGGGGCGCTTATAATATTTATGAAATGTTAAAACTAAAACCAAATCCTTATATTAAAAAAGAGATATTAATACCTGACCGGGGAAAATTGATTGAAGAAAGTGAATTGCCACTTTATGCAGCAGATGAGATGTTTGTAGTCGTGCATTGCAAGGAACAAGAGCATCGTTTCTTTAGTCAAGTATGGCAAAATTTACCTGCGATGAAACAGCAAAAAGTTCACATGTTACGGCTTGAGGATTTTTGGTCTAGTGAAGGGGTCTCCCTAGAAGGGCAACTTTCTATTCAAATGGAATATTTACTTGGTAAAAGAAAATCTGATATTTATCTATAAAGAACTCATGAGAATTGTCTATAGTAATTTAAATAGGAGATTGCTATCATTTAATTGATAATGATTATCAATTCAGTGCTAGGAGTCAATCACACCACGCTGAAAAATAGAGCGTGGTTTTTTATTGGACTATTT
Source organism: Bacillus norwichensis (assembly GCF_014836955.1). Taxonomy (GTDB): domain Bacteria; phylum Bacillota; class Bacilli; order Bacillales; family Bacillaceae_C; genus Siminovitchia; species Siminovitchia norwichensis. Next base: position 28,727 of record NZ_JACSPV010000036.1, read on the forward strand.
TCGAGGAAAAGGTGAGTAGGAACGATGGAGGCAGCAAAGGAAAATGTAGGTTTGGCAACTACAGAATCGCAAATGCGAGGACGCCCGTTTGCGGCAACACTGATCTTAACTGCAGGAACTATTTTTTTGCTGTGTAGTGTAGCTATTTCTATCTCATATGGTGCTGCTGATATTAAGCTGAGTGATGTTTGGCAAGCTGTGTTTAGTTTTGATGGTAATTCACAAGACCAGCAAATCATACATGAATTACGTTTGCCGCGTGTAATAGGTGCTCTGTTAGTAGGGGCCAGTTTTGCTGTAGCAGGTGCGATCATGCAGGGGATGACAAGAAACCCGCTTGCTGATTCTGGTTTACTTGGTTTGAACTCAGGAGCCGTTTTAGCCATGGCCATTTGTTTTGCTTTGTTTCCCAAAACACCATATGCAATGTTAATAGTATTTTCTTTTTTAGGAGCAGCGGGCAGTGCAATGTTAGTGTTTGGTGTCGGGTCGATGGCCAAAGGCGGTTTAACCCCATTGTGTTTAGTGTTAGCAGGAGCGGCGCTAAGTGCATTATTCGGTGCATTAAGCGAAGGAATTGCTCTATATTACCGAATCGGGCAAGACTTGGCATTTTGGTATGCGGGCGGGGTTTCAGGTACTCGCTGGTCACATCTTTTCATTATGGCTCCCATTGTTGTTCTTGCAATTGGTGGCGCTGTTGCTATTTCACGCTCGATTACCTTACTTAGTCTAGGTGAAGATATTGCAATAGGACTTGGACAAAAAATAAAGCATATTAAATTATTTGGTACGCTGATCGTTTTAATACTTGCAGGATCGGCTGTTTCAGTTATAGGCCCTGTCGGGTTTGTCGGGTTAATTATTCCACATTTGACTCGCTATATCGTTGGGGTAGATTATCGTTTTATTGTTCCATGCTCAGCTGTACTCGGAGCACTTTTAATGGTATGGGCTGATTTTATCGCACGCATGATTAATCCGCCTTATGAAACACCGGTCGGCGCATTAATCGCTTTAATAGGAGTTCCGTTCTTTCTTTATCTTGCACGTAAAGAAAGGAGAACACTGTAATGAGAGATCGAAAGCTAAAGCGCAATATAACTGTGATGATTATTTTTGCTGTACTTATTGTTATTACATTTTTAATTAGTTTAAACACGGGACATATTCGTTTGTCTCCTAGTGAAGTAATTAATACATTATTTGGAAACGGTACAAACAAGCAAAATTTAATTTTATTCGAATTTCGTTTACCCCGCATTGTGCTGTCGGTTTTGGTCGGTGCAGCATTAGCGATTTCCGGAACGGTCTTGCAAGGTTTATCACGTAATGCTTTAGCAGATCCCGGGATTTTAGGAATTAATGCAGGTGCAGGCTTAATGGTATTGCTTTATGTCGCCTTTTTCCCAGCGGCTACAGGTGATTCTATTTTATTTTTACCGATTTTAGCATGGGTGGGAGCAGCAATTACAGCAACTGTAATTTATCTTCTTTCTTATAAGCGTGGTGAAGGAATTTCGCCAACCCGCCTATTATTAACAGGTATCGCTGTAGCAGCAGGTATTAGTGCTTTTACGATTGTTATTACGCTGATGCTTTCGCCAGATGACTATCAATTTGTTGCAACTTGGATGGCAGGCAGTATCTGGGGATCAAACTGGAAGTTTGTCATGGCATTCTTGCCGTTTTTAATCGTATTATTGCCATTCGTTATGTATAAAGCACCTGTACTAAATATTTTAAACATGGGTGATGAACTGGCCAATGGTTTAGGTGTCGCCGTGGAACGTGAGCGACGATGGCTGTTGTTTGCAGCTGTCGGTTTAGCAGGTACAGCTGTATCAGTCAGCGGTGGTATTGGATTTGTTGGATTAATTGCTCCCCACTTAGTGCGTAGTTTAATTGGTCCGAAACACCAATTCTTATTACCTACTGTTGCGTTAGTAGGAGGACTTTTAGTACTGATTGCGGATACAATAGGACGTTCGATTCTACAGCCTTCCGAAGTTCCGGCAGGGATTGTCGTTGCTGTTATTGGCGCACCATACTTTTTATATCTATTAGCACGTTCCAAAACGTGAGGAGGTTACGACGATGGTTAGGCAATTTTTCGCCTATTACAAGCCATACAAGTGGCTTTTTATTGCAGATTTCTCAAGTGCAATTATTGCAGCGCTGTTAGAGCTGGCGTTTCCGTTAGCTTTGAATCGTGTGATTGACGATTTATTGCCAACAGGTGATTGGAAAACCATTATACTTGCTTGTATTGGATTGTTTGCACTTTATGTATTAAGCGGGATCTTTCACTTTGTCGTTACATATCACGGACATAAATTAGGGATTAATATCGAATCGGATATGAGGAAAAAGTCTTTCGATCACGTACAGAAGCTATCATTTCGCTTCTTTGATAACAATAAAACTGGACATCTTGTATCGCGTATGACGAATGATCTAATGGACATTGGTGAGATTGCTCACCATGGGCCCGAGGATTTATTTATTGCATTAATGACATTAACGGGTGCATTTGGATTAATGTTATCGATTAATTGGCAATTAGCAATTTTAACATTTATTATCATCCCATTTTTAATTTGCTTATCCATTTACTTTAGCCGAAAAATGTCGGTGGCATTTGGACAAATGTTTAAAGACATTGCCGATTTTAATGCGCGCGTCGAAAATAATGTCAGTGGTATACGCGTTGTCCAAGCTTTTGCTAACGAAGACCATGAGATTGCTCGTTATGCAGAAAATAACGAACGCTTTCGTCGCACTAAATTAGTGACGTACCGGGTCATGGCTTGGAATGCCTCTGTTAGCCATATTTTAATGAAGGGTGTATCCATTTTTGTTCTAGCCTGCGGCACTTGGTTCGTCATTAATCAATCGATGACGTTTGGTGAGTTTATGGCATTTGTGGTGTTGTCGAATATTTTCTTGAGCCCAATTCAGCAAATAAACTCAGTAATCGAAACATATCCAAAAGGTGTAGAAGGTTTTAAACGTTTTCAAGAACTGTTGAATACACCACCGGATGTGGAAGATCGTGAAGATGCGAAGGACATTGAAGTTGTTAAAGGTACGATTCGATATAACAATGTGCATTTTGCTTATGAACAAGATGAAGTCTTACTGGATAATATTAACTTTTCTGTAGAACAAGGCGAAACAGTGGCGTTAGTCGGACCATCAGGTGGTGGTAAAACGACGATTTGTAACTTACTGCCGCGCTTTTATGATGTAACAGCCGGTAGCATCACAATTGATGGCATTGATATCCGTGATATGACGCTGCAATCACTGCGGCAAAATATCGGTATCGTCCAACAAGACGTATTTTTATTTGATGGAACGATTCGTGAAAACATTGCGTATGGCAAATTAGATGCTACAGAAAATGAAATTTGGAAAGCAGCACGTCAAGCACAGATGGAAAACTTAATTTTAGAAATGCCGAATGGCTTAGATACGTTAATCGGTGAGCGAGGCGTTAAATTATCAGGTGGACAAAAACAACGTCTTTCCATTGCCCGCATGTTCTTAAAAAACCCACCAATATTAATTTTAGATGAAGCAACTTCGGCATTAGATACCGAAACTGAAGCTGCAATTCAGCAGGCTTTAGCAGAGTTATCCGCAGGACGTACGACATTAGTTATTGCGCACCGTTTAGCAACGATCAAAAATGCTGACCGTATTTTAGTCATTTCAAAAGCAGGTGTAGAAGAACAGGGGACACATCAGCAGCTGCTAGTGAGTGGCGGTACGTATAGTCGCTTGCATCGGGCACAATACGGGAGATAAGGAGGTAAAAGCAATGCAGCGTTTGTTAACGAAAGATCTATCAATAGGTTATGGAGATACGACAATTGTTAATGAATTAAATATTGAAATACCCAATGGAAAAATTACAGCATTAGTTGGTGCAAATGGTTCGGGGAAATCGACTATTTTAAAGACAATGGCTCGATTAATGAAGCCGAATGCAGGCAGCGTGCTTTTAGATGGAGAACAGATACATTTAAAATCAACTAAAGAAGTGGCGAAATCTCTAGCGATTTTGCCACAAACCCCTACAGCACCAGATGGTTTAACTGTCTATGAGCTTGTTGGGTATGGGCGTTATCCTCACCAAAAAGGTATGGGATCAATGTCGAAGGAAGACCGGGATATAATCGAATGGTCCATCGAGGTGACAGGTATGTCAGCCTTTTATGACCGAGCTGTTGACCAATTATCAGGTGGTCAACGTCAACGTGCGTGGATTGCGATGGCATTAGCACAACAAACAGACATTTTATTTTTAGATGAGCCGACAACTTTTCTGGATATGGCACATCAACTTGAAGTTTTAGCTCTGTTACAAAGACTGAATCAACAAGAAAATCGGACGATCATTATGGTTGTTCATGATTTAAGTCATGCAACACGTTTTGCTGATTATATGATTGCGATCAGGCAGGGGACTGTCATTCATGCAGGTTCCCCGAAAGAAGTTGTGACAACTGAAGTATTGAAACAAGTCTTTCAAATCGAAGCAGATATTATTGAAGACCCGCGTACTGGTGGGCCATTTTGTATTCCATACGACTTGGTGAGAGGAAGATAAGCATGAAACGTTTTATCGTTATAACGACAATTTTATTACTTGTTTTAAGTGCATGCAGTAAGGAGAGCAAGAATGACACGGATGCAAATGACTTAGTGGCTTATAAAGATGATAGCGGTGGAACTGTAATGGTACCAAAACATCCTGAACGTATCGTAGTCCATGCTAATTCATATGCTGGTTACCCGTTGGCTCTAGGCGTAACACCAGTTGGTTTGTCTGACTTTGCGATGAAAAATGACTATTTTGCTGACTATATAAAAGATGTTACGAACATTGGGGATAAGCCGCTAGAAGCTATTTTGGAATTGAAGCCAGATTTAATTATTGCGTTTACAACAACGCCTGATTTAGAGGAACTTGAAAAAATTGCTCCGACAGTAGTCTATGAACCGGTAAAGCGTGACTTCAAAGAACAGTTAGTAGAAATAGGTAAGCTGATTGGAAAAGAAGAAGAAGCTGACAAATGGATAGCTGATTGGAATGCAAAAATCGAAGCAGATAAAAAGAAGGTTCAAGAAAAAATTGGTTCATCTACTATTTCAATTTTAGGAGTAGGAGATAAAGAGGTTATAGCCTATGGAAATCGCTATAGCCGAGGTGGCGAAATTATTTATGATGAGCTTGAATTAACAGCACCAGAAGCTGTTCAAAAGTATGCGATTGAAGGTCAAGGTTATGCGGCATTGTCATTGGAAAAATTAAATGAATATGCGGGAGACTATATTTTTATCGAGGATAATGCTAATTTCAGAGAAACTGAAAAAACAGCGATTTGGCAGGGGTTAGAAGCTGTGAAGCAAAATCGCGTTTTCATGATTGATGAAACAAACGATTACTTCAATGACCCTATTTCATTAGAAGCACAACGTAAATCTATTGTAGAAAGCTTAATGCAGTAGGGGGCATTAGTACATGAAAAAAAGGCCTATTGTCTTTTTTATGCTTTGTATGAGTATGCTTATGGCTTGCTCGAGTGAGCCAGATAAAGTGGAAGAAATGCGTACAGTCAAGACGGCAACTGGAGAAGTGAGTGTCCCCGTTAACCCAGAACGCATCGTTGTTATTTGGAATGTCGGCGATGTTTTAGCAGTAGGTGCAGAGCCGGTCGGTGTATCTTCAACAATTCTGGAGTACAACGAAATGTTGAAACCACATATACCCAAAGATGCGGAAGGTAGTGGAATGGAAGGGCAAGTTTCAATGGAAAAAGTCCTAGAATTAGAGCCAGATTTAATTATTACTTTTAATCAAGAAGCTGTAACAGATTACGAAAAAATTGCTCCGACTGTTTTATTTAATGTATCGAATTATAACAGTATGGAAGAGCGCGTGACGGAGATGGGAGAGATTTTAAATCGCCTAAAAGAAGCGAAGGCTTTCTTAAATGATATGAAAAATCGGGTTGAAACAATGCGAAAGAAAGTGTTACAAGCCGTGCCAACAGACGCGACATTTACAATTATTAATTCTAAAGACGATAAAAATGCCACGTTGGAAATAGAAGATGGCGGTGGTGAGGCATTATACAATTTATTAGGTTTATCTATGCCTGAAAATCTTCAAAAATTATTACAGGACAAAGATGAAACACGCTTAACTATGTCATGGGAAACAATTAATGACTATGCAGGTGGAGGAAATAGGGGAAAAAATCATAGAAATTGAGGGAGACCAACAATGAAGAAGCTATTGGTTTCAATAATATTTTTATCATTACTGCTAATGTTGGGGGCGTGTTCAAAAACAGAAGAATCTAGGCAAGAAGAGTCTAAGGGAGAATCTCTTGAGACACGCAAAATCGATACAGTGATGGGAGAGGTTGAAGTTCCGGAAAATCCTGAACGCGTTGTGGTGGACTGGGATTTAGGACATGTTGTGGCGCTAGGTATTGAACCTGTCGGTGCATCAAAAACAACTTTAGATTATGGTTTACTACTAAAACAATTTGTCACAGATCGCACAGAAGAAATCGGACAAGATGGTCAAGTTTCATATGAAAAAGTATTGGAATTAAACCCGGACTTGATTATCACATGGGATCGCGAACAAGTGGAAGAGTATAAGAAAATTGCCCCGACTGTTGTTTTTGAAACACAAAACTATGATGGTATTCATGACCAATTAACAGCAATGGGTGAAATTTTAAACAGACAAGATGAAGCGGAAAAATGGCTAACAGATTTTGATGAGCGCATTGCAAAAGCAAAGGAAAAAATTGAAGAAGTTATACCGGCTGATGCAACCTTCACTATTAAAGACGCGATGGTTGTTGGTGAAACAGCTGAACGTGGAGGATTAGCAGCTTATCAGGTTCTAGACTTAACACCACAAGAAAAAGTGAAAAGCGAGTTAATTGATAAGGAAAAAAACCGCGCTGAAGTATCGTGGGAAACAATTAGTGATTTTGCTGGTGACTATATTTTCCTCATTACGCAAGGAGAAGATGCTAAAACAGAATTACCTAGCCTATGGAATTCATTAGATGCTGTGAAAAAAGGACATGTTGTAGAGCTATATGTAAAAGAATATTTTACCGGCGACCCTATTTCAACATTATTACAAGCGGAAGATATGGCTGAAAAAATTTCAGCACTAGCTAAGGAGGAAAAATAATGCCGGAATCAGAATTGTATGATGTAACTATTGTCGGTGGAGGACCGGCTGGCATGTATGGTGCATTTTATAGCGGAATGCGCGATATGAAAACAAAGTTAATTGAGTATAAATGAGGAGCTGGGTGGGCGCATGTTAATGTATCCAGAGAAAATGATTTGGGATGTCGGCGGCGTAACCCCCATTTTAGGAGAAAGGTTGATTGATCAGTTAAAAGAACAGGCTCAAACTTTCGATCCGACGATTGTACTTGGGCAAAAGGTAGTCGATGTAACACGTGATGTATTTGCTCATTTTTTATTAACAACAGCTGATGGTACACAACACTATTCTAGAACAGTTATTTTGGCAGTAGGCTATGGCGCACTTTCATTACAAAAGTTAGAAATTGAAGGGGCAGATCGCTATGAAATTAACAACTTACACTATACGGTACAAGAAGTTGATGTGTTCCGTGATAAAAATATTGTAATATCTGGCGGAGGCAACTCAGCTGTGGATTGGGCTAACACGTTTATTCCTATCGCCAAAAGCGTTACAGTTATTCATCGGCGTAATGAGTTTGGTGGTCATGAAATGAATGTGCGTAAAATGAAAGAATCTAGTGCACGGATTTGTACCCCTTATGAAGTGGTCAAATTACATGGCAGTAATGACGTCATAGAAGAAATTACGATTCGGCATCTTGAAACGGAAGAAGAAGAACGTTTTGCAGTTGACGAAGTGATTGTGAATCACGGTTTAAAATGCGATTTTGGCGCATTAAAAAAGTGGGGAATCGAAATGAAAGATGATCTCGCTGTAGTGGATAATCGCTGTGCGACAAACATTCCCGGAATATACGGTATAGGTAATTTTGTAAATTATGAAAGTAAAGTACGTTTAATTGCAGGCGCATTTACGGATGCTGCATTAGCTGTAAACAATGCCAAATTATTTATCGAACCTGATGCTCCCGAAGCAGCATATGTATCGTCACATAATATCTGCTTTAAAGAACGCAATAAACAACTTGGTTTAGATGACGACAATTATCGGGAAGTAAGGGGCTAAGAGCATTTTTGGAGCTTGGGCCTATCGAAAAAAAGAGGGATGTCCAATTCCTCTTTTTTTCATGCGCGAAATCGATATAAAAGTAACTCAGTCCTATAACGCCTCTATCTATCCCTCTCTTTCACTACAATTAAAATAAGAATAACAGGATAAGGGCTTGGAGGAACACGCTTTTCAAAATAAAGATCTCAAGCCTAGCGTCATTGGAACTTCATCAGCAGGAGTCTCCCATTTCAGTAAATGGAGAGATGAATATTCAATTCGGTGGGATTCAAACTCCGGCTGAATAAAGTTAGAGTCGCCACAGATTTTATCAAGCGAAACTTGATGGAATAGCGGATGATCTGATCATTTTGGATTTTTTCTTTTACCCTACAACCCGCTTATGCTATTTATCCGTAACATCCTTCACCACATCATTAAGGGTCACATTTTTTAAAACCTTTTCCATGGCTGATTGTGCTGTAAAAAACAATGGTTCTATTGTTTTCTGGATATTCTTTCCTACGAGGCAATCTGGATTTGGATTGTCATGTATACTAAATAACCCTTTATCATGAACGACATTGACAGCCTTATACACATCAAACAAGGTAATATCTGATAGTTCTTTTGCCAGTTTAGCTCCTGCAATACCAGGCGATACTTCTATTAAGCCGGCCTTTTTAAGCATGCTCATAATCCTTCTTATCACGGCAGGGTTCGTGTTAACACTCGAAGATAAAAATTCAGAGGAGCTTGTTCCTTCTTTGTTTAATTCAATTAAGGTCAGTATGTGAATGCCCACTGCAAATCTGCTACTGATAGACAACCTTAGTCACCTTCTTTATAATATCTCAACTCGATCTTTATCATTCATGTAATTAATTTGATTACAAGTTTATTATAGCGTAAAAAAGGACGTAACTAGAAATAGTGAAGCTGTTGACAGGAAGAATACTTGTAACTATAATGATTACATGTAATCATTATAGTTGCAAGTATTGGAGGGATTTTATATGAAGATTGGTATTATTGGGGCAAGTGGTAAAGCCGGAAGTCTTATTTTACAAGAAGCTGTTGAAAGAGGGCATGACGTCACTGCAATTGTTAGAGATGCATCTAAAGTTACAAATAAACAAGTGACAGTAGTAGAAAAGAACATCTTTGACATAAAATCACGAGATATAGAGGCTTTTGATGCAATAGTGAATGCATTTAATGCTGCACCTGGACAAGAGCTTCAACATGTTGAAGCCGGAAGAGTTTTAATCGAAGCACTAAAAGGTGCTCAAGATACGCGATTGGTAGTCGTGGGGGGGGGAGGAAGCCTTTATGTAGATGAAGTAAAAAAAGTTCGAGTGCTGGAAACGCCTGATTTTCCTGAAGCCTATTTTCCAACAGCTTCAAACATGGCTGCAAATTTACAAGAACTTAAAGATACCAGCGACATAAAATGGACTTATATAAGCCCGGCTGGATTTTTTAATCCAGAAGGTAAACGAACTGGTTCATACACAAAAGCTGGGGAGGTACTCACTCTAAATTCAAAAGATGAAAGCTACATTAGCTATGCTGATTATGCTATTGCCGTATTAGATGAAGTTGAAAATGCAGAACATATAAATCAACGATTCTCTGTTGTTGGAGAAGCTGAATAAGTTTTGGAATGCGGGATCATGAAGTGGATTTAAGCCGGGTGAAATCAAGTTTTTAATTTGATTTTACCCGGCTTATTTATTTTGAAGCATGGATCTATCTTGCTATGGCATAAAAAAAGATTAAATAATTCTTTCTCTCTGAAATTGAAAGTCGTTTCAGGAAGCGGTGCTTTAAAATAGAATGTTTTTTTATTAAAGTGATAATCATCTTCATGTGATGCTTGGTGAATCGAATAGCCATTGAATGCTGATAATCTAAACGAATACTGATCATAAAAATTTTAGTGAAATGGAGAAGAAGCTAGTGCTTATTTCTATTAAAGGGGATAAATTTCATTTTTGGGACATATGTCCTGTAATGAAAGCTATATTTTAATATATGCTAAAAACAGAAATAATGAGGTGTACCGGGTGAAGGAGATAGTTGATAGAAATTTATGGGGAGATTATTTAAAGAAGATCGATTCTCGAGTATCGCTCGACCAAACCAAGGTAAAATTGATTGAATTTGAGCCGGGAGAGTGTTTATGTGAGCAAGGATATCCATTGGACTATCTGTTCTTTCTTGTAAAGGGAAAGGTGAAGATTTATGTTACCTCACCAGAAGGTAAACGATTAATTGTTACGTTTAATCGTCCAGTTCAGATATTTGGAGATATTGAACTCATCCAAAAGGTGAATGTACTCAATACAATTGAAGCTGTTTCAACGGTACACGCATTTGTTATCTCAGTAGAAACCGCTAATAAATTATGTATGGAAGCAGCATTTAATCAATACTTACTTGAGGTAGTTGGACGTAAGTTTTTGACAAAATCAATGACTCTTTCATTTCATTTGTTGAATGAGGCAGATGTGCGTTTTGCTAGTTATTTATTTTCCATTTCACATAATGAAAATGGGCAGTTTTATCAACCGTTTATTGCTAAAAAAAGCCTTAAGGAAATAGCTGGATTTATTGGAACAACAGTACGGCATCAAAACCGGATTATACAAACTTTTCAACAAGAAGGTATTCTTGAACGAGCTCCCGAGGGCATCAAGATTTTCAACCCCATTTTATTAAAAGAAAAAGCAAAAGATAATTTATATGAAATGCAGTGAGGAGAGAAAATGGATACATTTATTTTTGATTTTGATGGTACGTTAGCAGATTCGAAACAGTGCAGTGTACTGGCTACGAAAGCAGCCTTTCAAGAAATGGGACTTACGCTGCCTGATCAAGAAGTGATTGAATATTATATGGGGATTCCGATCGAAACTTCGTTTAAGGAAATGGCAAATAGAGAGTTAACCAATGATGAATTTGAGCAATTGCTTGTCGTGTTCCGTCAAGCATATAAAGAATTTGAAAATGATTCGTTAATGCTTTTTCCAAAAATGAAAGAAGTATTAAAGGTTTTAACACAAAACAATGTTAATTGTTTTGTTGTATCAAGTAAAAAAACAGATGTATTATTTAGGAATTTAACATCACTGGATATTGTTGGATTTTTCAAAGATTGGGTTGGATCAGATCAAGTTAAGCTGTATAAGCCGCACCCTGATGGCGTTTTATCAATTGTGGAACGGTATGATTTGGATGCTTCAACATGTATCGTAATTGGTGATGCGATATTTGATATTCAAATGGGGAAGGCAGCCGGTTGTAAAACCTGTGCTGTTACATGGGGGAGTCATACGAAAGAACAACTGCTGCAAGAGAATCCTGACTATTGTATCGACGAGGTTTCGATGTTGGTGAACCTATTAGAAAAGAACATGTGATGCTGAAGAGAGAAATAAGTATTCAACAAAAGAGGAAGATTGTTGAATACTTAATAACTGATCCCATTGGATATTATTTCTAATGTTTTCATATCTAATATCCGAATCGCATTGTCCCTTCTTTCAATCACTTTCCTTTCAGTCAGAGAGTGAATCACTCGATTAAGGTGACGATGTGTTGTACCAAGCAGGTTTGCAATTTCTAAGATATTAGACGTTTTTAACTCTTTGCCGAATTCGTTCTCAGGTCCATGAGACATCGTAGATAAAAGATAACTTGCAAATCTATTCTCAACTGAGGCTAGTAAATTAACACGAGAAGCCGTCGTACATGTTTGAAGTTTATAGCTAATATGATCTAAAATCATGTGTAAAAATTTGGAATTATCTTTTTCGTGCTTATTAATATAGTCGAATGGCAGTCCGATGAGTAAGCAGTCATTCACTGCTTCAATTTGAGATTGGATAGGAATGTTGCGAATCCATTCTAAATCTCCCACAATGGAAAAGGGTTCGCTAAAGCGGAGCAATAGTGATTTTCCAGTTTCTATACTTGAAGTGACTTTTACTTTTCCTTTTACCAAAAATAATAAAGTTTGAGCCTCAGTTCCTTCATATAAAATAACTTCACCTGATTTGTATTGATACAGAGCAAATGGGATTTGTTTGTCTAAGTCAAAGATATGACCCAATTGAAATTCATTCAGCATGACATTCATAAGATCTGAATCACTAATAAGTTTCATTGAAAGCACCCTATCTGGACAATTGTCCTTTTCATTATAAGATAAACTGTTATGATAAGAACAATTAAAATTTGTTGGAGTGGAAATAAATGAAATTTGTTTTTGATTTAGATGGGACCATTTGTTTTAGAGGGATACCTGTTTCAGATAAGATTCTTGACAAGTTGGAACAATTGGTAGAACTGGGGCATGAAGTGCTTTTCGCTTCTGCAAGGCCAATCCGTGATTTGCTTCCAGTTCTACATGAACGTTGCCACCATTATTCAATGGTAGGCGGAAATGGAGCCATCGTTGCAAGCCAAGGAAAAATCATCTCTACCACAGGTTTTGATGAAACGACTCTTTCAAAACTGATCACTTTAATCAATATGTATGATGTTACTTATTTAATTGATGGTTCATGGAACTATGCATATACGGGGACAACTGAGCATTCTATTATTCGTAATCTTGATCCACACAAATTGGCTAAAAATGTTACCCTGGGCGAACTGCACCCAATAATAAAAGTATTAATGTTGACCTCAAATAATATGGAAAAAGTAAAACAAGATCTTGATGCACTGGATGTCGTAGTGAACGTTCATAGCAATGAAAGAGTTTTAGACATAAGCCCTAAAGGAATAAATAAATGGACAGGATTACAACAACTTGGTGTCACTGATGGAGAATATGTAGCGTTCGGCAATGATGCAAATGATATTACAATGTTTCAACATGCGAAACATTCCATTATGATAGGTGAAAACCCTCAACTAAGCCCCTTTTCAAAAGAAGCATTGCCATTGAACGATTATATTGAGGACACTATAATAGAAAAATTAAAGGAACTCGGAAATTTGTATCTTCCTTCTGCCAGGAATCTGGTAACGTGAGAGCCCTGACGCGTAACATGTGCAGAAATAGGTCTTCGCACGATAACTCCGGGATTCGCACGATAAAAGTGAATATCGCACGATAACTCCGGGATTCGCACAATAAAAGTGAATATCGCACGATAACCCCGGGATTCGCACAATAAAAGTATTTTTCGCACAATAACCCCGAATTTCGCACAATAAACATAATTATCGCACGATCCCCAGAACGCGAACCCAATATGGGGTTCGCGTTTGCAATACATGCCGGAATCTGCATTAGAATCTGTTCAAAATAAGCATGTTTGCCATCGCTGATCTTGGAGAAATAAACTGGATTGAGCCTTAAGCTGTTTGTTCGATAAGCTTGGATTGGCCAGGTTTCTTTTTTCCTCTTCTTATTTTACCAACAATGAAAGCTCCAAAAGGCAAATAGGAAATCAATTTTATTGTAAAAATGGATGCAGCCAGTGAAACGGCAAATAATAATAAAACACTGGCAAAGTAGCTGGAAAATAATCCATTAAAGTATGGGGCGAGAAGCCGCTGGTATTGCCAATGCAATAAATAAATGCCGAACGAGTAATTACTGATAAGATTAACTAGCTTACTTTCGGGAATCTTTTGTCCCCAAGCAAATATTGCTAAGCAGAAGGAAATGACCACTGGAAATAAATCCATCCTTCTGGAATGTGTGCCAGTTACAAGACCAGAACTATATGAGTAATATAGGAAAGCAGCTGATAGTATAAACAGTACTAAAGTAAGCCAACGGTATTTCAATAGTGTTTTTGAAAGTGTCTTATAGTATTTTCCGATTAAGTATGCAACAGTGAAGTAACCGAACCAAGCAATGAAGGGAATTCTCAAAACATGTGAATAGTTGTCCAATTTGATCAGCCCTTCATTGATTGCAAATAAATAACTGAACATCAATATTAGACTTAGTGGTAATAACCATTTCATCGATAATTTAAATTTGGTTACCAAGAATTGAAGTGCATAAAACTGAAAAATAACCAGAATAAACCAGCCGACAAAATTTCCGGTGAGTATGTTTTCTACGATTTTTTCCTCAATCACTACATTGTTGTTCAAATAATGAGTTACGAAGGCATCAACTACTGCGAAAAATAAAAATGGAATAAATATAAAGCTTCCTCGCTTTCCCCAGAAACTTTCAGGCAGGCGCTGTGGATAGCGATTAGCTAAAATTACAATAGATAAAACGATAAAAGCTGGCGTAGCCATGCATAAGAGGATTCTGCCATAGTAATAAAGATCAATATGCGGATGTTCGATTACCTTTGACAGCTGAGTTGTACTATGAAGAAAAACTATACTTAAACAGGCTAGTGTTCGCAATAAATTCCATTCCTTGATCATATGGTACCTCCATAATTTTGGATAGTACCTCAATATAATTCACTCTTATATCGCCTTCAATATGAGTGTTTTGGAAGTGGTGGAATTATCTTGAAATGCTGCTGTGACTGTATCAATGGATAATGTGTAACTGAAGTGTCCCATTTTTGTCGGTGGCGAGGTGAATGCATAATGGTATTGCATTTAGTGGGGGTCCAGACCCCTGGCTGAACAAAGTTTGAATGCAGATTTTTTAGATGAGCGAGCTCGAGAAAATCTGGGTGCATTTGAAATAGTACAAATTGAAATCAGGACTGTTACCAAGGATGACACTCAATAAATTTACGGACCATAATGTAAAGCTGGCAACGGTAATTGTGTTTGCCAGCTTTATTTTGTACTAAGTTAAAAGTACTCAGGATTTTTATTGACCTGAACCATTTATTCATTTTATTATAGTAGTAATATGAATAACAACTAAAAAGGAGCGTGAAATATGGAGCATTTAATCGGAACGTTTGAAGAAATTGGATTTTCCAAAAATGAAGCAAAGACTTACATGGCGTTACTGAAAGAGCCGGGGATGAATGGTTATGAAATCAGTAAAAAGAGCGGTGTACCGCGATCTATGGTTTATGCCGTTATCGATAAATTATTGGCAAAGGGAGCTATCATAGAGTTGCGTACTGAGACATCAACATATATTCCACTATCTGTAAAAGAACTGATAGCAAATAGAAGAAAGGAAGCAGAGAATACACTCGATTTTCTTGAGAAAGAATTGCAATCGGTTGAAAAGCCGGCCAAAGTAAATGTAATTAAGCATATCGAGGAACGTTCCCAGATCATTGGTGCTATGAAAAAACTGATATTGAATGCAAAAGAGGAGATCTGGCTTTCTGCATGGGAGGAGGAAATCGAGGAACTGCGCAGCTCAGCTGAAATCCAACTTGAAAAAGGGATTCATATGTATTCGCTGCTTTTTACACAGCAAGAGACAGCGTCTTTCGGAAAAGCATTCTATCATCGTCCGAATACGTCTTCTATTGAAAAACAGAGAATGGGGCAAAGATTAACGATTGTTATTCAGGATCATCTGGAAGTGTTAATTGCAGGATTCATTGATGGTCAGACTCCACAAGCAATTCAAACGACTGATCCAATGCTGGTTATATTGGCAAAAGAATATATCCGGCACGATATGATGATGAAGGTTGTAACTGAAAAATGGGGGAGTGAACAGCTTGATTCACTATGGCGTGGGAATGAATTAATTACTTATATTGTCCATAATATAAAGAGGTGAAGAGGTTCTATGTATCTGGAGATTTTCTTGATAGGTATTTTGGCAGCTTTATCGCCAGGACCTGATTTTGTCGTTGTGATGAAAAACAGCTTGGGGATGGGCAGAAAAAACGGTATGGCTGCAGCGTTAGGAATTGCCAGTGCATTGATTGTGCATGTTTCCTATACTGTTTTGGGCTTCACGATCATATTGGAAAAATGGCCGTTTGTCTTTAATATGATCAAACTGCTTGGAGCTGTCTATTTACTATGGTTGGGATTCCAAGGAATCCGTTCGAAAGCCAAATCGAACGAATTGCATATAGGACAACTACTTAACCGGTCTGCAGGGCAGAGTTTTCGTGAAGGTTTTTTATGTAATATTTTAAACCCTAAATCAGCTTTGTTCTTTCTTAGTATATTTTCACAATTTATTGGACACAGCACTCCTGAATGGATGCGTTGGATATATGGCGGGGAAATTATATTAGCAGTCGGACTTTGGTTTATTCTGCTTGCGATACTTATTTCTAATCACTATTTCAGAGGTATTTATCGAAAATATATGCATTGGTTTGATCGCGGCCTTGGTGTCATTTTAATTATTTTTGCAGTAACTATTGGAGTAACCGCATTTTCGAGTTAATGGGAAATGAGGATAAAAGTTTCCTATTACTATAGAATTTTTTCCTGAAATAATTATAATAAAATTAAGAATTCATTGCATGATAGTAAAGATAGGAGGGAAATGATGGGAAGATTAATTCATTTTGAAATTCACGTTGATGACATGGATCGAGCAAAGAAGTTTTATGGCGAGGTATTTGGATGGTCATTTCAAGACTGGAGTGATTATGCAGGAATGCCTTACTTTGGAGCGGTGACGGGCAATGAAAGTGAACTAGGGATTAATGGTGCATTGATGCAGCGGCAGAGTGCTTCGCCAGAAGCAAATCAACCGTTAAATGGATTTGCTTGCACAATGGGAGTAGAAAATTACGATATAACAGAAGCTAGAATTATTGAGAAGGGCGGTAAGGTCGCTATGCCTAAATATGCTCTTCCTGGAATGGCGTGGCAAGGATACTATCTGGATACCGAAGGCAATGTTTTTGGCATTCATCAACCCGATGAAAATGCAAAATAAAACTTAATAATAGGTGAATGAAATATGAAATCAC
Source organism: Bacillus norwichensis (assembly GCF_014836955.1). Classification (GTDB taxonomy): domain Bacteria; phylum Bacillota; class Bacilli; order Bacillales; family Bacillaceae_C; genus Siminovitchia; species Siminovitchia norwichensis. The sequence continues at coordinate 45,854 of NZ_JACSPV010000036.1, forward strand.
TAGATACGGCAGGTGTACTTGAAAAGTTGCGCAATATTTGTCTTGCGCTGCCTGAGACTGTTGAGCATATCGATGGTTTCGGTCACAATACTTTTAAAATCAATGGTAAATCATTTGTGATTTCAGGTGAAAATAAGAACGGGTTCGGTGTATCCTTCAAGTCTGACCATGAAACCCAAGCTTTACTGCTGCAAAAAGAGAAGTTTTTTAAAACTCCGTATATTGGGCGGCATGGCTGGGTATCTTTCCAAAATCCAGTGGAGGAAGACTGGGAGGACTTGACAGATCTTATTCAAGAAGCCTATTTGCACGCGGCACCGAAGCGTTTGGTGAAACAATGGATGGAGTTCCAAGATAAGTAAAGAAAGGTAAAAGCTTTGCCTTTCTTTACTTATTTTAGTTTAGTGTATAGTCTGAAAAAGGATTATAACCATTTGCCTTCTGCTACAATAAAAATGCTGCCTCCTACTTGTATTACAAAGTTGTCATCTTTCTTCTTAGCTTTAACTTTCAACAGAGATGGTCTTCCAATGGAATAACCTTGTTCAACACTATAGCTGATATTATTTTTATTAAAAAAGTTGTGCTTTAATAAGTAACCTGCTAAGTTTCCATTGGCACTGCCCGTTGCAGGGTCTTCTAAGTGACCGGAAGTAAACATAAAAACTCTTGTGTGCAGGTCGTTTTCAGAATGCATCGTTTCATCTGTAAAAACGAGAAGGTTAGCATCTCCGACTTTTTCTAACATTTCATCATATACTTGATGATTTACTTTGCATTTATTCACCGCATCCAAGGTCTTCAGATTCACAATAATGCTTGGTAAGCCTGTTGAAACTACTTGAATTGGATAGTCGTTATTAATATCCTCTATATCAATTTGCAAAGCTTTAGCAATTGTTTCACTATCAAATTCAGTGCCGAAAACAGGTTGATTTTGTGTCATCCAGGCATATTGATCTTCAAGTACTACAGGAACTTGTCCCACTTTAAGATTTAGTTTAATCTCAGCAGCTTTATGATCTTCAAATAATTGTTGAATGATAAAAGCAGTTCCAATTGTAGGATGGCCTGCAAACGGTATTTCTGAGTCAGGTGTAAAGATTTTTACATCATACCCACCGTTCTCTTTTAATCCAGACATAATGAAAGTCGTCTCTGAAAAATTGATTTCTTTTGCAATGGCCTGCATCTCTTCTTGCTCTATATTTTCATCAGGGAGACAAACGGCTAATTGGTTTCCTTCATATTTATTCTCTGCAAATACATCCACAATATAAAATTTCGGTTCTATACTGAATGTGGTGGTCTCCCTTACTGCTAAGCAGTTGGGAGCACATCTGAAAAAACAAAAAAATACAC
>NZ_JACSPV010000037.1:0-17677 GCF_014836955.1 Bacillus norwichensis
TTGGAGCGGGTGATGGGAATCGAACCCACGACAACAGCTTGGAAGGCTGTAGTTTTACCACTAAACTACACCCGCATCATTATGATACTATGGTCGGGAAGACAGGATTTGAACCTGCGACCCCTTGGTCCCAAACCAAGTGCTCTACCAAGCTGAGCCACTTCCCGTTCATAGATATTAAAGATGCAATATGGCGCGCCCGAGAGGAGTCGAACCCCTAACCTTTTGATCCGTAGTCAAACGCTCTATCCAATTGAGCTACGGGCGCATATTCTTCTTGGTGCGGTCGAGAGGACTTGAACCTCCACGGTATTGCTACCACTAGGCCCTCAACCTAGCGCGTCTGCCGATTCCGCCACGACCGCCTTTTTCAAGGACAAGATATATCTTAACATCTTAATTCGAATGTGTCAACATCTTTTTTGATGTTTTTTCTCTTTTATTTGAAAGAGTGAGCCATGCAGGATTCGAACCTGCGACCCTCTGATTAAAAGTCAGATGCTCTACCAACTGAGCTAATGGCTCTTGGCTGGGCTAGCTGGATTCGAACCAGCGAATCACGGAGTCAAAGTCCGTTGCCTTACCGCTTGGCTATAGCCCATCATTACGAGTCTTCTATTATACAGAATTTGCCAAGAAGATACAAGTTTTTTAAAACGGTCCCGACGGGAATCGAACCCGCGATCTCCTGCGTGACAGGCAGGCATGTTAACCGCTACACCACGGGACCATGAAATTATGATGCTCTGTTATTGTCCAGCTACAGGCGTCAGGAGCTAGCAGACTTCGCACCTTCTCCTACGATAAGTCAACATCGGCTCGCCTGTGACTTCGCCGTGTTTCCTTTATCTCGTCGAAGTCACTCCAGTCTGTACGTTGCTAAACGACGCCTTCCGCTTTTCTAATGACCCCTACGGGATTCGAACCCGTGTTACCGCCGTGAAAGGGCGGTGTCTTAACCGCTTGACCAAGGGGCCAACATAAAAAAATGGCGGAGAAGGAGGGATTTGAACCCTCGCGCCGCTTACGCGACCTATGCCCTTAGCAGGGGCACCTCTTCGGCCTCTTGAGTACTTCCCCGTATGAATGCTCTTACGATTATAAATACTCTCAGCTATGCTGTCAAGGGTATTCTAGCGATTTTTCAAATCTTTATTTCTACTTTTCTTGCTTGCTGTGCTAGTTAACGTTCATTTTGTTATATTTATTTCTTTCAAAATGGTATCGTTTCAAACATTCTCCCGAAGTTTCCCTCTGCACTTACCGCAAAAATAGCGTTTGGTATTTACTCTCCGTTGTCTTTCATAATGTTGCCCGCACTTTGTACAAACATAGCTCCGTATTAAAACAGGTTTTTTCTTGTCACGACCAAGCGGCGTACAATGTCTAGGAGCTCCAACCTCTTTCATTAATATCCGAAAGTCTGTATCTCGATGTTTATAGCCCTTTCCTTCTATATGGAGATGGTAGTGGCAAAGCTCATGTTTAATAATACCTTTGAGCTCATCCAGCCCATGCTCTTCGAAATATTTTCTATTGATTTCAATATTGTGAGTTCCAAGCATGTAACGCCCTCCAGTTGTCCTAAGACGCGAATTGAATATAGCTTTATGCTTGAACGGTTTTAAAAAATATGTTTCAGATATCTTTTCAGTCAATGTCTGAAGCTCTTCATTTGTCATTCTTTTACCTCCGTTGGTCTAAAAAATCGAACATAGAGACCTTTCTCCTCATATATTTATATTAACAAAAAATTTTAATTTGGGAGGGGCGATACTAATGCCTGCCTGGTTTCAAAACCAGATGCAGAAAGCTTTTTTGGAAAAAGATCGGTATCAGATAAAGCTGCTTAACCAATGCTGGTTCTTTTACAGAAGAAAACACTGCTCTGGATAAGCAGTGTTTCTTCATTTACTAATTTCCCTGAACCATCGTTAAAGATAGACGTCCTTTTTGAACGTCCACATTCTCTACCCAGACGGTGACAACATCTCCTAATGAGACAACATCAAGTGGATGCTTTACGAAACGGTTGCTCAATTTTGATATATGAACTAGACCGTCCTCCTTGACACCGACATCTACAAATGCGCCAAAATCAACGACATTTCGTACAGTTCCCTGCAGCTCCATTCCAGCTTTCAAATCCTCAAGCTTTAGTAAATCTTTTTTCAACAACGGCTTCGGCAACTCGTCACGTAAATCGCGCCCCGGCTTCATTAATGATTCAATGATATCCCGGAGAGTCAACTCACCTAGCCCAAGCTCCTCTGCTGTTTCCTTAATAGATAGATGTTTCAAGGCTTCAGTCATTTTTTCAGTACCGACATCTGCAGATGTCAACCCAATCGACTCAAGCAGGTTTTTGACCTCTGGATAGCTTTCCGGATGAATAGGCGTGGCATCCAGTGGATCCCTTCCATCTAATATGCGCATAAAACCAATGGCCTGCTCATACGTTTTCGCTCCAAGGCGCGGGATTTTCTTTAATTGAGCACGACTGCTAAATTTTCCGTTTTCCTCACGCTGCTTCACGATATTATTTGCCACCGTTTTGCTCAGTCCCGATACATATTGAAGCAATGAAGAGGAAGCTGTATTCACGTTTACCCCTACTTGGTTCACGGCGGTCTCGACGACAAAGGCAAGCTGTTCGTTCAATTTTTTCTGAGTCACATCATGCTGATACTGACCAACACCTACCGATTTAGGATCAATTTTCACAAGTTCCGCCAGCGGGTCCTGCAGACGGCGTGCAATGGAAACGGCACTTCTCTCTTCAACCTGCAGCTCCGGAAACTCCTCTCTTGCTAAATCAGATGCTGAGTAGACGCTCGCCCCAGCTTCGTTGACGATAATATAAGAAATATCAGCCTTCAACTCTTTTAAAATATTGGCTGTGAACTGCTCCGTTTCCTGGGATGCCGTCCCGTTACCAATCGCAACAATTTCAACGTTATACTTATCTAACGCATCAACCATCTTTGCTTTCGCCTGTTCAGGTTTTGCCTTTGGAGGATGCGGATATATTACATCAATATAAAGTACCTTTCCTGTCTCATCTACCACTGCCAATTTGCAGCCAGTCCGATACGCCGGGTCCACCCCAAGAACCATTTTCCCTTTCAACGGAGGCTGGAGCAACAGCTTTCGAAGGTTTTCCGAAAAAATATGAATAGACTGGTCTTCCGCTTTAGCTGTCAGTTCATTTCTGATTTCACGTTCAATGGACGGTTCAATCAAACGCTTATAACTATCTTCGATAGCATCCGCTACATCAGGAGCAGAGATAGACAATTCCTTTTTAATATATTTCCTTTTTAAATAAGCGATAATTTTTTCCGAGTCCGCTTTGATGGACACCCGTAAAATATCTTCCTTTTCACCACGATTCAGTGCAAGAACTCGGTGAGGCACGATTCTTTTCACTGGCTCTTCGTATTCATAATACATCTCATACACTGATTTTTCGTCCAGCTCTGCCTTTTTCACTTCTGACGTCACTTGACCAGAACGAAGGGTTTCATCCCGGATCCATTGGCGTACGGTAGCATCATCTGAAATCCGCTCTGCCAGTATATCTTTAGCCCCCTGGATCGCTTCTTGAGCTTCTTTTACTCCTCGTTCATCGGAGATATATTTTTCAGCCTCCTGTTGAACACTTCCCTCTGTTGGAAATCTCCACAGCCAGTCTGCCAAAGGCTCCAATCCCTTTTCTTTAGCAACAGTCGCTTTCGTACGTCGCTTTTGCTTGTATGGCCGATAGAGATCTTCCACTATTTGAAGTTTGTCGGCTTTAACAATCTTTTGTTTCAATTCTTCAGTCAGCTTGCCCTGTTCATCAATCAGACGGAGTACATCCTCTTTACGTTGCTCTAAATTCTGTATGTATGTCCAACTTTCCATAATATCCTTTATTTGAACTTCATCAAGTGCGCCGGTCATTTCTTTCCGGTAGCGGGCAATGAACGGAACCGTGTTCCCTTCTTCAAGTAAAGTGATGACACTTTTGACTTGCCTCCCTGAAAGCTTCAATTCTTTTGCCAGCTTCTGAATAAGCTGATCATGATTGGTCTTCGTTTCAGTTTCAACCATTGGAATCCCTCGTTTCATTTTCGTCACTATTATTTTATCTTAACATCGCGCTACACCCAAATACCATGGTATGCAATAAGAAACACACATGATTTTTTCACTCACACACCCAGATAATAATTTATTTCCTCATCCCAAAGGGGTCCGACAAGCATAAAGCAAATTTTGACGCCACAGCAAAACTGATCATGCCAGTTACATCGTGAAAAGCTTTCTGTATGGCTCCATTCAAAATATAAAGTGACGGCGAATCCCTGATAATTCTATGGAGCATCCCTGCAACAACAATGCTTAGGTTTGGTGCTAAGTCTCCTGAAACCAACCACGATTAGCTTGATAAATATTCTGCAAAAACAAAAACCCGCTTACTTAAGCAGGCTTCCTACAATAAATGTAACATCATCATTTTTATTAATTTGATTCTGCTTCAAGCGGTTAGCAATGACTGATATTGTTTGCGAGTCATCGGTAAACAACTTTGAATCCTTTTTGATAAAGCCGTCTGAATGGACTAGAAAAGTGGATTGAGGTTCGTAAGGGAATGTTTGCGTTCGGAATTTCTGGGGTCTGCCTGATAGATAGCCTGACACGGGCATTGGATAAACCATTTTTCCCGAGGGCGGGTATAAATAGAAACGAATGTTTCCAACACAACTGTATTCAAACGTCTTCTTTCGAAAGTCTACTTTAAAAATAGCGGTCGCGGCTCCACGTTTACTGAACAGCACTTTATTACTGAAATTCATAAGTGTCTCAACGTCTTCTTTGGGGTTTGATTTGACAACTGTAGCGACTGCTTGGGAAGACTCATAGGCATATTCGCCGCTTCCAAGACCATCAGACAGAACACAAAGAAAGCAATGATCATCTGCAGTCATATAAAAGCTGTCACCGCAAAAAGCTTTTCCTTCTTTGGCCCTTTGAAAAGCGTAAGCCTCTATACATTCATTTTGAAAGTGCATCATGAAGTAGAGCTCTCCTTATCCATCGGCTCTGCCAAGATCGCATCCTTCAGTTTTTTAATCGCCCTGCGTTGGAGTCTTGAAACATGCATTTGAGAAATATCCAATAAATCTCCAGTTTCCTTCTGGCTTAAGTTCTCCAAATACGTATACTGGATAACTTGCCTTTCGCGATCCGTCAATAAGTGTAAGACATTTTCCACAACAAGTTTCTGGTTCACTTTCTCATAACCCTCGTCTATATTTCCGATAATATCCAGCAAAGTTACAGTGTTCCCGTCTATATCAGCTTCAATAGAATGGTCCACTGATAGCGCCTGATAGCTTCTCCCCATTTCCATCGCTTCCAAAATTTCTTCTTCCGTTACCTCAAGGCGGTCTGCAATTTCATGGATTTGTGGAGATCGTTGAAGCTCTCTCGTCAAGTCCTCTACGGTCGACTTGATTTTAGGACCCAATTCCTTAATTCTGCGTGGAACGTGCACACTCCATGTTTTATCACGCAGAAAGCGTTTGATTTCTCCGATAATCGTCGGTATTGCAAATGCTTCGAACGATTTACCGTAAGAATCATCATAGCGCCTTATAGCCCCCAACAATCCAATAATTCCCACTTGAAAAATATCTTCGTGGTATGACCTTCCTTTTGAATATTTACGAGCGATTGAATTAACCAGATTTTTATAATGAAGAACTAGATTGTTTTGAGCCTCTTCGTCCTCATTAAGCTGAAAGGCTTTGATCCATTTGTTAACATCAGTATTCCGATAATCAGGTTGAGATTTGTTTGGCATTCAACTCCACCTGCTCCCCTTCGAGGTACTTCGTCATAAAGACACTGACCCCTTGGTTCAATTGGACGTTGACTTCATCCATCAAACTCTCCATTAAATATAGACCCAATCCTCCTTCACGCATAAATTCCACATTTTCTTTTTCGGAGTATGGTCCCGTTTCACGCCGTGTTTTTTTCAAATCAAAGCTCTTTCCAGAATCAGACACCATGACCTCAAGACGGTCATGAAAAAGGGCGAAACCGACAACAACTTCTCCGTCTTCTTTCTTCTTATAGGCATGCTGAACCGCATTTGTAACAGCTTCACTTGTAGCGATTTTAATATCTTCGATCACTTCATAGGAAAAACCCAGCCGACTTGAAATGCCTGAAATAGTCAACCTTACGACTCCGACATACTCCGGCTTGGCTGGCACCTTCATCTCAACATAATCAAAAGCTGCACTCATCATACTCCACCCTCCACCTCGGTAGTGATGTTCATCACATCGGCGAGTCCGGTAATATCAAACAAGCGCTGTAGTCTTTCTGACATTCCAGTCAGCTTCATATAGCCATTATTAGCACGCAGTTGTTTGAAAACCCCGACAAACACACCGAGACCGGTACTATCCATATAGCTAACACCCGATAAATCAATGTTCAACTTAGCACCATCACCTTTAGCAGCCTCCATGAGCTTATCCTTCACCCTCGGAGCTGTATAAGCGTCAATTTCACCTGTAAGCTGCACATAAAAAATATCATCCAATTCTTTTATCTCTATCGAAACATTCACATTACCCACCCCTATAATATGTAGTGTTAATCGTATCATTCACATATACCCGTCTTTCAGGTAAAGCAAACATCGTTTATTCGTCTCTTTTTAAAATAATGAGAGTGAAATCATCACGAAGTTCAAATTCCTGTAGTCGTTCCAACTCTTTGTAGACGTTGATTACAATTTCCTGAGCGGGTAAATCAATATATTTATGGATCAGGTCTGTCAATTTCTCTCTTTTGATAAAACCTTCGTCTGTCCGGCATTCAGTAACGCCATCAGATAAAAGAATAATCATGTCACCTGGTGACAAATGTATTTGATATTCACGATAATCGGTGTTTTTTTCAATCCCTAGGAGCAGTCCTTTTCCTTCCAACTCTTTGAATTCACCGTTCTTAGCGTTATATAAAAAACCTGGTTCATGTCCGGCGGTAGAATAGAGAAATGTATGCTCTCGTTGATCATAGACGCCAAAACACATCGTAATAAACATGCTTGGATCAACGTTCCTCTCGACAACCCGGTTTAGACTCCTGAGTATCGTGCCTGGACGAAGCTGATCCTCTGGTAAACTGTCCATCGCATATTTAATCATCGACATGGATAAAGCTGCGGGAATCCCCTTCCCAATAACATCCGCAATTGCGATTCCGACATTTTGTTCATCATCTATGACAAAATGGAAGTAATCACCATTCATTTGTCGAGCCGGTACACTAATAGCCCCGATCTCTGCCTCTTCCATCTCAGGAATGGAGGTCCTGAGCAGTGTCTGTTGCATGCTTGCTGCCACTTCGATTTCGTTTTTCAGTGCCATCTGTTCAGTTCTGAGACTTTGATGCTCCCTGTAGGCGAGTCCATAAGCCATCATCACTTCAAGAAGGACATCAAAGGAATCCAGCAGTTGCTTGGAAGAATGTTCCCCCTCCATTAAAATCGCTTTATGCAAGCTAACAATTTCTTCAGGCCCTATTTGATGTTCTATCAATTTTCGGCTTAATTTCTGCCCTTGATAGAGTACCCTCTCATCTTGATCAAGGAGGTATCTATTAATGATATCTTTGTATTTTGATTCAATCGTATCCCAAAAATCCATTCAATTCACTCCTTTTTACCGGAGCCACTTTATAGCAGTGATGACGGTCCCTTTACCAACTTGGGATTGAACATCAAATTCATCCATCAATCGTTTGACACCCGGAAGACCGGCTCCCAGCCCTCCAGAAGTGGAGTATCCATCTTCCATTACTTTTCGAATATCCTCTATCCCCGGACCTTCATCCTCTGCAACGATTTTCAATCCCTTTTTTCCGTCCAAGAGAACTTTATTAATGGTCACTTTGCCGTCACCGGCATACAAGAATATATTTCGGGCCAATTCGCTAATCGCAGTTGTAATTCTTGCTTGGTCCACTACCCCAAAGCCCAGCTCTTTCGCTGCATTTCTCCCTAATTGGCGAACTGCTACGATGTCCCATTCATTTATTATTTTTACGAAGGACTGCAGCTCCATAGGCTTAATCCCCCAGTTCCTGTTCTAGTTTATCCAACCCATTTTCCAAATCAAGAGCGGTCATGACACCCTCGAGCCTGATTCCTAACTCAATCAGAGTGATGGCAACTGCTGGCTGTATCCCAGTAATAACAACTTTTGCCCCCATTAATTTTGACATCTCCATTACATCCCCCAATACTTTGGCAATGAAGGAATCAATAAAATCAATGGCAGTAATGTCAATGACCACACCACGAGCATTAGTCACATGAATTTTTTGTAAAAGGTCCTCCTGAAATGAAAGCGCAGTTTGATCATCCAATTCCCATTGAATAGAAACTAACAAACAATCCCGCAGCTTTAAGATTGGTATTCTCAATCTGAGCCCCCCTTAAGCGGCACAATTTTTCTATTCGTAAATTCTAATGCCTTTTCGATTCCCTTTTGAAGCGTACTTGTTGTCGTAACCTGATTAAGACTGATTCCCAGATTCACAATGGTCTGTGCAATTTCAGGACGGATTCCTACAAGCATGCATCTTGCCCCCACAAGTCTGACAGCATCCGCCGCCTGAATGATATGATGTGCAACCATTGTATCTACAACAGGAACCCCCGTAATATCTATTAAAACGACTTCAGACCGATGTTTGACTACTCCTGAAAGCAAATTCTCCATAATGAGCCTCGCTCTATCCGTATCAATGGTTCCTACGAGCGGCATAACGGAAATCTTTTCAAATACAGGTATCAAAGGAGCTGATAATTCTTGAAGAGCAACCTTTTGGAGGGAAACTACTTTTCCCCAATTATTGGAATAAGATTCTACAATTTGACTAGTCATTGGATCAAGCCAGTTATCAATCTCAGCAATCAATTCAACTGTCTGTTCACTGGTATAGTCTTTTTCTTCCCTCATTCGTCTCAATATAAGTGCTTTTAACGCATTGAGACCATTCATTAAAAAGGGCAGTTCCCAGCCAATCCGTACAACCATTTCAGTAAAGTGCTCAACCTTCTGCTTATATTTGCTCTCGGAGTCTACTTTATTGGAAATGGCCACTTCAATAAATTCTTTGCCTATGTTCTTAAAACCATCATCAGAAACAAGACTCAACGGCTGTTCTTCTCCACTTTTTTTCATGACGACCATCCAATTTTCGAGTAAATCCATCTTGTATTCTTTCAAAAAATTGGCAACTTCGATATTCACTCCATTATCCTCCAATCGTTTGCCTGTTCACGTCCTATTTTTGTTTATGCTGTTATTTTAGCAAGTTCGTTATACAATTGACAAATGTTTGCAAAAACACCCAATTATTTGCAAAAATATTCTATTTAAGATTGTATCTTTAAGACTGGATCGTTATGCCTGTTCACTTTTTCAGAGTCGATGATTGTTTTAAAAATGTGTAGTACACAGATCTTTTTTACTTCATAAAAAAAAGACGCTAAAAAGCGTCTCAAAAAGCGATGAGACCCAAGCTAATTTGCAAGGCATCATCCACTTTCTCCATCATTTCTTCATCTAGATGTGTAATCTTATCAGTAAGACGCTGCTTGTCGATTGTTCTAATCTGTTCAAGCAGTATGACTGAATCCCGTTCAAAACCGTAACGCTTTGAATCAATTTCCACATGAGTAGGCAGCTTTGCTTTTTGGATTTGCGCAGTAATGGCTGCAACAATGACTGTGGGACTAAACCGGTTTCCAATATCGTTCTGGATGACAAGTACCGGCCTTACTCCGCCTTGTTCCGAACCAACTACTGGGGATAAATCAGCGAAAAACACATCACCCCGTTTAACGACCAAAAGATCATCCCCCGCTTACAAGCCGTTCGACAGTATGCTCTGCCTCGTATTCCGCCTGTATAGCCTCCGATGCGATAGCTAGGTTAATCTTTGCCATTTCCATGTAGCCTCGTCTCATTGATTCAACTATGTGGCGCTTTCTTCGTTCGCGAATGTACATTTTCGTAGCTCGGTAGATAAATTCATTTCGATTTACATTTTCTTGCTCCACAAATCCATCCAACTCCGCCAAGAGCTGTTGTGGTAAACGAATGATAATTTCAGTTGTTGCGCTGGGTTCAGACACCAACTCACACCTCCACCATAAATACAAGCCGTTTTTAACAAAAACAGTTTAATATTAATCCACATACAATCATAACATCATTGCCTCTTGGTGCAAAGAACATTTAGGAGTCTTTTAAAAAACAATAAAGGACAAATGTATCATTTCAGATAAAGCTGGTCGCGTTTCGGCTTCAAACATTTCTTCTTATTATCGTCAAGACAAAGAATTCCTTATACATAAATTCTCCTTTTTTGTCATAACTCCTTCTTTTTTCAGCAAAATAAATTAATTTTTTTATGCAATGCGGATGAGGTCGTTTAACGGCATACAGACTGAGATGCCTTAGACTATAAAAAAAAGACGCGACGCAATTACCTGTAGCTCAAGGTGTTTCCCTGTTCGTTGGCAGGTTCGAGAATGCACTTCTTGAGAGCCACTAAAATGAATCAGCGATCAGTTTTCCCAGGCCGATCTTTTATTTTTAACAACCATCTCGCCAATAATTACCATTTTTAACGGAGATCTCTTATCGCAGGTAGCTTTCGTCACTAGTCGCTCCCATTTTTATGAAAACAACAAAAAACGGGGACATCCATTACCTTTCTGGACATCCCCTCACTTACACTAGCACTTCCTGTAATCCGTTGTTGACGCATTGGAGGAAAAATCCCGAAAATTAGTAGTTATTTCTCCCTACATTTGAACATCAGAGAAGCGTCGTTTACAAACAAGACGCTTCTCGACACTATATTCCGAGAAATAGTTTATTCTCGATCTCAACCAGTTGGTCACCCCTTTTGTAAATACGAGGGACCCGAAAATTGATTGTACAGACTACTTCATAATTAATCGTGTCAAGCTTCTCGGCAATTTCTTCAACTGATATAAAGTCATCGGCTTGCCCGCCAATCAAAGTGACTTTAGTGCCAATCGGCATAAAATGGGGAAGTTTGACCATTGTCTGGTCCATACAGATTCTGCCTACGATGTTTGCTTGCTCTCCATCTGCGATAACTCTTTGCTTTTCCATCTTACGCAGCCAGCCATCTGCATAGCCGATTGGAATCGTCGCAATCCATTCTTCTGTTTGCGCCTTGTAGCTGGCCCCATATCCAATACACTCGCCCGACTGGATTTTTTTCACATGAACAATTTTGGTATGAAGCGAAAATACTTGCTTCACTTTATTAAGCGGGGGTCTTTCCGTTGATGTCGAAAGGCCATAGAGGGCAATCCCTACTCTAACCGCATTAAATAATGAATCGCAATGGCACAGGGCTCCTGCACTATTGGCAGCATGTACATACTTCGGGGCTGTATCCAATACAGAAACAAGTTGTTTAAAAGCCGCTAGCTGCATTTGATAATACTTTTCTGAAGCCTGGTCGGCAGTCGAGAAATGGGTAAAAATCCCTTCAAATTCAAATTTATCCGTTTCCTTGATAAACTGCTCGATTTCTTTCAGTTCCTTTTCATGCTTAAGTCCGATACGCCCCATTCCCGTATCGCACTTAATATGAATCCTCAGCGGCGGATTCCCGCTCTCCATCGTCAGACTCGCTTCTTTGAGCCATTCCATTTGGAATACTGGGACTGAAATTTGATACCTGGCGGCAATACTAGCATCTGTTGGCCTGATCAGACCAAGAACAAGAATCGGCGCTTTTATCCCTTTTTCCCTTAGTGCCAAGGCCTCATCAAGCAATGCAACAACGAGACCATGGGCGCCTGCCTTTAGAGCTTCTTTCGCAATTTGAAAGTCTCCGTGTCCGTATGCATTGGCTTTAACCGCAGCAAACAGTTTCGTTTCCCGAGGCAGCCCGTCACGGATTGTTTTTACATTTTGATACAGGGCATCAAGGTCAATCTCAGCCCATGTATCACGAAAATATTGAGTTTGGCCAATCAAAAAAAGTCACGCTCCCCGGAAAATCAAATTGACTCCTATTTGATTATTCATTTCACTCTCGTATATGTCAAATAAATTTTGAAACAAATTTTAACAGCGAATTCGTAATTTTTTCCATAAAGAAATTACTGCAGCATATTTCGAAATTATAAGCTCTAATGAAGCTCTTTGCATAGCCACCCCTCTCTACTTTTTTGAAAGCTCCTCTGGAACCAGCAACGTTTGTTCCAAGCCAAGAGGGCCACTAGGTATTGAAAGTTTGACAATGCCTTACTCCATCACAAACCAAAGGAAAAAAGCAAAACGTCATAAAGTGACGTCTTGCTTCCAAAATATAGCTTAAGGGTGACCCCCTATTAACCAAGCAATTAAATATCCAATAAAATATAAGGATAAATAAAAAAATAAGTTTTAATAGGAGATTAAGTTTAGTAATTAGTGTTAATAACAAACCACTTATCCCCTCGCGAAAGCTTATTTTTTACAGCACACCAACAGCAAAATAAACGGCAATAATATTAGCAACCTTTTTTTATGGCTTCATCAAAGCATCATTTGTTGCTATGCTTGCCACCAATCCTATGTCACATTCTCGCCTAACCATAGAAGCTTCTTCCTTTCCTATTTTACACTTACAGCTTCAACATCTAGATATTGGGAATTTTTCACATCGAATAGTCCCTTATCAGTAAGCTTAAGTTCAGGAATAACTGGTAAGGCCAGAAATGCCAATGTAATAAATGGATTGAATTCCATCGTGCAGCCGATTTTAGCTAGGGCATAATTAAGGTCCTGAATCCGTTCATTCACCACTTTGGTTTCCAAATTGGACATTAAACCGGCAACCGGAAGGGGGAGGGAAACAAGCAGTTTTCCCTTTTCAACGACTACAAGACCTCCCCTCATATCAGCTGTTAATTGGATTGCTTTTAACAGATCCTCATCATTTGTCCCAGCAGCTACAATATTGTGGGAGTCGTGTGCAACCGTTGATGCAATCGCACCGTTTTTGATTCCAAGTCCTTTGATAATTCCTAAACCAATATTGCCAGTCTGGTAATGGCGTTCGATAACCACTATTTTCAGCTGGTCCTTTGCAACGCTTGGCTGAAAATAACCGTCTTTCACATCAACCTCTTCGATGATATGTTTTGTGAGAATCATTTTAGGCCTTATTTCAATGATATTCGCCATATTCCCTTCGGTCATCATCACTTTTAAATCTTCTCTTGAAATAGGATTGATATGAACGCTGTCGGTGATAATGGAAGGCGGAGTAATCGATCCTGCCACCTGGATAACTTCACCGTTTTCTGCCACAAGCTTACCGCCTTTATAAACCTGGCTAATGTCAACAGTTTCCAGATCTTTTAACAGTATGAAGTCTGCTTCAAAGCCTGGAGCAATAGCACCTTTTGTTTTTAAGCCAAAGCATTCTGCTGCATTCAGCGTCGCCATTTGAATCGCAAGCAGCGGGTCTACTCCTTCTCGAATGGCCGTTTTTACGTTAAAATCAATGCTTCCTTCATCTATAATTTCATCCAGATGCTTGTCATCTGTCACGAATAGACAACGGCGCGCATTATATTCAGTCACTGCCTTAAGCAGGGTAACCAGATCTTTTGCGGCAGACCCTTCACGCAGCATTACATACATCCCTTTTCTCAATCGAACTAGCGCTTCTTCTGCAGTTACACATTCATGATCCGTTTGGATGCCTGCTGCCATATAGATATTGATCCCGTCAGCATCAATAGCCGACGCATGGCCGTCAACGTGCTTTTCTTTTACCGAAGCATCCATAATCTTATCCAACATTTTATCGTCCTTAAAGAGGACTGAAGGATAATCCATGACCTCCCCAAGGCCTATGACTCTTGGATGAGAATAATAAGGCTCCAAATCAGCAGGCTCTAAGGTTGCCCCTGAGTTTTCAAAAGGAGTGGCAGGAACACATGAGGGGAGCATTAGAAGAACCTCCAGCGGAATACCTTCTGAAGCTTCTAGCATAAAGTCGATTCCGTCTGTTCCGCTTACGTTCGCTATTTCATGTGGGTCGGCCACGATGGTCGTAACTCCATGCGGCAGGACAACGTTTGAGAACTCGGAAGGAGTCACCATCGCAGATTCGATATGAACGTGCCCGTCTATAAAGCCGGGCACGACAAATTGACCAGAAGCATCCACAGTCTCATAGCCTTCAAACTCCCCTGTCCCAACGATAGATCCATCAACAATCGCAATATCCTCTTTTATTATTTCTCTCGTAAACACATTGATAACTTGTCCATTTTTAATAACTAAATCAGCAGGAATTCTTTTCGCTGCAACATCGATTCTTTTTTTCAGAAGTTCCTTTGTAAAGGTCAATCAGTATCCCTCTCTCTATTTATCGGATTATCCTCCGCCCATGATAAAATTGATGATAAACGCCGCACTAACAATGTACATAATCCAATGAATTTGACTGGCTTTACCTGTAAGTAGTTTTAATAGTGTGTAAGAAATAAATCCGAAAGCCAAGCCCGTTGCGATACTGTACGTTAAGGGCATTAATATAATCGTCAGGAAAACAGGGATAACATCTGTAAAATCATCGAAACTGATATTCTTGATTTCACTGATCATTAAAGCACCAACCAGAATCAGAATCGGCGCTGTCGCTACTGAAGGAACAAAAACAATCAGCGGGGCAAAAAACAGCGCCAAAAGGAATAATATCCCCGCCGTCAATGCGGTTAAGCCTGTTCGGCCGCCTTCTTGGATTCCTGTTGCATTTTCTACATAAGCATTCAATGCTGTACTTCCAAAAGCAGCACTCGCCATGGTACCGATTGAATCCGCTTGTAGAGCACGATCAAGATTCTGGATTTTTCCATCCTCATGCACCAATCCGGCCTTCCGCGTTAATCCAATTAATGTTGCTAAGTTATCAAACAGCTCAACAATTGTAAAGGAGAAAATGACTGAAAGGATACCGTACGCGATAGCCCCTTTAATATCCATCTTTAAAAAAGTCTCGGACATGCTAGGCAAATGAAAGGAAACAATGTCACCCATCCCTTTGGGAAACCCAATAAAACCTGTGATCATCGCAATAATACTTGTTCCAATAATACTAATAAGAAGGGCTCCTTTTACCTTCTTGGCCGTCAATACCGCAGCAATAATAAAACCAATCAAAGCAAGGATCGGACCAAGGCTCGTTACATCACCCAGCGAAACAAAGGTCGCTTCATCCGCAACGATCAATTCCGCATTGGAAAAACCGATAAATGCGATGAACAAACCGATTCCGACGCCAATGGCTGATTTCAGAACGTCGGGTACTCCATCTACGATCTTTTGCCGGACTCCGGTCACAGTTAAGATAAGAAACAGAACCCCCGAAATAAATACCGCTCCCAGTGCCGTTTGCCATGTCAGCCCGTGTCCAAGGACAACAGTATACGCAAAAAAGGCATTTAAGCCCATTCCTGGTGCCACAGCAACAGGGTAATTAGCCCAAAGTGCCATTAGAATCGTACAAAAAACACTCGCATAGATGGTTGCAGCCAATGCCGCTTCCTTTGGAATCCCAGCATCAGACAAAATCGCCGGATTAACAAATATAATATAGCTCATTGTCAAAAAGGAAGTCAGTCCTGCGAGTACTTCCGTACGAACATTCGTATTTCTTTCCGATAGCTTAAATACCCTTTCCAACAAACCTTTCTGAGTTGGAGGCGGAACGCTGGGCCCCGTATCTTTTTCTGCCCTACCCATAACAGCATCGCTCCTTTTTTAAAATCAACATCAGCAATTCAAGGACGCAGGTCGGGAAAACAAAATGCTTTCATAAAACTAGATCTATTAAAACGTACTTCTATGTCTTATCCTGATGCAGAAGTGGTTTCATAGAGTGAAGCGCGCCGAACCCCAAAACAGTATCCACCTCCCATTAATCAAATGCGCCTTGGCGTATTTGTGCCCAGGTTTTATCGAACTTAAACTCGATAAATTCCCTCTGAAAATCTGTGGCATCCGCCGAAGGCTTTAACTTCATTCAGCTTGGGTTTGCCCCCCCAGAATACCAATACACATCCACCTCACCACTTACAGAAGTGGGAGACTTCTGCTCAATGAAGTTAATTTTTCATATCAAATGCCACCTCCTCCGAGACGATCCTTAAAAGGGACTCCCTCCATAAATGGAGGTCAAGAAGGGGTGCGCTTATAATTAAAGAATTATAGTTCTAAATATTTATAATTATTAGTAACTATTATATCATTTTTTCAAAAACGTACAACTCTCAGTTTAGATTCTAAACAAATAAAAGACCCTTCGTTTAAAAGGGTCTACTTCACCGAGTCTCCTTGAACTGAACGCGCGACCATCATCATCTCTTCCTGCGTCAGGTCTTTGGAAGCAATCATGTAATCGACACCGTCCTGGCTCCAAACAATCGAATGATCATTTATGACGCCAATGGCAAAACCTAAATCTACCATCTCACCAGTCATTTCAACTGTCTCCATTGACGCTGTTGGAATCACCTCAGCCTTCTCCTGAAAGAGCGTGAAGGACTTATCCTCTCCCTCGTATGTCAGGATGACGCGTTTTCCTGTGTCCGTCTTCATCGTCGTCTCATCATGAAGCGCAACGCCGGGAATGTCAGCCATCGCATACTTCACTGAAAATTCCTTTTCATTCAAGTCTGCGAGCACAGGCACTTCCAGTTGGGCACTCGTCATATTTTTCTTTGTATCAAATGCACCTTCATCAAACTTGGCATTAAAATCAACCTTCGTAAACTTCACAGTGACGACCGGATTTTTATCTGTATCCATCACCTTAACACTGATTGGCTCCAAAGTCTTTTTCTTGAAAGTGACTTCCTGAGTCGGGAGCATTTTATGATTCTGGTACCGTGTCTTTGTCTCAAACACATAATGTTCTTTTGTTTCCTTGAATTTCGCTTCCTTGTCTTCGAGTACATCTTGCACCAGAGACTCAAACAAATACGCTTGGCTGCTGTTTTGCGGCCAATCACTCTGAAACTTGTAACTTTTGTTCAGAGCAGGCGTCAACACATAAACACCACTCTTATTCCTTAAAATCATTTGGCTTTGTTCTTTTTTGGCGTTTTTCAAATGGACCCGATAATCACCCGGTTTATGATGCCAGACATCAATATCATAAACTTGAGGCTCATCCCCTACTTCCAGAGTCATCTTCGCTTTCGCCTTATACCCCTTGATATCTCCCGCTCTTTCCTTCAATCCCTTCGCGACATCTTCCTGAGATTTTGAACCGCAGGCCGAAAGCACGAGCACCGCCGCAAAAAGTCCCCAAACGAGCCATAGCCCCTTTCTCATTCCTTCAACCCCTTTGTTGTCTCATTTACACATGAAAAGAAGAGATTAGGAGGATGCCAAAAGCCATTCGCCAGCATTGACCTCTACAAATTGCGTGCCGTTCCGCTCAATGCAGCAATGACTCTCGTACCCAGCCTCCTCTCTCCTGACGCATTTAAAATATATGAGACAACCGTGGACAATATGTATAGAAAAGTGGAAGCATCCGTTTAGCG
>NZ_JACSPV010000037.1:17777-46425 GCF_014836955.1 Bacillus norwichensis
ACATACGGACTGGACTGACTCTGACTAAGATAAAGGAAACACGCTGAACGAAGTGAAGCGATGTTGACTTATCGAAGGGAAGAGGAGGGAAGTCCGATAGTCGCTGGATGCTGGAACTGGACAATAGAAAAGTGAAGGGGCCTGTTCAGCGACGTACAGACTGGAGGGGCTATGACGAGATAAAGGAAACACGGTGAGCTAAAGCGAACCGATGTTGACTTATCGTAGGAAGAGGCGCGAAGTCTGCTAGTCGATAGGCCCCGGAACTAGACATAGAAAAGTGGAAGCATCCGTTTAGCGACATACGGACTGGACTGACTCTGACTAAGATAAAGGAAACACGCTGAACGAAGTGAAGCGATGTTGACTTATCGAAGCAAATCTTAGACGAGCACTGAAGAAAGCGTAGTTTTCCTTCAACAGCGATTGGCTTATGACCTCGAGGGACTAGATGTACCAATTATTTAATGTTAATATCTCAAATTCTATGTTTATCGGCGCAAAAAATTTTATTGTAAGATACGACAATAATATGGATTTCTTCCATAATTCCGCCCATAGTTGAATAGATAATGTACTTTAATTGAGAATCAACTTCATGCCTTCATGACTGGAGGTAAAGCCCAATTTTTCATAAAAACGGAAGGCATCTTTACGATCTTTATCAGTAGTTAACTGAACAAGACCACAACCTTCGGATTTTGCTATTGTAATTGCTTCCCTAAATAAAGCTTCACCAATCTTTTGTCCTCTAAAGTTTTTATCCACACGCACTCCCTCAATTTGCGCCCGCTTCATTCCTAGCCTAGCTAATCCAGGGATAATTGTTAATTGCAAACACCCTATAACGATTTCACCGTCGGTAACTAATAAAATTTGATTACCGCCTTGACTCTCAATTGCTGCGAAGGCATTACAATAGGCCTCAGGTAAAGGATCTTCATATCTCTCCCGTTTGGATCCTAGTTCATCATCTGCTAGCAAGCGCACTATTTCTTTTAAATCACTTTTCTTCGCCATTCTAAACTCCATTTATATCTAATCCTTTCTTATTTATAAATTTCTTAAATAGGATTATACTTAATATAACTGACTTTTCATAATATTAATTTGTAATCAGGATCGATTTGAAAATTTTATTAAAGCAACTCATCATCTCTAATCAAACGACTTTAGCTGTATCATCAATTCTAGAAGCTAGAACGGGACAATAGAAAAGTGAAGGGTGGCAGGGGCATACGGTAAAAGTACTGGCCGCCAAAAACACTACGTTCTATCGCGTTGGTGATCCTATGGTGTAAAATAAACGGCATTTCTTGATGCTCTTTTTTAATTTACTTTCATAGTATTTTTTCCATCTTTCAAATATACAACTTCTGCATTTTCAAGTCGTATTTCTTGTGATTTCCTTTTTCTGTGAAATAAACCATGTGACTGATGAAGTTCTAGTGTTACAGCATTTGAACTCTCATTTAATAAATAGCCAAATGCTTTTATGCTATCCTTATAAGTAATAACCAAAACCGTTGTGTTAGATTTATCTTGGAGTGTCACACTTTCAACATTGTCTAGGGAAATAGAAGTTTGTTTATGCTCAAAATGTAAAAACATATACGCAGTTAGACACAAAAACACGACGATGAGGACTGATGTTAAAAAAACAATTTTCCTTCTTTGTTTTCGATTTTTGTTCATCACATTATCCATCACAATGATATCCCCCTTAATCATCTGATCGAGAGATAAGTCGTATAATTCACTCAACAAAATAAGCATCTCAATATCTGGAATCGTTCTTCCAGTTTCCCAACTCGAAATCGTTTGTCTAGTTACATGCAATTTATCAGCCACATCTTGCTGAGTAAAATGATACTTTTTCCTTTGCTGTTTTAATCTTTCTCCTAAATTCATATATGACTTACCTCCATACACTATTCTTTTTGAAAAAGAGGAGGTGTGACAAGCAACAAAGTGTTGCATCTTGATATATCAAGGCTTTTTAACATTTAAAAGCTTAAGGGATAAAATTCTTCATGGACATATTGGGTCGAAAACGACAAATGGAAAGTTAAAGACTCCCAAAAAAAGAATGGAACATTAGTATATTTTTCAAGCAAATTCTTCACCATCAAAAAAGCGCAAAAAATCAACGTTTCTAAAATTGATTTCTCGCGCTTTTTATGGTCTCCATTAGCTTCGCCCCAGCCCCCTCATAGCTTAAAACTAATAAACCTCGAGATGAAAGCTCTAGGCTCACTAACCCTCCTCAATGATCACTTGAGCGGCTGCGTATGCTTTTGTATGTGTAATGGATAGATGTATTCTTTTTCCTTGATCCATGGGCCTGACAATATGCGGCTTTCCCCTCTCGTCAGCAGCAATTTCAATATCCTGGAATGACAGTTGTGCACCTATACCTGTTCCAACCGCTTTGGCAAAGGCTTCTTTCGATGCAAACCTGCCAGCTAAAAATTCAGTTTTTCTTCTTTCAGGTAAGGTTTCATACTGCTGAAGTTCCCTGGCAGCCAAAACACGCTCAGCAAATCGCACCTGACGCCCTCTCAATTTTTCAATTCTCTCTATTTCAACCAGATCCAGCCCCATTCCCAAAATCATCTGAGCACTTCCCTTCTACTTTTCATCCCCGGCTATAATATAATGATAGGAGTCTCAAACAGAAAGGAGATCATCCCATGTTTGTCCGAACAGAGTCTTTTCGGCAATTCATCCGTCTATATCCGGTGGTCACAGCTCTTGTAGTAATTCATATTGTTATTTTCCTTGCAATAAACTTACCGCTCTTTCCGCAGCAGCTTATTTTTGAAAAACTGGCCGGCGTAAACGTATTGATCCAGATGGGAGAATATTGGCGACTAGTAACGCCGATTTTCGTTCACGTTGCTTTCACGCATCTGCTATTCAATTCATTCTCACTTGTTTTATTTGGACCTGCGCTCGAACGTGCGCTTGGCAAGCTACAATTTATTCTTGTTTATCTCGCATGTGGGGTTGCTGCCAATATCGCTACGCTTCTTCTGAAACCGCCCTATTATACGCATATCGGAGCAAGCGGGGCTATCTTCGGTTTATTCGGCATCTATTTGTCCATCATTGCTTTAAAAAAAGAAGCGATGCCTCAACAAGGGAAGCAAGTGATTTTGCCGATTGCAGGGCTGGGTGTGATCATGACATTTTTCCAAGCAAATATTAACATTACTGGCCATATCTTCGGATTGATTGCAGGCTTTTTAATCGGAGCAGTTTTAATCAAAACTAGACCTATCCGCTTTCTGTAGCTCGCTCATGATGGCTATACCAAGTATAGATTTCCAATACATCCTCTTGGTCCAAATGGGCGATTTCTGCATGACTGGCAACTTCCCCTGATTTAACTGATGCACTAACCGTTGCTAAACCGGCACGTTTTTGAAACCAACTGACACTTGCCTTCATTGACTGGATCCGATTTTTCTTCATGAGCATCGTATGCTGCTCAATTGTCCTGTACCGCATTGTCAGTTGGGAACCAGTACAATTCCAGCCTGTTGATTTATACTGAGCAAATCCCCATAAAAGAGCAATCGGAATCAAAATCGCTCCGTATAAACCATACGGCCAGAAGAATCCCGTGAGCACACCTGCAATAATGAAGGCGATAACGGCTTTTACAAACAGATAGCGCCTCATCGAACGACTAGGAGCCGGCTTAAAATCATTTTTGAACACGTAGTCTGTCAGATAATTTTCTAATATATCTGCTACTTTGTTTCTCTTCACCACCGGAAGAAGAACCATGGAGGAGCTTTCCAAATCAGTGGACGATCCCCCTGCGCTCTCCAAAGAAACACTTGCGTATCCAAATGGTTGTCGGATTGGGCTTTCCTTAATCGTCAATGCCTGGATCCGGTGCAGAGGGACAGTCGTTGTTCTTTTCTCAAGCAACCCCCGCGTAATAATCAATTCATCGTTTACTTTTCTAACTGTAAAATCATTGTATTTAAAAAAGGCAATGGCAACAGAAAGCATCCAGGCGATCAAAAGAATTACCGCAATAATCCCAGAAATGAAAATCACACCAAATTTGACCAGTTCTTGCATTTCATTGAACAACTTTTCATAAGGAATAAAGTCCTCAAATTGAAAGGCAAATGCCAGGAATGCTGAAATCACAACCCCAGCCCTCCCCGAAGTTGAGGCGAGAAACAGAAGCTGTCTCGTAGTAATTTTATAAATGATATCTTCTTCCCGACGTGCTTCCTCTTCCTCCACAATGCTTGCCTGTAACTTATTTTTGGCGTCTGCAAGGATCTTCTGTAAAGCTGCTGCATCTTCTTTCCTAATAGCCGTCAGCTTCGCTTCCGCCTTGTCTCCACCCGAACCGGCCGTTTCAACTTTCACCTTCACAAGACCCATTGGACGATGGATAATGCTTTCAGACAAATCAAGACTTTGGATTCGGTCAAAAGGGATATATCTTTTTTTCTTCACAAATAGTCCTTGCTCAATCCGAAGTTCATTATCCTCAATCCAGTATGTAAACCGGAGCCATTTAACGACGATCGAAGCAATCATGAAAAAAACAAAAAGTAAAAATACTAACTCTGGGATCATATTTGATAATGACCCACCAAACTCAATCCGATTTTTTCCTAAAATAAAAATAAAGATAAATGGAAGGATAAGTTCTTTCACCGAACGCACTAAATCGTACAATACTGTGATTGGATGCAGCCGTTTCGGTTCAAACATCGTCTTCAGCCACCCTTGCCAAAGCGGAAATAGAGCGGCGAAGCTCCTCCGCCTCATGAATATCGACCGCTGGGATTTCATGTACTGTAGCCGCAGTCGAAATAGAAACCGTGGCAAGATTATATTTCTTCAAAATGGGTCCCTGGGAAGTATCGACATGCTGGACCCTTACCATCGGCACAAGTGTCCGATGAATAAAAAAGACCCCGTGCTGAAGCTCAAGTTCATGCTCTGTCACTTCATAGCGCCATCGCTTCCAACGGATAGAAGGAATGATGGAAATACCCAAAATTGTAATAATAAGTGCAAGCCCAGATCCTGTGAAGACAATCCAAAGGGGCCAATCAAAAAAATATGTCAACACCCCTAAGACTCCAACTATAACCCATAAGATCAGGGAATTAATGGCTCCCATGATGCGCCATACTTTTAACCCTCGCTGTGAAATCCTTCGCGATGGTAGTCTAATCTCCATTGAATCTCCTCTTTTCTGAATGACAATTCCGCTGTAGATTGTCCAGATATTTCGGATGTAACCCGGGATAACTTTCAGCGTGAGATGTACTCCTTAGGATTTCTGTTACTCTCTGCTTAAGTCTCACTATCCACTCCACCATATTCTAACAAAAAAACAACCGGATATCTCCGATTGTTTTTATCTGCATTATGGTCTACGATTTCCTGAACGACGCTGAGGTTTCCGGTGTCCTTTATAAGATGATTGGCTCGGTTTCCCTCTTCTGCCGCGTCCGCCCCGATCACCTCTATATGAATCCCGCTTAGAAGGCAGCGGCTTTTCCTCTGTGATATGGACTGGTGTTTTATCAGGTTCTTTAGTGATGACTTTCAATGCCGCAGCAATGACTTCCACAGCATCATGTTCGTTCATTAAGTCAACAGCTGTGGCTCTATATTCATCCAGGTTACCCTCTTCAATTGTTTCGTTCAATTTTTCCATTGTTAGGCGTTGTTGGCCTTCGAGCGCTTCGTCCCAAGTAGGCGGGCGCATTGGATTCATCCGCTTTTTCGTTGTTTGTTCAACGATTCGAAGATAACCCATTTCTCGCGGACTGACAAACGTAACGGCAATTCCTTCTTTTCCAGCACGGCCTGTACGTCCAATACGGTGTACGTAGCTTTCCGGATCTTGAGGGATATCATAGTTATACACATGAGTTACACCTGAAATATCCAATCCCCGTGCGGCAACATCAGTTGCAACAAGAACGTCTACTTTACCTTCTTTAAACTTCCGCAAAACGGAGAGACGTTTTGCCTGGCTCAAATCTCCGTGGATGCCTTCAGCTGTATATCCACGAACCGTCAAGGCATTGGAAAGCTCGTCTACACGACGCTTTGTCCGGCCAAACACTATCGCCAGCTCAGGTGATTGCACGTCAATCAGACGTGAAAGAACGTCAAATTTTTCTCTCTCAGGGATTTTAATAAAATATTGCTCAATTAACGGAACGGTCATTTCCCTTGCCTGTACTTTTACAAGTTCAGGAGACTTCATAAACCGTTCGCCAATGCGGCGGATTGGTTCTGGCATAGTTGCTGAAAAAAGCAATGTCTGTCTCTCTTCAGGAACAGTCTCCAAAATGGATTCGATATCTTCGATAAAGCCCATGTTCAGCATTTCATCCGCTTCATCAAGGATAACTGTATGGACATTACCCAACTTCAAAGTCCGACGCTGGATGTGGTCAAGGACACGACCTGGAGTTCCAACAACAATTTGCGGGCCTTTTTTCAATGCCCTGATCTGACGCTGGATATCGGAACCTCCGTAAACAGCAAGTACGCGAACACGGCTGTCGATCGCAATTTTGTACAGTTCTTCTGAAACCTGGATCGCTAACTCGCGCGTAGGCGCAATGATGATCCCTTGAACACTGTAGTCCCTCGGATCAATTTTTTCAATCAAAGGTATTCCAAATGCCGCTGTCTTTCCAGTACCCGTCTGAGCCTGGCCAATTAAATCTTTGCCTTCCATGCTGAGCGGAATTGTTTTTGCCTGTATCGGTGTAGCTTCTTCAAAGCCCATTCTATTGACTGCCTTTAAAATAGACGGACTCAAATTTAAATCTGAAAACTTCGTCAATGCTTCTCAATCTCCTTTTAAAACTTCAAGTTGAGGCGTTGCCCCACTTCTCGCAAAAACTATAAACGATGTTGCTAATTCTAACACTAAAATCTGATGGTGACAATTTCCACTCTACTGTCAGTCATCAGTTTTTTTAAAAAAGGTGCCGCTATCTCTCATCTCAACCATCGATATTAAAAAGTTTAGGTGAGAGGTAACGGCACCTAAATGCAAGGGCGGCAGTTCCCGCCCCGCAATCTTTTCCTTTATTCTTTAATGGTTAGAGCTTCAACTACTTTTTCCATCTTCATACCACGCGAAGCTTTGACAACAATGAGTTCGTTGCCGAAAATCGTTTCCTTAAGGGAGCGGATCAATTCATCCTGACTTTGGAATGAGAAAACGTGGCCCGTTGTAAAGTTTTTCTTCGCACCATGTGCAATCCATTTCCCAAGTTCTCCATATGTATAAACATATTTTATTTTGGAAGGATTAATCTCTTCTCCGATTTGTTCATGGTATTCTTTTTCCTTGTCTCCAAGCTCAAGCATGTCCCCAAGCACTATAATCTTTTCCTTTTCACTGTTCATGCTTTCAAGCATCCCTATTACGGCGCGCAAGGCGGTTGGGCTTGAGTTGTAAGAATCGTTCAGAATGGTGGTCTCCTTGATTCCTTTGCTCCATTCCATTCTCATCGTAGACAGTTTCACGGAATTTAAACCGTTTTTCACATCAGCTGCTGGCACAGAAAATTCCCTCGCCACAAGCAATGCTGCCAATGTATTCATGACATTATGTTTCCCTGCAATCGGCAAAAATACCGGTTCTTCTGGAAAAATCGATGCAGTCAATGAACTGCCTCTTTCTTCTAACGTCCATTCTAACGGATAAGCGTCATTTTCTGTTGATTCTCCAAATGTTACCAGCCGGAGATTCTTTAGTGAAGCGGCTTTTTCCTGTAAAAGCGGCTCATTCCCCGGGTAGATTAAGAGACCTTCAGGAACCAGGCCTTCTGTAATTTCAAACTTCGCGTTTGCAATTTCTTCACGTGAGCCCAGATCAAGCAAATGGGCTTCCCCGATATTTGTAATAATGGCTACATCAGGTCGGGCAATCTTTGTAAGCAAGGATATTTCTCCTCTGCTGCTCATCCCCATTTCGAGAATCGCAATCTCGGTTTTTTCTTCGAGTGCCAAAATAGTCAACGGAAGCCCAATATGATTATTAAAATTTCCTTCCGTCTTTTGAACACTGTGCGTTTCACCAAGAACAGCTGCTGTTATGTCTTTCGTTGTCGTTTTTCCGTTGCTTCCAGTTATTCCAACAACTTTTACCGACAATTCATCACGATAAGATTTCGCCATCTCCTGTAAGGCAAGCAGTGTGTCTTTTACAATCAAAACCGGACCGTTAGTTGGCGGGTTCGGGACATCCTCCTGCCAAAAAACAGCCGCAGCTCCTTGCTGAAGTGCCATTTCTGCATGCTTATGTCCGTCAGTATGCTCCCCTTTAAAAGGAATGAACAAGTTTCCTGATAACACTTTACGCGAATCAATGGATACGCCCTTTACCAGATGTTGTGCATGCTCCGTTATATCGTTTTCTATTTTGACCATGTTAGCTATCTGGCCGATTGTTCTTTGAATCATCGTGATCCCTTCTTTTTAAAAACTGTGAATGATATTTTGTTTTTCTTCGTAACGTTCTCTGCCCAAATCTACAAGCCGTTCAATCAGCTTAGGATATGGGACACCAGTATTCTTCCAAAGAAGCGGGAACATACTTGCCGGAGTAAAACCAGGCATTGTATTTACCTCATTAATGAGCACCCTTCCGTCTGATGTTACGAAGAAGTCCATTCTTGCGAGACCTGAGCAATCCAGCGATTTATAGGCCGTAAACGCCATCTTGCGAATCTCATCGTAGCTTACTTCAGGAATACCAGCAGGAATCACAAGCTCCGTTGTATTATCCGCATATTTCGCTTCATAATCATAGAATTCTTTCTTAGGGACGATTTCTCCCGCAACTGAACATGCGAGCTCATCGTTTCCCAGGACGCCAACCTCAACTTCTCTGGCAAGGACTCCTTCTTCAATGATAATCTTCCTGTCATAGCGAAAAGCATCTTCAAATGCGGCTACCAATTCTTCACGGTTGTCACATTTGCTGATTCCGACACTCGAGCCAAGATTTGCAGGCTTTACAAAGCTCGGATACCCAATTTGTTCTTCAACCTGTTTATATGCCGCTTCCCTATCCGATTCCCATGTACTGCGAATGAAAGAAACATATTCTACCTGGTTCAAACCAGCTTGTGCAAAAATATTCTTCATGACCACTTTATCCATACCAGCAGAGGAGGCAAGGACGCCATTTCCAACATATGGGATATTTAAAATTTCAAGCAGCCCTTGAACTGTGCCATCCTCTCCATTAGGACCATGAAGAAGCGGGAACACCATATCATAATCCGTATTTAAAGACTGAGGCATTAATTCATTGCCGCCATTTGAAAACTGTAGTTGTTTTATATCCTCAACAGGTTCCGTAATTTGCGGGCCTTGAATCCATCTACCTTCCTTTGTAATGAAAATCGGAAAAATATCAAATTTATTCATATCAAGTGCATGTATGACCGCTTTTGCAGTTTGCAGCGAAACTTCATGTTCAGCAGATTTTCCACCGTATAACAAACACAATTTCATTATATTATCCTCCATCTCCATAACATCTTTTTAATTTTACCATGATTTTTAATAAAACAAAGAAGAAATATGAAATCGTTATGGCGGACAGGATCGATTTTTTGAAAGGCTGTCATAACTGTTTTCATACATGCTTCCGCCCATTTTTATCATATGCCTATTCAGTATTGCTGGTGAATGGGATCGCAGCGGGATTCCGAAGAAATTGGTGTTTTCAGTCGGAGTGTGTGTCAATTTAGGCTTGTTCGTTCGACAAGTTCTAATCTATAAAGAAAAGTTCATTTTATTATGCTAGAATAATGCAGGCGGCACTTTTCAATAAAGATGCCGATCACAAACAATATGGAGGTCCGTTTGTCATGAAATTCGGTTTATTACCGCGCATTATACTTGCCATCGTGCTCGGTATTTTAATTGGGCTTGTCTCGCCTATTCCTTTGATACGAGGCTTCGCTACTTTTAACGGATTATTTGGGAACTTTCTAGGCTTCATCATTCCCCTGCTGATTATCGGCTTTATTGTTCCGGGAATCGGCGCTATTGGACAGGGAGCGGGAAAGCTGCTCGGTTGGACTGCTGCCATCGCCTACATTTCTACAATTGTAGCTGGCCTGCTTGCATTTATTACAGCAAAAACACTGTATCCTTCTATTTTAGCTAACCAATCGCTAAAGGAATTCACCAATCCAGAAGAGGCACTTTTAAAACCTTACTTTCACATTGAGATGGATCCTCTCATGGGAATCATGACAGCCCTACTGTTATCCTTTGTCATCGGGATTGGTATTGCAGCGGTTAAAAGCGATTTGCTTTTGAATTTATCCAACGACTTCAGAGATATCATTCATCTTGTTATCGAAAAAGTGATCATTCCTTTATTGCCAATTCACATTTTAGGTATATTTGCGAATATGACCCACGCCGGCCAAGTCGGATCTATATTGAGCATCTTTATCAAAGTTTTTGCCATGATTATTGTTCTTCATATAGCTTATTTAATCATTCAATATATGATTGCCGGCTCTGTGCAAAAGAGGAACCCTTTTTCCATGTTAAAAACGATGAGTCCAGCCTATTTTACAGCACTTGGAACACAATCTTCCGCAGCAACAATTCCTGTTACTTTAAAACAGGCCAAGAAAATTGTTAAGCGGGAAAGAGTTGCGGATTTTACAATTCCACTGCTGGCAACCATTCATTTGTCCGGAAGTACCATTACTTTGGTTAGCTGCTCCATGGCCGTAATGTTCATGCTGGGACAAAGTTACGCATTGATGACCATGCTCCCTTTCATTTTGATGCTTGGCATTACGATGGTAGCAGCGCCTGGCGTTCCAGGAGGCGCAGTAATGGCGGCAATCGGCCTATTGGAATCCATGCTCGGATTTGGTCCTGCAATGACCGCTTTAATGATTGCTCTCTACATTACCCAGGACAGCTTTGGAACAGCCTGCAATGTTACAGGTGATGGAGCCATTACAGCAATTATGGATAAAATTAGCCGTGGAAATTCTGTCGAAGATAGCCGTAAAGCCATATAGTTATCAGGCCCTCCCCCTCTGGTTAAGAGGGCCTTTTCTTTTTAGCTTGTCACGCATTAGGGGCATTTCCTGCACCTTACCTGCTGGAATCCTCCCTCTATATAAAAATCCAGCCCCTCATGAAAGTAGCTGGATCCACAACTATCTATTCTAACAATGCCTGCCATTCCCCAGCCTTCCGGTCGAGGACGAGCCTTCCATCAGGTGCACGTCTGCTTTGTTGCAAATATTCATCGTACATTTCATCGCTATCCATAAAGTCTCCGACTACCCAAATAGGCACTTCCATTTTCAACCGGTCACTCGTCACCTTGTCGAAGGAAAATACAATCCCTTCTTTCATCTGTCCACTCAAGATCTGTATGATATCTGCCGGAATGAAAGGAATTGGACGGGATTTTCGGCGTCCAAACAAGGTTCGTTCCCTTCCAGGGTTCATTCTGTATGAAATGACCACGCCAATCATGGCAAAGAAATGTTCCCATTTTTTATAGTAGGTCTTATTGAATGTGCCGTCTCCCTCTGTTAAGTAAAAAAATTGATTCCCAAGCATTCTGTAAAAGGGTGGTCTTAAGGGTGATTTAATATGGCTTAAATAAAGAAGTTCAGCAAGTTCCTGGCCTGTCAGCTCATTCAATTCTTCCTCATCCGAAAAATCAGTCCAACAGAATTCATCATAGCGAAAAACGTCATCTTCTAGTAATTGTTCAACATTTTCACTTGTGACGAAATTCAGTCGAGTATGCATGTTATAGTAGCCATCATCAAATTGATGTTTAAGCAGTAGAAGATTTGACGGTTTTACAGGAATTGCTTTCATAAAATCGGAAAACTGAATTCCAGATGACAAGATATACCGAGCAGTATGATTCATGTGAATGTATATAATATTTCTCTCAGCAGCTTGATTTTTCAATGAGATTTCCCCCAAAAATATAGTCACACAATATACCCATAATCTATATTAACAAATATTTGTTATGACTATTATTACATATTCACAACAAATTGATTGGGTTCGAAACGACTGCTTGGAAATTGGTTATGTGCAATGGTATGAAGATAAACTGCCCCTTCAAAAAATGAATTTTGAAGACTTTCGGCTCAGATCCTGATCATTGTAACCAACGATTTTTCTTCACTGACTGCACACTTTTCAGAAAAGCCTACATAACTGATGATAAAAGTTGCTGGACATTGGGTAAAGTATGAATGAAGAAAGCTTTAGGTGATGGCTTATCAAAAAGTGCCTTAGCATATTTGACCCAGATTTTATCAAGCATTACCTCTATAGATCTGTGGCATTCGCCGAAGTGATTCAGCTGGGGTTTGAACCCTCACTGAATGGAATAATATGCTTTCTTACAAAAGGCGGAGACTTCCGCTGAATGAAGTTAATGGGTTCCTTACAATTTACATTTTCTTTAAGTTATCAGCCCAAATTTTACGAAATGGAGGAGGTGAACCCTTGCTTATAGCAAGGCGCTCCATTGTTTATATCGAAACTTTTACTTGTATTTTTTCTAATTGGAATCACAGCCTTTTTTGTTGCATCCGAATTCGCGATTGTAAAAATACGGAGTTCCCGATTGGATCAACTCATTGTAGAAGGCAACAAAAAAGCATCAGTGACCAAGCAAATCATTTCAAATTTGGATGGATACCTTTCTGCCACCCAATTAGGCATTACTGTTGCTTCTCTTGGTCTTGGATGGCTCGGTGAACCGACAGTCCAAGTGATTCTGATGCCTTTGTTTGAAAAATTTGATGTTCCAACTTCACTTACAGGAATACTATCTTTTTTAATCGCTTTTATTACCATTACATTCATCAGTGTGATTCTCGGCGAACTGGTACCAAAAAATTTGGCCATATTCAAACCCGAAGCAGTCGCTCTTGCTGTATCAACTCCACTCGTTTGTTTTTATAAAGTTCTTTTTCCGTTTGTATGGGTTTTAAACAGGACAGCTCGTATAGTGACAAGATTATTCGGTGTTAAACCAACATCAGAAAGTGAGGTCGCTCATTCCGAGGAAGAGCTCCGCATAATTTTATCAGACAGCTTAAAGAGTGGCGAAATCAATCAATCGGAATATCGATATGTCAATAAGATTTTCGAATTCGACAATCGGGTTGCAAAGGAAATTATGGTTCCAAGAACAGAAGTCGTAACAATTGATAAGTCGGCATCTATTGAAGAAATCCTAGGCACATTGAAAGAAAAGCGACTGACTCGTTATCCAATAACAGAAGATGGTGATAAGGATAAAATATTAGGGGTAGTCAATATAAAAGAATTTTTAACAGATTGTATTGAGGAGAATTGCAAAGGCCCACAGTCGATTACTGATTACATAAAGCCGGAGATTAGTGTGATCGAAACGATTCCTATCCAACGTCTTCTTGTTAAAATGCAAAAAGAAAGAAGCCATATGGCTGTCCTCTTTGATGAATATGGTGGAACTGCCGGAATTGTGACAGCGGAAGATATTTTAGAAGAGATTGTTGGAGAGATACGGGATGAATTCGATGATGACGAAACACCCTTGGTGAGAAAGTTGGGAGATGAACATTTTCTTTTGGACGCAAAAGTTTTGATTGAAGAAGTAAACGACCTATTGGGTATACACCTGCGATGCGAAGATATTGACACAATTGGCGGATGGCTCCTCACCCAAAAATATGACCTACAGCAAGGCGACATGATCGAAGATGAGGGATACAAATTTCATGTAAAAACAATGGAAGGCAACCATATCTATGAAGTTGAAGTGACAGCATAAGAGAAATTTTCTATTTTATTTCCAGGGAAATGATTTATTTCGACATCATTTCTCACTGTATTCAGACTAAAAAATGACATATTTCAATGGTTATTCCACCAATATGTGCTGACGCCCTGATGGAATAATGCTATACTTCTTTTAGCAATTCGTCATCTAAAAGGAGTATATTTGAATGATATCAGAATGGCTTACAGTTATTGAAAATTGGCTGATAGACTACGGAGTGCTAGGGCTAATAATCGTCTCTTTCACGGATTCTGCTTTTTCACCGATTATTCCCGAAATATTGTTACTCCCAATGGGCATTGCGGCACCCGATCAAGTTTGGTTGTACGCTTTTTACACTACAGTAGCTTCTGTTTTGGGAGCACTATTGGGATGGTATATTGGAAAGAAATTAGGAAGGCCCATTCTACTCCGTTTTATCAAGGCAGATAAAATAGACAAAGTAGAATATTACTTTGAAAAATATGGTGCGATGGCCATCCTAATAGCAGCGTTTACCCCTGTTCCTTACAAAGTTTTTACAATTTTTTCAGGGATTTCAAAGGTAAGAATTAAGACGCTCATTTTTTGGTCTATTCTGGGAAGAGGAGGGCGTTTTTTCCTTGAAGCAGCAATCATTGCCGCACTCGGTGTCAAAGCCAAACCCTTCATTGAAGAAAATTTCACTTTGATTACACTCGGCATTGGCGGGTTTGTGGTGATCGCTTTTATTATATATCGCTTGATCCTTAGTAGAAAAAAAGCAGCCACAAGCAAATAAAACAACAATGCGGGCCAGTACAATGTACCAGCCCGCTTCGTTTTTATTCTACATGGTATTCTGTATACCCTGGGATAGCCTGTACTTCATCAAGGACTTTGAAAAGTTCCAAACGAGATTTCGTAACTGAAATATCTACTCCCAGTTCAGCAAGACTATCCATAAATTTTTCGAGTTGTTCATGATCTCTATGCAAAAAGACCACCCCATTTAAGATTTAACATCTTACACTTATTTTAACGTACTTTTCAACTGATTTGAATCGCTTTCAGAAAAAAATAAAAAAATGTGTCCAAATTAAAACATTCTTGTTTAAGATTCCCTGTTTTTCGTACAATAAACTTCTTTTTAGGAACATATGATAAAAAATGCTCGTTTATCATATGCTGGCTCTGCAAAAAAATGGTAAAGACCCTTTGCTTTGGTATGTTTACTTTACACTAGAGTTAATGGGAGCTACAACTTGGTGCACAAACATCATTTCCTGCCAAATTCCTCCAGTACATGTGGAGCTACAATGAAAAACAGGCCTTCCATGTGGAAGCACCTGTATAGCACCAATTAGAAAGAGTTTCTTGAATTGTACCGTCTTGCCTTTTACCTTGTCCAAGGCTGATACAAATTTCCCCCATGTCATTTGAATCTTTCATCGAAAGGCTTGAATAAAAAGCTTGTCAAATCGTTGATTTCTTGTCAGAAAATGTGAAAGACCGTAAAAAGTCCATTCCCTTTCTTTTCTTTCGACTTCGAGCATTTTCCATCATGTCAAACAGCTGTTGATCTCTTTCTCGGTCTTCAATTTTTTCCGTTAACCGTTCTACCTGAAGCGCAAGCTTCTTATTGATTTCAGCCAGATTCGTCTGTTGCTCCTCTAACAGAGTGATTTTTTCACAAAGCCTGTCAATGTTTAACTTCGCTCCTTGCTCTTTAGGAACAGCCACCAAAACTTCAATTTTTCCAGATTGGCCTGCGGTTATTTCAGCCGCTTGGTCCACTGTCATTCCGTCCTTTGCCATTCTTTCGATCATTTCCTGAATCTGTGAAATATCCTGCTCTCTGAAAATCCGTCCATTATTCGGACCCCGTTCAAAATAGTACCCCTTGGATTCTAACACAACAGCATAATTTCTGAGGGTACTGACCCCTAGTCCTAACTCCTTGGCTGCCCCGGAAGTATACAACACTTTTTCCATCGCCGACCCTCCCCAGATTTGGTTGTATTAATAGTATTCCACTAGACAGGGGGCTTGACCTCCCTCTAATAATGTAGATTGAAAGGGAGTCATGTCTTTCGTTTTACATTTTTTTCATGGAGAAGTTTGTACAACTAGAAAAATTAAGAATGGCCATTTCCCTATAAGATCAAATGAGCCTTGGGCGTATTTGCGCCCAGATTTTATCAAGCTTGGTTCGATAAATTTCCTCTTAAAA
This sequence comes from Bacillus norwichensis, assembly GCF_014836955.1. GTDB lineage: Bacteria > Bacillota > Bacilli > Bacillales > Bacillaceae_C > Siminovitchia > Siminovitchia norwichensis. The sequence continues at coordinate 33,845 of NZ_JACSPV010000037.1, forward strand.
CCCGTGGCATCCACCGGAGGCTTTAACTTTATTCAGCTGGGCTTTGAACCCCCGCTAAATGAAATACTAATATGCACTCATCTTAGCATTTACAGAAGTGGGACAAGTGGGACTACTGCTGAATGAGGTTAAACTCTTCTAAGAACATTGTCTTTCATTACTTCATCATCGACAAAAACCAGACAGCATGGTTTTGTTCATCTGCAGCGGCTCGCCGAAACAAATGCTGAATATACGGATGTTTTGCTTTATCTGCAATTTCATGGTAAAAATCGACTGTTTCTTGTTCATCCTCGAACGCAAATTTCAAACCATCTGTAAAATTATTCGGACATTTTTTTGTGATTTTTGGATCAGGCTGTCGATTCATCATAAGCATATAAATAGCTGAAATATAATGGAAATGACGGATTTCATCATTTCGGATCTCACGTATGATCTTTTTTTCCCTCTCTGAAGGTGCCATTTCTATCAACTGTCCATAACAGGCAATAGCACTGTATTCACCGTTTATCGCGTTAACAATATCCCTTTCAAGCTTTTGATCAATCGTAAAATCCATAAAAGCCATAAAAATCCCTCCCCATTTTTCAACTATCGTATGCTGGATAGCCGGGAAGGTGAGAAAATGAAGGTTCCTTATGCCACTTGGTGAGCCCAGAACACACTGAAAGTAACAGCCATGTCTAGTCCTAATAGAGCAAAGATAAGGAAATATTGTCTAAAAGACTTTATCTTTGAAAAGAAACGGAATAAACCTTCAATAAAAAAACCCGTTCCACGGAACGAGTTTTTTTATTATGCCTGCCACGGACGACTTGCCACAGCAGATCTTTTTTGGGGAAGTTTTTTTGTGCCTAATTCTTCGCGGGTCATGCGCCGCGGTTCCATCCCTTTCTCAATTCTCGATTTGAGAGCATTCGGCATGGAATACAAATTGGGCGGTAAAAATACACGTTTTGAAGCTGAGCTGCAAATTGGGCAATCAGTGCTTTCCTTGTTTCCTTCCATCGATTTGAAAAACAAGGTGAATTCCCCACAATCATCGCAGTAAAATGTATAGCTTGGCAAGATATCACCCCTTTTTATGCGTTTACTTCTATTTTGGTGTAATATCTTTATCGAAAATCTGGGTAGGAATCGCTACTGTACAGCAGGCATTCGGAATGTCTACAATTCCGGCTACCCGCCCCTCAACTGGTGCAGAACTTAACAACATATAGGCCTGCTCACCTGTATACCCTTGCGTTTTTAAATACTCTATCGCATTTAGGCATGCTCTGCGGAAAGCCGTGTTTGCATCTAAATAATGCTGTTTTCCATCTTTTTCATCCACTGATATCCCCTCAAATACGAGGAAGTCCGAATATAAAGGATCAACTGGCCCTGGCTTAAACATTGGGTTGTCCTTAATCATATATTTCGCCATTCCGCCTTTGATGACATCAACCTTCAAGTCGATCCATCCAGACATCTCGATTCCACCGCAAAATGTGATTTCTCCATCCCCCTGTGAGAAATGAAGGTCGCCAACTGATAATTTCGCTCCGTCTACAAATACTGGGAAGAAGATTCTTGAACCTTTGGATAGATTCTTAATGTCACAGTTTCCGCCGTTTTCCCTTGGAGGTACTGTTCTGGCTCCCTCTGCAGCCACCCTGTCAAACTCAGCGCCCTTCAACGTTCCGAGCACTGCACTTTCCGGCGTAGGCAAATTTGCAAGTGGAGGAGTCCTATCCGGGTTCGTAGCTCTCAACTCTTCTTCTCGCTTATTCCATTCCTGCAACAGATCCATCGATGGCGCAACACCAATCAGGCCGGGGTGGACAATTCCTGCAAATTTGACTCCGGGAACATGGCGTGACGTCGTATAGATTCCTTCAAAATCCCAAATAGACTTTTGAGCTTCAGGATAATGGTCAACAAGGAAGCTTCCGCCATTTTCTTTCGCAAAGATTCCGTTGAATCCCCATTCATAGCCCTGATGGACACCAACATCCAATATGTCAACTACCAATAAGTCTCCCGGCTCAGCACCATTGACATAAACCGGTCCACTCAGGACATGGACTCGTTCTAGAGTAACTTGTCGGATATCTTCCGGATCATCGTTATTTTGAATCTGTCCATCCGTCCATTCCTTACAGTCCATCCGGAACGCCGTTCCAGGATCCACTGCAAATGCAGACGGTATATCTGGGTGCCACCTGTTGTGCCCTGGGTGGGCCTGCTCTTCCATCGGCTTACTAAGATCCAACTTAAACAAAGTCTTTGGCATCTTTCTTCCTCCCCCATTGTTTTATGTAAAACCTTTTCAGCAAAACATTGTATGCCCTTTCATTATATGACAATAATAAGCGTCGATCAAATATTTTGATAATTTAATATATTTAATAAGAAAAGAAGATAATTGCTATTAAAGCTATGTTTTTTCTCTCATAGAATTCTGATAAATAACTTCCTGTCTCTCAAATTTGTTCTCGTAATGAGATTCCCAGTTTTCAGACAACCATTTTAGATTAACGAATAAGCAATTCCAATTTTTATATAAGTGCTCCCAATCATGAGTAAAATTTTCTTCAGCAGCATCTTGATGTAAGGCAGACATACTGCCTTTGTCAGCGGATAAGTAAACCCATTTCACATAAATGCACTCCCAATTTCAAAGATGTAGTCGATATCTGACCTTCCCCTTAAGTCGAAGAAGCCGATAAAAACCTACAGCTTCTTCGTATCTCTCTACAATTCTTTAACGAGCAACTGGCATTGATCTGCAATTGTCTGTAAAAATGTTGCTGCTGGTGCACCATCAACCACTCGATGATCAAATGTCAGGCTGAGCGGAATCCTTTCTTTTTGTACAACCTGCCCATCGTCCAAAACAAGATAGGGATCTACCCTACCAACACCCAAAATACCTGCCTCTGGTGGATTGATAATCGGCGTAAAAAACTCTATTCCAAAATTTCCGAGATTTGTTACCGTAAAAGTGCTCCCTTTCAGGGTGACATCCGACAATTTTTTGGACGCCACTTTCTTTGCCTGTTCCTTCAATTCTGTATCCAGCTGTATAAGTGACAACCGATTAGCATCTTTAAGAACCGGAACATATAATCCTTCCGTAGTATCCACTGCCATACCCAAATGAACCTCTTCATACATAGTGATTTTTTCTCCTTGAACATGAACGTTGATGGCAGGATGCTGCTCAAGTGCTTTGACAGTAGCGTAAGAGATAAGACTGTTCCAACTCACATTAGATCCGGTTTCCTTGCGTTTTTTCCCCAGCTCCGTTACATCCACCCATGAGGTGAGGGTCAGCTGTGCAGACTCGTTCAGGCTCGTCATCATTCGAGTTGCAATTGTTTTACGAATACCAGACAGTTCTTTCGCTGTCTTGGTTTCTTTAGTTATTCCCCCTCCTTCAGCTGCAGTTTTGATGTCTTTTTCAATAATTGCTCCGCTTTTTCCTGTACCTTTCACATCTGCCAGATTCACATTCATATCCTTTGCGAGCTTTCTTAGTCTTGGAGAAACTCTGACAAACGAATCCACAGGAATCTTTTCTTCATTATTTTTATTATCGACCTTTAGTTCTGATTCTTTAGAATCACTCGATATTTTTGTTTCAATTTTTGCAAGAACATCCCCGACTTTAGCGGAATCTCCTCTTTTGACAAAAATCTCACTGATTGTTCCTTCTGTCTCAGCTTCTATTTCAAAGACGGCTTTTTCCGTTTGAACCTCGACAAGCACGTCTCCTTCTTCAACGGAATCTCCTACTTCCACATGCCAAAAGACTATGAGACTTTCTTCAATTTCATCGGATGTTCTGGGCATTTCTACTGCAAACATGCACTTCACTCCCTAAGATGCGATCAATATGTTTCCATTAATTCTTTTACCGTTTTATAAATAGAGTTCGGACCAGGAACAACAAAATCTTCAAGTGGATCACTGTATGGAATCGGCACATCCGGAATAGCAAGTCGTCTGACTGGCGCCTCTAATTCGTATAAGGCCTTTTCTGCAATAATCGCCGAAATTTCAGCCGTCATGCCATAGGAGAGATAATCTTCATCCACAACAACAAGGCGATGAGTCTTTTTAACAGATTCAATAATCGTATCTTTATCAATCGGTTTCAAAGAACGCAAATCGATGACTTCCGCTTCAATACCTTCTTTGGCCAATTTTTTAGCTGCCTCTACTGCATAATGCGTCATCATCTGGATCCCGACAATCGTTACGTCACTTCCTTCGCGTACAACCTTCGCTTTATCGAGAGGAACAGTATAGGAATCTTGAGGGACATCACCAATAGACTCATCCAGTTGATCCATCCAGCCCAAGCCTTGCAAAGATTTGTGAAACATGAAAAATACAGGATTGTCATCTCGGATGGCAGATGTCATCATGCCCTTTAAATCATACGGAGTTGAAGGAGCTACTACTTTCAACCCTGGCATATGTGCAAAAGTAGCATATAAGGTTTGCGAGTGCTGCGCAGCATCATTGTATCCACCGCCGACCGCAGTCATCAGTACCATTGGAAGTTTAACGTTTCCTCCTGACATATACTGAATTTTCGCCATATGATTGTAAATTTGGTCCATACATACGCCGAAAAAGTCGACAAACATCAACTCAGCAATTGGACGCATACCTTCTGCCGCTGCACCGATAGCCGCCCCAATGATGGCCGTCTCGGAAATGGGCGTATCAATAACACGCTCAGCACCAAATTTATCGAAAAGACCCTCAGTCGATCCAAAAATCCCTCCGTATTTCCCGACATCCTCTCCAAGAACAAACACTTCGTGATTCTTCTCCATTTCTAGTGCAATTGCCTCAGCCATGGCTTTATTTCCGGTCAATAAGCGTTTCTTAGTCGTCTCCATCAATGATTTGTCTCCTTTCCGTTCGAATTATTTTATCAATTAGTCACAGGTTTAATTGAACATATCAGCAAGCGCCGCTTCGGGTTTCGGAAACTCGCTTTCCCTTGCAAAATTGTATGCTTCATCGACTTCTGCCTTCGCTTTCAATTCGATCTCCTCTACTTCAGATGTGTTCACACCGTACTCGTCAACCAGAAGCTTCCTTATTCTCAGAATTGGATCACGTTCTTTTAAAGAAGGCACTTCTTCTTTTTCACGATACAACTCCGGATCTCCCTGGAAATGTCCTTGGTACCTGAACGTCTCAATTTCAATAATGCTCGGGCCTTCACCGTTCCGAGCTCTTTTTACGGCGACTTCCGATATTTTATACATCTCAATAGGATCATTATTTTTTACATAAGCACCCTTGATTCCGTATGCCGACGCCCTTAGATCATTCGATTCAACCGCAGTTGAAGCTTTTTTCGAGACAGAAATTCCATAAGCATTATCCTCAACAACTAAAATTAACGGCAATTTCCAAAGCGCAGCCATGTTCAGCGTTTCATGAAAAGCTCCCGAGTTCGCCGCTCCTTCACCTAGAAAGGTGACTGCTACCCAGTCTTTTCCTTTCATTTTCGCCGCTAACGCCGCTCCGGCTGCCTGCGGAATCCCTGCTCCGACAATTCCACTGCAAGAAAATTTTACATCTGGGTCAAACAAATGCATATGCCCACCTTTTCCTTTTGAGAGACCCGTTTCCTTTCCGAAAATTTCTGCAGTCATCAGCTTCAAATCGATCCCTTTCGCAATCGCATGATGATGCGGACGATGTGGGGATGTCACCGTATCATCCTTCGTCAAATGAGCACAAATCACTGCGGCTGGCTCCTGTCCCGTTGACAAATGCATCTCTCCCGGAACCGTTCCTGCCCCTATATTAAAAACAGGAGTCTTCCCCTCCAAATACACTTCAGCCATTTGATCCTCGTAGTAGCGGCTCTTCGTCATCATTTCGTACATCCACTTCAACTTGTCCAAAGGTACTGTCATATTTGCTCCTCCTTCTTTTTAAAAAATCTATGTATGATAGAAAGCAAGATTTATTCCAACATTCTAACCCTCGATTTCAACGCTATTCGATAAAAAAATTGTCCCATTTCGGTACAAATGTCCTGAAGAAAGTGAGACACTGTACCGAAATGGGACAATTTGTGCAAGCTTTGATTCATGAGCATCATCTGAGGATGGGTTGAACATTACTTGGGTTCGAATTGGGGAATTGGAAATTATTTTCGGAGGGTGAGGCGCGTTCCTAAATCAAATTCTCAAATGAACTCCCATTTTCCCATAAAAAATTTGGCCAAATCCAGGATTGTGCGATTTTCTGGCTTATTGTGCGAAAATCGGGATTTTCGTGCGAATTTTCGATTTATCGTGCGAAAAACATATTTATCGTGCGATTTACAGGATTTTCGAGCGAACCCTACTTTTCAGACACACGCCCGTTCCTAAATCAGGTTCATTTAGACTAAATCTAGGAATCAAGCGAACGGCGATTTCCATATAAAAGTTATTCAAATTCTAGAAAATATTCTCTTCCCTTCGTTCCACCAGAATGGAGCAAGCCCAAAGCACGAATTAGTCTATAAGCAGAATAACGGGAGGACAAGCCTAAGAAATGACACATTTCTCTTACAGTAATTGTGTCATTGATCAGTAATCTATAATCCTGTAGCGCCCGGATGTGGGCATCCTTGCAAAGATACATACAAGCTGAACATTGCCAACTGCCATGCAAGCGGATCATAGGAAGAACCGAACAGCTTGGACAGCAGACTCCTTTTAATAAATCAGTTTGAGTGATTTTAAAATATTTGAGAGGATCATAGTTACTAGGAGTATGTGCCTTTACTAAAGACTTGCCCAAAGGCCACAACTCTTCCTTTGTAAGGATCTCTTTTGGATACTTTAATTTCAATTGGTCTATCTTATTATCGATGTTAATGCTGCGGGTAATTTTGTCATAATAAGAGGGGCTAGTCGTTGTTTCAATAATAGTAGAAGGGTTACTGAAAATGATGAGTGACTCTACAGGGATATTTTTCATGCCGTGGCTTTTCATCCATTTTTTAAATTGTAGCTCCTGTCGCCTTATTTGAGAAATCGGGTCAAGTAAGCCTCTCTTGTTTCCATTTGAAGATTGCTGTATCAGCTGGTTGAAATGATGATCCAAGAGAATGCACCCACCATAATTTTTGACATCAATTATAATGAAGAAGCGAGAGGACAGAAGAAGTGTATCAATTTGAAAATAGTAGCCTTGCTCATTTTCAAGCCTCAAATCATGGAGGATAAAAAATTCATCTCGAGGCAAAAAGGTTAAGTGATAATCTATGGATCTTTCACCCCGTTCCCCAGACTGCCGATTATGAAACTCCTCTTTTATCCACTCCCATTGTGGATGATCTGAACTTAGTCTAGATATCAACGCCTCCAATTTTTCAACCTTATTATTTTTCCCTCGTCTTTTAATAACCATTGAATCAACTCCTACTCAATCGTTAAAATACCTTTCGACAAAATCACCTAAACTCCTCTTTTTTCATAGATTTCTCATATGGACATGCAGCTCCTACAAGTAGGCGGAAGCTTCGCGGGCGCGAAGACTTTATTTTGTTCGAAATCCGAGATCGTGCGATTTTCTTGTTTTTTGTGCGTTTTTCTGGCTTATTGTGCGAAAAACAGGATTTTCGTGCGTTTTTCTGGTTTATCGTGCGAAATATGAAATTATCGTGCGAACGACTGTTTTCTGCCATACGTGCAGGGCTATCCGTTCAGAGGCATGCTCTTTACCTCGAAAACGCTAAGCCCTTGTTTCGTGCGAAATCCGAGATCGTGCGATCCACAAGTTTATCGTGCGTTTTTCTGGCTTATTGTGCGAAAAACAGGATTTTCGTGCGATTTTCTGGTTTATCGTGCGAAATATGAAATTATCGTGCGAACGACTGTTTTCTGCCATACGTGCAGGGCTATCCGATCAGAGGCATGCTCTTTACCTCGAAAACGCTAAGCCCTTGTTTCGTGCGAAATCCAAGATCGTGCGATCCACAAGTTTATTGTGCGTTTTTCTGGCTTATTGTGCGAAAAACAGGATTTTCGTGCGAATTTTCGAGTTATCGTGCGAAAAACAAGTTTATCGTGCGATCAACAACTTTCATGCTTGTCCCTAAACTTCGAACGCGAAGCCCCCATTAAAAAGCACAAAAAAAGAAGCTTCGCCTAGCGAAGCTTACTTACTCCATATCTTTCCATTTGCCTGTATAGAGTACTGCGGGAAATTCCAAGATGCCGCGCTGCCCTGCTGTAGTTTCCCTCACACATTTCAATTGATTGCATCAATGCCTGCTTTTTTATTTCATCTTTGATTGGCAGCTCTTCCTTTGCCAAAAAGGATGCATCACCGAACAGTTCCGCAGGCAAATCCCCCGGCACCAGCTTGTTTCCATCTCCTTTTACGATTGCCCGTTCTAATATATTTTGCAATTCACGCACGTTTCCAGGCCACTCGTACTGTTGTAACGCGTCATAAAAAGAAGGTTCGACTTTTAGTGGCGTCTTTCCAATTCGCATAGCAAGTTTCTCTATGAAGTATTCGGCCAAACGAGGAATGTCGTCACGCCGCTCCCTCAACGGTGGCAGAGTGAGAGGAATAACATTCAGTCTGAAAAATAGATCTTCACGAAAGTTTCCTTTCTCCACTTCTTCCCGCAGGTTTTTATTTGTAGCCGCAATGATTCTTACATTCACCGGAACAACCTTGTAGCCTCCGATTCTGACAACCTCTTTATCTTGAAGAACCCTTAATAGCAGTACTTGCATTTCTAAGGACATTTCAGCAATTTCATCTAAAAAGATCGTTCCACCCTCGCCCAGCTCAAATTTCCCTGGGGTCCCGCCGCGCCTTGCACCAGTAAAGGCCCCATCTTCATAGCCAAACAGTTCGCTTCCCAGCAGATCCCGCGGGATTCCCCCACAATTAATAGCAATAAAAGGTTTGTATCTCCGATCACTTTCGTTATGGATCGCCTGTGCAAAAATATCTTTTCCTGTCCCACTTTCACCTGTCAGCAATACATTTGAATCGGACCTTGCCGCTGCAATAGCCTCAAGTTCAACCTTCCGTATCTTTTCATTTTCACCTACAATATCACGAAAAGTCACCTTTGCCTGATTGCCGGAAAATTGATTGATCATTTGCCGGACTTTATGTATTTCTTTAATCGTCAACAGCTTACCAATTTTCTTTTTATGCTGAAAAATCCCTTTTGATGTTATCAATACTCGAGCTTGGCGGTCACTTCCAGATATTTTCAGCTTGATTTCCTGATCTATGACATTTGCTTTTGAAGCGCCGATTTCCTGAAAAAATCCATTGTCAAAAATTTCGTTGATATCTTTGCCCACAAGCTCATGCTCTTTTTTGCAAATAATCCGATGTAAAATCTCATTCGTTTTTAAAATCTTTCCTGCCGTATCAATGATGATCATCCCTTCAGAAAGGGTGTCCGTCGTTGCCTCCAGCAAACTTTTCATCATCGCGTTTCCCCGGGTTTTCTCAATAATTTGCAATTGTTTTTCTATCGCAGCTGCTGTGGATACAACCATTCCCAAAGTATGCGGATGAACCTTTTCCACGGGGCCGGACATATTTAAAACGCCGATGAGTTCTCCTGATGCGTCATGTATAGGCGCGGCTGAACAAGTCCAAGGGTGACAAGCCTCTGTATAATGCTCGGAAGCCCATACCTGAATAGGGCTGTTAATAGCAATACATGTTCCAATGGCATTTGCCCCCATTGCCTCCTCGCTCCAAGAGGCTCCATCAATAAACTTGATCTTATCCGCGAGTTCAAGTGTCTCCTCTTCTCCTAAGGTCTTCATCAACCACCCCTTTTCATCACAAAGGATGACAAGGAAGCTAGACCCTTTCACAAACGAATAAAGATTCTCCATTAACGGGAGGGAAATCCACATAAGCTCTTGTTTCTGCTGCTGTAATTCAGCCAATTCCTCACTAGAAAGCAATTGCGTGGCACTTTGGACATGGGGGTTGACACCATGATCCCTTGAACGGAGCCACGCCTCCTGAATATCTGTTTTAACCAATGGGTTGAGATGTCTCCGATATACAAAATCCTCCCACAATTTCCTCATCAACTTTTTGTCTATCAAGCCCATTCACCCCAACTCTACAGTATAACTCTATTATAAATGTAATTTTTGGAAAATTGAAGTAAACATCCTAGCACTAAATCACTATCTTTCGACTATTGAAAAGACCAATATCCTCAAAAATCATGATGGAGAAATCTCTAACCTAAAGGAAGACGGAGCAATCAAAAAAATGCACAAAGACCTCAACTGGGCCTTTATGCATTTTGAAATTTTCGACTTTTTCAACTAGACATTTTCTTCTCTGAATACTCTTTTTCAGAGACCTCGGCAGTAATGCTTTTTTCATAATCCTCTTTTATCCACTTAAATAAAGAGATGCCGATGATGATACAAATAAACATAATTGGGAACCCTGTAATGACCGACAGCGTCTGCAAAGCCGATAATCCTCCTCCATACATAAGGATGACTGCAACCGCGCCAATTACCAGTGCCCAGAAAACTCTAATCCACCTTGCGGGCTCCTGCATCTCTGTGGCTGCCTTGGAAGACATAAACGATAAAGTATAAGCTGCTGAGTCAATCGTAGTGGAAAGGAAGATGAAAGCCAGTATGACAAACACAACTAATAAAATTGTTGTCCCCAACGGCATAGCCTGAATCATGGCTACAATCGCAGATGGCGCTCCCTCATTTTGAACAATGTCCATAATCGGCAGGATATTGTTCAACTCAAAGTACATGCTCGTATTCCCAAATACAGCGAATGCTAATGCACAGCCAAGTGTACCAGCAACACACATACCAATGATCACTTCACGAATGGTTCTCCCTTTTGAAATTCGAGCAGTGAACATCGCCATAAACGGAGCAAGCGCAAACCACCATGCCCAGTAAAAAATGGTCCAATCCTGTGCAAAAGTCGATCCGCCTACAGAATCCGTATACAGACTCATTCTCAGGAAGTTCTGGAGCAGCAAGCCCATACTGTCCGTAAACTTGTTAATAATAAAAACTGTAGGCCCAGCAATAAAAAAGAAAGCCGCAAACATGAAATATAAAACAGTGTTGATATCGCTTAATATTTTAAGACCTTTTTTCAATCCGAAATAAACGCTGGATGTAAAAATGAACGTCCAAAAAGAAATAATACCTACATCTAACAAAAGAGAACGCTTGACTCCTAATAAATTTGAGAGAGCTTCAGCAAGCATTGGGGTTCCAAGACCAAGGGAGGTCCCAACACCGCCCACGATCCCGAACATGAACATGACATCGATACATTTTCCAAGCGGACCATCAACACGATCACCCAAAACTCCTCGGCAGGCTGAACTTAATCGCAAACTTGGAATCTTCTTTACATATAAAGCATAGGCCAAAGCAATTGTGGGCAAGCAGTAAATGGAGAAGCCCATAAACCCCCAGTGGAAAATACCATATGTAGACGCCCACTCCGCGGCTTCTGTACTTTCAGGCGTCATTCCAAATGGTGGTGCCGTGTAATAATATGACCATTCAATGAACCCCCAATAAAGAAGACTTGAGCCGGCCGTTGATGTAAAAATAAGCGCTATCCAACTGAGAGTAGAAAATTCCGGCCCTTGTTCGGGATTGCCAAGCCTAATCTTCCCATACTTACTCATGGCTAGATATAACAAAGCCACGAAGATTAAAAAGGCTGTCAGCAAATATAAAGAACCGAACTTTCCTCCAATAAATCCTAATATGGATGCGAGAAACTGATTTCCTTTTTCAGGATTGATTAAGACGGGAATAGTAAAGATACTTATGACAGCTAATGCCGAGAAAAGTATGACTCTATCAACCTTCGATTGCTCCATACAAAAACCCCCCCTTGTTTGTAAGTGCTTGCAAATATTCAATTGCGTATTTGAGCCATCTCCTTTCTATCAACGTTAGAATGATATTCGCAAGAACCGTACCAAATAATATACTGCTTGAAACCCTTGAAAAATGGCATTCCTTGAATTTCAAGTGAGTTTCATCACACTCACAGAGTGCACAAGCACTCACTTTTTAGAACATAAGTATCCCCCCTCTGCCATCTACCACCTGAAATAGTTCCTCTAACGAGATGCGTGAGTGCCCGCTTGTTGGCATATGGCTAGACGAACAGTAAAGAAGTTGCAGTGTGCTTGCAGCAGCGATAATTGACTTAATCCTTACGCCGATGGCGCCTAGCATAACTCAATACCGCTTCGCCGATACTGCACGTCACAACATAGTGACAAGGATTGCCTCAAACTTCTAGGCTCAAATCGCGACGTCCTGTCACTTCGCTCGCACTAGTACTTCCTGTACGTCGAAGCCGCTGTTGGCTTATCGTAGGAGGGAGAGAAGTCTGCTAGTCGGTAAACACTAGAGCTGGACGTGGAATTATGCAGTAAATCTGTTATTCATTCTTTAAGCATTTTATAATGGCTCTCTGTCAAATGTGGTGGTATTATCCACCCATATTCTTCTTAGATCCGTGGCCTAGGCCACGGATCTAATTGC
>NZ_JACSPV010000038.1 GCF_014836955.1 Bacillus norwichensis
GAATGATTTTTGGAGCACTCGTCCTCGATCATCTACAAAACAAGCGTAATGTGTGCGCTTAGCAATATCGATTCCGACGACTAGCGTTTTTTCGGTAACTTGATTTATCTTTTGATTTTGTTTAAAATCCATTATGAGTCCTCCTTGGTTACAAATTAGGGGTCAATTCGACGTGATTTGACACCCCGCATCATACCAAGAGGGCTTTTTCTGTTCAAGTCCCCGAAAATCCTTCTAACAGGAATGCTCCTTATTTTTAATAAATCAAAAAAAATTGATGTATAGTGCGGAAAAATTAGCAACAGCTTCCTTTTCCTGTTTTTCTAAAAATGCAGCACAATTCTTCTGATAATAATTTGTTTACTTCCGTATCATTTAAATCGTAATAACTCCATGTACCTTTTGTTTCTTTAATAACTAATTCTGCATCCAACAAAATTTTTAAGTGATAGGAAAGTTTGGATTGTGTCATTTCAAAAATATCTGTTAAGTCACATACACATGTTTTTCCCCTTTGACAAAGCTCATACATGATTTCTAATCTTTTCTCATCTGCAAGAGCTTTAAATTTTCGTTCATACTGTTTAAAAGTTGGTCTCGTAGTCATTGAAATAATTACCCCTATTAATCAATTTTTTTTGATGTATTCATTATATGCAGGCTCAACATTAAATGCAACTAATAAATCAATTTTTTTTGATTAATTATTGTTTATGTAGGCTAACAATTTAATAATACCTTTAAACTCTAAACGTGATTATCATTATTAATGAGCTAAAACATCCCGTAGCAGGCTTTTGGCAATTCTTATGATGTGGTGCAAAGTAAAAACAATCATATTTTCTGAAAAGCTCAAAGTTTATTTTGATACTATACATATCAACTGAAAGGGAAAAAGTTCATGTGGAAATCAAGGTACTGTAAAAGTTAGTGTTTTATATTAAGCAGTCAAGTTATTTGTGTGAGACGCCACTAAACCAGACTCATGCCAGCCAATTTCAGTTTAATGCGTTTACTGTTTTAGTAATGCATTCATATCTTGATTTTCCTTTTTAATTCTTCATATATGCAAGTTGCTTCTCCTCATACATCTCCTGTTTCAATAGGTCAAACTGTAGATGTCAAAAGTAGTTCCCATTCTTGTATGCCCGCTTTTGCATTGCTTTTAGCCGTATCCCTCTAGGTTTTCCAGCTAATAACGGTATAATACTTCTTGGATAAAGTGGACGGGAAAAAAATCACTGAAGTGGGCGGTGAATGCTACAAGTAAATAAGATATGATTATACCGGAAATGAAACAATTTTGACTATTCAAGCGAAAGGAGGCCGATAATAATGAGTGATTTTGGGCGTCTATTGACAGCGATGGTTACACCTTTCAATGCTGAGTTTGAAATTGATTATGAAAAGACTGAGGAATTGATTGAGCATTTAATCAAAACAGGAACTGATACGATTGTTGTCGGTGGATCTACTGGTGAGCCAGCCAGTTTATCAATGGATGAAAAGTTAAGGTTATTTAAATTTGCAGTTGAGCGAGCACAGGGGAGGGTGAAGATTATTGCGGGGACTGGGACAAACGATACTCGTTCCTCCATTCGTTTAACTCGAAAAGCGCAACAAACTGGTATTGATGGAGTTTTACTTGTTGCACCTTACTACAATAAACCATCCCAGGAAGGTTTATACCAGCATTTCAAATCTATAGCGGCGAATACTGATCTCCCAGTCGTGCTTTATAATATTCCTGGAAGGTCTGCTGTCAACATATCTACAGAAACGCTTTTGAGGCTTTCTCGTATCGAAAATATTACAGCGATAAAGGAAGCAAGTGGTGATCTTTCAAAAGTGGGTTACCTAATAGAAAACGTTCCACCGGGATTTAAAATATATTCGGGGGATGATAGTTTAGCTCTGCCAATCCTTAGTATTGGAGGATATGGAGTTATAAGTGTGGCGAGCCATATTGCCGGGTCCGAAATCAAAGGTTTGATCACGGCTTATTTGAAAGGGCGAGTGAAGGAAGCTGCGGAAACACACCGTCAATTGCTTCCAATTTTTGAGGGTCTCTTTATCGCCGCTAATCCCTCACCAGTAAAATTTGCTTTAAGTGAACATGGTATCAATGTTGGGACAGTGAGGTTACCGCTTGTTTCATTAACTGAAGGCGAGGCTAAACATATCACAGAGATCATGGGACAATTGAAAGAGGTTGGGAGGGGTATCTCCCGCTAAGAGTGATTCTCTATTAAGAAAAATTCAGGGCAAGCAAAAACAGTCTTTTCTGTTTTTGCTTGCCCTGTCCTTTTGATAGTAAGTAATAGACCTTTACGCTTAGTAATTTTAGCAGGGTACGAATGATAGATTTTTGCCTGTGAGAGGTAGATGATAACAGCAAATCCGAGAACCATCTTCACATTGAATAGTGGCATTGTTCCGTTTGTGAAGTCGATGTTTTGGTTTTTCACTGGATTTGGATTTAGCTGGCATTGGTTAACTATATCCGGCCTAGTAGCAGTTGTATGCTTGTTCATTCTAAAAATAGCTCTTATTCCTATTGGTGTTGGATATGTCATATTTGTGCTGAGGGCGGGGAATGGTTTTCTTTCCGAGCTAGCCCATAAAAATCGGTTGAGTCTAAAGAAAAATGATTGGATGGTTACGTAAGAAAAAAAAGGACTTACACTAAAAATAAGTAAATAAGCTTGGAAATTTATTTTCTGAGTAGACATGTTAATATCTGAAAACATAAACGACACAGCCACGTAACTGATAGCAAATATTTGGTAAGTGAAGCCTATCAACGGCGTAGGGACGTAGGATCGTTACGAGGTATTGATTCAATAGAACCAACATCCTGTATTAGCAAGGATAACAAGAATAGCTCATAGGAGGTCTCTTATTCATGGAAACTACACTTTATTTGACCCGTCACGGCCAAACTGAATGGAACCTAATAGATAAAATGCAAGGGCATATGGATTCCCCTCTTACAGAATTAGGTATACAACAGGCTGTATGGTTAAAGGTGCGTCTAGAAGATGTTCACTTTGATGCAATTTATTCTAGTTCAAGCTCAAGAGCAATAAACACCGCTCGAATTCTATCGAACAACCGACCAATTGAAATTCAAACAATTGATTCACTAAGAGAAATTAACCTAGGACTGTGGGAAGGTCAACAAATAGAGCATATTCAAAGAAAGTGTCCTATTCAATATGCTCAATTTTTAACCAAGCCTCATTTATACAGTCCTATTGGTCATGGGGAAAGTTATCTCGAATTACTCGAAAGAACGATTCCATTACTTGAAGACATCATTTCAAAACATAAAGGAGAACAAGTACTTATAGTCACTCACCGTATCACGTTAAAAGTGATTATGAGTTTCTTTATGAAAAAACGGTTGCATGAAATTGGAGACATGCCTGACATCTATCATACAGCATTGTGCAAGATTAGTATAAATGATGGTTCGCCAAAAGTGGTTTTGTATGATGACATCTCTCATTATCAGGAATAGATCTTACTAAACATGTCTCAATGGTGCTTGTTTTGCCATGATTTAAAAGAGGCGAGTAAATTATCCACCAGAATTGTCCAATTTACAATGCTACTGTTCCATATGAAAAGCTTCTTTCTAGGTGAACGAATGCAATTAAAGCAACAAACGAATATTTTAATGTAAATACTAACCTAAATATGTAAGGGTTTTTCATATAATCATGTTAATATATGTTTAAAAATAGATGGGAGAACGAACAATATGTTTGATGAATTGGTAGGAGAGAAAGTTCGAATTGTTCCAATGGAAAAGAATCATGTTCGAGGTCTATATGAAATCGGAAATGATCAAAAAATTTGGAATCATTTACCAAAAGCTATTTTTACACCAAATGATATGCAAGATTTTGTGGAAGAAGCATTATGCCAAAAAGAAGCGGGAACAGAATTTCCATTTATTGTGTTGCAACGTGAAAATGATAAAATTATTGGTACTACACGATTTTTTGATATTTCCATCCAAAATAAAAGTTTAGAAATAGGGTGGACTTGGTACACTCCAGCTGTATGGGGAACACATATTAATACAGAATGTAAATACTTGTTACTAAAATATTGCTTTGAAACATTGAAACTTATACGAGTTCAATTTAAAACCGATGAACGAAATATTAGGTCTCAAAAAGCAATCGAGAAAATAGGAGGCGTAAAAGAAGGGGTTTTAAGGAATCATATGATTCGTAAGGATGGAACTTTCCGTAACTCCGTATTTTATAGTGTTATTGAAAGTGATTGGATTTCAGTCAAGAATAAATTAACAAATATGTTAGAAAACCCCTCAGATTAGAATATTTGTAGGTGGATAGCAATTGAACATGCGCCTGTTAGTAATATGAGTTTATGACGTTTTTTAGCGTTATGTTGGTTGGTGCAGTCCTTATCATTCATTTTTTATATAGACAAACGATTATATGATTATTTGCTATTCCAATATCTTTATTAATACTAGGTTACGGGAACGCTTTTTCAAATGAGGTGTCTCCGCTAGTACCTAGTCTTCAAAGTAATTGGTTAACTATCCATGTCATTACAGTTGCTGCTTCAAGTGTCATTTTATCTATTGTATTTGTAACGGGTGTTATTTATTTACTATCTACACTAGATACACATAAAAAATCAAAAAGCGCAAGCAGCTTAGAAGCTGTCATGTATTTTTTAGTTGTTGTTATCGGTTTTATTTTAAGTTTATTTATAATTATTTATATTTAAATTTATTTTTAGATCCGCAGACTGTTGAGGTGAAAAATATCGAAAATGGTATAACTGAAGAAGCAACTTATACAATGCCAATTATTGTGGTGAACAAAGAGATTTTACACAATGTGCAGGCGGGTATGATTTTCGTATCGAATACAATTGATGCGAAAAAGTTAAACACGATTCTTTGGTCTTTTATCGTGGGAAGTGTTTTATATCTTCTTATCAGAATAATGACGCGTAAAAGAATAATTGAACTCTTAAAAAACAAACATTAAAAGTAAATCCTTTATGAATGGATGAAATTTCATACCGTGTTGTCTTAATCGGTTTTCCAATGTTTTCTCTAGGCGGACTATTTTTTGCTATGATTTGGGCTCAAACTGCTTGGGGAAAGTTCTGGGGATGGGACCCAAAAGAAGTTGGGGCTTTAATTACCTGGCTTTTGTATGCTGCTTTACTGCACTTACGTCTGTCTAAGGGGGGAGGACGAACGTACAGTCTGGCTTGCGATAATTGGATTTGGTACGATTATCTTTAACGGAGTGTTTGTTAATTTAGTAATCGCAGGCCTTCATTCGTATGCCTAAACTATATAGAATGTTCGCATAGGTTTTTATACGAGTATTTGAAGGTTCTCGGAATATCCAACAAGGGTAAGTGACCAAACGATAAGTGGCTAATTACTAAAAGAACACCTGCTTAACAAACTAGTCGCTCTCTGTTCAATCGTTTATATTTACAATGTTCTTACAAACCCTCCTTATATTTCAATATGTCTTACATCTTTTGATGGGCTTCTAAAACAAAATTTGATTTAAAAATTTAAGAAGATGCTGTTTATAGAATAATAAGGTCATCAAAAAGGATGAATCTCAAGTTGGATTTTCTTAAATCAGATAAAAAATCTACATGAAATCTATAATTACATTGCATTGAATAACCCTCGTCTTGGCGAATCAATATGTACTAACTACATTAAAATTGAAGATGAGGTCGCAAGCATACGGATACACCCCATGCAGAATCATATCCGTCAGATATCAAAGTGCTCCAATGAATAAAAGTCATTACTCATAAACGGTTTCTGATACTGATTGTATTATTAAACAAGACCGTAAGTGTCACAGCACTTGCGGCTTCTTTTATTTTGTATTTAATTTTATTGATATTACAAATTTGTAAAAAATTCCCAAAATAGAATAACGTAGCCTTGAACAATCAATTAATAATCCCGTGTCGGACGATTTTAACGTTAAATGTTGCATCAATCGGAGTTTCAGGGTAAATTTTTTTCCAATCGATTTTTTTCCATGTGGAATGATGATAGGCTTTGACTCTCTCTCCTAACCCTAAGGAATCATTTTTGGCTTCTTGCATTTTCGTCAACGTTTTATTCGCCAATTTACTTAATCGGCTTTCTATACGTTTAGCCAGGGCTTTCACTTCTTTTTCCTCATTTAAATGATCTAATGCATATTCATCAACCTCCACCTCAAGATCTACAATTACTTTTGCAGTAATATGCCCTTTATTTGTGTTTATATCTACTTTTCTCGTGTTTTTACGTACGGCGACGTTCACAAAATTTTTATCAGGGTCTTTTTGATCATTCCTTATCTTAAAGTTTAATGTTACGCCTTTTGTCTTTTGATCCGATAATATCAGGAATATGCCTGTTTCCTCGATATTTAATTGGCCTGTCAGACGATCACCATGAAACAAAGCCAATCCTTTTACAATTACTTCTTTTTCGTTTCTTAAGCCAACATAAGGCAGCACAAGATCTTTGCCTTTTGATAAAATAATCGGACAAGCGGTTTGCACATTTTCATTTTTGGTAACTCCTCCTTTTTCAGCACTGTCAAGAAGCTCTGAATAAACATCACTGACAAGCATAGAATTACCTGTCTTAACTGACAAGCCATCTTTTGCATTTCCGTCAAAGATAGCCAAATTGGCATTTAATGGACCTCTCAAATCCCGATAGATGGAATCCAAAGTTGAAAAAATACCTTGGGAAGCCAAGCGTTTGCCCAAAAGTATGACTTTTGCTTTGGACCTGTCAAATTTTTCGGGAATGCTTTGGTCCATATGTTTTTCGGCATCTTTGACTGTATCCCCAGTCATGGATAAAACGTTACTTTTATTTACAGGTGCATTTAGTTGGCTCGTATCACTATTATTTTTGGGAAAAGTCACAGTTTTGATTAATTTGTTGTCGTTTCCCCGGTCATATCCAATAGCTAATACTAAGCTGTGTTCTTTTAATAAGCGCTGATCCCAGCATCCAGCAAGAATGATGGATAATATGGCTGCCCAAATAAAGGTTAATCGATAATTCATCCGCTATCCCCTCGCTCTTTTTTGTTGAAAATGATGGATATAAGTAAAAATAAAATGGGTAGACCTAAAGCGAAAGTAAAAACCAGGAATTGATTATAAATCATGAATTTGGATGTTATCTCATACTTGCCATGTAAAAACATCGCTAACCCAAAGCATAGGGCTGCAGTGAGAATGACGAATTTTTTTATTTTATTTGAATTCATGGCGACCGAGAGCCCCAATGAGGAAGCGTATAACGCAGTCATAAGTGTAGTGGCAACCAAGACAATCCACATGGAGGTAAAGAGTAAATCCGGCCTTTCAATAATTCTGAAAGTAAATGCCTTTATTAGATATAAAACCGGTTCAGGTACAAGCTTAAATTCTTCCGGACTAAAAAAAAGCAAGCATGTTAAGGTCAAAAACAAATAAAAAAATGTGACAAAGATATTGGCAATCGTTGCGGCTTTTATTACTCCCTTTTTATCTGATTGAACAAAAGAATGGGTGATAAGTAATAACTCGAATCCCTGAAATGCATAAAAACAGGGGAGGATTCCTTGAATCATTGGCATGACTCCACTGGTTCCAACAGGCAAAATAAATGTAAGATTTGCATCTTTTAACGCATAAGCAGCGAAGCCTATAAATCCGATTAAAACAACAGAGGCAAGAAGAAAGAAACGAGCTATGAGCTGAAGATTTCCTATTACAATATAAACCGCAGTAACCACCATTAGTATGAGCAGCAGCCATTTTGGTGTCAGCGGCATCATCCAAGCCTTGAGGATATAGGAAAAATTCTCTAGAACCAAACTCCCGAAGTAAATAAAATATATGCTATATAAGATGACGATCGTTTTTCCGATTATGTTTCCAAAAAGAGATTGGGCAATCCCATACAAATGTTTTGAAGGAAAACGCACTATTAATGCTCCAAATAAAAGAATTGCAATTTGGATGATGACACCCGTTAGCAATATAGATATCCAACTATCCCCCTTTGCTTTTATAAAAACATCGAAAGGTAAAGAAACCACACCTACTCCTACTTGGCTGTGAATTAATAAAAATATCAACTGAAACTGAGTAATTTCTTTTTTACTGCCCATTCTTTTCCCAATCCCTTGATGCCCTTTGCTTTAACTGCTTTTGAGCTCGTACATTTTTTGAGCGGCTGTTAAGCGCCCAAACTGGAAAACGCACTATAGCATCTTTTAAATCTTTCACATCTAAAGGGGCCAGAGGAGCAATATACGGCGTCCCAAAGGAGTCCAATTTACACATATGGATGATGATCATCATCAGAACAAACACAATCCCCACAAATCCAAGGGTGGCAGCGGCAATCATGATTGGCAATGACAGAATACGGACGGTGTTTCCCATTTCATAAGAAGGGATACAAAATGACATAATCGCAGTTAAAGCAATAACAATGATCATCATGTTTGACACTAGACCAGCATTAACGACCGCATCCCCGATAATCAGGCCTCCGACTATGCCAATCGTCTGACCAATTGGGGATGGAAGCCTTATTCCCGCTTCCCGTATTAGTTCAATGGTAATTGCCATGAAAAGAGCTTCGAAAAATGGGGGAAATGGAATATTTTCAATCGAACTTTTTACAAGTGTTATCAGATCATATGGAATGATTTCAAAGTGAAAGCCGACAACAGCAATGTATGTGGCCGGAAAAGTGAGTGCCCCCCAAAAACTGAATAACCGGATCAAACGAAAAATGGATCCCCCGTAAAATCTGATATTGTAATCATCAGGCGTCTGGAAGAAGGAAAAAAACGTGACGGGTACAATCGATGCATCTGCCGAACCTTCGCTCAAAATGACTACTCGTCCCTCCATTAAATGAGCTTCAGCTCGATCAGGTCTTTCAGTAAATAGAATTTGCTGAAACGGGGAAAGCGGATAGTCTTCAATGAACTCTTCAATATATCCAGGACTGAAAACCATGTCGGTTGAGATCGATTCAATACGTTTTTGAACTTCCTCAACGACCGAAGGGTTTGCGAGCCCATTCATATAAACAATCGCTACTTTCGAATCTGTTTCCTTTCCCAATGTAAAATATTTGATCATCAGTTGGGTGTTTTTCACACGTTCCCTGATCAAGTTTAAATTGATGTTTAAATTTTCTACAAATCCTTCGTGGGACCCGCGCACAACTTTTTCATTTTCGGGCTCCTCTGGTGTCCGGACATTCACTTGAATTGTATTGGATAAAAAAAATTCAGTCCTATCCATAAAAAAAAGGGCACAGCTTCCCATCAGCAGCGCAGATACCGCCTCGTTTAAGTTGTTTGAGAATTTGAGCTCAGGGCTCGTTATGATCTCTCTGATGTTTCGAGTTCCCTCAGCTTCAGATAACGGAATGAGAATGCTTTTCTGAATTTCTTTTGTGTCAGCCATTGTCTCCAAATAGATAAGCTTACCCTTACTGCCATCGAGGGTCATATCACGCACTTTTAAATCATTCGTATAGCAAAAGGCCTCGTAAATATATTTGATATTATCCTCAAGAACAGGATGAACTGTGGCTTCAATTTCTTGGAGGGTATTCTGTTGTTCCGGAATTTGCACGATATTTTTCTGTTGTTTTTTTCGTTTTTTCTTCAATAGCTTTTGTATATTCCGAATCATGTCAGCCCTCTCCTCACAAAATTTTTATTATCTTTTCCCAATTCAGCAGGCTGCATACAAGAAATTGCAATGAATAAATATAGTTATGACACAGCAATGTTGCTTAGGAGCGGAAATATAAAAAGGATCAATTCAAAATGTAATCTTTTAAGTTATTGTAAAAATAAAACGAATGATAAAGAGACTTTTAACAATATACAGCAAGAAGAAACGGTTGAATTGAAGAAGCTAAAGTTATAGAAATTCTGGTTTGCTAAAGGATTTAATGTGGAAACAGATACAAAATCATATAGATTTGGACAAAAAGTTTTTTGACGACAATATACTTGTTATCTAAATTGTAATCGAATGGTGAGAATTAGAAGGGGAAACTATATAAAGGTAGATGATAGATCACATTTCATGTGATGAAGAAGAGACTGTTTGATAATTTTGCCCACTGATGCGACGAAATGAGTTTCGGGTCGAACTTTCGGGGGAGGTACCTGGTACCATCTTGCTTCACAGTTTAGTTTTTTATTTTGCGCTACACAGGAAAGGGAGGTATAAATCTTAACAAGAAAAATGAATGAGCGTACCAACGCCGAGGGAAATTATAAGACTTGATAGGTTTCAAAAGTATCATTTATTTTAAAGTCATTTGTGTTCATTTAAATAGATCCAATTGAAAATGATTATCATTTTTTATAATGATATTGTTAGTTTCTTACCTTAATCCAATTTTGATAATGAGGGATATTATGAATGAAATGTATTATTTGTAGGAGTTATCGACTGCATTCGAACAAGGAAAATTAATCGTAAACAATGTAGTTAAATTTGATATAAAGTTAACAGAACAAATTCCAGAGTATCAAACAGTTGTTTATCCCATTTCGAACAGGTTTGTCAATCAAGCCAGCCAAAAAAGACTAAGTAAGTTTAGTATGAAAGCAAGAGGGAAACGATTCCCGTAAACTGCTTTGGGTCAGATCAACAGAGATCTGAAATCTGCTATAGTAGTGGACTTCATCTTGGTCACGAAAGAACATATTATCGTTGCACCTTACAATTGAAAAATCCTCAATAACATCAGTTTCCGTAATAAATCGCGGGTTTTAAGCACATTAGACCGAAAATAATCCAAGACACCTCCAAAATGAAGGCTTTCTCGATTTTATTGAGGAAGCCTTCACTTATCTGTTTAGAGATCCTTTGAAGCTCTTTGCTGCAAAAAACTTCCGTATAATTACAGCTGAAATTTTAAGGGAAAATTAAGGAACGAATTTCATAATGGGTTCACCAACAACAGTAAGGAGGAATCAAAATGGAACAAACCAAACAAAATCTAATAAAAATTTTACTCATGGTAAATTTGGTGATAAGTACGTGCACAGCTGTTGGGGTAGGATATATAGCTTATAAACAAAGCACAAGCCCTGATTTTTCAGAAATGGGGCCAAGAGAGGATGGTCAGATGTTTCCGGGCAATGGTCAATTTCAACCAAATCAAGATCAATCAGACCAAACTCAATCAGGGGGAGGAGAATAGAAATTTGAAAAAGTGGATGGTGATATCAGTCATTATAGTTGTTATAGGGGGAGCGATTGCTTGGTTCTTATTAGGCAAAAAAGACGAACCCCAAGATGTTGCGGTTGCAGCACAAACAACGGTGCAAAAAGGAAAATTAGAAGTAAAAGTCAGCGGTTCAGGTTCAGTTACAGCCAAGACAGATCAAGATGTAACAGCAGAAAATACAATACTTAAAGTAGATAGCGTGAGTGTAGTACCTGGAAATACAGTAGATAAAGGAGCAACACTCGTAACGTTTAAAAATGGTGATGTTGTTACGGCACCATATGGTGGAGAAATCGTATCGGTTAGTGTTAAAAGCGGAAGTGGAGCTTCACAAGGAACCATCCTTCTTCGGATGGAAGATGAGGATGGATTCATATCACCTATAACAAGAGGAAACAGTAGTTCAGATATGGAAGTTGGTGGAAGTAGCTTGACTGTGGATACTGTCAGTGTAAAGGAAGGGGATGTGGTAAAAAAATTTTCAACGCTTGTCACTTTTACAGATGGAAGTATCATACAAGCTCCTGTAGCTGGTACAATCACAAGCCTTTCTGTTGCGAGCGGGGATTCTGTGCCAACTACTGAGACAGTTGCACATATAACAAATTTCAGCACGTTGCAAACAACTATTAGTGTTGATGAATTAGATATATCTAAAGTAAAAGAGGGTCAAACGGCTGAAATAACAGCAAGTGCATTTGAAGATGAAACATTTAATGGCAAAGTTATGAATGTAGCATCAGCAGGTACATCAAATAATGGAGTTTCTTCATTTGATGTAACGATTCAAATCACAGAGCCAAAAGGTTTGAAGATTGGTATGTCTACGGAAGCTAGTATTTTAATTGAAAGTAAAGAAAATGCACTATACGTTCCAGTTGAAGCAGTATATACAAATGGAGATGAAAAGTATGTAATCGTTCCGGAGTCTTCAGGAAAATCTACACAATCACAATCACAAAATAAAGTAACGGTAAAAACGGGTATTTCAAATGATACTTATGTAGAAATTACAAGCGGTTTAGCAGAAGGAGATACTGTGCAAATACCGAGAGTTCAATCTAGTGGTAATTCTTCTCAAGAACCTATGATGATGCCTGGCGGCGGTGACTTTCCAAATGGCAACTTCCCAGGGGGGCCTAGCGGTGACTTTGGAGGAAGAAATGGAGGCGGGCCTCCATCAGGCAGTGGACAAGGAGGAAATTAATGACTATGGCAGAGCCAATTATTCAAATAAAAAGCCTGAAGAAAGTGTATAGACTGGGTGGTGAAACAGTAGTGGCTCTTCAAAGTGTTTCTCTCGATATCCAAAAGGGCGATTTTATCTCTATTATAGGTCCGTCTGGCTCCGGAAAATCAACATTTATGAATATGATAGGTTGCTTAGATCGACCGGATTCAGGAAAATATCTATTAGATAATGAAGAAATTGGGAGAATGAAAAGTTCCCAGCTTGCGACCATTCGAAATGAAAAAATAGGTTTTATTTTTCAAAACTTCAATCTTATACCGAAGTTAACAGCATTTGAGAATGTTGAACTTCCCCTCATTTATCGAGGAAAGAAGGTTTTGGAGCGAAGAGAAACTGCATTAGAAGCATTAGAAAAAGTAGGGTTGGCAGATAGAGCCGGTCATTTGCCTTCTCAACTGTCTGGTGGGCAGCAGCAACGTGTCGCAATCGCACGAGCGTTGGTTGGACACCCTCCAATATTACTGGCAGACGAGCCCACTGGAGCACTTGACAGTGAAACAAGTAAGGAAATTTTGGCGATTATGAATTCGCTAAATGAACAGGGGCATACCATCATTCTCATTACACATGATTTAGATGTTGCCAAAAAAGCCAAACGTGTTATTCGTATTCACGATGGACAACTCTATGAAAATGGAGGTGAATGGTTTGCAAACAGTTAAAATGGCACTGAAAAGCATAAAAGCAAATAAAATCAGAGCATTCCTAACGATGCTGGGGATTATTATCGGTGTTTCCTCTGTTATAGTCATGATTGCGATAGGGCAAGGGTCAACAAAAGAAGTACAAAATCAAATTGGCAGCCTGGGTACAAATGTATTAACTGTAACAGTTACGGGTTCAGATGTGACATTTAAAGAAGAGGACGCGGAACAAATTCAGGATATTAATGGTATTGAAGAAACTGCACCAACAGTCTCAGGAAGAGTAACAGTCAAAAATGGAAAAACAACCGCCCAAGTCTCAATGATCGGAACTACTTCTTCTTATATAGGTGTCCGTGATTTACAGCTGCAATCCGGTCGCTTTCTTGCAGACTTGGACCATGATAATTATTCAAAAACTGCCGTGCTTGGCTCAGATACAGCACAAACATTATTCGGTTTAGGAGATCCAGTGGGTGAATCAGTAAAGGTGAACGGAACGTCTTATAAAGTTGTTGGAGTTCTTGAGTCAGTTGGAAGTTCATTAGGAACAAGCGGAGATAATACAATTATTGTATCTCTTAGCACAGGGCAACGTTTAGCTTCTACTACTAATATCGGGAC
This sequence comes from Bacillus norwichensis, assembly GCF_014836955.1. Lineage (GTDB taxonomy): Bacteria > Bacillota > Bacilli > Bacillales > Bacillaceae_C > Siminovitchia > Siminovitchia norwichensis. The sequence continues at coordinate 13,829 of NZ_JACSPV010000038.1, forward strand.
AACATATGTGAAGATAGAAAATGAGGATATGATAAATTTCATATCAAGCCGTATCGAAAGAACGATGTATTCAATTGTGGGTGATGCGGATAGTTATAGTGTTTCAAGTCCAAAGGATTTAATGGAAACAGCATCATCTGTCAATAACACCATGACATTGATGTTAGGTGGAAGTGCGGCGATTTCTCTTATCGTTGGTGGGATTGGTATAATGAATATTATGCTTGTATCAGTTTCTGAACGTACAAAAGAAATAGGTATTAGAAAAGCAATTGGAGCAAAACGTAAAAATATTCTTCTCCAATTTCTTATTGAAGCTGTTGTAATAAGTGCATTCGGTGGGATTATTGGAGTAGGAATTGGGTTAATCAGCGCTCAAATATTTGCTTTGGCCACTAGTACAGCAATAGCATATTCCATACCTGTTATGTTGTTATCATTTGTCTTCTCTTTATTAGTTGGAGTTGTATTCGGTGTATTTCCAGCGAATAAAGCATCCATGCTTGATCCAATTCAAGCTCTTCGGTATGAATAGAAAAAACAAAGCGATTCGTTTATGCGAACGCTTTGTTTGTTTTGTTGCTATGTAAGAAAGGAGTGACATATGGTGCGTATATTAGTTGTAGAAGATAACGTAGCCTTGCTGCGATCTATTAAACAAATTTTATCTGAAGAATTTGAAGTGGATTGCGCGGAAAATGGAGAAGAAGGCCTGTTTATGGCCATGCAAGATATATATGATTTGATTGTCCTTGATGTTATGCTTCCGGGAATGAACGGATTTGAGGTTATACAGAAGATACGCGGGGAGCGCATTCAGACGCCTGTTTTGTTTTTGACTGCAAAAGATTCATTAGAAGACCGGGTCAGAGGATTGGACTTTGGAGGAGATGATTACCTGATTAAGCCATTTCAAGCACCGGAACTTGAAGCGCGTATTCGGGCGTTGTTAAGAAGGAGCGGCAGTCTAACGACAAATCAAACGATTCAATATCGAGGGATTGAACTATATGGAAAAGAAAAAGCTATTTTATTAGACGGCCATCCTGTGAAGTTAACGTTAAAACAGTATGAAATGCTGGAATATATGATTCAAAATAAAGGTATAATTTTGACGAAAGAGCAGCTTTATGATCGAGTCTGGGGATTCGATTCTGACACAACTATCGGCATAGTAGAAGTATTTGTCCATCATCTTCGTAAAAAGATGGAACCGTTCGGATATCATAAGGATATCCAAACGGTACGTGGTATTGGATATATGCTAAAGAAACAGTAGGGGAGAAGGGTATGTTTCAACGAACTCGTATCAGACTCACTATTTTAAATTCATTAGTCTTTATCATTTTAATCGGAGTTCTTGTAACCGTTATTTATTCTTATGCTCAATCGCGTTTGTATCGGGATGTAAACAGTGACTTACTGGAGGCGGTAGAACGTATAGCTGAGCCAGAACAACGTGGCCCGTTGGAACAACCGGATCGTTTGCCTAAAGGACCTAGAGACCCCCGCATTGCTTTACTGATATGGAATAATAATAATGAACTAATGACCTTAAATGAGGACGTGACACTCTTTACAGACAATGAATCCAAATTTCGGCCAAAAGAGTTAATGAAGCTTCAGGATATAGAAGCAGAAGGATTTCACTTTAGAACAATTGCAATAAATGTAGAACATCCAAATTTTGGAGAAATAACAATCCAATTTGTTCGAAACATTACTTCCGAAAAAGACATGCTTCAAAAATTATTATTAATTATGGTAATTGGCTGTTGTATTGGAAGTGTCTGTGCTGTTGGTGCCGGATTCTTTTTGGCCGGAAGAGCGCTGATTCCTATTAAAGAAGCTTGGAAAAAACAACAGCAGTTTGTTTCAGATGCTTCACATGAATTAAGAACACCTTTAGCTGTTATCCAATCTAAGATAGATTTACTGTGGCGGTCTCCGGCTTCTACAATACAAGAAAAGGCGGTAGATATCTCCGTTATATCAAAAGAGGGGCGGCGATTGTCAAAACTTGTTGCCACTCTGCTTACATTAGCTCGTTCTGATTCAGATCAACTAGAAATAGAAAAGAAAGAGTTTTCAATTACCAAATTACTAAAGGAATTAACTGAACATTACTCAGAAATAGCCTCATGTCAAAACAAAGAACTTGTATTGGATGTCCCATCTTCGGTCTTTTTTACGGGAGATAGAGAGAGAATTCATCAATTAATGGTCATTTTATTGGACAATGCTATGAAGTATACGGAAGAGGGAGGAAAAATTTTAATCTCTTGTTCTAAATCCTCTCATACTGTTTTGATTAAAATACAGGATAATGGCATTGGCATGGCCGAAGAGAATATCCCCAAAATATTTGATCGATTCTTTCAAGTGGATAAGTCCAGAACAGAAGAGGCAGGAGCTGGGCTTGGGCTTGCTATTGCAAAATGGATTATTGACAAACATCATGGCAAAATAACAGTCCAAAGCCAAGTGGGCGTTGGAACATGTTTTGAAGTTAGTCTTCCAAAGAATAAAAAATATAAAGAAATCTCTACAAATGACGGTTCATGAGGCAGATTTGCACTATGATAAAAAAGAATAAAATTCCTCTTGTCAGCCGAATTTTTTGGTTGACCGTTGTTGTTATTTTTGATTCGCCTATATAGTTAATTAAAATTTATCACAAACACTGTATTAAAGAACTATTTGTAGAATCAAAGGAGTAGCAGATCAAGATGCATTGTTTATGTGGAGAACAAACCTCCGAATTGAAAGTTGAGGGTGACATTGGAGCTGACCCGATATGGTGCAGTCAATGTGGGGCTAACTGTGATTTAGAGGAGATCCCGGTTTCAAAAGAGTTAAAAAGAGAATTAAGGGAATGGGCGTCTATGTATGGTGAATGGACAAATTGGGATTTAGATAAATTAATTCCTAATGGCGTCGAAATGGAAAACGAGCATAATATTCAGGGGGCTAAATTAACGGAAAAAGTACATGGTGTGCTTAAAGGAAGATACGAGATTGTATTTGTCCCTTCAATAATGGCACGAAGTTATTGCTTATAAAAAATTATAAAAGAAAGGACCCAATTCTATTACAGAATTGAGGTTCTCTAAATGGCTAAATTGCACATTTATTGATTGTTCAATTTAGCCATTTGCTCTGCGCATAATTTAATATAATTTTGAGCTCTAAAACTACCAGCTCCATTCAATATTAGATAATCACTATGATCATTTCCCAATTCTAGACATTTGTTAAATACAGAAAGGGCCTCTTTATAATAGCCAATATTGTATAATATACACCCCTTATAATAATGTAAATCTACATAATCTGGGTATAATAGAAGAGCTTTATCAATACTTTCTTTGGCACCTACCCAATTTTCGGTAGTGATTAATATTTGATACTTTAGTTTATATAATATGGCTGGCGGATGAACTTTCTTATAAATAAATTCTAAAATGGATTGATTGAGAAATTGAAAGGCTAGCTCGTAATTTTGTAAGCTACTAAGTTCGCTGGCAATATAGTATTTTATCCAAGGACTATGATCCGGGTTGCTAAGTTCTTCTTTTAAAATATTTAAGTTGCGCTGTGATTTCTGCTTTTTTAAAATAGCCTCATCAGTATAACCATAATGGTGTATGGGTACATTTAATGTCAGCAGATCGTTTTCCAATAAATCATTTGGATAAACAATGGATTCATGTATTTGATTGCTGAATATTATGTCTATATGATTTAGAAATAGCCGTGGCTGATATAAAAGGTGAAAATCTTCCTTTTTAAGCTTTTCCATACTTCCAAAATAATTAAAAACTGGAAGTGATATAACTTTAGCTGCTGTGTTTTGTAACAGTTCATGTATTTTTTCTTTGTTTGTATCGTCTAATTCCTCGTCAGCATCTAGCCATATGATCCAATCAGATTGACATAACTGCAACCCAAAGTTTCGGGCTTCCGAAAAATTATTATCCCACTCATATTGATAAATCGTTGCTCCTAATCGTTCGCATATTTCTTTTGTACGATCAGTTGACCCCGTATCAACAATAATCATTTCATGTACAATGTTCCTCACACTTAATAAACATTTTTCAATATAAGCTTCTTCGTTTTTCACAATCATACATAAGCTGATTGTTTTCATTCATCCACCCGCTTGCCATTTATTTTTGTATTAACTGAGAAATATTTGTTAGATAGCCAAGGCTTGGGATAGGCGTCTTTCACAATAACAATATTTTGATTAGTATAATAATGCAATACTTGATCCAATAGATTTACATACATGATTTTGTCAATTGATTGTAAAAAGGGATATTTTTCGGCAATTGCTTTTGTTTCGGTCAGTAGAGTTATTATATGTTTTGTTTGCTTTTCATTAATGGCATCGTCTAAGAAATACTGGTTTTGAGCTTTTAGAAAGAGAGACTTTATGGAGAAGATGGCTACATGCATTTGCCATAAGAGTGTGAGTGATTGTACTAGACTGCTTTCCAAGCGACGGCGAAAAGCGGGTTTATCCAATTGATTCATATCGAAAAATTTAAATAGGTATAAATGAAATGTGAGGATAGAATCGAAGAAGTAAAAATATTGTTCCTCTTTTTTATTGTTGATTGGCTGTTTCAGCGGGTGCATCGCTTACAGCCCCCTTTCAAAAGGTGAGAACAGTCACAATCGAGATTGTTTCTATATTATTCATCATTGAAACAATCACATTGATCACTGCATTCATTGCAATCATGCTGATGATGTTTGTCATTGCAATCACAGGTACCATCGCAGCACACCGACTGTTCTGCCAAACTCACTACTTCTTCCAGTTTCAAAACGAGCAACATTTGAGATTTGACAATGGTTTGTAATGTTTTATTTATACTGTGATTCATGTTTAAAAAATCATCAATACACACTGGTTTCTGTTTTAAAAATTGCTGGAGCTTTTCCCCTTCAGCATTGAGTAGATGAGATAGGCTAATTTCCTCAAGTGCAATGGAAGAAAGCAAGAGGTTAATCGTATCACAGCGGTCTAAAGAAATTAATGGGGTAATATTGGGGATATTTGGCAGCGACATATGTTCCACCACTTTCTAAATGTTATTTACCTATCTGCCACAATGCGATCATGATGATACTTAACCATGATTCTTTGAATACTATATTCAGCATGTGGGGCGAAAGTGAATATTATCTAGATGGTCCATTGTCGCAATTCGTGACATAAAAAAGGGGACTCGTCCTTAGATCCAAAGATGAGTCCTTCGTCAGTTTACCATATTAAAAAATCAGCTGATCGCCACACCGGCACTTGCATATCCTGTTACGGCAACAGCAAGCGCTGCGGTTGCACCAAATACGACTAAGAGACGATCTCCCTGACTAACTGGGATATTTAAACTGGTATTTCCCGTACATGTTTGCCCAACTGTTAATATCGTATTGAGTGTGGGGGATAGGTCGAAAGAGGCTATTTCTGTAAAAATATTCGAGGTAGCTGATTGAGATTTTAATAATCTTGCTCGGATTGTAGGTGCACTTAACAAAGTAGCTCCCAATGCAACACTGAAAAAAGCTGAGAAATCTGTGATGGTGCCATCACGGGGAATAACTGTTGCAAAGTTCAGCAATGTACCGGAAGAGCCTGTCAAATCTACTGTAGTCGCTGAAAAAACAACACTGGCAGCTGACGCCCCCATTCCAACTCCTGCTGAGGTCCCAAGAAGACCACCAACCAGTCCAGTAATCGCAACGGGTGTACCAGATGCATAAGGTAGAATTGCACCAATTCCGTTTACTCCATCAGTACCATTTTGCCCAGGTTCTCCTTGTATTCCTTGTTGCCCCGGTGGTCCTTCTGGTCCTTGTTCTCCCTGAGGACCGGGAGGTCCAGGCGGTCCGGGTTCCCCTTGAGCCCCTGGTGGTCCGGGTGGTCCTTGAGGTCCAGCTCCTCCATCGTCATCATTCGCAATGATATCTGTTACCTTCGCTAACTTGCTCTCTAAAAAAAATTCCTTTTTCATCGAAAGCTCCAATAAATCTTTCACACTATCATTGACTTTTAAAATATCCTCCAATGTAGCTGGCTCATCATTGTCATTCAATGTGCCCAGTGCAAATTGAATTTTTTCCCCTTCAGCATTTAAAATATGTGCCAGACCTAATTCTTCCATCGCTATCGATGCTAATAATAAATTGGTAGCGTCATATCTTGTCACTGAAATATAGGGACTAATATTAGGAAGGTTGGCTTGTGACATATAATGATTCTCCTCTAAAGTAATTTTGAAAACACTGTAGTTCAATACAATGTATTCAGGGGACAAAAAAATGCACATCTTTTACAACCCATTTTGCAAATGATAAAGAAACCTAATCAAAAATACTTCGATATTTTTAATTGACAGGAAATTGCTGGGGGATAAACCATAAATGATGTGGCATCTCTCTTGTATGTTACTTATTGCAAACAAATAATGATCGCTTGTTTTGGGGCGGATTTGGGTTGAAAGCTTGCTTAAATGTAAATACTCTTTTGAAATTTTGAAATGAGTATTAGAGGATGTGTATCTGTCTTTTATTCATCGAGGCGAATGTCGATGAATTTGTTTTGGATAGAGTTTAAAAAAGTGATATTTAGTATCCCTGGACTGTCGAGGGTTTCTCGACAGCCTGATCATACACTAGGCGTATGCTTCAAGAGAGTTTAAAAATATCATTTGAAGATTCGTTAGTAGAGGTAGTTCTTTGAGAATAACTTTAAACTACTTTCACTTAATTTGACAATGAGAATCATTATCAATATAATCTAATTGATAGTATTTCTCAATTATGTGATGAGCTGAATTACATACTATAGGAGAAATGTGTTTCTCAAATGAAGATCATTTATGGCTAAAGTAAAATGTAGTGGCAATGGAAGGAATGAAAGAATGAAAAAAAGACAGCGATTGATCATTGGACTGACATTAGGAAGGCGCCAATTCAAAGGCACTGCCAACGAACAATATTTAGGGTTGGAGGAAGATTATGCGAACAGTATTCAAGAACAAATTGAGATTGCTCAACAAGCAGAGAGTGCAAAACTAGATTTTCTATTTAAAGCGGACTATGTAGTTGCTCACCCTGAGTTAATGAAAAAAAGTAGAGGAATTGCGACAGATCCTACGCTATTATTCAGCATTATTAGTCAATATACAGAGAAAATTGGGATTGTCACAACAGCTTCCACCTCATTTATTCCTCCTTATTTATTAGCAAGACAACTGCAATCATTGCAATGGTTAAGTAGTGGGAGGGCAGGCTGGAATGTTGTTACCTCAATCGAAGGGTTTGATAACTTTAACTATGAAAAACGTCCAACATCGAAGGAACGTTATGAAAAAGCGGCAGAATGTACACAAGTTGTGAAGAAATTATGGACCAGTTATCCCTACGAAGAGATGACGGGAGGGTCTTCTGATAGTTTCATAGAACCCTTGAATCATAAAGGTTCCTACTTTGCCGTAAAAGGTCCATTAAACATCATTTCCCACCCGAAGGGTATGCCTCCTTTATTTCAAGCTGGTGCATCCGACGAAGGAAGGGATTTTGCAGCATCGATGGCAGATGCCATTTTTGCGGCGACGCCAGAATTGTCAGTAGCGATTGAATTAAGAGCTGACTTGAGACGCCGTGCAGCAGCAAGAGGACGTCAGGTTGAGGATATACGCCTTTTGCCTGGTTGTTACTTCTTTGTTGGGGAAACAAGAGAAGAAGCTCTAGAGATGCATCGTAAAGCCCATGCTCACATCACAATGGAACAAAAATATCAAAGGGCTGAAGAGTTGCTGCGTGTTTCGTTACGAAATTATGAATTAACTGACGTTATTACTGAGGAGGTCTTACCCGTTCTTGATTCAACTATCCGAAGCCGTACACATAGCGAATTGTTATACCAATTTATTGAAAAAAACCATCCGACTGTTGAAGAAATTTTGAAACGGCCGGAAGTGATGAACTCTGCTCATTGGGTAGTCATCGGAACTGCAGAAGAAGTTGCTGAAGAGATTATTCAGTGGTATGAAGCGGAAGCGATAGATGGAATAATCGCAGTGCCCGGAGGATCGGACAGTTCGTTAACTCTATTTCTAGAAAAAGTGATACCATACCTTGCAGAGCGCGGTTTATTCCGTAAAGAGTACATAGGTTCAACGTTGCGAGAACATTTAGAGATGGATAGGTCTTTTAAAGGAGAAGATGAATGATGATAAAAAGAATAAGTTTGTTGTTAGTTGTATTGATGTCTGTTTTTGCTCTTATTGCATGTTCGGGTACATCGTCATCGAAAGAAAAACCGCAGAATGAAGAGAAGGAGTCTACTGAAGCAAAGGATAGTCAAGCTCCAAATAGTATGAAAGAAATTACATACTTAGGAGAGACATACTCAGTACCAGAAAAAGTAGATCGCATTGTCATTACAGGAGCGATGGAGGCGATGGAGGATGCTACAGTTCTGAACCTAGAGCCTGTTGGAGCTATCACAGTTGGAGGAGAGTTTCCAGAAGTATTTAAAACAGCGATGGGGAAAGCAGAATCTATCGGTGAAAAGCAAGAACCGAACTTCGAAAAAATCCTAGAGTTACAACCAGATGTTATTTTAGGAACGACTAAATTTCCGGATGAAGTGGTTCAAAAATTAGAAGAAGTCGCTACTACTATTTTAGTGTCTCATATCTCAACTGATTGGCAAGATAATCTTATGCTGATGGCTCAATTAGGGGATAAAGAGGAAGAGGCGAAAGCACTATTAGCTCAATACGACAAAGATATCGAATCTGCAAAGCCGTCATTAATGAAAGAATTTGAAGGCGAAAAAGTCATGGCGATTCGTATTCGTGGTGGCCAAATGTTTGTTTATCCAGAGGATGTATTCTTCAACCCGTCTTTATACAATGAGCTTGGATTAGAAGCACCAGAAGTAGTCCAAAAAGCCAAAACACAAGAAGCGATTTCAATTGAGCAGTTAGCAGAAGTCAATCCTGATCGTCTCTTTATCCAAGTTCAACAAAGTGGAAATCAAGAAAATGAGCAGGCTTATGAGGAGTTGAAAAAGAACCCAATTCTTCAAAATATTACTGCTTTCAAAAATGATCAAGTCTATATCAATATTGTCGATTCATTATTAGAAGGAGGCACCGCATTTAGTAAAATTGAATTTTTAAAAGCATTACAGCAAAATGTATTAAAGAAATAGAGGAAAACTAAATGTTCGCAATTCGACAGAAACAGATTTTGATAGGTCTCTTCTTATTAGGTTTATTTTTAATTACAATTGCGTGCTCGACAATGTATGGTGCTACAATCTACTCGGTTTCTACAATTTGGGAAGCATTCGTTCACTTTGATTCGTCGAATATGGAACACTTGGTCATCCGAACGGCAAGGATCCCCCGAGTGTTAGGTGCTTTATTAGTTGGGGCTTTCATCGCAATCTCAGGGGCGCTTATGCAAGGGATGACAAGGAACTATTTAGCTTCACCTAGTATTATGGGGGTAACGGATGGTTCGGTTTTTGTCATCACAGTATCCATGATATTTCTGCCGAACCTCCAGCCTCTTACTCTTGTTTTATTTTCATTTATAGGCTCTATTTTAGGAGTAGCATTTGTTTTCGGAATCGCTAAAATCGTACCCGGCGGACTGTCCCCATTGTCGTTCGCGATTATTGGGACGATATTAGGAATGTTTTTGAACGGTGTTTCTCAAGCTTTAGCTACCTATTTTCAAGTCTCGCAAAATATTAGCTTCTGGTATAACACACGACTTCATCAAATTGATCCAATCGTGATTAAGTGGTCTATCCCTTTTGCTATAATTGGACTCGCACTTGCTCTGTATGTTGCAAAGTCTGTTACTGCCATCTCATTAGGAGACGAGGTGGCGCAAAGCCTGGGAATTAACATTGGAGCAATGAAAACATTAACATTGGTGAGTGTCGCGTTATTAACTGGTGTCTCTGTAGCTTTAGTTGGTAAAGTAACATTTATCGGTTTAGTGATTCCACATATAACTCGCCTATTGATTGGTGAAGATTATAGGAGGATCATTCCATTCGCGGGATTATTTGGAGCGCTATTTTTTGCATGGGCAGATATCATAAGCCGTTCCATTAATCCGCCTTTTGAAACGCCAGTAGGCGTCATTACAGCACTTGTGGGTGTCCCTTATTTCCTTTATCTCATTCGAGTAAAGGGAGGGAAGCAGTATGCCTAATCGAAAGCTAAATGCCCGATTTTTTATAGTAGGGTGTATTGGCATTGCCATTGCTCTACTTATGTTCTATATCAGTTTAACAAGTGGCACGTATCCATTGACTACGCCCGAAACGTTTCGAACGTTATTTGGTTTAGATCACGATCCTAATCATGAACTGGTTATTTTTGGCTTCAGAATGCCGAGAATTGTCATTGGGGCACTGGTTGGTTTAACACTTGGAATGGTGGGGGCCGTACTACAAGGAGTAACGAGAAATGATTTAGCAGATCCGGGGATTTTAGGTATTCAGTCTGCTGTAGGGTTGGCAGTGGTACTTTACATGTTTGTTGTTCAAGGGAATATAAAAGAAATGTCGAGCTTCTCGATTGTCGGAATGTCGGTATGGGGTTGGATTGGTGGAATGATAACAGCGGTGTTACTCTTTCTGTTTTCACGTGATCGTGGGGAGCTTGATCCGAAAAGACTAATCCTTGTAGGAATTGCGTTGAACGCAGGTTTTAGCGCGCTTACACTTTTCATTTCACTAAAGATGAACCCTCAAGACTTCGAGATGGCAACAGTTTGGTTATCTGGAAGTATTTATAGCGCCTCTTGGGAACAAGTAATATCTTTATTGCCATGGGCTGTCTGTATCATCCCATTTCTGATTTGGAAGGCACCCATTCTCAATGTTTTACAGTTTGATGAAGTTACAATTACTGGTTTAGGAGTTCGAGCGAACCGTGAACGTATCATATTATTATTCGGAGCAGTTGGCTTAATAAGTGCAAGTGTTATTGTCTCCGGAAGTATTGCATTTGTTGGATTGCTGGCTCCGCATATTTCGAGAAGATTGGTTGGTATTCATCATCAGCATATTATTCCGATAAGCGGGGTTGTGGGTTCTATTCTTATTTTAACAGGTGATTGGATCGGTAAAACGTTATTTGCACCTGCAGAATTACCAGTTGGAATTGTCATTTCTATTATCGGGGTGCCTTATTTCATTTATTTACTGATCCGAAACAGTAGAAAAGTGACAAGCTAAAGAATTGAGGTAAGTGATGAGTTACACATATGTTATGAAAACAATGCGTCATCCATTGTCGCAAAGTGCCTATCGAATTACACTTGCTATCCCGAAGGAAAAAGCACCGAAAGAAGGATATCCAGTTCTCTATGTTTTGGATGGAAATGCTTATGGAGAACTGTTCGAACAGGTTGTGACCCTGCAGTCGCGACGTCCTGAAAGAACAGGAGTGTCCCCATCGGTAATCGTATCTATTGGATATAATGAGGAAGATGTCTTCCCGCCTCTCCGGGTCTACGACTTTACACCGAAAAGTGAGACGCTCAGTTTGCCGGAACTTCCTTCTGGAAAGCCTTGGCCTATTTCTGGGGGAGCGGAGTTTTTTTTGGACTTATTAAAAGAAGTGAAAGAAATGGTTCGACGAAATGATGTGAACGAAAAACAACAGCTGATTTTTGGACATTCTTTAGGTGGGTTATTTCTCGTTCAGACACTTGTCAAAGAACCACAATTATTTTCACACTACTATATTTGCAGCCCCTCTCTCTGGTGGAATCAAGAGCAAGTTTTACAAGAGGCTTTGCGAATCTCACAATTAGAATGTGCAATTTTTATTGCAGCCGAGCAAGAACAAAAACATCAGATGTATGAAAATGCTAGATGCCTGTTCCAACATTTGGACTCATTTCCTTTGGTATCGGCGCAATTTTATACATCACCAGATGAAAATCATATGTCCATCGTTCCAACGACTATAAGTCAAGCGTTACGATTTTTAATGAATTCTCATCAAGCAGAAGAGCACCTGTAAGGGGTGCTCTTTTTATGATCAGATTTTTTAATCAAGAACGGAGATTTTTCTCATTTTCATGGAGTAATAAAAAATCATTTTACCTACTGGATATTGAAGCAATGTCTTTCTATTTAGCTGTCCACTTATAATTTATAAACCTTACACTTACTCCATTGAAGTGAATGGTGTCATCACTTATATCTAGCCGCTCAAACCCATTTTTCTCTAAAACCCTTTGAGAAGCAATGTTATTAGTTGTTGTTTTAGCTTTTACTTGTTTTACAATACCTTCCTCTGAAACTTGTTCTAATAAGAGCTTTAATGCTCTACTTGCGATTCCCTTTCCAGCATATAATTGCCCCACTCTATAGCCAAGATGGCCAGTAGCTTGCGCCTTTTCTATGTCCACTAAGTTCATTCGTCCCACAATAGAATGGTTTATATCCTTAATGAGGTAAAAATTGGATATTCCATGATTTTGCTCATCTATTAAGGAATCTAGCTGATTTAGAAAAACGTCGAAATGATAGTATTCGTCACCTCTAGGTGGAACTGTTTTTTCAAAATAAGTTTTGTTGTTTAGTTCAAATTCAAACAATGCTCTAGAATCCTCAATGCGTAACTTCTCTAATGATAAGTTCATAGGTGGGCGTCACCTTTCTATAAGAATATTCACTTTTATTAAATACTATAACACAAGCTCTTGTTTTTCTTTTAATCCATCTGAAGAAGGGGAGAGTTCATTTATTCCCATTCACTCTTGCCATATAACAACTTGTAGCAACCCTAATCGAGCATTGATATCTTTCTAAAATCGTTGGCTGATGCCGTGCATAAATTAGTACGGAAAAGATACCCGGAATCAATAATACTCCTAGAGAAAATGGTTATGAACAACAATGTATAGAATTTGGAAAGGAGAAATTTGTATATTAATAATTATGTGATTTTAGAAAGGAGATTAATATGTTTGCGAAAAAGGTTCAGAGAAAATCTATCGTTATGATTAGTGTAATAGCATTGATATTAAGTCTATTCGCTAGTCCAATAGGATCTTATGCTAGTAAGAATTTGAAAGTATCAAAAGCAAGTGGAACCTATGTTGTAACAGCTTCAACGTTAAATGTAAGAACAGGCAATTCAACAAAGTATAAGCGTCTCGGTTATTTGAAAAAGAATGAGCAAATAAATGTAACTGGCACAACATCAAATAATTGGTACAGGATCACGTTCAAGGGAAAGACAGGTTACGTTAGTGGAGCCTATTTGAAAGCGGCACCCAAGAAAAAAACACCAGCTAATGACGGCAAAATTATAAAAGCAAGTGGAGAATATACAGTAACTGCCAGCACATTAAATGTCCGTTCAGGAGCAAGTATAAAGCATAAAAAGATTGGTTCTTTGCGTTTGGGGAGTAGGATCAATGTAACTGGCACAACATCAAATGCTTGGTATCGCTTCAACTATAAAGGTAGAGCAGGCTATGTAAGTGGTTCTTATATTAAAAAGACAAATAGTGCGCAAATAAAGCCAACATATATCAAAGGTGTTTTGATTGTAAATAAAAAATATTCACTTCCTGATAGTTATGCACCAGGTGAAAGTACGGCGGCGCGAAAAGCGTTTAACGTGATGAAAAACGATGCGAAGAAAAAAGGGTTGAACTTAACGGTATTCAGTGGCTATCGCACTTACAGTTATCAGAATCAGCTTTATCAGCATTACGTTGCACGGGATGGAAAAGCAGCTGCTGATCTTTACAGCGCTAGACCGGGGCAGTCGGAACACCAAACAGGATTATCATTTGATATTGGTGAAGTTGGAAACGAAAATCAATGGTTTTCTGAAACCCCGGCGACCAAGTGGATGGCGAAAAATGCTCATAAATATGGTTTCATCGTACGTTATCCGAAGGGCAAAGAGCATATCACTGGGTATAAATACGAACCTTGGCATCTGCGATTTTTGGGAAAAGATCTGGCAACAAAAGTATATAAAAGTGGATTAACTTTGGAAGAATATTTAGGGATTAATTGACATCAGTATTGTCCCAGCAATTGATGCAGAAGTGAAAAAGAGCTTATCCAAGTCAGGAATTGGCTTGGATAGGCCCTTTTATTCTAAATATCAGCACATGATAAATGAGAGATAAAACTGATATTTTCAGTCCTCATGAGCTGGTGGATGCTGAACAACATGAGTTCTTTGTTAGAAATTGGTGCATCTACAATTTTTCTCACATGGCTAACTTTGCTACATGGACTGGTGTCATCCGCTTCAGCAAAGGGCAATATAAGAAATTTGGTCAAATCGTTGAGTGGATCCACTGATTGATTACTTCTCGAAGGTCATTTTCCTTATCCTTCACATCATCCATATTGGTGAATTTCGCTATGGCTCTGTCATTCGTGACCCACTCCAATATCCCGCTGTTATCAATAAATATTGGTGTATTGGGCGAACCATCCTTAACCTTTGCGCCACAATGAAAAATAAGTCGAAAAAATCCTTTTCCGTGAAGGTTAAACGTTATCCGATCATAACCGTCGACACAGAAGCTGGGAGCATTCCATTTAATTTTTTCTGTAATATTACTGTTCGTTTCTAAAATGATTTTTCTAATTTCTGTGATCTCCTCTTTAAGTGGATGTTCAAGGTTGTTCATAAATTCAACAACCTGCTCAGTGCCTGATAATTTTTTGTTTGGCAACAATCCTCACCCTTTCTTTCATTCCTATTTACATTAATATTTTGACAATAAATAGAAAAACTCCTTTAAAAATGAGGAATTTAAATGTGATTCATAAAACCGCTTAAATTGTCTTCATAATTGATCCCTATTTTTCAGGTATTTCAGCGTTTCTATTATATGGAAATATAGTTGATTTCTTTGAAAGAAATGACCATATTTAAGAGTGAGGAATATGTTAACACCCAGACATTTTTAATTTAAGGCTCTGTTAAAGTTAGTTGTTGATTATTGCTTTTCGAGAACCAACGTTCTATAGTTGGGCTAACTATAATAGAGCTAATGATGACTGTAAGAGCAACTGAAATTCTTAAAGCCATTCAAAAACTAAATCCAGCAGAGAAACACCGATTACGAGAATATTTAATTGATGCACTTACTGCATCAAGCTCGACTGGAACCGTTCTTCACGAAATATCTGAACATGAAAACAAGAATGGTTATGAATGCCCAGAATGCGAATCGGAACATATTGTCCGATTCGGTAAATATCCAACAATCGTTGATGGCGAAGAAGTTAAAAAACAACCTATTGCTGTAAAATTTGTAAAAAGACATTTACTGACCTCACAAATACAGTTCTATATCGAACTCGTCACCTTACTCACTGGATTAAATTTGTTGAGTGTATAATAGAAGGGTACTCCCTTCGTATGTCCGCCGATTTTATTGGAGACACAAGCTTTTGTCCTCGTTAAAACAAATCAAAATACCAAATTTTGAAGGTATTCTTGAAATGGATGAGACCTATTTCTTGTACTCAGAAAAAGGACAAAGAAAAATCAAAGACGCAAACATAGTGATTCAGCAAAAAAGCGTGGTATAAGCAATGAACAAGTATGTGTATTGGTTCCGAGGGGCCGTGACAAGATGACTGTTTCGAAGGTATTGGGAATGGGAAGATTAACAAGAGAACAATTGGATAAAGCTATCAGTCATAAACTTTCAAGTGATAATATATTATGTACCGATTCATGGCGTGCTTTTAATGCTGCCGAAAAGAAAATGGATAATCAATTCAAATCAGACGGAAAGATTCGCACAAAAGGTCTGTACCACATTCAGTATGTTAACAATTACCCTTGCTTGGTTTCAGGTATTAGAAAGCAAGAAATGAAGTTACTAGGAACGACTTGATTATTAGAGGGGATTTGATAAGAAAAACGGAAAATTATGATGCGATTAGATTTACTAAATTTATGATTTAACATTATATCTCATTCAACGAACGGGGCAGGATAATTGAATAAAGAAGATGGAAAGGGAAGAAATTCACAAAAAAGGGAGGTATAAAAGGTGGATTTATTACTCTGGATAACTATTGGTTTCATAATAATCGGATTTGTTGTTCTCATCTCTATGAAAAAAGGTATGGAAAGTAAGCTCGCTTTTATAACAGCAAATATGGAAGACGAGGAAAGTTCAACAAAAGCTAAATCCATAATTTGGTGGATAGTGAGTACCACAGCTTGGGGAATAGTAAGTATGATTCTTATTGTTTGGTGGTTTCATAATCACTTTTGATAACTGTTGGTTTTAATTGTACTTAAACAAACGGGTGAGTTGAAGAAGACTATACTAAGAATTAGAACTTCCAGATAATCG
Source organism: Bacillus norwichensis (assembly GCF_014836955.1). Lineage (GTDB taxonomy): Bacteria > Bacillota > Bacilli > Bacillales > Bacillaceae_C > Siminovitchia > Siminovitchia norwichensis. The sequence goes on from NZ_JACSPV010000038.1 coordinate 30,248, forward strand.
GAAGTTCTGTTTTTTTAATACATTAAACTTTAACAGAGCCTAATTTAAAAGGCTATTTCTATATGGATACTGAAATAAAATTAATGAGGAGTCGACTCGTGATACTATGAAGAAAGAGCACGCATATCAATATTATAAAGCTCGTTGGATTTAGTCCAAAGTATGCTTCACCGTAGAATAGAGATGTGAACACAGGACAAAACTTTAGAAACGAAGCCATAAAACTTCTAACTGTAGGAACTATATGGAAAGCCTAGTGAAACCGTTCGGTTACGAAGCAGTTCTTAGGAATCCCCCAATTCAAACAATTCGTAGGGGGGGAGGGAGTGGCGAGAGGTTCAAAAGGAGTACATAGGAATGACCGAGAAAGAATGGCAAGAATTTAGATAAGCAATAGAGGTTGAAGAGCAGGAATTGGCCTTCTATTATAAAGATGAGCAATGGTAGATTAGCAGGCTTTATGGTGAAGAAAAAAGCTATCTACTCACACGTTCAAAAAACTCAAATACTCAAGAGCTTAGCACCACCGCAGAATTATTCAACAATGGGATTGTTGATAGAAAACCTTTCATCGAAGGGGTGACAGATTTTTTTTGAAATAAAGGTTGCCCGTATGGTCAGATTTTTTGCATCTAATTCATTAACATGTCTAGAAAAGGAGAAATAATATGTTTGACTATATTTTTGATACCGAAATTGCCATAGATTCTCAAACCCTCGATGATTTAACAGATGAAAAGTTGAATCAAGTAGAGAAAAAATTAGGAGTCGAATTGCCAGTAGCTTATGTTGAGCTTATGAAGAAACAAAATGGTGGAGCATTATCTTATAATGAGTGGTTTCATTCCAATAAAGTACCTGATGGTGAAGTTGATATTGATTCTATTATGGGTATAGATGTGGGGGATGGGATTGGGGAGTCTAATTATCTTGTAGCAGAATGGGAAATAGAAAAAGGTTGTCCTTTTTGCTGGAGATGGTCATGAATGGTTTGCTTTTGATTATCGTGAATATAAAGGAGATAATCCATGTGTATTTTACATAACAGATGAAAGTAAGCCAAAAAAAGTCGCAAAGGATTTTGAAAGTTTCTTAAAAAATTTAAAAAAACCTGAGTCTGATGATGAAGTTGAAGACGATGATGAGGAATTCAATCGAGTTTATACAAAAAAGGAAGTAGAAGAATATATCGAAGAAGGTTCGTCTCATTTTGATATTTCTGCGGGATTAGAGCAATTTGCTAAGGAAAAAGGGGATATGGAGTGGTTTTTAAAACAATCTCTTAAAGCAATTAACATAGAGGGCATTGAAGATATTTCTTGGACTGTTGGTGAATGCGTATTGATTAAATTAAGAGTGGGGCCAAGAGAAAATTGGCCGGCTGATTCTTTGCAAAAGATAGTAGATCGTTTGATGGCAGTAACTGAGTATGAAGGAGTACCTGATATAGTTGCACAGCGTTTAGGAAAAAGAATTCAAAGGAATATTTTAAAATAAGAAATTGATTTTTTACTCGACTGGGGGAGTAAAAAATCAATTTCTTATTTTATAGTTTGATTGTTCTTTCATTTTTTTTATCAATCTATGTTGCATCCAAATACTTAAGCCTAACGTTTATAAGTTTAGGCATTTATTTCTTATATGATTTGGTTTACAGCAAAAGAAATAAAAAAACACAAGAAAAAATGATTCAAATGATTTTTAGTGTCTTTTTAATTGGTTTTTCTGTTTATTTTTTTATGACCAAGTAATTTAATTAACGCATGGTTAAAATTTGAGCTTACTGCAGAAATAGGGTGACGTTCTTGGCAAAAGTATTTTAAGCGCCATAAACATCGTCCTATTTTACACTTGTTTGACATTGAGAATCGTTATCAATTAAAATGAGCAGTAACAAGTATTATATGCTATCTATTTTTACAAAATCAGGTCATTAAATTGGGATGAATTGAAATTTTAAAGAAAGTTTGGAATAAGGTAAATCTGCGTTTGTATATAACGGGGGCTTGCTTTCATGAAAAAGAAAGGAGAACGGATTTGAATCTGCAAATGAATACTCAAAACTTGGGGTGCCTCTTTGAGAAATTAAACGATGTCACTTCGCTACCGCAGAAGCAGAACTATCAGAAATATAGACTTCCGCTACAGAGCGGCGCGGGGCATGTAAAAAGGATTTGCTTAAGAGATGGCATGGAGATTAATTGGTTCGACGCAAGCTTTGATGAACCTGTCTCCTTAGATATTGATGTTCAATATCCTCACCTAGAAATCGCTTATACCCTAGAAGGTCAGGCCTACTGGGAGGCAGCCGGCGAACCTAGAAGCTATGATTTATCCGCAGGCGTTTCCACATTCTCTTATATTCGCGATAAAAACCTTCATACCGAGTTTTCGCCATCTGAACGGATGTCGCATATGGAGATTCGCATCGATATTCGGAAGCTCAATGAACTGCTTCCAGAGCTTAGCGGTATTTCGAATAAAGCTTTTTTTTGCAGGCAGCTAGCTGGTTCTCCTCATATTGCTCGTATCGTGAAGGAAATGAAACAGTGTCCGTATACCGGAACTCTCCAAAAGCTTTATCTAGAGGGGAAAGCTTTTGAGCTATTGGTCTATCACTTGGATGGTGTGCAAAAGGAAGAGCAAAGCCAACCAGTTTCCAAGCTGAAAGTCGACGATGTTCACTGCCTTCAACAAGCGAAAGAAATTCTGTCCCATACATGGAAAGAACCGCCCAGTTTGCTTGAACTTGCTAGAATGATAGGACTCAATGATTACAAGCTCAAACTAGGGTTCAAAGAACTGTTCGGTACGACAGTCTTTGGTTATGTACGTGGATTACGAATGAATGAAGCTCATAAAATACTGGAGCAAGGGAAGGTGAATGTAAGTGAGGCTGCCAGTATGGTAGGTTATAGCAATTTAAGTCACTTTGCCAAACTATTCCGGAAAACCTATGGATACAACCCGAGTGAAGTTGAGAAAAGCTGTAATTTTTATAGTTGATAGTCCCATTAAACCCAAAGAATCCGTTTTGCATTAAGAAAAATCCGTTAGCAGGCGGCAAAACATGCCATTTTCATTGATAATATATCTCAATAACTCGCTAGTTTATCAATCAAAAGAAGCGTCTTGTGAAAGGAGATAGATGTGAAGATGGTACGAGTACGATTCAGCATTTTTTTCAGTGTTTTTGTTGCCATGGTTGGCTTGATGATCATCGCTCCCGTCATGCCCCCGCTTATTCGAGAGTTGGGCTTGAGTGAAACTCATTCAGGTTTAATCATTTCTTTGGGGTCCGTTGCGATGGCAGTGATGGCTCCAGTGTGGGGAAGGTGGAGTGATATAAAAGGTAGAAAACCCGTCATATTGATTGGCTTTATAGGGATGTTTGTGAGCTATGTTTTATTCACAGCAACAATGTATGCAGGTTTGACGAAGCTTATCAGTGGCGGACTCTTAATTATATTACTGATTGTCGCCCGCAGTTTGGTTGGATTGTTTATTCCTGCTGTTCCATCATCGGCACAGGCGTATATGGCTGACGTCACAGATGAAAAAGGACGATCAGCAGGTATGGCTTTAATCGGGGCCGCCAATGGGATGGGGCTTGTGCTTGGTCCTGCAATTGCCGCAGTGTTTGCACTCATAGGTTTAATTTGGCCACTTTATATAGGGGCGATGCTGCCGCTTGTCGCCTTTATCGTCGTACTGTTGTTGATCCCAGCTCAAAAACCGGTTATTCAGGAAAAACCGCCGAGAGTCAATCCATTTCAAAAAGAACTTCGTCTTTATTTGTTTGCTGGTCTGGCAACAATGCTCAGCGTCATCACTTTGCAGGTGGTGGGAGGTTTTTATTTCCAGGATCAATTATCTTTGACTACGAAAGAAACAGCAAGAATGGTTTCCATGGGTCTTATGTTTAGTGGAGTTGCGATGATTGTCACACAAGGAATCCAAATGAAAAAAACGAAATGGCAGCCAAAGCCTTTGATCTTGGTTGGATCATTGCTTCTGATTGTAAGCATGCTGCTCTTTTTGTTCATCATAAGTCTGATTGGTTTTTACGTGGCTTTCGTCTTTTTTGGCATTGGGGCCGGTCTGATGATGCCTGGTTTTATGGCAGGTTCTTCACTTGCCGTTGCACGTGAGCAACAAGGCGGCGTATCCGGGTTAGTGGCAGCTGTTCAAGGGATTTCTGCTATGATTGCACCCATTCTCAGTACAACTCTATACCAAGTGGATAAACATCTCCCCTTTGTGGTTGTGGCTGCGCTTGTGCTGTTAATGGCTATTACGTTATTTTCTGTGAAAAGTAAAACCGCTGCAAGCATGTCAGTACAATAATGCGTGGGTTGAAAAAACGCTCTGTTTAGCATATGACGCCATGTAAAGTATTAATCTATTAAGAGAAGGTGTTACGATAAAAAATCTTCAGTAAACTTTTTATCGTCATAACAGGTAGAGAATTAACGTCATAATAAAAAACTTCAGAACGGATTCCATTCTGAAGAACTTTTGAGACTGCATTGTCCATTTAAGATGCGAGATAAACCGCCTGTGAGAGAGTTCTTAATCATTCTCAAAGGCGGTTTATCAATTACTTTTCAAATGTGCCTTGGTGTATTTGCGCCTAGATTGTATCAAGCCCGACCGGTACATTTCCTCTGAAAATCTCTGGCATCCACCGGAGGCTTTAACTTTATTCAGCCAGGCTTTGAACCGGATATCAATCCATCTCACCACTTACAGAAAGTGGGAGACTTTTGCTGAATGAAGTTAAATTTCTTGTTTAACAGGGTTAGTTAAAATTCCAATTTTACTCACTTCAACTTCTATTTTGTCCCCGTCTTTCATAAAGACAGGTGGTTTACGTTTGGCACCAACACCGCCTGGAGTACCAGTTACAATGACATCCCCCGCTTTTAATGTTGTAAAGGTTGAGCAGTATGCGATTAACTCCGGAATGGAGAACAATAAAAGGTTAGTGTCTGCTTTTTGCATAACTTGACCATTTAAACGTGTTTCTAATGTTAAAACTTCCCCATCAGCAATTTCATCCTTTGTTACTAACCATGGACCAAATGCTCCCGTGGCTTCGAAGTTTTTACCCGGGCCCCATTGAGATGTATGAAGCTGATAGTCACGAACGGAACCATCATTATAAATAGAATATCCGGCAATATAATCATAGGCATCTTCTTCAGGGATACGTCTTCCTTCTTTAGAAATTACAATCGCAATTTCGCCTTCAAAGTCCAACCTATCTGATTCTATAGGTATGAGCATAGGGTCGTTATGTGCAATCTGTGACTGTGCCACGCGGAAGAATATTGTAGGATTTGCCGTTACATCACGATTGGTTTCTAAACGGTGATCGTCATAATTTACGCCTGCACAAAAGATTTTATCTGGGTTTTCGATCACTGGTAAGAGTTTAATCTCTTCTATTTTGTAATCCGGTTGATCGTTTTTAAATTGTTTTACACGATCTAATAGGTTTAATTCAATGAGATTTTTTAAATCTTTGGCCGGGATCTTTGCCGTTAAATCAACGACACCATTCTCTGAAACTAAGCCAAATTTCTTTTCATTTTTATAAAGATATGTAATTAATTTCATGTCAGTTCCCCACTTTCACTTTTTTCATTACTGAATCGATAATATCGTTTTCAAATTTTGTAAACCAAGTACAGTTGAAATCCCAATTGCGTGGTTTTAATGGTAATTCTTCATGCCATGGTCTTGGATCAAAACAATCTAATTCCGGTATATATTGATCCATTTCAGTGTAAAGTTCAATGACATTTAGCTCTGGATCATGATGATAGGATGCAATATTATGTCCAGCTGTATGGCGGGAAGGCCCCCATAAAATTTCATGTTTTTTGCTTGCTAGATAATCAGCACTGGAAACATGGTGGGCAGAATCTTTTAATTCAAATGCTACATGGTGCATCATCTTATGTTTGAAATTAGAAATATTGAGCACATGATGATCTGAGTTACATGTTAGAAAAGTGGCTTTGTCGCCAATTCTATCAGTGTAATGGAAATTTAAAATGTTCATATAGAAATCAACTGAATCCTTTGGTTTCAATGACCCCAATGCGATATGACCTAGCTTATGAGGTGACACTTTATCTAGCTTATAACCGGGAGCCGGCATTTCCATCTCTTGAAAAAGGTGGATAATATACTCATCTGGATCTTTAAATTCCAATAATTTTGAAACTCCAGGTTGAAAATCTGTCTTAATCTCAGAAGAAATCCCTTTAGTTTTTAAATATTTTTGAATATCAGATAAGGATTCGTTTTTCGCAATTTGATAGCCAATTGTATTCAAAGCACTTGTACTGCTAGAACGAAGAATGACATTGTGATGATCTACACCTGCACTAATATAATAAGCTCCATTTTCACCAACCTCGACTGTAGTGAAACCTAAGGTATTTTCATAGAAATCGGCCATACGATTGACAGAAAGACATCCAAAATCGGCATACCCTAATTTAAATGGTTGAATCATGCTCTTCATACTTTTTTCATCCCTTTCCTGCTTGAATCTATCATTCAATTTTTTTGTTGCTAATTTAGATTATTTTTCAAAAAAGAGGATTTGTCAATTAAAATTATCATAATACGATAAAAATATGATTAAAAATTGTTATTATTTTTCGATATTATCTTATTTTGATTTTAGTGACGAGGTTGTGGGAATGGCATCTGGATCTTGATTTTGGGAAGGGGGTTTTGCAAAAAAAAAACAGGAATGCTTTTTAAAAGAGACATTCCTGTAGGTTATTTTTCTTTATTTCAATTGTTCGGTTAGCTTGCTTGCGGATAATTTAACGAATTGCACCAAGTTTTCTTGGTCATAAATTCGTAAACGATGATTAGGTAAAACTAAGGTAATGGCGCCTACAACCTGATTGTTTAAAAATACTGGAGCAGAAATACCGACAAAATTATCATCCAATTCTCCATTGGATATCACATGACCCTGTTTTTTAAAGTTAGATAACTCTTTTTGGAACGACTTAAAATCAAAATTTGGTATTTCTTTTAAAATTGTTTGCTCATGTTTCTCAAAGAGTTTATTTAACTTACTTTTTGATAAGTATGCAGTAATGATTTTGGAGGTGGCACCTTTAAATACAGGGTGCGGGTTTCCTCTGCTGTAGGTTAACTCGTATTTGAATTCCCAAGATTTTTCTGAGTAAACATTAATAATTTCGTCATTGTAGATCGTACTTAATAAAACCTCTCCACCAGTTAAGTACACAAGTTCTTTTAGTATGGGTTTTCCTAACTTGATAATTGGATCAGTATTTCGGATTTGATAATCTAACTTTATAATTTTGGGCCCTAATATATAAGAATTAGATTCAGACTTAGCTAATAAACCTGCTTCACAAAGTTCTTTTAAGTATCTATATCCAGTGGGAACCGAGACACCTAATAGCTCAATGACTTCTTCTAAAGTGATTGTCGCCTTCTCATTTGTAAACATATCCAAAATCAACAACATTTTTTTAGTGCTAGACAATTTTGACATCCTCCAATTTATAAATTCCCTATAAAACAGTTTATTATCTATAAATAATAGCATGTTTATGGTAATTAGATGCTATTCTTAAAGAATCATGATAAAAAAATGTATTTACAAAAGAATAAATAGGATATATTATCGTATTATGATAAAAAATACATAAAGGTTTTGACGAGAGTAACTTCAACGTAAAAGTATTTTTGAAAGCGATTTAAATTTAATTATAAGAGGAGACGGGATGAAATTGCACGCTTTTGAAGAAAAAATCGTTTTAATTACTGGAGCTGCAGGTGGTGTAGGACAGAGAGTAGCCCTAGATTTTTTAAATCAAGGAGCCAAATTAGTATTAGTAGATTTAAACATAGCCCTTTTAAAAAAGCAATATAAAAATCGTGATGATATTTTAATCATCCAAGCAGACGTTACAGAAGAGGGTGGAGTACGAAATTATGTACAAGAAGCTTTGAATAAATTTGGACGAATTGATATTTTTTTCAATAATGCTGGAATCGAGGCACGGAATAATTTAATAGAGGATCAGTCTGTAGAAGATTTTCTTAAAGTATTGCATGTGAATACATTAGGTGTTTTTTTAGGGCTAAAATATGTGATTCCAGTTATGAAAAAGCAGAATGAAGGAGCAATCATTAATACAGCTTCCTCAGTTGGATTAGTTGGTTCTATTGGAATTTCTCCTTATGTTGCAGCAAAACATGCTGTTGTTGGACTAAATAAATCAGCTGCTTTAGAATGTGCTGATTATAATGTTCGTGTTAATGCAATTGCGCCTGGGTTTATTGAAACAAATTTAACGAAACGATTAATAGAGGATACGAAAGAAAATCAAAAAGCTTCAGAGCGTGAACAACTGTTTCTTAATAATATTCCTTTAAAACGATTCGCTAAAGTGGAGGAAATTTCAAATTTAATTCAGTATTTAGCTTCACCACTCTCAAGTTACATAACAGGTACATGTGTAGAAATTGATGGTGGAAGGGCTGCAAAATAAATTAATGATTGTAAAGGGGAGAAGGATTATGAAAAATCAATTGATGTTTATTCTGATACTAGTGTTGGTGCTAATGTTGGCTGCTTGCTCAAGTGGTCAAAGTGGGAAGAAAAGTCAAAGTGATGAGGACGTATATAAATTAAAAATGAATGTAGCATTTCAAAAAGGTGATGAAGGGGATGTCGTTTCGTTAAGTACAGAGAAATTTGCAAAAGAAGTTTATAAACGTACAAATGGCCGTGTAGATATTGAAGTCTTTTACAGTGCTCAGCTGTTGCCTGTTGACCAAATGTTAAGTGGACTTGAAAAGGGAACCATTGATTTAGCATATACATTACCTGAATATTACGGAGAGTATGCACCGACTGGTTATTATGGAAGTTTGCCTTTTTTAGGAAAAGATATTGATGAATTTATGAAACTACTTCGTGAAGATGGAATTGCTACTATTTTGGAAGAAGAATTTTCTGAGCATGGAGCTAAAATCCTTTTATACGGAACTCCTGGAGAATATGGAATTCTATCTAATAAGCCTATTAAATCAATTGAAGATATGAAAGGGTTAACAATTCGTGCTGGTAACTCCTTATGGGTAAATTGGTACCAAAGCCTAGGGGCGGCGCCTGCCAACATTCCAACCACTGATGTTTATCAAGGACTACAATTAGGCACAATTGATGCTGTCCCATATTCTTTAAATACAATTGAATTCTATAATTTCCATGAAGTTGTTTCTTCAATGACTGCAGGAATTCGAGTAAGCGCACTTTCTTCTGTCATGATTAGTAACAAAACATGGGAGAAAATCCCCGAGGATTTACAGTCTATTATTTTAGAAGTTGCTGCTGAAACAGAAGAAAAAAATATTCAATTTTACCGAGACACATTGGATCGACCGTATGAATTTGCTGCTGAAAAAGGTGTGGAAGTGAATACATTAAATGAAAAAGAATATGCACGATTTGTAGAATCTGGCCAAATTGTTTGGGATGAATTCGCTGCATTAAGTGATCGCACTAAAGAGATTAGCGATATTTTAAAAGAAAAGCTAACTAATTAATGAAGATCAAGGGGAGGATTTAATGAAGGGATTTATTTCATTGATTTATAAAATCAATGAGTTATTTAAATGGATTATAGGTAGTGCCATTGTGCTTCTGGGTTTCCTCATATTTTATACAGTTATCATGCGTTATATCTTTTCTAAGCCGCCTATCTGGTCTTTTGATTTATCAGGGTGGCTTACAGGGATGATTGTGTTTCTAGGAGGGGGCTACGCCCTCCTTTCTGATTCACATGTTAAGGTAGATTTATTTTACGAAAAATTCCCGCAAAAGTTAAAAAGTGTAGTCGATATCATTACTTATCTCGTCGTTATAGGGCTTGCTGCGATTTTTATCTGGAAAGGTATGGATCAAGTTATTGCTAATTTCCAATCTGGCACTGTAGCCCAAAGCGGGTTCAATATTTACATGTGGATCAAATGGGCAATCGTTCCATTTGGGGCCTTGCTGCTTGGATTACAGGCCTTTGTGCAAATGATTGAACGTATTTATTTCTTGATTAAGAATGAAGAACTGTTAAAAAAGGGGGAAGCATAGTATGGATGCAGGTATAATCGCTTTGCTCTTATTCGGTTCATTATTAGTGGTTATGGCTAAAGGAATTCCAGTTGCCTTTGGTATGGGGATTGTATCTGTTATATTCGGAATACTTTTTGCGGGTGGTTCCGTAAGTATTGATTCTTTTATGCTAGGTTCCTATTCAAAAGCAATAGAGTTCACATTAAGTGCAATTCCATTATACATCTTAATGGCCGCCATTCTTCAATACAGTGATATAGCAGAAGATATGTTCGAGTGTGTTTACAGATGGCTAGGTGGAGTACGCGGAGGCCTTGTCGCAGGCACAACAGCAATTTCCTCTATTTTTGCTGCTATGGTCGGTATTGCAACCGTTGCTACTGCGACATTAGGAATGACTGCACGCCCAGCGATGCTTCAACGCGGTTATGATAATAAGTTGATCATGGGCTCGATTATAGCAGGTGGTGCTCTAGGTATTTTAATACCACCAAGTGTTTTAATGATTATTTATGCTTCTGAATCGAGAGTTTCGGCCGGAGCAATGTTTATGGGAGGGATTCTTCCTGGGATCCTTGCTGCTTTAATTTTTGTGTCTTATGCTTTAATTCGTTGTTGGATTAATCCTTCATTAGGTCCAGCTGTGCCAGAAGAAGAACGTTATACCTTTAAAGAAAAAGTATCTGCTTTAAAGTCAATCATCCTTCCGTTACTTGTAGTGGCTGGGGTATTAGCTTCAATTTATACTGGTATCGCTACACCTTCAGAAGCTGCTGCTTTTGGGGTAGTAGGATCGTTACTTTGCGCTGCAGCAAAAAGGAAGTTAACTATAACTAATATTAAGAGTATTTTAACTATGACGGTGAATTTAAGTGTAATGGTACTTTGGATTGTGATGAGTGCCGCTGCGTATTCAAGAATCGTAACTGTAACAGGGGTAGGTTCCTGGTTCGCGGAATTAATTACTGGGTTCGATACAACCCCATGGGTTATTTTGTTATTAATGCAAGTTATTTTCTTTTTCCTAGGTATGTTTATTGATCCAACGGCTATCGTTCTCATTACGGGCCCATTATTCTTACCTGTTGTAATGGCTTTAGGGTATGATCCAGTTTGGTATGGAGTGCTGTTTGTCATCAATATGTGTATGGCCTATATGACTCCGCCATTTGGCTTCAATTTATTTGTAATGCGTGGAATAGCAAAAGATACGAATATAAATGAAATATATAAGTCAGTATGGCCATTTGTAGGATTATATGCACTTGTTCTATTAATTGTAGCTTTGTTTCCGCAATTGGTACTTTGGCTTCCTGGGATTATGGGCTCATAGTATCTATTTGCTTAAAACTCGTTGGATGATCAGCTACATTTTTCAACATCTATTATACATCTAAATGACGATAGGCGGCAGCTATATTTACCTTCATTCAGCAGAAGTCTCCTACTTCTGTAAGTGTTGAAATGAATGCGTATTAGTATTCTATTAAGTGGGGGACCCCCTGCTTAATGAAGTTAAAGCCTCCGGCAGATGCCACAGATTTTCAGAGAAAATGTAACGGACGGAGCTAGATACAATCTGGGCACAAATACGGTAAGGAGCATTTGATATCAAAGAAATAATAAATGTAAAACAATGGAGTTGTAAATATGAAAATATTTAAGAATGCTACTGAAGCATTAGAATGTGTAAAAAGCAATGATACGATTATGGTTGGAGGATTTGGTTTAATCGGAGCTCCACTAACGTTAATTGATGGGTTAGTAGAAAAGGATATAGATAATTTAACGATTATTTCTAATAATTTAGGAGAAAGAGGAAAAGGCTTAGGAATTTTGCTACAACAAAAAAAAATAAAAAAGGCAATTGGCTCTTACTTCACAAGTAATCGTGATGTTGGCGCGGCGTATCAACGTGGCGAGATTGAAATTGAATTATTGCCACAAGGTACATTGGCGGAAGCTATTCGGGCTGGAGGGGCCGGGATCGGAGGCTTTTATACCAAAACATCAGCAGGGACAGATTTAGCTAAAGGAAAAGAAACAAAAATAATCGATGGTGAAGAATATATATTAGAAAAGCCTTTAAAAGCAGATGTCTCTATTATTAGGGCGCATAAAGCCGATACATTAGGAAATTTAATTTATTATAAGACTGCGCAAAATTTTAATCCATTAATGGCGACTTCTGCAAAATATGTTATTGCAGAAGTCGATGAAATTGTAGAAGTAGGTCAGTTAAGTAGTGAAGAAATTACAACTCCGCATTTGTTTATAGATGGTGTAACGATTGCTAAAAAACTACTTACGAAAGATGGGGTCATAGAAATTGATTAATGAAGTCCAAGAAAGAATTGCGCACAGGGCAGCTCAGGAATTAAAGAATGGGCAAGTTATTAACTTAGGCATTGGGATTCCAACACTTATTTCGAAGTATATAGAGGAAAAGGAAGTTTTTTTACATACTGAAAATGGAATGTTAGGAGTAGAAGATATAGAAGATGAAAATATTGATCCCAATTTGGTGAACGCTGGGAAAATACCAGTAGGTGAAGGGATAGGGGCTTCATTCTTTCATAGCGCGGATTCATTTTCTATGATTCGGGGAGGTCATATTGATGTAGCTGTTTTAGGTATCCTACAAATTGATGAGCAGGCCCGGATTGCGAACTGGGCGGTTCCAGGGAAAACAATTATTGGTGTCGGTGGTGCGATGGATTTGTTAGTTGGTGCAAAAAAGGTCATAGTCACAACCACACACACATCGAAAGATGGTAAAAGCAAATTGTTAAAGGAATGCACTTACCCGCTTACTTCAACGCGCTCTGCAGATATAATCATTACAGAGTTAGCTGTGTTCCGATACATTGAAGGAAAGCTACACTTGGTAGAACTGATGCCGGGTGCGACCTTGGCTGACATAGAAAAAAATACTGAGGCCGAATTCGTTAACTCAATGCAGGGTGGTGTTAAATATTGAGGGAAGCAGTTATTGTTGATGGGGTTAGAACTGCGATTGGAAAAATAGGTGGTTCTTTAATAAATGAAGCACCTGATTTTTTAGGGTCATCAGTAATGAAAGCATTAACAGAGCGAACAGGGATAAAAACATCTGAAATTGATGAGATTATTTTAGGTCAGGCAAAACAAAGCGCTGATCAATCGAATATTGCCCGTCTTGCAGCTTTACGAGCAGAGGTGCCATTGCAAGTACCTGCGTATACAGTACATCGCCAATGTGGTTCAGGGCTGCAAGCAATTAATAATGCTGCACAACAAATAGCACTTGGATTAAGTGATGCCATTATTGCAGGTGGAACAGAATCTATGAGTACATCTCCTTACTATATTCGAGGGGCCCGTTATGGATTAGAATCAGGTAATGGATTATTACTTGACCCCAATACAGAAAGTCAACCAGGTTCTCAACCGGAGTATTTTGGAATTAAAACAATGGGGGAGACTGCTGAAGTTTTAGCTCAAAAATATAATATTTCACGGGAGCGCCAAGATGAGTATGCTCATTTAAGCCAACTACGGACGGACAAAGCAATAGAGAAGGGGTATTTTAAAGAGCAAATTACTCCGTATGAGATTAAAAAGAAGAAGGGGTCTATTTTATTTGAAGTAGATGAGCATCCGCGATTAAGTTCTATAGAAAAATTAGCTTCGTTAAATCCTGTGTTTGTTAAAGATGGTACGGTAACAGCTGGAAATAGCAGTGGCCGAAATGATGGTGCAGCCGCTTTGCTTATAACGTCAACAGAAAAAGCGGATAAATATGGCTTAACGCCGAAAGTGAAAATAATAGCACAGGCGGCTGCGGGTGTTAATCCAAGAGAAATGGGAATAGGGCCAGTACCTGCAACACTAAAAGCTCTGGGGCAGGCTAATTTAAAAATTGAGGACATAGATGTTATTGAATTAAATGAAGCTTTTTCGGCACAGACGCTCGCTGTAATCGATGTACTAGGGTTAGATATTGAGAAAGTTAACCCTAATGGAGGCGCAATTGCACTAGGACACCCTATTGGAGCAACTGGCGCCATTTTAATGACTAAATTGATTCATGAACTAGAACGTACAGAAAAGCGTTATGGCTTGGTTACACTTTGTATTGCTGGAGGTTTAGGTATCGCCACAATTGTAGAAAACTGTCGAATTTGAATTTTTAGGGGATGGATATCTCCACATTAAGACATCAGCTATCAATTGAAGTCAGCGGAGCGACAACATTAAAACAGTATCAAGCTGATGGTAGAAGCCGTATCCCCCTTCTTTTTAAAAGGAAGGGGGATTTTAATGAGCGGTTTTATATAAGATTATTGGGATTGTCCTAGTATATCCTATATCTGATCTTATTTTCGAGTGTCCATTTGAAAAGTATAGAGAAAATGGTTCAGGCAGCTATCAAATAAATGGACCCTGGAATCATTATTTAAAAGTGTCGTTATTGTTTTGGGCTTGTGAGAAGTTCAGCGTTTCCTTGAATGCTTCTTCTTGGTCCTTTCGATACCACTCGAAGAAAATTTTAGCAATAATGACCCCATATACGATTTCCTGGACAACTTTCATGATGATCCCGCCAAGTTGCTGATCTTGAAGGACGCCTAAAGGATTGAACAACGATATCAGTTCTGGTGATGATGAACCTAATCCTGATAATGAGGCTGGTGTTGCGCATAATGTCAGTGCATTTAGCCACGCTTCAGGATCGGAATATGTTTGATACATGGGGTCGTTTGCAAAGATGATGAGCGCGCAAGCTGGCAGCATGAGGACTCCATTCGCAAACATATATCCTGTTTTCAGTATTCCAGACATCTTATCATATTCATTAAGAGGATTCATAACAGGCCAAAACATGAAAAGAGCTAGACAAAATAATAATGTGTGGATGGAGGCGTGATAAAAGCTAGTTGTTTTTGAGAAATCAAGAATTAATGGAACATGATAAACCGAAAAGCCCACATTGAATAGCAGAAGTGCCACTACAGGTTTTGTCAAATGATGAAATAAGAATTTGATTACTCTAATATTCAACATTGCCCTCCACAGCCAAGCTGGTATCAAATGAATAAAAAGAATAGGCATTATTAATAGAAGGAATGCCATTTGAATCATATGCATCGTTAACATCATGTGACTCATTAAATCGATTGGTGATCCTTTAATGATATAGAGGATCGTGACAAAGCCGAAGAACGAAGCTATTTGCTTTTTGTTAAGAGGCCTGCTCCCATTAAAGAAGTGCCGATACTTAACTGTAATGAGATAATAGATAATAGTAATAAAGAATAAAAATACCGCAAAATATGGACTCCACAATGAGCTGAAGTCAAATAAATAGAAGATAGGCATAAGTCACCTCGCTCGCTCTATCAATATTGGTGTAAAATCTATCATTTAATGACTAAGTAAAAGATTATTGATAATAGCCGACTGTTCTCTTGTCATCCGGATGTGGATCGATCAATTCTTTTGTATCGGTTGGAAAAGCATTTATCACTTCGTACATTACAATTAATCCCGGAATTAGAACCACCGTCACAAGTATACCGATCACCATCATTAAAAATTGAGTCATAAACTCATCCCCATTTAATTTTTTTGAAGACACTTTATTGAACATGATTCATCTTCACAAAAAAATTCTAAAGGAAAAAATATCAACTGTGACCATCCAATCTTTATTAAAAAACCCCATCCAGCTTCTGAGTTAAATGCATCATTGTCCATGTGTAAATACGACGTGAAAAAAGTTTTTTAGCCTCATTCAGCAGAAGTTTCTCACTTTAGTAAGTAGTGAGATGAGAGTATATTTGGTATTCCGTTTCAGTTGGGGTTCAAATTTAGGATGAATAAAGTTAAGCCTCCGGCGTAGATGCCAGAGATTTTCAGAGGAAACAATCGGGCGACGTTTCTCGTCGCCACCGTCTAGAATGAAAACTGATTCTTAC
>NZ_JACSPV010000039.1 GCF_014836955.1 Bacillus norwichensis
AGCAACATAATTGATAGGCTCAAGATTCAGTCTAGCCAACGATTAGTACTTATTTTGTTGGTGCGAAAGTTGAGTTACTATTAATATCAGTTTTATAATCTTTTTCAATCGATGATTTTATCTGCGAATACAAATAAAATATCCGTTCTATATGATGTTGCTCAGGTCCCATCACTTCGGCTTCTTCTCCGACAAGATCTATTTCTAAAACATTCTGAACTATTTTCTTGTTAAACAAATGCAGATTTTCATATAAAACATCCCTTGTTCCTTCAACATATGTTTTCCATTCAAAATCAACTTTATCTCCTTGATGTATCTTATGTTTCAAGGGGGTTTTTCTTCCTTCGAGAAGAAGAAATTTATTATATGCTATATGTTTTTCACGTTTATCATTTGTTTTTTTAATTCTATCTTGATGCATTGTTTGTACTACATACGAAATAAATCCGCCAATTACAACACCAATCAAACCGAACAAAGATTGTAATATCCCACTCACATCCTTAATATTAAATAAATACATACATACTAAACATCTGGTTAACTTTTTCTAATTATTTTTCCGTAATAGTACCCGTTTTTATAGTTGAAGATTTTTATAGAATGGGGAATTCCATTGTTTCTAGTTGAAACTTCTCATGAGCTTTTTCATCTGTATGGTAGACTACGGAATTCAAATCTTTGATTGCATCATACAGGTTATCTACACTTAAATTTCTTTTCATTCCATTTTTGAACTTAGTATTTCTTATTGTTTTTACATATCTCTCGTCAACATATCCTCTGTTATGAATTATGAGATTTCTTATAGCTATATATTCTATAATTGTTTCACGTCTATCTTCAGGCAATTCTAATGGGATACCTCTTTCTTTACACCATTCTTGAACTTTACCTAATCCACTATAAGATAATGAACTTACTTTTTCCTCTATTAAATCCTGTACAAGAGCATCAATATTATCATATTTTAATATTTGTTCCATTGAGACTGTTGGCTGTCGATTATATAATATTTGCGGTTTTACTTTTAGTATTTCCCGTATTATATCAATAATATAAACTTGAAAATTATCTACGAGCCTACTAAAAAACATTTCTATTAATTCTTGTTTATGTTCTCTTAGCTGTAATGTTAATTTTCCAGGTTTTTTATCAAGTAATTCACTTGGTTCAGAATAAACATCATCATTCCCATCAAGGGCTTCTCTTGCCCTATATGAAGCATAGTCCATGTTTACCACATTATTCACAACAAAATAAAACAGCTTCAAATCTTTATTGACAGAACTAAAGAATTGGACTGCAGAATTTGTTCCTACTTTTGGTAAGCTATTATTTAACTCAATCTTATTATTCTCCATAAATACACCTTCCTCAACTTACCCATCTTAATTTTCTGGTTTCCAACCTCTAAGTCGGGTAAGTAATACCTTATCTTTTTACATTATAATACTTAGATATATCTATAAATTGTAACATCTAAGCGCCAATAATTCTATTGAACAAATTCAACAACACATCCTTCACACCACTTGCATTAAATACTAATCCAACCGCAATTAAAGCAACTATTAAAAATCCATCAGCTTAGAGAACTCCCGTTTAAATCCTAAATAAATTCCAATCACAACAATCGCCATTAACACTAAAGACTGCGCATTACTTAAAAACCAGTTATACAAATTTTGTCCAAAGTTCATTATTCATTTCTCCTTCCATCTGCTAATATTTTGTTATTTTACGCATACATTCGATAAACCATAAAATGATACCACCTATGATAGTAAGAAAAATATACTTTAATAATTTCATGAAAATCCTCCAATCCATCATTTAATGACATCTTCTGTCTTAAGAGCCTGTTGCATCAATAATTGTTGATGACGCTTGCTTAACTTCGCTTGATCCAACATATCTTTAATCACGGTCGTTTGATTGATTTCATCGAGTTTTGTTGCTAACTTCCAAGTAGGTGCTACTTGTCGAGCCAACCATCTATGTGTTTTATCGAATGTGTAAGGTTCAGGTTTTGTTGTTAAATATATTTTTCTGTTTTCACCTAAATCTAAAAAACGCTGCCACTCTGCATTCATTGGCCAACTACTTCGTCGTTTTTTCTCATCTTTATCAACAAATCGAATATAGCGATTAATAATAGAAAAAGCTGTTCGTCCCGCATCCTCATACGTCATTAAATCAACAACTGCATGATAGGCACGGTCATTTTTCAATCGAATTTCAAAACGATTTTTAATGTCTGTGTCTTCAAGTGATGCGCCGTGTTTCACGTACTGTTCGTAATCTTTTTCATACACGCAAAAATACACATCACTTTTCAAGGAACCAATATATAACGTATTTCCCATATCACGTTTTTCTTCTCCATGAACCAATTCGCCAGAACGATAACTTTTAAAGCTACGAAAAACGGAAATACATTCTTCATTTCGGCATTTGTTCGTTAGAAATGGAATATCCAATATGCCTGTTTTATCATTTATCGCTAGGTCAACTCGTTTAAATACACCATTCACGCGAAATACATCCATAAAGAAATCAAACCATGTACGTTGCTGGGCTAATAAAAAGTTTTCAAATTGACGGCAACCCTTGCCTTTGAGTTCAAGTAAACAACCTTTATCTTCATCTGGCGAAACCATGACGACAATGTCACCAAAAACATATTGTTCCAAGTAAGAATAAAACGCGTAATCTTCATGGATCATATACTCCATTTTCAACCGTAAGATTTCTTCAATAACAGGCTTCGGGTTCGTTGTTAAAAAGCGTATTCGCACGTAATCAAATAAGATTTCCAAAGGCGCTTCTGGATTAAATTGTTCTAAAATATCGAACATCGCTTGTTGTAACGTTTGGGTCGGTGTGATTTTTCCAGTTTCAATCTCACTTATATACTGCCTTGAAATTCCTACATGTACCGCTAATTTATTTTGCGATACGCCATATGCCAATCGTTTTTCTTTTAATTGTCGATACCAAGGTATCTCATTCATATGCATTCCTCCCAACACAAAAAAGATGTCAACTAAAGCATAAAAGCTGACATCTTCGTAATATGTTCTAAACCCTTGATGCACAAAGGGCTTTAGACTTTTGAAACAGTTTCTTATTGTTTTTCTACCCCCCTGTTAGAAACGGGGGGTAAAGGGTGGCTATCGCCACGCAGGCTTTGCCCAGCACGTCGGCTTTCGCTTCGCACGCCGCCGCACTGTGCAGCCTTTATGACACTAATTTTTCAATTTCTTTTAGAAAATCATGACCTTTTGGGACAAACGGTGTGTAAAATTCAGAAATCACATTATCCCCTTTATCAACATACCCTCGACCTTTGATCTGTTTTAAGAAAAATTGTTTTTGTACGTCGCTGCCGAAAACCATACCGTATCCGAGTTCACTCATACGACCTAAAGCCACCCGAAAATTAAATTGATCACGAATGCCATCTCCAAGGTATTTTGCATCTGGTCGTTGACAGGCGAGAATAAGGAAAAAGCCTGATTGTCTACCTAACATGACGATTTGTTTTAGTTTACTCATCACTTTGATACTTTCTTTGCCGATCATTTCCATGAAGGATGTGTACTCGTCAAAAATTAAAAAGCGAGCAGGTAAACCTAAATAAGCATAGTTTTTTCCAGTCTTGTAGTTTGGCATTTGTTTCATTTCTTCATTTCGTGTCATCATATCTTCATAAAATAGGTCGATACAAGCTGTCATATCATCCTTTTTATAATAGACATCAGGCATAACAGTGGCTAAATCCGCTAAATCGGCATTTTTCGGATCTAAAATATACAACTTTGCATCTGTTTTGAGTAGCGCTTCAATCAATGTAAGAATAAAATAGCTTTTTCCTCCGCCTGTTCCACCAGCAATTAACATATGCGGAAGTTTATCATATTCCCAATAAAGTGATTCCATCACCTTTAAGCTGCCATTTTGCACAGTAACTTCCTCAATGGAAATACGGTTCGCAATCATATCATAGAAAAGAATATACTCCACATAGGAATCATGTAACTCTTTTGATACCAATTCACAATACAGGCCACTTTCTAATTTCGTTTCTAAATTTAAAAGGGGTTCTTGATTTACCGAGTGTAATTTCCACTTGAATATACAATAATCCTTTTTCAAACCGATAATACATCTTTGGAAAGTGGCTGATTTTTTCCTTCGATTTATTGGATGGAATATCTTTAAAGAAGCCCTCTTGTGTAATTTGTTTTGTTTCATACCATCCGTTCTCCAAAATCATTTTTGCGAGCTTTTGACGGTGAATGACTTGTTTTATTTTGTCATACCGATAGCGATAATAGAGATATGCACATCCAGCAGTTAAGGCAAGACTAATTAACAATGTCACCAATCCATACGTGCTGATAAAGTGTGCTTGAAAGTCATCCAATTGCCATGTGGTCGAGAGTAAAAAGGACAGATGAAAAGGGATAAAGGAAACGAGCAATACACCAACCAGCCCAAAGAATATAAATTGAAAAACGAGGGAAGCATCTTTTTCCTTAATGCGTTTCCCTCGTCTTTTAAAAGTCTTCATTATTTTTCCTTATCAGGAGTAGACTTTGAAACATTACTAGTCGATGTTGACGCTTTTCCCTTTAAGACTAAATCATCTGCCTTGATGTACCAATCGACATCAGCACCACGAAAAGTCGCATTTGCGACGGTATCTGCGACAGGATTTATAAGCTCTACTTCCGCATTGTAATCAAACTCTTTTAAAGGCACGGAAGCAGGGATGCTTACTTGTATCATGCGACCTTGTTCACGAGATTTTAAGTCATACGTGCGTTCCTTGACTTCCGATGATACCGTGCCATCCTCATTTTGAAGAAACACTTCACGACGTAATGCCGAAAATTTTAACAATCCGAATGTCTTTTCATTATCAATGACAATACCTTGAGCTAATCTCATATTTTTTTCTCCTTATGCTTTGACTAGATCGTCAGCGTGTAAAATATAATTTGTGAAACCACGTTCTCCAATTTTATAACCTTCTGCGGTGATACGTGCATTGACTAATTTTACTTTTTCCTCATGTTCAAAGAATTTCTCTCCTGCTTCTTGTGGCAAAATAACCTCAATATCATCTGCACGTTGAATATCAGAATATAGGTTATAACTGCGCGACAGTGTTGTCATACGCCCATTAATCCGTCTTTGTTCGACTTTACCTTCTCCAGCATATTCTAAATTTCCAAACGTCTTTTCCATGTTGGGAATCACATATTTTAATTCCATCATATAGCCCTCTTTTCTTGTTTTAATTTTTGGTTATCTATTCATATGGAAAGCAAGGGCAGAAGGGAGGGGAACGAGAAAAATACATCTTCATGGGTCAATCACTCCTTATGCTTCTTGAAAACGATAATCCACCCGACCATAAATAATGCACCAAAATACAACCATCGTTTCTCCATTTTTATCACGTATCAATTTCCCATAAGGAAAAAAGGGAAAATCTTCTATCTCAATTTCATTCATAACGAAATGATCATTAATCCATTCCATTACCTTTGCTTCATTTTCTTCCAAAAAAACCACACTCCTTCCTTGATTTACCCAATAAAAAAAGCATGACAGATGGAATTTGTCACACGTAAGTTGATTTATCTATAAAACTTCTGCAATACCAGCCATAATATATTCAGCGCATGGTACAGCAATTGCATTTCCAATCGCTTTATATCTTGCATAATCGCTAATGACTTCTTCCTTGTTTCCAACAGCTGTCCAGCCCTCTGGTAATCCCATCAAACGTTCATATTCTAATGGGGTAAGCTGACGAATAAATCCTTCTTTTTCTTCTCCTTCATACCAAAATGAAAAATAGTTTACGGAACCTGCAAGCAAAGTTGGAAAAGGGTCATGTGTCCGTCCAAAACTTCCGTGGAATCCTGTTTTGTTTCTATCTTTTGCGGTACTTCGCATACGTCTTTCTTGAAAGGGGCGGACGATGGGTATTTTCCCCCTTGTTTTTTGAGTAGATATTCGACTGGTGCTGGTGGAGGACAACCTGTCTTTTCCGCAAGACGTAGGAAACGATTGCAAATTGCGGGCTTTAAATAATATTTCTTTGGCACGTTTTCCTCTAAAATCTGCCACGAGGAAGATACGTCTTCTTCTTTGAGGGAGCGTGGGCTTTCCCCAATATAGGGCATCCAACACGCACCAGCACAAATCAACATCATTCCTTCGGACCATTCCAGCTTTTGCCCAGAATCCAGAAGCAGGCATTGGAATATCGGATTTTGTGAATGACTCCAGCACGGCTTTAAAATCCAACCTGTTATTTGATGAAAAAGCTCACATGACGTTTTCCCAAACAGCGATAACTGGATATGTTCCATTCGTTGCACACCTCATTTCCTCAATAATTCGTATCGCGTGATAGAATAAACTAGATTGACTTCCTGTAAGACCTTCTCGTTTTCCGATATTTGATAAGTTCTGACAAGGTGAACCAAAGGTAATAATATGAACAGGGGGTATTTTTCCACCATCTATTTTTGTAATATCCCCCAGATGGAGCATATGAGGGAAGTGTCGTTTTGTAATAGATACAGGTGCTTTCTCTATCTCACTTGCCCATGTTGGACTAATTCCATAGCGGGAAGCAGAGAGAGGGAAGACACCTATTCCATCAAAAAGACTTCCCATTTTTAAATTTGTGTTATAATCCTTTTTAATCATGTCATCTTTCAAATATTTCACCTCCATTTTAAAAACAAAAAACGCCATCTGTCGGTAAGTAAATACCGTCCAAATGACGATGCGAATAAAAATTAATTACTATTCGTATATGGGGAGTATATCCGTTTCGATATTATTTTTACATACAATTGCAACACTATATCGTGCTCTTGTTACAGCTACATAAAATTTACACTTAATATCAAAATTATTTAGCTTCTTATCATTCAATAACCAGTCCGATATCTTTTGAGTTGGATATATTAATACTCTATCACGTGTTGTACCTTTCGATTCTCCAAAATTCTTAACTTCATAATTTGGGTTTACTTTTTTAGTTCTAGAATATCTTAATTGTGTTGGAGAATATTCTATTAAATAACGTTCAATATCTTTTTCTCTTACAAGAAAAACCCCATCATGTCCCGTAATTTCATTATGGAGTGAATCACAGGATGGATATTCCGGGAATAGACTGTTGGCAAAATCACAGATAGTCTGACTATTACGCCAACTGTCTCTAAGAGTTTCTGTATCGATATTAAAATCTATAGATTTACATTCATTTAATATAAATTCTTGTATTTTTCCGTCAGAATATTTTTTGTATTTGTCGGGAAAATGAGTGTGATATGTTACTTGCCTAGGATCGCCAGCAATTTTAATAATTGAATCAGATTGAAACAAAAGTTTTATTATCTCTAAATCGTATCCTGCCATATCTTGTACTTCGTCTATAAAGATATATTTAAATAATTTAGCAATCCGTTCAATTACATAGCCATTATTTTTTTCATTACAACGAACAACAAATTTTGAGAGCTTATCAGAATATATTTGGAAATCATTTGAAAAGTAATGTTTCTCAACTTCCGCTTCTTTGAAGTACACTGGGAATTTTCCGTTTCTATATTTTAATCCTGATTTTTTATTCATCAATAACAAACCGTTTATATTTTTCTTTGTTAACTTTCCTTGGTACGGTTTTGCTCCATGCTCTATTAAAAATGAAAACCATGTTCTAATAATAACGTTATGTGGAATAACACCATTATTTAACTCGAAAAATTTCTTTTGTATTTCTTTTTTATTTTCTTCTGTAAAAGTAGTAATTAGAACACTTTCTGTAAGCTTTAAAGCTTCTTGTACGAAAAGAGTTGTTTTTCCAGCACCAGCCGCAGCAACTAAAAGATTATTTTTCATCACAATGCCCTCATAATATATTCCGGATATTTAATCTTATCTTGAGATGAAAATATTTTTAATGCACAATCAGTCTTATTTGATTTCATGTACTTAAGTAGAGAGTCCTCAGTTTCATATTTAGTATCGAATATGGAATTCAACTTTTCTAAACTGTTTGCACGAAATAAGGCTGGTTCTAAAGTATTATAATTAAAAGGTTTATTATCTTTTCCTATAGTTAGTGATCCAGTGTGTATTTTTTCTTCATAGCAAATCTCGATATTTGATTTTTTGTTTTTTCCTAAGTAATTATTATATTTCCGTTTTAAGGACTCTAAGTCTCCATCATTGTCTGTAACAACTTTTACAGGTATCTCTAAACACTCAGCAATTTCTAAGAACCTTAGGAAAGATGTTCCTACGGAAATGATTTCTACTTCTTCTTCTATAGGTAATTTATCATTGTTGTTGTCCCTATATGCCCTTTGAAGTACTAATTCATCAGAATCTCCCTCGACTAGGATTGCTTTCTTGCATAATATTAACCGCAGAGTGTCATATCCTGATACTTTTTCAAAAAAATCTTTGGAACTTAAATGATCAAACTTAACAGTTTTTTGTTTATTTAATAATATTAAATTATCTAAACCTAATTTATTAGAAACAAAACTGCTATGAGTAGATAGTATAATCTGCTTATCATGATAATTGTTTTTGATGTTATTTAGCAGTTGGTTAAGTCGTGTGTGGCTAATATGACATTCTGGTTCTTCAATTAGGATTATAGATGAAGCTTCTGCCCTTTTGTTTGACAAAGCTAAATCAGTTTTTATAATAGATTGCTCTCCTTTACCTATAAAATCAAAGGGGATTTTATCAAGTTGCGTTATTAAACTACCGTCCCAAGTTGAACGTGACCCTAAATCAACGGTCAGTTCAATTTCTTTATTGCTTAATTTAGATATATCAGTTATTTTTGAGTTAATGTCAGCAATCGATTGGTCTTTTGAAAAAGTTTCTTTTACCTTTCTATAGGCTTGTGCAACTTTAGTTTTTTCATCAGTATCTAAAATGTTTTGAACAATTCTAGATATATAAATGTCCGATCCATTTCGAAACTTGCTAAAACCTACATCGATAAATGATGATTTAATTGGAATGCTTCTAGCAGTCAATGCTTTTCTAGCGAAAGAGTACCATTCCACATCATAGTATTCAATTGGTAGACTTTCTATATTTCCCGATTTAATTAATGATTCATATTCTTCATTATATTTTTCATCTAAGGCAATTTTTAATGCAATTCCACTTGTTTTTCCTAAGGTCTTTTTTTCAGAAAACTTATCACCTTCCAAAATAGGGAGAACTTCATCTAAATATAATTCAATTAAAATATAAGGTGGTTCAGATATCTCTCCATTGTTAACATTTTCTATATATTCTTTTACAACTTCATAGTTAAATAAATATTGAGTTAGGTTGCCTTTGACTAACTTCCCCCTAAATATACCGCTGAGAGCCAGATGTATTGCCTCTAAAATGGTAGATTTTCCAGCTTCATTATTTCCAACTAAGATATTTATTCCCTTTTTAAAATCTAAAGTGAAAGAACCCTTGATACATTTAAAATTCTCGATTTTTACACTTCTGATCATTGTCTCTCTCCTATATAATATTGTATAAATTTATTATTATGTATTTTTTAGGAAAAGACAATCTAATGCATTATAGATTAAGTATCTATTCAAATGCGCCATGAGACATAACAAGGGAATCACTTCAAATTTCATGACTCACAATTTGATTAATAGTTAAAATAATTATAGAGTGTATAAGTTTTGTTGTACCTTCTCTTTAAATAAGAGACGTCCAAATGAATGGATGTCTTTACAATAATAGTATTTGTATCTATAGAAATTAGCCAAATTTGACTATTAGAGTTTTGGGAATCGGTAACAGAATTCAACAAATATTTGATTAAGTGCAATTGCACTTTTATTGCACTTTTTATTTTTCTTTTCTATACAGTTTATTTGTTTCGATATATTCCCAAATGCCTTGATATATTACAGCATTTTGCATTATATGCTGTAATATATCAAGGGTTTTTGGCTCTTTTTTATTTCTTTATTCTACAAGTAATCTACATTGAATTGATTTTAGGGGAAGAATTATAGATTTGTTTTGCTTTCTTAAAAGTAGATATCTTTAAATACACTATCATTGAATGATTCAAACTTAGTACCATTTTTGATTAGTTTACCTCGGTAATAGACAACTACTTTTTGGTTTGTGTTTAAGAATTTTTTTAATTCAGATGTAGATTTATTCTCAGATACCGATTTTATATTTGAATAGATTTTTGGTAGTTTACTATTAATGAATTCAATTTCCAGCATATTATCACCAATCTCGGCAGTTCTAATTACTGCTTCCCCGTAAATTATTCGCGTACAGTTATATGGAACGAAGTTATTTTTACTTTCCAAAAATAATTCGTTCAATGAAATTTTTTCATTTTCGATGGCGATGATTTGTGAATCTTTGTCTAGTTCAGGATCTTCAAATAAATTAACAAAACTCGCAATAGGGTAGACGTGTCTTGATTCGCTTTTCATTTTACTATTTGAGTTAGTTGTTCGATTAGTCTGCCCACTAGGAAATTCAGTTGTTAAATTAGTTTTATCATTGCTTTTTGCTTTACCAACTGATTTTGTCATCTTAATTAATCCATTTTTTTGAATAGATTCTTTGGCAAGATCGCTTTCAAGTTTTTCTTGTTCTTTAACTTCCTTTTCAGACAATTCACTACATCCAATGACATGAAGCTCGTCTTGAGATGATGGTGTAAAAAAATATCGTATCCCTTTTTTGTTCCAGTTTGTGCAAGTCATATTAATTCGACAGTTTGGATTACTACATTGAAATGCCCGCCTGTCGTGTAATCGTCCCTTGATTGAAAAATCACTTGCTTGTTTTGCACTTATATTTCTATCCAATTCCAAGCTGTAAGCACGTTCTGACACACTATACCTCCACAAATGTTTCTTTTTATTATTATAACATTACTCTTAAGGTCTATTGGGGTATACTGATGAAGTTGTATCCTTTTTGGAACAAGTTGTGCATAAAACTCACTTATGACACTTGTTCCAACATCTACATAGCCACGACCTTTGATTTGTTTTAGAAAGAAATTTTTTGTACATCACTACCAAACATCATGCCATAGCTCATTTCAGACATACGACCTAAAGAAACCCTAAAATTAAGCTGGTCACGGATTCCTTCGCCTAAGCATTTTGCGTCTAGACGTTGAAAAGCAAGTATTAAGCAAGCTTGGCGATCAAGCATGACAATCTGTTTCAGTTTGTTTAAAAGTGCGGCATTTTCTTTTGTTCCCAGCATTTCCATAATGGCAACATACTCATAACGGTAAACCATTTTAGGAAAGTAGGTTATCTTTTCCTTTGATCAACCAAAAGACACATCTTTAAAGGAGCCATCTGTTTTGACTTGATTCATACCATTTATTTTTCAAGTATCATCTTCGCCAGCTTCAGGCAGTGGTAGGGTTGTTTAACCGGATCAAGCGATACCGCTTGAAATAGGAACGCCACAAGTAAGGATTGCGACACTAATGCCGATAGTTTAGATAGGGAATATTGAACTTGTTTACTTGCGATAGCGAGAAGTCCTGTCAGTTGAGCTACCCGAATGTCTTAACATACAACAGCACGATATCCAGCAGGAAAACTGGTAATAAGGTAGCCACTGTAAAAATGAAAGACTAAATCTTTGTCACTCGGACGAATTTTTTTACCACGAAAGATACGCTATTTCATACTTGATTTCCTCCTTCCTAAGCAAAGAAAAAACAAGTAACAATTTAGGTTACTTGTTCATAAATTCTATTCATTATTTAATTTGTTCATTATGTCCTTTCCAAAATCAGTCAACTTTACTTTTTCAATTCCATCTTTGTCAACATAACTTTCGATTAAATTAATTTGCTCAAACCAATTTCTAGCTTTTAAAGCATCTTGAGTTGAAACGTAATAACCAGATTTATAAGCACTTACTTCATCTACAAAAGCATTAATTGTTTTAATTCCTGTGAGTCTTAGGGAGACAAACTTAAATAAATCGCTTAAAGTAGTTGTAATAGTTTGCTTGTCTACTTTGG
This sequence comes from Bacillus norwichensis, assembly GCF_014836955.1. Lineage (GTDB taxonomy): Bacteria > Bacillota > Bacilli > Bacillales > Bacillaceae_C > Siminovitchia > Siminovitchia norwichensis. The sequence continues at coordinate 12,113 of NZ_JACSPV010000039.1, forward strand.
TATTTGAGGTAAAAACATAGACGGTCTCTGTGTAGTGCAGAGTAATTTCTTTTTCGTAAAAGGATTTTGCTAAATCAATTTCATTTTCAGTCACATTAATTGAAAAAAGTTTTTCTTTTAGTTCTTCATTTTCATTTTTTAAAGATAAGATCTGCTTTAACAATTCTTCGTTATCTGTAGTATTACCTCTACGCCATCCAGGTCTTTTAATTTCACTTTTCGCTTGCATGATAGAGATGGCAACTTTACCCATAAGTTCTGACGTATCACGCCATACACTTGCTAGCCTATTTTGCATAGCTTTATTTTTGAATTCAGCAAGTTTTCCTTTTTTGATATCATCAGTTTCCATTTTTTTAATATCAACTTCTACCGAATCATCTAAAGAAAACACAAGGACAGGTATTCCTTTATCTATTGCATAATTATACTCCATTTCAGTGTAACTAATGCCTGTAGATTCATTGATAGACCCATATCTTTTACCAATAATCAAAATATAGTAGTCACACAAATCTATCACTTTTTTAATTACATTAAACTGTTCATCATCAGTTGCAACGAATGATTCCATTCCCGCAGGGATACAATCAGCCATTAATAAAACATCTAAAACTTGCTTGCGTTCTTTACTTAAATCTACATATGTAGAACTAAGAAAGACTTGATACTTTACTTTTTCCACTTTAAGCCTCCTGATTACTTGAGTTCTTTTGGTTGTATTATATCAAGTAAATATGATGAAGAATAGTTATAATGTCATATCAGTTATTTTTTGTCTTGATTATGCTTTAATTCCGGTGTGATTCCATAATTGAAGATGCTTTTTTTAAAAGTTAAGCGTATTTATTATGGAGAATTCTAATATATTTGTCTCCAATTGTTTCTACAAAAAAGACGCTTCAATTGAAACGTCTCTTGTTTAAGATATCAAATATTTCAGAGATAACTCTAAGCAGTGATTTGCATTTATTGCATTAAAATTGCATTATTTTAATTTTTTATATCATAATATAAGCGGTGATACTTCCTAAAAAACCTTTAAAATCAATGATATTGCTCTATATCTAGCACCATGAAAGTAGAGTGGGAATAAACTTTTCTAAGTACCATTTCCGTCAATTTTTTTGAAAAAATGGTTTAATTCATAGTTATATTATCGCTTTCTTCCCACCTAATTTACCCACAATTAAATACTGTTCTTCCGGCGGAAATAATATTTCAAGAACGCTTAGATGTCTTAATCAAACTTTAAATGCTTTATCTCACCAGTTAATAATGGTGCGCGAAGAAACCCTGATAAATAGTGACTTCAAAATAAATAAAAAATAAAAAAAGAGATACTGCTTTTACACAATATCCCTCATTTTTCTCCATTCCCTCTGGCGGAATTTTGGCGGAGAACCTATTCATTTTTAATTGTTTTATCCATTTTACATACCATCAAAATGCAGTCAAATCAACGTTTTCACTTCAAATGCTCTTAGTGAATTACTCCCACTCAATCGTCGCAGGCGGCTTACTTGTAATATCGTATACCACTCTGTTGACATGCTCCACTTCATTAACGATCCGTCTAGAAATGGTTTCAAGAACTTCCCACGGTATGCGTGCCCAATCGGAAGTCATTCCGTCAATGGAAGTAACAGCTCTGATTCCAATGGTGTGATCATATGTGCGAGCATCACCCATTACTCCGACGCTTCGAATGTCAGGCAGCACTGTGAAGTATTGCCAGATTTCTCTATCAAGGCCAGCCTTTTTTATCTCTTCACGTAAAATATAATCGGATTCTCGAACGATTTCGAGCTTATCGTCTGTAATTTCTCCAAGAACCCTGATTCCAAGACCAGGCCCCGGGAATGGCTGACGCCATACGATTTCATCAGGGATTCCCAGTTCTGTACCAAGTGCTCTTACTTCATCCTTAAATAATGTATTTAATGGTTCTATTAATTTAAATTCCATATCTTCCGGCAATCCGCCAACATTATGGTGGGACTTAATGGTTTGTGCAGTCGCTGTTCCACTTTCAATAATATCCGTATAAAGGGTTCCTTGAGCCAAGAAATCAATGCCTTCCAGTTTTGCCGCTTCATCATCAAAAACGTAAATAAATTCGTTTCCGATGATCTTTCTTTTTTTCTCTGGATCAGACACACCCTCTAATTTAGATAAAAAGCGGTCTTTCGCATCTACTTTGATGACATTCATGTGGAAGCCTTCACGGAATGTTTTCATGACGCTGTCGGCTTCGCCTTTCCTAAGTAAACCATGATCGACAAAAATACAAGTCAACTGATCACCGATTGCTTTGTGAATAAGAACCGCTACAACAGAAGAATCTACACCGCCGCTTAGTGCACATAAAACTTTCTTGTCTCCGACTTCTTGACGGATTTTTTCCATTTCAACATCAATGAAACTGCCCATTGTCCACTCGCCTTTAGCACCGCACACATCAAAAACAAAGTTTTTCAACAGTTCATTGCCATATTGTGTGTGTTGGACTTCCGGATGGAATTGAACTCCGAAAAACTTTTTCTCTTCATTACTGATTGCAGCAATCGGGCAGGAAGCACTAACAGCATCCACAACAAAACCTTCAGGCACTTGTTTGACCAGATCTCCATGGCTCATCCATGCCACTTGCTCCGTAGGAAGGCCTTTGAAAAGGGGAGCCCCTTCTCTTACTTCAATAGAAGCTTTTCCATATTCTCTTCCCTTCGCTCTCTCGACAATGCCCCCAAAATGCATCGTCATAAGTTGCATTCCGTAGCAGATCCCAAGAATAGGAATTCCTAAATCGAAGATTTTCTCATCAGCACGAAAAGCATTTTCTCCATACACACTATTCGGTCCACCGGATAAAATAATCCCCGCCGGTTTAATAGCTTCAATCTCTTCAATGGTGATGGTGTGAGGATGAAGCTCACTGTAAACACCAAATTCGCGGATTCTTCGAGTAATCAACTGATTATATTGACTTCCAAAGTCCAATACCATAATCATTTCTTGATTTTGCAGTTCTGTTTTTCCTGGCATGTAGGCACCCTCCATATCTAAACTCCGTCCTTGCAATCATTCGACAGAGTCCTTCTCCACTCATCATATCATGATTTCCAACCGTCGTGTTCTACCAAGAACGGTTCATATGATTGTCAATTTTTTTCATTTTATACTCGTTTTTCTTCATGGTCAACCTGTTGTCATGATGATTTAATTTTCCATTAAATCACTGATGCTTCATTCAAAAAAGCTTGCAGATAGTGAAACCTTATTCTGCAAGCTGCAGTCAATATTATTTTATAAATATGAAATAAAGAACGAAAATCACGAAAAAGAAATACATAATTGGATGAATTTCTTTCGCTTTTCCTTTAACGATCATTGTAATTGGATAAAAGATAAAGCCTATCCCGATACCAGTAGCAATGGAATATGTCAATGGCATGGAAACTATTGTAAAAAATGCTGGGACAGCTATTTCAAATCTCTTCCAATCAATTCCACCAATACTTGACACCATTAATACCCCGACGATAATCAGCGCCGGTGCTGTGACAGATGCAGTAATAACACCCAATAATGGGTAGAAAAACAAAGATAATAAAAATAAAATTGCTGTAACGATATTAGCAAAACCTGTCCTTGCACCTGCAGCCACTCCAGCTGTTGATTCAACATACGAGGTTGTTGTGGAGGTTCCCAAAATAGCACCTGCCACAGTTGCTGTAGAGTCAGCCAATAGAGCCTTACCAGCACGCGGAAGCACATTTCCTTTCATCAATCCAGCTTGCTGCGCAACAGCTACAAGCGTACCTGCTGTATCAAAGAAATCAACAAATAAGAAGGTCAATACAACAACAAGCATTTGAAGTGTAAATACTTCACCTGGTGTGTTAAAAATTGGTTCTAGAGCGACGCCAAATGTAGGAGCAATGCTTGGGACAGAACCAACAATTGCATCCGGTTTAGGAACAACACCTGCTATCATCCCAATGATTCCGGTAATTAAAATCCCGAAGAAAATCCCGCCTTTGACACCACGCGTCATTAAAATCACCGTAATAGCAATTCCAACAACTGCCAAGAGGACATTTCCATCTTTCAAGTTTCCAAGGCCGACAAGAACGGCATCATCATTCACAATCAGGCCTGCGTTTTGTAATCCAACAAAGGTGATAAACAGCCCAATCCCGGAGCCAACTGCGATTTTTAATTCCGGAGGAATTGAATTAATCAGTTTCTCCCGGATACCAGTTAATGTTAGGCATATAAATATGATTCCAGAAAATAGGACACCGGTTAAAGCCGTTTGCCACGGAATCCCCATAGTTAAAATAACTGTATAGGCAAAGAACGCATTTAATCCCATTCCTGGGGCTAGAGCAATCGGATACTTTGCAATGAGACCCATTAGAAGTGTACCAAGAGCAGCTGCCAAAGCAGTTGCGACGAAAACTGCCCCATGGTCCATCCTCAAAGCATCTGGAAGATCTTTTACGGTTTCAAGAGATAGTGTGATTGGATTTAAAATCAAGATATAAGCCATAGATAAAAACGTTGTGATTCCGCCAATCGTCTCCCTGCGGTAATTTGTACCTAATTCATCGAACCTAAAATAATTCTTCAATTATTTTTCCTCCAAAATGAGGTTGATTGTCAAACCCCATAATATAATCTTTCTCATTAAATAGCTTTTTATAATTCCAAGACTGTGAAACCAGCTTCATTCCAACTTGTTAGCGGCCCCCCTCTATCAGAACACAGAAAAACGCCTAAGCAACTACGACTTAAGGCGTTGACTGAGATTAATTTACAATAATAAGGGATTTATATGACAGTAAAAGAAAAATCCCCGACATATCTCGTAGTCAAGCTATTTACGGCAGCCTGGTAGGAACTTGCGGGCCATATTCCCGCGATTATACGATAAAACGACAAAATTCTGTTGACTTTACTTTATCAAGATTGGAACAGCCCGTCAATATTTTATCACTTATGCAAGATGCTTTGCGATGTCATCCCATCTATTATCAGTTAACTTAAAGCACCTCATGGAATTGCTACATAAGATTAGATTTAGTTCCGTAATCAATCAAAGATTTTTCGTTAAAACTATATAGAATAGGACAGTACCGTCCGTAGTTCGACGTTACCGTCCAGTTTATGAAGATACTATCCGAAATTCTGCATTACTGTCCAGTTTACGAAGATACTGTCCGAAATTCTGCATTACTGGCCAGGTTGCGAAGATACTGTCCGAAATTCTGCATTACTGGCCAGTTTATGAAGATACTATCCGAAATTCTGCATTACTGGCCAGATTGCGAAGATACTATCCGAAATTCAGCATTACTGGCCAGATTACGAAGATACTGTCCGAAATTCTGCATTACTGGCCAGATTGCGAAGATACTGTCCGAAATTCTGCATTACTGGCCAGATTGCGAAGATACTTCCGAAATTCTGCATTACTGTCCAGATTACGAAGATACTGTCCGAAATTCAGCATTACTGGCCAGATTGCGAAGATACTATCCGAAACTCAGCGTTACTGTCCAGATTATGAAGATACTGTCCGAAACTCAGCGTTACTGTCCAGATTACGAAGATACTTCCGAAATTCAGCATTACTGGCCAGATTGCGAAGATACTGTCCGAAACTCAGCGTTACTGTTCAGATTGCGAAGATACTATCCGAAATTCAGCATTACTGGCCAGATTGCGAAGATACTGTCCGAAGCTCAGCGTTACTGGCCAGATTACGAAGATACTGTCCGAAATTCAGCATTACTGGCTAAAATACGAAGATACTGTCCGAAGCGCGACATTACTGTCACACATGTTTAGATTCGCTCCGGAATAACCACAAATTTTTCGTTCGACCTATCTATTCTTTTTTCATTCTATTCATCGTCTTCTTCATTAAATTCTCCCATAGCTCTTTGCTATAGTCCCAGTGTGACGAGTCTTCATTTCTACTGTAAGTCAGTTCCTCATAGCGTTTCGTCAACTGGCTCATATCAGTAGTGTTAAAGTGACGGTCAACATCATCGGCATAACTGCGTAGCGTCTGTCCCGGAGGTCTCTTTAATCCAACACTCCCCAACCTTTTAAGCAATATTCCGTATGCACGCGTAAAATCTTCCTCTTCCTTCTTAATTCTATATGTCCGTATCCAAAAGCGTGGAATCCAATAATTCCGGCTGAATATGAACACACAAGCTAATAGAACAATCAAAATGACAGCAAACCCAACGATAGCCCATTGCTGATAATAGAAGTTGCCCGCTTTTGCGTCTTTTTCATTCGCTTTGTCTGGATTTTCCTTTTCTTCCGCTTCCTTTTCAACTAGCTGCTTATCTTCAGTCTCTGAAGATTTTTCTTCAAGTCCGGCCTCTGAAGTCGAGCCTGTCTGTTCATCCTGCACGATGTTGGTAGGATTGTTAAAGCCTTTGGTCGGCTCAAACGGAACCCATCCCAATGATGGAAAAAACATTTCAACCCATGAATGAGCTTCATTGTTCGTTATTTCGTAAATCCGGTTACCATCGCCGGAAGCTCCTTTATATTGACCAGGAGCATATCCTTTTACCCATCTTGCGGGGATGTCCAACGATCGCAGCATGACAACCATGGACGTTGAAAAATTATCACAATATCCCCTCTTGGTATCGAATAGAAATTGATCAACATAGTCCTGACCATCTTTTGGAACTGCTACCCGAGTTTGATCATATGAAAATTCGCCTGTCTGAAAATGATTTTCTATCGCCAGTGCCTTATCGTACCAATTATCATATTCGCCCGTAAGTTCTAGAGCCAATCTATGAACCCGCTCCGGAAGTTCTTCCGGCAATTGGGTATACTGCTCTTGAAGTTTTGAAAAATCTGCTCCACCAAGAATACCTTTCGTTCTTTTCAATTCCTGCATGCTATATGATGGTGGTTTGTATTTAATTGTATAGCTAGGTAAACGTACCTCATTCAAATCACTGCTGTAAGAAGTCAGCTTGTCCAAACGCGGATCATAACGCAGAAACCCTGATGTTTCTCCCTCTATGGATAAAAAACCATAGGGCCTAACAACATGTGAATAGCTGACTTCAAAGTTGAACATCGCTTCCTGTATCTTGTTGCTGTTAGATCCAATGTCGTCAAGAAGCCGTTCCTCGCCATATGGAATCTCCTCCGCTTCATTAGCAGTTTGATTGGAAGCAATCCATCCTTTTCCAGTATAAGTATCTTTAGTTTCAATCTTCCAATATTGTCTTGTTGGAGTGGCGACTGTAAAAATGAGCCGATCATCACTGAGGAAGGGGCCACCCAGCTGTGAATCGTCTACCCCATATCCAATTCTTGAAATCCCGCTCCTTCCCATATTTTCAGCCTTCGACTCAATAAAAGGAACGGGATCGGGCCAAATTGGGGCAGCTTTAGGTGACAGATAACCGATCACCACGCCAAAGCCAATCATAGAAGCTAGCGGAATCACCCAACGTCTCAGCAGCAAATGTTGGCCGTTCATTTTCTCCGATTCAAGCACTCTTTTAAAAAAGAGCAAGCCCAATAGAATGAATCCGATGATCACAATTCGAACAATTGCATGATCACCGTTATATTGAGTAAATGTATCCAGTAGCGCGATATAAAAAATGGTCATGAAATAAAAAACAAAGATTTTCCTTTTAATCATTAGCCAATATCTGAGCAAATACGTGATTTGCCAAAGTAGCAGGAAAAAGAGCAGACTTCTATATAATGGAGAAAGGTCAAGCCATTCTCGCGAGAAAATCATCGCGGTATTCACCTTGATTTCCCCAATAAACTGGGATAACCATAGAACTCCTCCCATATCTTCGGAAAATATGGCATATAGTGCAAACAAGATAAAGGCTGTTTTTAGCGGCCATGTGATATACCAAGGAGCATGAAAGAAATTCAGGAGTAAAGAAGCAACTACAAAGATAATAAAATATTGAACTTCACTTGTTTTTGTCACCTGCTCAAGCGGCAAAAGCCACTCCCAAAGCAGTAAGAACCCGAGGACATAAAGGATGAGTGAAAACATTTTGTGCTCGCGCATCATGCCTGTTTCACCCCCGCAAAAGCCATTTGTAAGTCATGTTCAATTGACTGGATGATCAATCCTTTTCTGACTGCTGCGGCTTTTAGCTCCATTTTCTCCGTTGACTCTCCCTCCCCCTTTATGTAAAAAAAGATGATCTGATTATTATTTCCAGGTAAACGCTCTGACATATCAATCATTTTCTTCGTCAATTTAGAGGTAATGATTAGAATAACAGCGGATTTCCTGACAATTTTCTGATTTTCAAAAAGATTTTCCTCAGATGGCAATCGATCTTCACTTACTTTTGCCAGTTGGTAAAATATAGCTTGCAGCTGGCCCTCTCCAGTGCTTGGAGGTATGAACAAGCTTTCTTTTCCACCCAGTAAAATCCCGATTTTCCCACCGTTCCTAATGATTGCTCTTGCAACTGATGCAGCGAACTTTACTAAAAATTCGAATGTTTTTGTAGGCATTGTATCTAAAACAATCAGGAAATCATCAGATTCTCTCCTATCAAATTCCTTTGTCATCATTTCATTTGATCTTGCGGACGCCTTCCAATCGATCCAAGAAAAGCGATCTCCTGGCTCATATTCCCGAATTCCCGCTACCAAAGAAGGATCATGGCTTGATAAGGGCGAGACGATGCCTCCCTGATCGAACAAATTGCGGATTGATTTGTAAGAAATATCTTCATACGGAGGATAAACCAATATGGCTTGCTTGCAGGGAATCCATTTTTCTTTTTCCAGGAGTCCAAGTGCATCTCCCGTTTTCAGCCTGACATTTTGAAAAATGTGCTCTCCACGGGAAACTTTTCTGATTGTATATGTCATCTTTAATTTCTTTTTAAATCCCGGAAAGAACATTTGCTTTATTTCTTTATGCTTAAGTGAATCTGGCCTGACATCTTCGACTACAAGAAATAGAAGCGGAAATGGAAACCTCCTTGTCAATGTCACATTCACTTCAATATCATCACCTGCAATGTAGGTTCGTGGGGAAACGGTTCTTTCTGCCGTGAAGTTCACTGGGTAAATGAAAAGGAGTACGAGGTACAAAGCAAATGGCAAGAAACTGTAAAATAAAAACCAGCTGACGAATCCACCTTGAAACATGGCATAGGCGAAAGCTGCGGCGAGCAGGATCAAAACACCAGCAAAAGAAAAAAACCTTTTTATCTTTAGCCACTTCGACAAACCCCTGGGCATTTTATTTCACTGCCCTTTTTACTGGTACATGAACATTCGAAAGGATGTTTTCCATTATATCTCCCGCTTTGATTCCCTGATATTTTGCTTCAGACCTTAAAATAAGCCGATGACCAAAAACAAATGGAACTAAATATTGAATATCATCTGGAAGGACAAAATCGCGGCCTGACATGATCGCCAGTGCTTGTGATGCTTTCAGCAAAGCAATGGAAGCCCGAGGTGAAACACCAAGCTGAACGTGTGGATCCGTCCTGGTTTTATTCGCCAGCTCTACAATATATAGTTTCATAGCCTCTTCTACGAAAACATCCTTCGCATGCTCCTGAAGACTCCTTAGCTCATTAAGTGAAATCACTGGCTGTAGATGATCAATTGGAGAAGTCCTTTGACTTAACGTCAGCATGTCTACTTCTTCCCCCTCGCTTGGATAGCCCATTTCAAGCTTTAACAAAAAACGATCCAACTGTGCTTCAGGAAGCGGATAAGTTCCTTCATACTCAATCGGGTTTTGAGTGGCCATTACAAAGAATGGCTTCTCCATTTCCAAAGTGACTCCATCAATAGTTACACTATGCTCTTCCATTGCCTCCAACAAGGCAGACTGTGTTCTTGGAGAAGTTCTGTTAATTTCATCTGCCAAAATGATATTACCCATGATCGGGCCCGGACGAAACGTGAATTCCATTTCTTTCGGGTTGTAGATAGAGACACCGAGAACATCTGAAGGCAAAAGATCCGGGGTAAACTGAATTCGTTTAAACTCGGCATTAACAGACTTTGATAAAGCTTTGACCATCATCGTCTTGCCCACGCCCGGAACATCTTCCAGGAGCACATGCCCTTCAGCCAATAGAGCTACCAGGCAAAGTCTGGCCACCTCACTTTTACCAATCATGACCTTTTCGATATTTTGAATAATTTTTTTAATGTGCTGTTGAGTGATTTCGACCTTCATATTCCTCACCTGCCGCTCAATTTTTTCTCAACCAACCTTTCAAATGCGCCGGAGGCTTTAACTTTATTCAACCGGAGTTTTCCCCCACTGAATGGTTGCTTTCATTTCGCCATTTAAAGCAGTGGGAGATTCCTGTTGAATGAAGTTAAAACTATTGAAATTATCATTTAATTCAAGATAGTTAAGAGAAAGTGAACAAGAATCATTCCTGTTCACTTCCGTATCATTTCCAAAAATCGTCGAACACTGTGATCGGCATATGCCGCTTATGCTCTGATTTCCTGTATAAAGCTTCGATTCTCTTCTTTGCCGTTTCGGAAACCTGCTTTCCTTCCAAATAATCGTCTATATCGTCATAAGTCACACCAAGAGCCACTTCGTCCGCCAGCATTGGGCGGTCATCCTCAAGGTCCGCCGTTGGAACTTTTGTATATAAATGCTCTGGGCATCCCAATTCTTGAAGAAGCATTCTTCCCTGTCTCTTGTTTAGCCTAAAAATCGGAACTACATCAGATGCACCGTCACCGTATTTGGTGAAAAATCCCGTTAGGGCTTCAGCTGCCTGATCTGTTCCCAATACAACACATCCATTCATAGCGGCAATGCTGTACTGTGCTTTCATCCGTTCGCGCGCTTTCTCATTTCCTTTAGTAAAATCGGAAATGTGGATGCCTGCTTTTTCAAGGGAAGCCGCACTAGCGTCCACCGCCGGCTTAATGTTGACTTCATACGTGACGGAAGGCTTGATGAATTCAAGGGCATCATCCACATCTTTTGCATCGTTCTGAATCCCATATGGAAGTCTGACAGCGATCAACTTGTACTTATCCGTTCCATGTGTTTCGTTCAATTCATCGATCGCTATTTGAGCAAGCCTGCCTGCAAGCGTAGAGTCTTGGCCGCCTGAGATGCCAAGGACAAAACCGTTAAAAAAATGGTGCGCTTCTATATAATTTTTAAGAAAATCCACACTTAAGCGAATCTCCTGTTTTGGATTAATCACCGGCTTCACTTTTAACGCCTCAATGATTTTCTGTTGCAAATCCATGATGAGTTATCCTCCTTCATGAGCCCATCTACTTTTTCAACTGATCAATCTTTTCTCTTACTGCCGCTATATTTTTCATTTTATTGTCCCAGCACTTCTGGCTAAGGTCAACCGGATATTCCTCCGGATTAAGCATACGCCGATATTCATCCCACAAAACATTGAGGCTTTCACATGTATATGATTTAATCTGTTCAAGCTCAGGAAGCTCGTAAACCATTTCACCATCCACGAAAATATCATGGAGCAGGTTTTTTGCTTCAAAATCTGTAACAAACTTACTGATGAATGTATGAACAGGGTGGAACATTTTCAATTTCTTTTCTTCTTGGGGACTTTCATCCCATAATGTAATGTAGTCACCTTCTGATTTATGGTTCAACCTATTCATGATCCGATAAACCTTTTTACGGCCCGGTGTCGTGACTTTTTCCGCATTCCCGGAAATTTTGATCGTATCCTGCCAGTTGCCATGTTCGTCTTGAATGGCGACGATTTTATATACAGCTCCAAGTGCAGGTTGGTCATATGCAGTAATCAACTTAGTCCCGACGCCCCAAGAGTCGATTTTTGCCCCCTGCGCCTTCAGGTGAAAGATGGTATACTCATCCAGATCGCTTGATGCTACAATTTTTGTGTCATGGAACCCTGCTTCATCAAGCATTTTTCTCGCCTCTTTAGATAAAAACGCCATATCTCCGCTATCAAGCCTAATCCCTTCAAACTTGATCCGGTCCCCCATTTCTTTTGCCACTTTAATGGCAGCCGGTACACCAGATCTCAATGTGTCGTATGTATCGACAAGAAACACACAATTATAGTGACTTTCCGCATATTTTTTGAATGCAGTGTAATCATCTTTATAAGATTGTACTAGGGAATGGGCATGCGTCCCGGCAACAGGCATTCCGAAGAGTTTTCCCGCTCTGACATTACTCGTTGCATCGAAGCCTCCGATATATGCCGCGCGCGTTCCCCATAAAGCTGCGTCCATTTCCTGCGCCCGTCTTGTTCCGAATTCAAGTGCAGCTCCATCGCCGACAATCTCTCTGATACGGGATGCTTTTGTCGCTATCAAAGTCTGGTAATTGATGATATTTAAAAGCGCCGTTTCAATAAGTTGTGCCTCAGCAAGCGGGGCTTCTATCTGCATAATGGGTTCATTGTTAAAAACAATTTCCCCTTCCCGCATCGAACGGACTGTGCCGGTAAAACGCATGTCAGCCAAATAGTCGATAAAGTCGCTATCGTACTCCAGCTCTTCACGTAAATATTTGAGATCACTATCCGTAAATCGGAACTCATTTAAAAAATGGATCGCCTTTTCAAGCCCAGCAAATATAGCATACCCGTTTTTAAACGGCAGCTTTCTGAAATATAAATCGAACACTGTTTTGCGCTCATGTATTCCATCCTGCCAGTATGTTTTGGCCATATTGATTTGATATAAATCGGTATGAAGCATCAAGCTGTCATCCGGATGATGATATTTCATTTGTTGTCCACTCCTCTACTAAACGACCTCTGCACCAAGTGTATTTTCAAAATGGGACAATGCCCATTCATGCCCCGCTTTATTGAAGCTGGCAACAGCCGCTTTATAAATCACGATTTTAAAACCCTTATTATAGGCATCTACTGCTGTATGCAGCACACAGATATCCGTGCAGACACCACATATATGCACTTCTTCTATTCCACGTTCACGCAATTTAATTTCCAGATCTGTCCCCGCAAAAGCGCTGTACCTAGTTTTATCCATATAATGTACATTCGCTTCATCTTTATGTTGCTCATACAAATGTTTCAAGGCACCATAAAAATCGCGTCCCGATGTCCCCTCTAGGTTATGTGGAGGAAAGAGCTTTGTTTCCGGATGCAGCTTGTCCCCCTCAATATGCTTATCAACAGCAAACACGACAAAGTTACCCTCATCCAAAAATTGTTTCGTTAAACCAACAATCTCCTGCTCAATCTCCTGTCCCGGCTCCCCACATGTGAGCTTTCCATCTTCTGCTACAAAATCGTATGTATAGTCGACATTTAGCAAAGCTTTTTTCATCATGATTGAATCCTCCATTCCCCTATTTGTTACAGACTGACTTTCTGTATATGCTTTAGACCTTCTTTTCTCGCCAGATTCGATAAACTCTGAGATTCTATGAACCGAACCACATCAGCCGGGTTTGTCTTCGAATATTCCCTCAAAGCCCAGCCAATTGCTTTTTGAATAAAAAATTCTTCGATATGCTTAGTCTGTCTGATGATAGAGAATAATAATTCCTTGTCGGTCTTTTCCTTGTATTTCAGCTGAAAAAGAAGCATTGATCTTTGGAGCCAGATATTGTCGGAGTTTATCCAGACTCTTCCTCTGCTTTGGATAAACTCCGGACTTTTTGAAAAGATGGTTCCAACTAGATGCGAGGCAATCAAATCCACTGTATCCCACCATGATTTTGTAATGATTAAACTTTCAATCAAATCAAGATGACTTTCATTCAAATGTTTTTTCTTTTTCACAAGAAAATCAACAGCAACATATTGATACTCTCTTTCAGGCAGATCCCACAAGCTTAAAACGTGCGTTTCAAAGTCTTCAATTGCACAAAGTTCTTGGATGAAAGTCTTCGACAGCTTTTTGCGCTCCGGCGACTTTATACCAAGAAAAGGGAATAGATTTTTCATATACTTTTTCATAGCTGCAGCATGTTCCTGATTACGATTTTCTTCCATCTGCCTCAAAAATGAAGAGATCATTTTTTATCACCCATCTATTCCAAGACTTTCAAGCCTGCCGCTCCTGCTATAATAAAGGAAAGAAACAGCATACGCCTCCAACTCGCAGGCTCCTTAAAAAACAAAATGCCCATCAAAACAGCTCCCGCAGCGCCCAATCCGGTCCAAATGGCATACGCGGTTCCAAGCTGAATCTCCCTCATTGCCAGTGATAAAAAATAAAAGCCGAACCCAAAGGTCAATATCATGATGAAAAGCCAGAAAAACGACTTTCTTTCATTGTAAATATTAATGCTCATAACGCCCAAAATTTCTCCAAAGCTTGCAATGACAAGAAATAACCAAGCCATTTTATTTTCCCTCCGCTGAAGAAGTATTGGTCTTCGATTCTTCCTGTCCGTCTGTTGTTATTTTAATGCCAACTACACCTACGATTATAAGAGCAATCAAACACACTTTGGATAAAGAAAAGTCAGCTCCGAAAAATATAAAATCAATGAGTACAATGACCGCTGCCCCAGAACCCGTAAAAACTGCATATACCGTTCCAGCGGGCAAACTTTTACATGCTTTAATAATAAAATAAAAACTAAAAATGATTGCAACAACTGTTCCAAGCCACTCCCAGATTGTTTCAGAATACCTTAGACCAATTACCCAGAACACTTCGACGATTGCCGCACAAAGAACATAGATCCAGGCCATTTTATTCCCCTTTCATCATTAGCTCCCAACTCATATATTATCACAGAAGCCATGGCTTTGTTACGTTATGAACAATATACACAATCAAGTTAGGATCGTGAAATAAAAGGGTTATTAATGTATGAAGGAGGAACAGACTAGACAAGTATCATTCAAAAAGAGGATATCATGAAAGAGGCGGCCAAGCACCTGAAATGATTTCCGCGAAACGGGAACTAATATGGCTGTGTGTGACAGTGGAAAGAATATAGATTGGGTGAGCTGGAATGGAGAGAAGAATAAGAACGGAGAATGTAATAATCGATTGAGCAACAGCCCTGCTACTCAATCGATTAGTTTTCCTGTAAATTTGATACGTTTGCTGAAGGAAGGATTACCTCAACAATTGTCCCTTTTCCGATTTCACTTTCAAAAGTAACGGTCCCCCGATGGTTTTTAATGATCTGTCGGCTGATCATAATTCCAAGACCAGATCCTTCCTCTTTGTTCGAATAAAATGGCTTGCCAAGACGCTCTAATTTCTCAGGTGAAATTCCTGTTCCTTCATCTTTTATCATAATGGAAACACCCTCATCCACCGCAGCTACTGAAATGAATATTGTTCCACCCAGCGGCATCGCTTGCATCGCATTTTTGATCAAGTTCAAAAGAGCTTGCTTGATTTGTTCAGGTGAGCCATTCACCGATGGGAGGTTCTTTCCAAACGTTATGAACACCTTGATATTGCTTTCCAAAGCCTGTGAATTGATCGCAAGGAAAATATCGCCCACAATGTCCTTTAAATTAATTAAAATAAAATCCTGCTCTGGATAAGGCTGCGCCAACATTAAAAACTCATTAATAATGGACTCGATTCTCTCCGTTTCCTGAATGATCATTTGTTGATATACATTCGATTTATCCTGATACATCAACTGCAGGAAACCTTTAATCGTCGTCAACGGATTTCTGATTTCATGGGCAAATCCAGCAGCTATCTGGCTGAACAAATTCATCTGATTAGTCTCTTCTGAATATTCATCGTTTTTTCTCCGATGAGTGATTTCACGTGTAAGATTAAGAATCTTTGATACGTTTCCAGAAGAATCAGTAATAGGAATAGTCGTTGTCCTGAGCCACCTCTCCTCTCCTTTAACCCGATATTCTATTTCGGCAGGAGATGCTAAGGGGGACTCGAATAGCTGAAAAAGCCGCTCAACATCCTCTGGATACAATCTTTCCCTTATAATGGAGGGATCCTTCATAATTTCTTCTATATCCATTCCCCAAAATATAGGGACAGATGGACTAATGTACAAAATTTTCCGATCCAAAACATCATATAAACTAATTATTTCATTTATCCGCTCGACCGCATTTAGATCGTTACTTCTATCTTTGAATTCCTTCGCAACCATCGTGACCCCTTCTTTCAGGAAGCTCTTCCTATTTGTTCATTTTAGCAGAAAGGAAGGTAGAAAATAACAAATATTGTTTGTGTATTGGGAGAAAAGATGTTTAAAGGTTAAGATTTTTGAATGGTTAATTTCAATATGTAATTTTTTAACAAAAATAGCTACCATTCTGTCCCTATCAGTTTCTTCATGATCGAAGATAAGGGAAAAGAGCGTAAACCTTAAGAATCTACGCTCTTATTTTTCCTTAACTGTTTAGACTTTTATAAAAGCCAGCAGTAGAAGAATGAATGTTCATATTGATTACTTTCGTTTCAGTGTACTCTAGTAAACTGTTCTTACCAAGGTCTCTTCCAAAGCCGCTTTGTTTAAATCCACCCCAAGGCAATTGATTATTAACAGAGTGGTATTTATTTATCCAAACAGTACCTGCTTTCATGCTTTTCGTGACTCTTAAGGCCCTAGAAAAATCATCAGTGAATACTGCGCCAGCTAAGCCATACTTCGTACTGTTAGCCAATTTTACAGCTTCTTCCTCAGTGCTAAATGTTTGAACTGTAACAACCGGACCAAATATTTCTTCCTGAACAATACTCATGTTATTAGAAACATTTGTGAAAATAGTAGGCTCTATAAAATAGCCTTTACCATAATCCCCTTCAATCAGCCGCTTTCCGCCAGCTGCTATGGTTGCCCCTTCTCTTTCTCCTGTTTGAATACAGTCAAGAACTTTATTCATATGGGCTTCAGATGCCACAGGGCCCATTTCTACCCCTTCATCCAGCCCATTTCCGATAACAATCTGCTTGGCGTGTGCTGTCATCTTTTCTATAAACTCCGGATAGATATCCTCATGAATTAAAATTCGTGAGCCAGCTGAGCATACTTGCCCTGCTCCCAGGAAAATTCCAAATAAAGCATATTCCACAGTTGTGTCGATATTAACATCTGGAAAAACGACAACAGGTGATTTTCCACCAAGCTCCAGCGTCACTTTTTTCATTGTTTCAATGCTATTTGCCATAATCTTTTTCCCAGTTACAGTACCGCCCGTAAAAGATACCTTATCCACAAGCTCATTGGATGTGAGTTCATTTCCAATTACTCCTCCAGCTCCAAGAACCAGATTGACAACGCCCGGAGGAATATCTAATCCGGACATAAGTTCAAAAAGTCGTATCGCGGACAATGGTGTAGTCTCTGCCGGTTTAAATACAGACACATTTCCGGCTGCAAGACATGGAGCCAGTTTCCATGCTGCCATTTGAAGCGGGAAATTCCACGGGACAATTTGCGTACAAACACCAATCGGCTCATGAATAACGATGCTATCTATTGTTGAATCAAAGGTTTCACCTAATGAAGTTCTAACTAAGCCAGCATAATAACGAAAGGCATCAGAAGCCGTTTCAACATCGGAAAGCGCCTCTCTGAGAGGTTTCCCGTTATTCATTGTTTCTAGTTTAGCCAGTTCTTCTTTATGTTCGTCTATGAGACTAGAAATTTGCAATAATAGGTTTGCCCGATCTTGTGCGCTAAAACTTCTCCACGGCCCCTTATCAAACGCTTTCCGAGCTGAGAGAATCGCATGTTTGACATCTTCAACTGTACCTTCAGCTACTACAGCAATAACCTCTCCGGTTGCAGGGTTCAAAATTTCACGTGATTGACTATCTTGACTGTTAACCCATTCGCCGTTGATATACATTTTTTTAACGTTAAATGGCATGTTATTTCCTCACTTATTCTGTTTTTGCCTTAGTAATATCGAATGCGTAAATAAACTCATCCATTCTCGCTTTGAAATTCCATGCACTATTTAATCCATAAAGGTCAAATTGTTGAAACAACGGTATCCAAGGAAGCTCTTCCCTAAAAATGCTAAGTGCCTCGGAGTATAGTGTTTTTCTCTTATCCTGATCTAATGATAAGCTCGCTTCTGTAGCAACTTCGGCCAGTCTCTCATGATGGAAATGTGTAGGATTCCAAGGCTTAGGATGGATAAATGCATTTCTGTATACTTCATCAGGATCAAAGGTGAAATTTCCCCATCCTACATAATACATTTGATCATACTTATGATCTCTGAAGCGTGATATAAATGGTCCCCAAGGTTGGACATCTACTTCCAGTTCAATCCCAACTTCTTTAAGCTGCTCAGCTATGTTCCATGCAATTTCTTTATCCTGTGTAAACCGGCCATCAGGAACTTCTAATTTTACTTTTACTCCGTTCTCATAGCCTGCCTCTTTTAATAATTTCTTCGCTTTTTCCGGATTGTATTCAATTGGTTTTTGGTCCTGATCCACTCCAAATGCTTGTGGATAGACAGGGCCGTTAAGCGGGTAACCGCATCCCAATAGTTCTTCGTCTATAAACTTATTTACATCAATACCATGAGCAATTGCGTGACGCAGCGTTTTGTTTTTCAATATTTCATGGTTTGTATTAATTCCCATATAAATAACCCCGACACTCGGTGTGCCTGCAACTGTCAGATGCTCATATTGTTGAACGTTTTCCTGCTCAGATGGAGGGAAGTTTGCTGTTAAATGAATATTACCTTCAATCAATCCCTCAATTCGATCTGAACCATGGGGAACAGCATGAAATTCCAATACTTCAATATCTGCTTTTCCAGCCCAATAATCATTGTTTCTCTCCAGATGAACTTTCCCTGCTTCTCTATCCCATTGCTTGAATTTAAATGGGCCTGTACCACTTGGCTCCTTCGAAAAGCGTTCTTCACCAATGGACTCAAAGTAATCTTTTGATATGATCATTAATCCCGCCAATTGCGCAAGGATATTAGGGTCTGGCCTGTTGAAATTCACTTTTACTGTGTATTTATCCAATATATCTACTGATGTCATGGAATTGAATCTACCAGAAGGAGGAAATCTCTCTTCATTAGCAGGATCTACCATTCTCTCAATGGAGAACTTCACATCCTCAGCAGTCAGTTGATTGCCATGATGGAATACTGCATCCTGACGTAAATGGAAGACTAATTCTTTACTGCTTTTTTGTTCCCATTCAACTGCAAGGTGAGGAACAATTTCCATATCTTCATTCCGTTTGACAAGAGAGTCATATACTTGCAATAAAATATTCGAGGTTGTAGTTTCTGAGTGAGCAAAAGGATCAAGTGTAGATGCATCTGTCCCTTGCGCAATAACAAATTTTTCCGACATAAGACACACTCCTACATAATTATTTATTTTTAAGAATGACTAGCTCGATAAATTCCCTCTAACAGAAGTGGAAGACTTCTGCTGAATGAAGTTAGAAAATGAAGGATGAGTCAATCTCCCATGCTGCATTCACTTCATTTCCCTCTGCAATTTGGAGGTGAGTAAACTCTTCCGGGGAGAGTGAGCACATAAAAATTTTATCTTGAACAGCCGTTTTAATACCGAATAGGTATCTGTCTCCAATAAAGTGGATAAATTCGACCTTCCCCTTAATGCTATTTTTCTTGTCCAAAGTTTCAGATGTTTTGGACAATACAACATCTTGAGGTCTGACCATTACAATGCTGTCCTTAATTTCTTTCTCTCTGTTTTTAATAGAGATCTTTGTGCCGTCTGCTAATACTCCGCTTACAACATCGCCATTACTTTTAACGTCAGCTATTTTCATCATATTTGTTTCCCCAACAAAGTCAGCTACGAAAGAATCTGCTGGATTGCTGTATATTTCAGTTGGCGTACCGAGTTGAGCGATTTTTCCTTTATTCATTACCGCTATACGATCCGATAAAACCATGGCTTCTTCTTGATCATGAGTAACAAATATAGCTGTAAATCCATGTTTTTGCTGAAGCTGTCTTATTTCAACTCTCAAAAACTGTCGCAGCTTCGCGTCCAAATTACTTAATGGTTCATCAAATAATACCATGGGTGGGCGTAGCACCAGTGCTCTTGCCAAAGCAACCCGTTGTTGCTGGCCTCCTGATAACTGCGTAGGAAAACGTTCTTCCATTCCAGATAACTGAACGGATTCCAATACATCAGTCACTCTTTGTTTGATTTCAGATGGCGACACTTTCCGTCTTTTGAGGCCAAAGGCAATATTATTAAAAACAGTTAGGTGCGGAAAAAGTGCATAGTTTTGAAACACCAGACCAATATTCCGTTTGTGGGTCGGAATGCTGCTTAATTCTTTTTCTCCCAATTTTATAGAACCGCTCGTCGGTTTTAAAAGTCCCGCAATCATTCTTAAAGTGGTTGTTTTCCCGCAGCCACTCGGACCTAATAACGAGATGAATTCCCCTTCTTTAATGCTTAAATCCAAATGATCCACGATGACATTTTCTCCGTATTGTTTGCAAAGCTTGCTAATTTCAAAATGGCTCATTTAAAAACTCCTTCCTACCCAAAGAAACTTTTCTTATCAATAAATTTCATACTAATAAGCCCAAGGATGACTGTCCCAATAATTAAAACCGAAGAAATCGCGGATATAGATGGATCTAAGTTAAATTGAATATCTGAATAGATCAGTATTGGCAAAGTAACCACATTTGAACTAGTTAGGAACAGGGCTACTACAAGCTCATCGAACGAGATAATAAATCCAAAGAACGCTCCTGAAATCAATGCTGGTCTGATTAATGGCAAAGTGACTAAGAAAGTCGTTAAAAACGGAGAAGCCCCCAATACCCGTGACGCCTCTTCCACAGAAGGATTCAACTTAGACAAACCTGCTGAAACTGCTCTTATCACATAAGGTATTGTTAATACTGTGTGAGCAAGTATCAACCGGACATAAGCATTGGTAACACCAAGATTACTGAAAAGGATTAACAATCCAATTCCCAGTAGTAAAGTTGGCACGATCAGCGGGGATAAGAATAAAGAACTGATCAATCCTTTAAATTTAAAGTCATATCGTTTTATAGCCAATGAAATCATGATCCCTAAAACCAGTGCAAATCCTGTAGAAACAATCGCAACAATTAAGCTATTTATAAATGGTTGTAAATAACGACCGTCAGTAAAGACGTGTTCATACCAGCTGAGTGTAAAGCCTTTCGGTGGAAACACCAAGTATGAGCTGTCACTAAACGACGTTAGAATCACAATCAACAATGGAGCTGCGAGAAAAATGTAGAATAATATATTTAATATCTGAAACACTTTAATGGGGCGCATTGTTACTCAGCTCCTTGTGGTGAAACTTTTTTCATTGCTTTATTGTAAAAGCTGATAATAATTAACACAGTGATAAGCAGGATGACGGAAACGGCTGAAGAAAACGGCCAGTTTAACAGATTCATCGTTTGATTGTAAACTTCTGTTGCCATCACTTGAACTCTTGGGCCACCGATTAATGCTGGAGTGATATAGAAGCTGATTGACATTGAAAACACCAATAATGTACCAGCTAAGATTCCTGGAATTGAGAGCGGTAACGTTACAAGCCAAAAAACTTTTCCTGGCGAGGCTCCCAAGCTTTCTGCTGCGGACTCTACATTTAAATCCAAGCCATCCAATACAGGGTAAAGAATAAGAACCATAAACGGCAACATGACGTGTGTCATGGCAATAACTACGCCTGTCGACGTATATAAAATTTCAGCTGGTTCTGAGATGAGGCCTATTCCCAAAAGAGATTGGTTAATTAGACCATTTTTACCCATAATTACCATCCAACCAAAGTTCCTTACCACTGCACTCGTTAATAACGGAAGAATAACGAGAAGCAACAAAAGATTTTGATATTTAGGATTTGAGCGAGAGATTCCATAAGCGATGGAATAACCCATGATTAAACAAATGATGCTTGTTGCTAACCCGATCCAGATTGTTCTCCACAAAATTCCTAAGTAGTGGGGATCTGATAAAAATCGGAAATAATTCTCTAGTGTAAAGGCTGCTTCCATTCCCGCGCCGGGTTGGGATTTAAAAAAACTGAACAGTACTATTTGACCCAAGGGGAACAGAAAGAAAAAGAATAGAACTAATAGACCTGGTGCCATTAAAATCCAATATGGGGGTATTTTTTTAGACATCCATTCACCTTCTTACAAATATTGAGAAAAACGCAAGGCGCGCAGCCTTAGGCGACAAGTACAGGCGAACCTTAATGAGGGAGTTCCCCCAAAGTTACTCATTTCAGCTACATCGTGAAAAGCTTCCTTTAGTACGCTTCACGCAGCTTTGCGACGAGGGAAACATATGCCTTCTTGAATAAGCTGTGCCGCATGAGCACATTTTTCCTGAATGAACTTCCGCGTGACTTGATCCTTGCGCCGATGGCGCCTGGCCGCTCAAGCCTATGGCTTCGGTGGCACTTGTACTACTTCCTATACGGTGACAGCTCAGGGCACGACACCCTATCGCTTCGCTTGCACTTGTACTTCCTGTACGGCGGCAGGCTCAGGGCGCGACGTCCTGTCGCTTCGCTTGCACTTGTACTTCCTGTACGGCGTACTTAACATAGAAAAATTAAATTGGAACTAAATATTTCATCTGATTTTATACTTGCTTGTCTTATTAGAAAGGGCAGCACCTGCCACTGCCCTTAGTGCTTTTATTGGCTGATCATTTTATTCCAACGGTCTGTCCAAGCATCTTTATTATTATTTGCAGCTTCCCAATTCAAGTCTACAAGGCTGTTTACAGCTTCTTCTCCATACGGCATCACTTTCGCTAATTCGTCAGAGATTTCCACATTTTTATTTGTTGGTGCAAAACCAGTTTCCTCTGCAAAAGCCTTTTGAACTTCCGGTCTCAATGAGTAGTTGACAAATTCTTGTGCCAATGTTGGACTTTCTGTACCTTTAACTACCTGCATATTGATGAATACTGCCATCGCTCCTTCGTCAGGAATGACAAAACCAATAGGTTGACCTTGTTTACTAAAGTTAAATGCATAACCAGCATCATACGGTGCAATTACGACTTCCTCTTGTGCGAACAAATTCCCCATGTCTGGTGTTGTAGCTACAACAGAAGCTGTATTTGGTAGTAAAGTTTCAATTTTCTCAAAACCTGGATCAATATTGTCTTCATCGCCACCGTGAAGCTTTGCCATCATGGCAAGGAATTGTAATCCATAGGTGTTAGAAATATCAACTAATCCGACTTTTCCTTTATATTCTTTTTTCCATAGATCTTCCCAAGAGGTTGGCGCTTCTTTCACAAGTTCTGTATTGTATAGTAATCCCAGCGCATCGAATGCAATGGCAGGACCATAATTTGTTTTCTTTGCATTGTCATAAAGCTCGCCAGTGTTCTTAACAATATCAGAGTCCATTTCTATAATTAAATCCTCTTTAGCAGCCTGAATTTCCTGTCCGCCCGAGAATTGAACGACGTCGATTTCAGGTGCGTTCTTCTGTGCTCTTAGCTTAGCCAAGGCATCAGCAGAGTATAATGTAACCACTTCCACTTCTGCGTTAAATTCTTTCTCAAATGGTTTAATCAGATATTCCATTTGAGCTTTTTCATAATCACCGCCAAAGGAAGTGACGACTAATTTATTAGGCTCTTCTCCTCCACCATTATCGGATTTTCCTGGTTTTGCATCATTTCCGCATCCAGCCAAGACCAAACTACCTGCCAACAATAGACTACCTAAAGCTTTTTTCATACTCTTGTCCCCTTTTATATAAATTTTGTTTTGCTTCATCAATCAACCATTTAAACAAACCTATTCCTGCATTCTTTTCTTCCTTCATCATTTCTGGATGCCATTGAACAGCAAGAATGTCGTTTCTTCCTAACACAGCAATTGTTTCGATAATGCCATCTTCGGATTTACCGATTACTTCTAAACCCTCTCCCAGCTGTTCAATTGCCTGATGGTGTACACTATTGACCTTTAGCTGATGGTGAGAAAAAATCTTTTTTGTAAAATCATTCATGACGATTTCTACTTCATGAACAGGTTTCTCTCTATCCTCTACCACCCAATGATTGATGTGTGTCGAAGTGGAATCATGTAAATCAATGTATAATGATCCCCCTTTGTAGACATTTAGTAATTGCATTCCTCTACAAACAAATAAGATGGGAATTTCTTTAAGCAGTGCTTCTTTAATTAAATTGAATTCGTATTGATCTCTAGCATCTGAAGCTGGAGGATAATCATTCTTATAATCCAAATAATATTTCGGGTGGATATCTTCTCCTCCGGCAAAAATAATAGCGTCCAAATCAGCTAATTGATCTTTTATTGTATCTGGATTTACGATTGGTAAAAGAATGGGTATCCCGCCAGATTGTTCAATTGATTGAACAAAATCATAACTAAAAATTGAAAGAGCTTGTTTTGGTAACCCTTTAATGATTCCTTCCTTGTTTTCAATACTGGAAAGGCTATAACCAGAGATTCCAACTCTGATTTTTTTATCCCTCATCATAACACCTCATGGAGTTTTTCTTATGTTCGTTTTCATTCTCTAATAATTTCTTCAAGCTTATTAGTTGTGCCGAAAATATGGTCGTACATTACTTTTTTAGCTGCACTTTTATCTTGTTTTTCTATTGACTCTATGATGAACTGATGTTCCTCATAGGTTTTCTTTCTGACATCCTCGTTAAAGGGCAGAAGATCCAAAGCCGGATTGATTTTAGTCCTAATCATGCGAACTGAATTTTGGAAGTAGATGTTATTAGCTATTTCCGATATTTTCAAATGAAATTTCACATCGTTTGATCGGAATTCTTCCCGCTCACAGGGGCCAGATATTTGACCATTTAATTGATGGAGCTCCTCAATCTTTTCCTCGCTAATATTGACAGCAGCCAATTTAGCTGTATATGGCTCTATAAAGTTGCGATATACAAAGATGTCCTGAAAATCTTCCCACTGGTTAATCAAGCTTTCCTTTGTTTTCTCATGTATCTTTGCTGTTAAAGGAAGAATAAAGGTTCCGCCTTTAGCACCTCTTATCTGCTCCACTAATCCTTCCTCTTTTAACCTTTGAATAGCTTCTCGAACAGTCAGTCGACTCGCATTAAAAATGCTGCACAATTCTCTTTCTGGCGGTAATTGCTCTTCAGGCAAGATTTCCTTCAGAATAATCGACTCTTTTAATTGTTCAAAAATGTGATCGCTTACTTTTTGAGCAGAAACATGCTTTAAACTAGATAAATCCGGATAATTATTTGAAGTCACTATATACCTCCTTATCAAATGCTCCTTGGCGTATTTGCGCCCAGATTTTATCGAGCTCCGCCCGACATATCCCTCTGAAAATCTGTGGCATCCGCCGGAGGCTTCAACTTGATTCAGCCGGGATTTAACCCCCACTGAATGGAATACCAATGTGCATCACCTCACCACTTACAGAAGTGGGAGACTTCTGCTGAATGAAGTTAAAGGTTTAACGTTTGAACCTTATACCAAATAATAAAACATAGGAAAATATTTTGCAAGATTTTTTTTACTTAAAAAGAACATAATCTGCCCGAAATTACTTTCATATGCAAATTATCAATAAAAAACCCGAATCCATATCAACAAGGACCCGGGTTGTCTAAAAAATTCCTTCTTTATTCTACTGATTGGTAATCATTTCCTTTAGTCGGCAGTTTGGCTTCCTTTCAACAGCTTAGCCCATTCAGTAACTATTTCCCTGCATAACTGCGTTGAATATAATAGAGATGGCTTAACCTGTTGATCAATATTACCTATAAAACTGGGACTCTGCTTTAATATCCATTCTTTCTCTTCATCCACCCATCTATCTAAAATAACTTCATTTACCTCCGGATGGAATTGTAATCCGTAAATATTATCTTTAATACGAAATGCTTGATTGACACAATGGGCACCTGATGCCAAAAGGGTTGCCTCCTCGGGCAATTCAAAATAATCTTCATGCCATTCCATAAATGAAAAAGTATCTGGCAATTTGTTGAATAATGGATCTTTCTTTCCATCAGCGGTCTTTTCCAACTCCGTTATCCCAAATTCCGGCTTGGGCATCTTCCTAACTTTTTTATTAAAAGAGCTCGCAATCAGTTGGGCACCAAGGCAAACACCCAGAACTGGCCTATTGCTCTTGTAAAAAATTTGAATGGCCTTTTTAGCGTCTGTAAGAAATGGAAACTCGGCATCATCATTGGCTCCCATCGTTCCCCCAAGTATGATTAAACCGTTGTAATTGCCAAATTCTTTCGGAAGCCTATCGTTTTCCTCCATCCGAAAAATCTCATAAGTTTCCCCAGTCGAATCTAATGCTTTAATAATTTCTCCAGGCGGAGCAAGATTGACTGGTTGGATGACTAAAACACTCACTATACTCCCTCTTTTCAGAAAATAAGTTTAGCTCCCAATCACAGATATATTTTGATCATTTAATAGGTTTCCCTGGTTACTCCTTTCTTAGTGCAACATTATTTAGCTGAAAAACTATTACATCTCATTTTCTGAGTTTACTAAATAGTCTTCTAAAGACACTTGCAGACTATCACATTCGCTAAATTCTGAGTTTCAAATAAATTTAATTTATGGTTTTATACGAGACCATATTCTTTAACAGTTCAATGACCTGGCCATTATTATTAACTAACTATTCCCCTATATCTTTATCCAGCTTTTTCAGTTATATTATTAATTCCTATGAAATATAACAATCTATCGAGATAAATTAGTTGTACCCCATTTATTATTCCACTTTAATGTTGTAGCAATTAAAACTTTTATTGTTTGAAAATATGATTCAATATCCACACATTCATTGACCCCGTGAATTCTTTCAGATTTTGGACCATATATAATGGCTGGAATTCCCTTTCCTGCATAAAAAGCAGCATCTGAAACAGCAACAAACCCCTGGAATTCTGGTGCAATATTAAATTCTCTATGAGAACTACTGCATGTTTCAACTAGTGGGTGGTCTAGAGATGTATCTACTGGTGGAAAGGAAATGCCTCTAATTCCCCATTCAATCGTAGGAACATGATCCTTCAACCAATCATCCGTCAGAGAAACTTTTTTGATAAAATTTTCAAATTCCTCTTTTACCTCTTTTTCATTTTCATTAGGTAAAAATTTAAGGTCAAACTCAATGATACAACTATCGGGAGTGATAGCAGGATTAGTAGTGATTTCCGGACCTTCCTGGCCTTTGCTGGCTCCTCCAATCATAACACCTGGATTTATAGTGGTAACTCCATAAGGTAATAGAGGATGCGACTTTTTCCGAGCCCAAGTTCTTTCAAGGTCTTGAACAGCTGCTATAATCTTCGTTGCTTTTTCAATTGCATTAACTCCTTCTCCGCTGTAACCTGGATAAATATCACTATACCTCCAGCCCGCATGGGATGAGACACCTTCAATATGAATCCGAACCCATTCTAATCCTCCTTCCGTCGGATTAATGATATTAGCAGTTGGTTCGGTTACAATTACACCACCCCCACTTGAATATTTTTCTAGGACTGCCCTTGATCCGCTGCCTCCTCCTTCCTCATCTACAACAACATGAATTTGTAAATCATTTTCCAGATAAATTTGATGATCATGTAAAAACTTTGCGACAAGTAAATTCGCTGCTACTCCAGCTTTCATGTCTCCTGATCCACGGCCGTATAGCTTCCCATCGCGGATTACTGGATCCCATGGATTCGTATTCCATTTATTTAAATCCCCTGGTGGAACAACATCAATATGACCGTTTAATATTAAACTATTGCAGGTACTTTCACCTTTTAGTATGCCGACCACATTCGGCAAATCTTCTTCAACTTCCCAGTAGTCTACTGTCATCCCATGTTTAATCATAAAATCTTGAACATAATTTTGTAACTTAATAGTTTCTTTTCTGTCAGCTGTTTTTGAAAATTTCGGATTTATTGTCTGAAAACGAACCAAGTCTTCTAATATCCCTATACATGTTTCCCTTTGACTCTCTAACCACTGCTCAATAATTGTTCTCATTTAAAATCATCTCCACTGTTAATTCCAAGTATGAAAATTTAATACTTACTATATACCCCATAATCATAGTTAGGAAAAAATTTGGCGGATTTGCGCCCAGATTGTATCGTGCTTAATTTCCTATGAAAATCTGTGGCATCCGCCAGAGGCTTGTAAGTTTATTCAGCTGAGGTTTGAAAGCCCACTGAATGGAATACCAATAGGTACTCATCTCACCACTTACAGTAGCGAGAGACTTTGGCTGAATGAAGTTAAAATCTATCCGAAAATACTTTCAGTTCCCAATCACTAATATATTGCGTGAATTTTATTGATTCTGTTCTTTTAACTTTAATAAACTCTTCCCAAATTTCTCTCCCAATAGACTCCGCAAGAATCGTATCTTCCTCCAAAGCATCCATTGCCTCATCAAGAGTACGTGGAACCCAATTCACTCCTTTTTCCAACAACTCAACCTCGCTAAGGCTACTTACATCCACCTCCATTGGTTCTCCAGGTTCTATTTTATTTTTTATTCCATCCAATCCAGCTGCCAATAAGCATGTAGTTAATAGATATGGGTTACAGGTTCCATCTGCTCCTCTGAATTCAAATCGTCTTTCTCTTCGCTTTTCCGGAATTCGAACTAAAACTGAACGGTTGGCAGATCCATAACAAATATGAGCTGGGGCCCAAGAACCAGGTTGCATACGCTTATAGGAGTTGGCGCTAGGAGCACCAACGGCGATGAGTGAACGAGCGTGTTTTAATAAACCTCCAATAAAATAATAAGCTTCTTCAGAAAGACCAAATCCTTTTTGGTCTGCAATATCCTTGAATAAATTGTCGCCTTCCTCATTGTAAAGACTTATATGAACATGGAGGCCACTCCCTGCCAGATTGGAAAACGGTTTGGGCATTAATGTCCCTATCAAATCTTGACTTCGTGCTACTTGCTTAAAGACATGCATAAATGTTACTTGATCATCTGTAGCCTTCAAGGATGGAGCGTATTTAAGATTAACCTCTACTTGTCCGGGACCATACTCACTTGAAATTTGCTCCGTCTCAACTCCCATCTCTTCCATTGCATAAACAAAGGACTGTATAAATTCCTCTTGCATGTCAATACCATCAGAAGAGAAACAATGACTGTTATCGGCAGGAACTCTTTTTCCATTCTCTTCTTTTAGTAAATAAGCTTCCTGCTCATATGCCATATAGAGCTTTCCATCTAAGGCAGTTTCCAATTCTTTTAAAAGCCTTTTTAAAGCGCCTCTCGGACACCCTGGCCAAGGTGAACCATCTACATCTACCAAGTCACACAACATTCTAGCTGTATTTTTTCGGTAGGGCAGTATGGCAAATGTTTCAGGATCCGGGACCGCAAAAAAGTCACCGTCATTCGCCCCGTACATTGGATTGGGGATATACTCATCAAATACATCAAAGCTCATAATAGCTGTACTAAAGTTTACTCCTCTTTCCATTGCAGCTCTAAGTCTATTTTTCCGAATCGTTCTTCCCCTTGTAACACCTGCATAGTCTAAAAATTCAATTCTAATAAACTCAATATTTTTTTCTTCTACTTGTTTTAATACATTTTCTATTTGTGGATTCTTGTTTACTGTCAAGTTCATTTGCGCTCTCCTTTTTGTTTAATAAAAGCATATTCGGTGAGTATCTTTGCACCTATGGGGATTACTTTTCCTTTAAATTGAAACTTCGGATGATGTAAATCAAAAGCTTCCTTATCCATTTCCCGAATACCTAAACGAAAATAACAACTGGAAACTTTATCTGCAAAAAAGCCAAAATCGTCAGCGCCCATAGAGACGTTGCTCAGTTCGTTGATATTCCCGGTACCGATGATTTTTGCCGCCGCCTTCCTAACTTTTTCAACGGCAACTTTGTCATTCACAATTGAAGGAATACCATCATCGTAATTAATATCCGCTTCTCCTCCATACTGTTTTGCCACTTCGGTAACAAAGGAGATAAACTTACTTTTTATTTCCAGTCTTGTCTCTGGGAAAACAGAACGTATTGTACCTTCCATTCTTACTTCATCTGCTATTACATTCCTGGCGCTCCCGCCATCAACTTTTCCCACATGAATAACTAGTGGATCGGCCGGATCCTTCCATTTTGCTGTAAAATATTGAAGGGAGCGTATGATTTCAGCACCGATTGAAATAGCATCTATTCCTTCATGAGGTCTGGCCGCATGGCCGCTTTTTCCTTTGATCGTAATGTCAAAATCATCACATGCAGCTGTAACCGGTCCTGTTTTTATTCCTATTGATCCAAGTGGAAGCTTTGGCCAGAGGTGAAGGGCCACAACCTCTTCAATTTTAGGCTTCTGAAGTACCCCTTCGTCGATCATGATTTTTGCGGCACCATCCGCCTCTTCTCCCGGTTGAAAAATACACCTGACCATTCCCTTTAAATTATGCCTAAATTTCCATATATGGTAGACTGTGCCCAATAAGATCGTTGTATGTCCGTCGTGTCCGCACGCATGCATGACCCCTTCTCGTTTTGAGGAAAAAGCTAATCCGCTTTCCTCATGGATAGGCAGTGCATCGATATCGGCCCTAAGTGCAATATTTGGACCATCTCCGGCTCCACCCAATATATCAACAACAACGCCTGTTTCTGCCATCACTTTAAAAGGTATGCCCCAGTTCTCAAGGCACGACTGGATATATTTGCTGGTTTCATATTCCTTGAACGATAATTCCGGATATTGATGAAGATGCTTCCGGATCTCAAATAATTCCTCGTCAAGATTCTGATCCCACTTCCATGATGTATGTTCTTTCATGTCATTCATCCTTCCTGCATAATGCCTATATCTACTAAATTATCAAATGCGCCTTGGCATATTTGCGCCCAGATTTTATCGAGCTTAATCTCGATAAATTTTGTATGAAAATTATTTCCGCTAGAAAGCAATACTTAAGTAAGCCCTCTATTCCTATTTTTTAAAA
>NZ_JACSPV010000003.1 GCF_014836955.1 Bacillus norwichensis
TATTCCATAAAAGAAAAAACAGATAAAGCCCTTTTTAAAAAATAGGAATAGAGGGCTTACTTAAGTATTGCTTTCTAGCGGAAATAATTTTCATACAAAATTTATCGAGCAAAGCTTGATAAAATCTGGGCGCAAATACGCCAAGGCGCATTTGAATTAAGCAATTAGGTGATTTGATGAGAGTAGGTATTATTGGTGGAGGTTCCATTGGCCTGTTGTTTGGGGCGTATTTGGGACAGAATCATGAAGTGACTATTTTTACAAAACGTGAGGAACAGGCAGAAAAAATCAAGGAAATAGGAATCCGTCTTTGTTTCCAAGACGGCGAGGAAAAGGTGATTCCGGTCGATGCTGTACCTGGAGACAGTGGCATCTCGGATCAAGACATCTTGATTGTGACTGTAAAGCAATACGATTTACCGCAGGTAATGGCTGTGCTGAAATCAGCTCCAAAAGCTGTGCCGCTATGCTTCATACAAAACGGAATGGGGCATCTGGAGTTATTGAATATTCTGCCACAAGAGACGATTTTGGTTGCGACAGTGGAGCACGGTGCCAAGCGATTGAATGACCGGACTGTCTCACATAATGGAGTAGGGCAGACAAACGTATCGGTTTATAAAGGGAGCTATGAGCCGGAAAAAAACTTTCCAATGAGTGCCGATTCTCTATTTCCTGTCTGCTTCTATAAGGAATATCGTACCATTCTGATTAACAAACTGATGGCAAATGCGTTGATCAATCCCCTGACTGTAGTGTTTCAGGTAAAGAACGGGCGCCTTGTAGATAATCCGTATTATTACGAATTATTAAGATTAATGTTTGAAGAGATTTATTCAATCTTTCCACTGGGGGAAAAAGAAGAAGCCTTTAATAGGATCATTGATATTTGCAAAAATACAAGACACAACACTTCATCCATGTTAAAGGATATCCAAGAAGGCAGAAAAACAGAAATAGATGCGATATTGGGATATATCCTCAAGGTGGCTGAAAGAAAAGGTGCCAAGCCTAAGACCATTCAAATGGCTTACGTTATGGTCAAGGGAATTGAACAGGAAAGGAGATGAGCAAGCTAAGTGGGGACTATTTTTTCATCAGCAGCAGCTTTATTCATCACAGTGCCACTCCTTTTTTACATTCTTGTATTCACTATCGTTAAACAATTAACGAGGAATCATAAAAAGGCGCTAAATGCTGCCATTTATTTAACTACATTCGTCCTAGTTATATCCGTTCATTTTTTAATCATGGCCATATGGGAAAGCTCCTATTTGTTTGTCATTATATTATTCATGCTTGTTACAGCCGTGTTCTTCACTTTCTTGCATTGGAAAACAAGAGAGGAGATCATCTATGGGAGGGTGTTTGCTGGCTACCTACGTCTAAACTTTCTCATGTTTTCATTCTTTTATATCAGTCTCCTTTTGTTTGGAATTATAACGAGGGCTAAAAACTTGATTTTCAGCGTCTAGTATGAGGACTTGAAGCAGGAAAATGTCATTTCTTCATATAGTTTGCTATACTTCTTTGTGATTGAAACAGATAGGAGAAAGGAAGTACATAGATGGAATTGGAAAATGCTGCCGTTTTGGCAACAAATCGCTTTGCTTCGCTTTACATTGAAGATATGGAATCTGTAGAAGATTTCTTTCAATATAATATAAAAGAAGAAACAGTTTATAGGCAGCGATATAGTGATTTGATGGAACGGGATTTTGCCCGGAAAGAAATTGCTGAATGCATCGATCATTATATGAAGAATTTTCCAGGCTCGGCTGCTACCCAGCATTCACTTGAAAAATTCAGGGACAACAAGTCTGTTGTAGTCATAGGCGGTCAACAGGCAGGCTTATTGACTGGACCTTTATATACAATACATAAAATCATTTCAATCATAAAACTGGCTGAGCAGCAGGAAAAGGAATTAGGGAAGCCTGTCGTTCCAATCTTTTGGATTGCAGGGGAAGACCATGACCATTTGGAAATCAATCATATATTCGCCCCTCAGAAAGAGAATTTTAAAAAGAAGAATTACTACGAAGCTTTTTCAGGCAAAATGATGGCTTCCCATATTGTCTTCGATAAAGAGAAAATGCAAGCATGGACTAGCCAGATCTTTTCGTATTTTGGTGACCGTTCTCATACAAAGGAAATGCTAGCAGTTGTTGAAGAAGCCATCTCAAATACAAGAACTTTTACTGAGTTCTTTTCCTATTTGATCATGCATTTCTTCAAAGATTCCGGCTTACTTCTCATTGATTCAGCTGATCCGAAGCTCCGCCAGCTTGAAAAGCCATTTTTCTCCCGAGTCATTCATGACGGACAAATGATCACTGATGCTGTGCTCGCTCAACAAAGAAAGAAACAAAGCAGAGGCTTTTCCAATGCGATTGAAATTGATGATTACGCAGCGAACTTATTTTATTACCATGAAAACGAGCGGGAGCTGTTGGAGTTCGATCCAATTGAGAAGGTATTTGTCAGCAAAACAAATGAATTGAGATTTACTGATCTCGAGCTATTCGAATTATTGGAATTATATCCTGAAAGGTTTAGCAATAATGTCGTCACACGCCCACTTATGCAAGAATGGCTGTTTCCAACCTTGGCGTTTATTGCGGGGCCTGGTGAAATTGCCTATTGGGGAGAATTGCTCCCTGCATTTCAGGTAATGAAAAGCCAAATGCCGCCGATTGTACCAAGGCTCAATATCACACTTCTCGATAAAACGACGGATCGAAATCTTGCTGACTTGAATTTGTCCATTGAGAAGGTATTGGAAAAAGGAACAGCTGAAGATCAAAACAATTTCTTGTCTTCTATTAAGGATGGCGGATTTGAGTCACTGATAAAGGATACGAAAGAAGAATTGAGGGACCATTATCAGAAAATCATTGCAAAAGTAGAGGAAATTGACCGAGGACATATTCAACTTGCGGAAACTAGTTTGTCACTGCAAATCAGGCAATTGGAATTTTTACAAAGAAAAGTGGAAGACAGCATGACAAAGAAACATAGTGCCCAGCTGGATAAATATGTTTGTGTAGAGAAAATGCTTCGACCAAATGGTCAGCCTCAGGAAAGAATTTGGAACATCTTTTATTATCTGAATGAATACGGAACGAAATTTATCGATGGATTGCTAAACTTGCCGTATGAATTCGACGGCAGACATAAAATTATAAGAATTTAAATGGAAAAAAGCCGCTTCCTTGGGAGCAGGCTTTTTTTTTATCGAAAATCGATGATAAAAACACTGGAATATTCATAAAAAAATGGTGGTGGCAAGTGGGGGATTGTGGTACAGTTATTATAGAAAGTGGGGGCAAAGGTCATGTTCATGGGTGAATACCAACATAACATTGATACAAAAGGCCGCTTGATTGTGCCTGCTAAATATAGAGAGCACTTGGGTGATTCGTTCGTTATTACCCGGGGGTTGGATCAATGTTTATTTGGCTACCCAATGGAAGAATGGAAACAGATCGAAGAAAAATTAAAAGCTCTCCCACTTACCAAGAAAGATGCACGTGCTTTTACCCGTTTTTTCTTTTCGGGGGCCGTGGAATGTGAACTGGACAAGCAGGGCAGGGTTAATTTGCCCGCATCTCTTCTTGGCTATGCGAAACTGGAGAAAGAATGTGTTATTTTAGGGGTATCCAGTCGTTTCGAGATTTGGAGTAAAGATTTATGGGAAGACTATTTCTCAGCATCTGAAGAGTCTTTTGCAGAAATAGCCGAGAATATGATTGACTTCGATATATAGAATGCTCCAGCTTTCGAAATAGATTTGGATGGTGAATTGAAAAGTGTTTTCACATACGACAGTATTGCTTAAAGAAACAGTTGATGGCCTGAATATAAAGCCGGATGGTATATATGTCGACTGCACGCTAGGCGGCGCAGGACATAGCTCATACCTTCTGTCACAATTATCAAGTAAAGGGAAGCTGATTGCTTTTGATCAGGATGAGACAGCCATTGCCAATGCGAGTAAAAAATTGGCTGAACACAAGGACCAATTGATTTTGGTGAAAAGTAATTTTAAGTATTTGGCTGAAGAATTAGAGGAATTGGGTATTACGCGCGTGGATGGCATACTTTACGATCTCGGAGTTTCCTCACCGCAGTTGGATACTCCTGAGCGGGGTTTTAGTTATCATCACGATGCACCATTGGATATGAGAATGGACTTGGATGGAGACGTCTCGGCCCATGATGTTGTGAACGAATGGCCCTATGAAGACTTAGTACGAATTTTCTTTCGGTATGGAGAAGAGAAATTTTCTAAGCAAGTGGCGAGGAATATTGAGGCAACAAGAAAAAAACGCCCTATTCAAACAACAGGCGAGCTGGTAGAGATTATTAAAGATAGTATCCCGGCTCCTGCGCGGAGAAAGGGTGGCCACCCGGCTAAACGGATTTTCCAAGCCATCCGGATTGCTGTGAATGATGAATTGAAAGTTTTTGAAAACTCTTTGAAACAAGCTATCGAGTTATTGAATTCTGGAGGACGGATTAGTGTTATCACATTCCATTCTCTTGAAGATCGAATTTGCAAACATGTGTTTAAGGAAGCAAGCGAAGGTCCAGACCTTCCACCGGGATTGCCGGTCATTCCAGAAGAATACAAACCTATACTAAAGCTAGTTAACAGAAAGCCGATTGTACCAGTAGAAGCTGAATTGACAGCCAATAACCGATCGAGATCAGCAAAATTACGGATAGCCGAAAAATTATAAAACAAAAACAGACAGAAATGGGGGAAAGTCAATGAGTAACTTGGCACAACAACTCCAACAAAATAAAAGTGTTCAGCAAAAGGAAGTTCAAAAAACAGCAGTTCGGCGACATGTGAAAATAAGTCCTGGAGAAAAACTGTTGTATTTGCTTCTCGCTGCCTTTATAATTTTTATGGCTGTAAAAATTATTACAGTTCAAGCTGCAGTCTATGATACGAATATAGAAGTTCAGGATGTGGAAAGAAACATCCAGAAACATGAAAAAGTGAACGATGACTTAGCAATGCAAGTTGACGAGCTCAGCAGATATGAGCGGGTTTGGAAAAAAGCCAAGGAACTGGGCCTGAATCTGAACGAGAATAATGTTAAGGTTGTTGAGAATAGATGAATGTTCAAAAAAAAAATAGAAACATAGGAGCAGCACTGTTATTTTTTATATTCGGGCTGCTTTTTTTTGTCTTGGCCGTTCGTTTCATAACCATCCAGTATACCGGAGAAGTAAAAGGTCAGGCACTGGCTACTAAAGCCTCGCAGTTGTATAAGCGGTCTGATGTGCTAAAAGCCAAAAGAGGGACTATTTATGACCGGGAAGGTGAGGTTATCGCCGAAGACTCTGCATCTTATACTCTAATCGCTGTATTGGATAAGAAAGTCACTTTGGACCCGAAGCGCCCGCGTCACGTGGTAGACCCAACGGAAACTGCTAAGGAACTCTCAGAACATATTTCGCTCAGTGAGCAGGAGATTTATGAGCGGCTGACGAAAAAGGGGCGGAAACAGGTTGAATTTGGTCCGGCCGGCCGGGATCTTTCCCATCGTGTAAAGGAAGAAATCGAAAAGTTGAAGCTGCCTGGCATTAGCTTCATTAAGGATACGAAGCGCTTTTACCCGAACGGTATTTTCGCTTCCCATTTGATCGGCTATGCCCAAGGAGAACAGTCTAATGAGAAATCTTCCGAAATCGTCGGCAAAGCGGGCTTGGAAAAAAGCTACAATGAATTGCTCACTGGAAAGGATGGAACCCTTACATATAAGGGTGATGTCTGGAACTATATTTTGCCTAACTCCAAAAAACAGATCAAAGAGCCAAAGGACGGTAAAGATATTTATTTAACCCTTGATAAAAAAATCCAGACCTTTCTCGAAGATGCAATGAATAAGGTGGATCAGAAGTATTCACCTGAGAGAATTCTTGCTGTTGTTGCTGATCCGAAAACAGGAGCGATCCTTGGCATGGGACAGCGTCCCACCTATCATCCGGTCACTCGAGAAGGAATAGAAAAAAATTGGCATAATGAAGTGGTTGAGAGTTCATTTGAACCGGGTTCGACTATGAAAATATTTTCCTTGGCAGCCTCTGTTGAGGAAGGAGTCTTCAATCCGAATGCGACCTTCCCATCCGGAAAGTATTATTTGAACAATAAGCAACCTCCGATCAAAGACCACAACCAAGGCAACGGTTGGGGGCCGATAACATACTTGGAGGGGGTCCAGCGCTCTTCCAATGTCGGATTTGCATATCTATTGGAGAAAATGGGCACAGATACTTGGCGCGACTATATGGATAAGTTTAAATTTGGCCAGAAAACGGATATTGCCCTTCCGAATGAAGTAAGCGGAAAAATATTGTATGAATGGCCGATTGAAAAAGTAACCAGCGTCTTTGGACAAGGAACAACTGTTACCTCTATGCAGATGATCCAGGCAGCATCAGCCATTGCTAATAATGGAAAAATGATGAAACCGTATGTGGTAGATAAAATTGTGGACACCGCTACCGGCGATGTCACCGAAACAAAACCTGAAGTGAGCGGAAAGCCCCTAAGCTCAAAGAGTGCAAAAGAAGTTAGGGATATTCTAGAAACCGTCATTACGGCGGAAAATGGTACTGGAAATCAATTTTATCAGCTAGATGGCTATTCCGTTGCAGGGAAAACAGGAACTGCACAAATAGCTGCGCCAAATGGTGGATATTTGCAGGGAAGGGAAAATTATATTTTTTCTTTCTTAGGAATGGCTCCGAAGGATGATCCCAAGCTGGTGATGTATGTGGTTGTAGAAAAGCCGAAGCTTAAGCAGGATGAAAACGGCGCTTTGCCTGTTTCGGAAATATTTAAGCCAGTAATGAAAAGCAGCCTTCAATATTTGAACATCGAGCCTGAAAAGAAAAAAGAAACAGTTATCACCGAATTACCAGATTTAACTGACATGAATGTTCAGAAAGCGACAGAGCTTTTAAAGAAAAACGGCCTTAAGCCAGTACTCATTGGGAATGGAAAACAAATTCTCTCGCATTCACCCAAGCAGGGAGATCGGGTCATCGAAGGGGAGAAGGTGATCATTAAGACGGACGGTAATCTGTCAATACCGGATATGACCGGATGGTCGAAACGAGATGTTCTCAAAGTGGCCAAACTGGCAGAATTGAAGGTTAATATGGTAGGGGACGGCTATTTGATGAAACAAAACATAAAGCCAAACTCTAAAGTATCACCTGGCGATCATCTTGTTGCCAATTTCGCCACCCAAACTGAAATGGTTGAAAAAAAGGAGACTCAGGAAGAAGCTCCGCTAGATTGATTCAGTTGTGAACACTGGTCTAATCATGCAGGACAAGGCATATAGTTGAACGAGCCGTAAAAAGAGGGGGGCCTTTTGTGAAGCGGGTTTCAACTGTAACTGTAAGAAAAAGATTGTCCTATTTCCTGCTGATTGGACTTATCGTTTTTTTAATCATCGATATGAGATTAGGTTACGTGCAATTCGTGTTAGGGGATGATTTGACAAACCGGGCCCGTGATTCGTGGAGCAGAAACATCCCTTTTGAACCTGAGAGGGGAAAAATAACTGACCGCAATGGTGTGCCTATTGCTGAAAATAAAAGTGCACCGACTGTCTATATCATACCAAGGCAAATTGAGGACCCAGCTACTGCCGCTGAAACTCTTGCTCCAGTTCTGAATGTGTCAAAAGAAAAATTGTATAAACACATGACGGCAAATTCTTCCAGCGAGCGTATTCCTGAGGGCAGAAAGATTTCCTATGAGAAAGCCAGGGAAGTAAGGGCATTGGATATAAAAGGTGTTTATATTGCAGAAGATTCCAAGCGTCATTATCCATTTGGGCGCTATTTGTCTCATGTATTGGGATTTACTGGCGTAGATAACCAAGGGCTGATGGGCCTTGAGCTTTATTACGATAAAGAACTGCAAGGGAAACGGGGCTCTGTACAATTTTTTTCCGACGCTAAGGGAAGAAGAATGCCAGATATGTCGGATGACTTTGAGGCTCCAGTTGATGGATATGATTTAAAACTAACCATTGACACAAGAATCCAATCAATCATGGAAAGGGAGCTGGATAGCGCAGAAGCACAATTCAGCCCAGATGG
The DNA here is from genome assembly GCF_014836955.1 of Bacillus norwichensis. GTDB lineage: Bacteria > Bacillota > Bacilli > Bacillales > Bacillaceae_C > Siminovitchia > Siminovitchia norwichensis. Next base: position 8,137 of record NZ_JACSPV010000003.1, read on the forward strand.
GATTGCAGCCATAGCCATGGATCCGAATAGCGGAGAAATTCTGGCCATGTCAAGCAGGCCGTCATTCGACCCTGAGGGATTCCGTAATGTCCCTCAGGAGATATACAATCGCAATCTACCGATTTGGAGTACTTATGAACCGGGTTCCACCTTTAAAATTATAACCCTTGCTGCGGCACTGGAAGAGGGGCTTGTCGATTTGGAGCATGACCATTTTTATGATCCTGGTTTCGTGAAAGTCGGAGGAGCAACTCTCAGATGCTGGAAAAAAGGAGGCCATGGCAGTCAGAGTTTTTTGGAAGTTGTCCAAAATTCCTGCAACCCCGGGTTTGTGGAGCTTGGAGAGCGACTGGGTAAGGAAAAGCTTTTTCAATATATTAGGAGCTTCGGTTTTGGGCAAAAGACGGGCATTGACCTCGCTGGAGAGGGGACGGGGATCTTATTTAAAATGGATAAAGTGGGACCGGTCGAGCAGGCAACAACCGCTTTTGGCCAAGGAGTGTCAGTCACACCCATCCAGCAAGTTGCGGCGGTCGCAGCTGCAGTGAATGGAGGTACGCTTTATCAGCCTTATATTGCGAAGGAGCTGGTTGATCCCGTTACAGGGGCAACAGCGATGAGAAAGACGCCTGTATTCAAGAGGCGGGTTATATCTGAGAAGACTTCCAAAGAAATTCGCCATGCCCTCGAAAGTGTTGTTGCTCAAGGGACGGGGCGGAATGCTTTTATTGATAATTATCGGATTGGCGGCAAAACAGGAACTGCCCAAAAAGCTAAGGACGGAAGATACCTTGAAAATAATCATATCGTATCTTTCATCGGGTTCGCACCTGCAGATGACCCACAGCTTGTCATATATGCTGCGGTGGATAATCCCAAAGGAACGGTTCAATTTGGGGGAACAGTTGCAGCGCCTATTGTAGGAAAAATAATGGAGGACTCGTTGCGAGCCCTTGATGTAAAACCGAGAAAAAATCAGATCGAAAAAAAGACTAACTGGAATGATCCGAAGATGGTCACTGTGCCAGACCTAAAAGGTTTCACAAAAAAAGAACTACTACAGCAAATGTTGGATCTGCAGCTTGAAGTCAGCGGTGATGGAACAAAAGTGATTCAGCAGGCTCCAGATCCGGGCGTAAAGGTTAAGGCGGGATCAGTCATAAGGGTTTATATGAAATAGGTAAACTTGCTTGGTTAACTTCATTCAGCAGAAGTCTCCCACTTCTGAAAACAGTGAGATGAATGCATACCGGTATACCATTAAGTGGGGGCGAACACCGGCTGAATGAAGTTAAAGCTTCGGCGGATGCTACAGATTTTCAAAGGGAATTTATCCAGTGGAGCTCAATAAAATTTGGAAGCAAATACGCCAAGGGCATTTGATAAACAGGGTATGAAAAAGTTAAACGGAACGAAGCAAAAATCTACCCTAATGATTTATAGGGTAGATTTTTAAGATTGAAAAAATTGGGAACTTATTTCCGAACCAGCATATAGATGATAACGGTGCTTTTAAATTTATTTTATTAGTGATTTGTAATATATCGGAAAAACCCCTTAAAGAATGTGGGTTTTGCTATCCTTCTGTTTATCTATCGCGGTATATTATGAATGCTGGATGTGGTAAAATAATTGCGAATCAAGTAGAGTTATACAGTCGGGAGGTCTCTCCCACTTTAAATCTTTTTGAATGCTTAAAAGCCATTCAATGAAATAGAAAGGATCGTAACGATGAAGCTTCATACACTTTTAAAAGCTTTGCCGTTGGTAAAGCCAGCATTGGAAAACCCAGAAATAACTGCGATTGTAAATGATCATAGAAAAGTAGAGCCGGGCTCGATGTTCATTTGTATTAAAGGTCATCGTGTGGACGGACATGAATTTGCACAAGAAGCAGCTGAAAAGGGAGCGGCGGCTATTATCTCAGAAAAGCCACTGTCGCTTTCTATCCCGATAGTGATTGTAAATGACACGAAACATGCTATGGCAGTTCTAGCTGATGCATTTTATGACCATCCGACTGAAAAGATGCATCTAGTCGGCATCACGGGTACAAATGGGAAGACAACGACAAGTTTCATGATCGAGGAGATTTTTCGAGAAGCCAGCCTTACGACTGGGTTGATTGGAACCATCAGCATGAAAATTGGAGACAAGGTTATTGAGACAAAGAACACAACTCCCGACACGATTGTGCTTCAAGAAACCTTTGCCAAAATGGTTAGTGAAGGCGTTGATGCTGCAGTCATGGAGGTTTCTTCGCATGCGCTTGTACAAGGCAGGGTAGATGGGAGTGACTTTGATGTAGCTGTCTTTACTAATCTGTCACAGGACCACTTGGATTATCACCAAACGATGGAAGAATATAAGAGAGCAAAAGGGCTTCTGTTTACAAAATTGGGAAATACATATACGAAGCCGAAATTTGCAATCATCAATGCTGATGATCCAGCAGGTAAACAGTACATCTCCGAAACATCGGCACATGTGGTCACATACGGAATCGATCATTCTGCCGACTTTATGGCTGAAGACATTGTAATGGGCAGGAGTGGAACAGACTTTACGCTTATTTCTCCAGAGGGGCAAAACAACGTTTCACTAAAATTAATGGGAAAATTCAGTGTCTATAATACTTTAGCGGCAATAGCGGCAGCATATGTCTCGAATGTCCCGCTTGATTCTATTATCCGTACGGTGGAGGCAGTTCACGGAGTTCCCGGCCGCTTTGAAGCTGTAGACGAAGGGCAGGATTTTCCTGTTATTGTTGACTATGCCCATACGCCTGACAGTTTGGAAAACGTCTTGAAAACGATAAAGGAATTTGCTGGAAAGCGAATTTACGCTGTAGTCGGATGTGGAGGAGACAGAGACAGGACAAAGCGCCCGCTTATGGCCGAAGCAGCTTGTAAATATGCAACGGATCCGATTTTCACTTCTGACAATCCTCGCACAGAGGATCCGAGTGCCATTTTAAAAGATATGGAAAAAGGTGTAGAAGGGAAGCAATATCAAGTCATTTCTGACCGGAAACAGGCGATTACTGCGGCAATCAATGCCGCCCGAGAAGGAGATGTAGTGCTGATTGCGGGGAAAGGACATGAGACATATCAAATTATCGGGGATAAGGTATTTGATTTTGATGACCGCCTCGTTGCGAGCAATGCCATTAAGGAGTTAAGAAAATGTTGACATACGAAGAAATTGAAAAAATCTTACCTGAATCAAAGGGTATCAGGGATGCCGGCATGTCGTTTGCCAGTATTGCTTTTACTAGTGATGAAGAACAACCAAAAGGCTTATTTATTCAAAATGGAGAGGACGAAGACCTTCAAACAGCTATTTCCAAAGGTGCAATTGCTACTGTCTGGCCTTCAGAAAAGGAATTACCTTTTTACACGCCAAATCATTTCCCAGTCTTTCTTGCAGAAGGTGGGACATTGTCGGCTGTTCTTAAGATACTGGAGGAAAACTGTCACAAGGTGAGTCTTGCAAAGGAAGATCATAAGACATGGGTGATATTTCCGGAATCGCAGTATCATGCACTGCCTAATGACCTAGTTGAAAAAGTGAGACAATTGATCCAATCTGACGAAAACTGTACTGATAGGAACGGGGTGAGATAACAAATGATGGAAAGAGTCGTTTTATTTACAATTATCATGGCTTTTCTGATTACCGTCTTATTATCTCCCCTTTTCATCCCATTTTTGAGAAGGCTGAAATTCGGTCAAAGCATCCGTGATGAAGGTCCAAAATCGCATCAAAAGAAAAGTGGCACTCCGACCATGGGCGGGATTTTGATTATCATTTCAATCATTATCACAACGCTTATTATGACCGGAAAATATACAGAACCGGGATCAGATACATATTTGCTTATTTTGGTCACGTTTGGCTTTGGTCTGCTAGGCTTTTTGGATGATTTTATTAAAATCGCTCTTAAGCGCAATCTGGGACTGACATCCAAGCAAAAACTGCTTGGCCAAATTTTGATAGCACTTGTGTTTTATTTTGTACTTAAGGCTTTTGATTTCTCCACGGCTATCGCCATCCCATTGACAGATATATCCATTGAACTGGGACCGTTGTATGCCTTTTTCATCATATTTTGGCTTGTGGGATTCTCGAATGCAGTCAATTTGACGGATGGTCTTGATGGACTTGTTTCAGGGACCGCAGCTATTGCTTTTGGCGCATTTGCTATTTTGGCATGGAGCCAGTCACAATATGAAGTGGCTGTGTTCGCAGTGGCAGTTGTAGGAGCTGTTTTGGGTTTCTTGGTTTTCAATGCCCATCCGGCAAAGGTTTTTATGGGAGATACTGGCTCTCTTGCACTGGGTGGAGCGATTGCCGCAGTGGCCATTCTTACAAAAACAGAAATCATTTTATTGGTAATCGGCGGGATCTTTGTAATTGAAACTTTATCTGTCATTTTACAAGTCATTTCTTTCAAATTGACTGGTAAACGGATTTTCAAAATGAGCCCTCTGCACCATCATTACGAGCTTGTCGGATGGTCAGAATGGCGTGTAGTTGTCACGTTTTGGGCAGTAGGCCTGCTTTTTGCCATTTTAGGAATTTACATAGAGGTGTGGGTGTGAATTGAAGAAGATTACGGACTATCAGCATAAAAAAATACTCGTATTAGGATTAGCAAAAAGCGGCATTGCAGCGGCCACTCTTTTACAGGAGCTTGGGGCATTTGTCACAGTTAATGACCAAAAACCGTTTGAGGAAAATCCTGCGGCACAAGGTCTGCTTGAAAAAGGAATTACAGTTATTTGTGGCAGCCATCCTCCCGAACTGCTTAATGAAGGGTTCGAATTAATTGTCAAAAATCCAGGTATTCCATATACAAATCCATTAGTTTCAAAGGCAATGGAAATGAACATTCCTATTATTACGGAAATTGAGCTTGCCTATCGAGTGTCAGAAGCCGATATTATTGGTATCACGGGGTCAAATGGAAAGACGACAACGACTACGCTTATTTTTAAGATGCTTGAAGAAGCATCAAAACATCCAATGATTGCCGGGAATATCGGTACTGTAGCCTCGGAAGTGGCTATGGAAGCAACAAGCGAGAACAAAATGGTCGTTGAACTGTCTTCTTTTCAGTTGATGGGGGTAGATCAGTTCAGACCGAATATAGCGGTCATTACGAATGTGTATGAAGCACATCTGGATTACCACCAGACGAAGGAAAACTATGCAGGGGCGAAAGCGAATATTACAGTAAACCAGACTGAGGATGATTTCTTGATTGTGAATGCTGACCAAGAGGAACTCCTTGAACTGGTAAGCTTCTCAAAAGCTTCGCTCATTCCTTTTTCAACTAAGCGTCATTTAGAAGAGGGTGTATCCATCAAGGAAGGAAAGATCATTTATTTTGGTGAAGAGGTCATTGACCTTGAGGAAATCCTTCTTCCTGGAAAGCATAATCAGGAAAATATCCTTGCGGCCATTGCAGCAGTGAAGCTCCTAGGTGTAGGAAATGATGCTATTAAAAATGTGCTGACCTCTTTTCAAGGGGTGGAGCACAGAACCCAATTCGTTTCAGAAATTAATGGAAGAAAGTTTTATAACGATTCAAAGGCAACAAACATACTGGCTACCAAAAGTGCTTTAGAAGCATTTCAGGCACCTGTCATTCTGCTTGCGGGGGGATTGGACAGGGGGAATGGTTTTTCTGAACTGATTCCATACTTGTCAGGTGTAAAAGCCCTCATCCTATTTGGTGAAACAGCCAAAAAATTGGAGGAAGCCGGAAAGGAGGCAGGAATACAATCCATTTATCACGTCGATAATGTGGAAGAGGCTGTTCCTCTTTCTTTTAATGTATCAGAACCTGGTGATGTTGTTCTACTGTCTCCTGCATGCGCAAGCTGGGATCAGTATAAGACATTTGAAGTACGGGGTAATATTTTTGCACAAGCCGTGCATAAACTGAAGGAGAGCCAATAAAAAGGTGTATGGAACAGGCTTAAATACAGTGGAGGCAGAGGTGCTGACTGTTGCCCTTGAAGAAATCTACACCCGACTTTATTTTGATTCTCGTAACTCTGACATTGTTGGCCATTGGGCTGATCATGGTATACAGTGCCAGTGCCGTTTGGGCAGACTACAAATTTAACGATTCCTTTTTCTTTGCAAAAAGGCAGCTGCTGTTTGCGGGACTGGGCTTTGCCGCCATGTTTTTAATGATGAACATCGATTATTGGTCTTGGCGAAAATGGGCCAAGCCCCTATTGATTGTTTGTTTTATATTACTGCTCGTGGTCTTGATTCCCGGTATCGGGATGGAAAGGAACGGTTCCAGAAGCTGGATAGGTGTTGGCGCGTTTTCCATCCAACCGTCTGAGTTCATTAAGCTTGCACTGATTGCTTTTTTAGCGAAATTCCTCTCAGAAAAGCAAAGGTATATTACTACAGTGAAAAAGGGCCTAGGGCCCTCCTTGGCATTGGTGTTTCTCGCATTTGGTTTGATCATGATGCAGCCTGACCTCGGAACAGGCACAGTAATGGTCGGAACTTGTATCGTGATGCTTTTCATAGCCGGAGCGCGAATTCTTCATTTTGCTGTACTGGGGTTAATTGGGCTTGCGGGGTTTGTCGGACTGATTTTATCCGCTCCTTACCGAATGGCGAGGATCACTTCCTTCCTTGATCCTTGGAAGGACCCGCTAAATAGCGGCTTTCAGATTATCCAATCGTTATATGCAATTGGTCCAGGAGGATTGTTCGGATTAGGGTTGGGGGAGAGCAGGCAGAAATTCTTTTATTTGCCCGAACCGCAGACGGATTTCATATTTGCTATCCTTTCGGAGGAACTAGGTTTTATTGGCGGAAGTTTAGTTATTCTGCTATTTGCCCTGCTTCTATGGAGAGGGATTAAAATCGCCCTAGGGGCTCCTGATCTATATGGCAGCTTCCTCGCTGTCGGAATCATCTCTATGATCGCCATTCAGGTAATGATTAATATAGGGGTTGTTACTGGACTAATGCCAGTTACTGGAATTACTCTCCCTTTTTTAAGCTATGGGGGATCTTCGCTGACAATCATGTTAATGGCAGTGGGGGTACTGCTGAATATAAGCCGTTATGCAAGAGTCTGAAAAGAAACTCAATAACATTTGGGTTTCTTTTTTATTTCAAAATAACAACAATCTGCACTGAACACATTTTTCTTGTATAAAATATAGTAAAATAAGATAATTAAGGAGTTTGGTTTATTAATTGGAGTACACTAATTGAGGTGTTATCATGAAAATTATTGTCAGCGGCGGTGGAACCGGAGGACATGTCTATCCGGCCCTTGCCTTAATCCGTACAATCAAAAAGAAACATCCGGATACAACGTTTTTATACATTGGAACAGAGAGAGGATTGGAATCAAATATTATTCGAAGAGAGAATATACCATTTGAAGCAGTGGAAATTACTGGATTTAGACGTTCGCTCTCCTTTGAAAATATTAAAACGGTCATCCGGTTTTTAAAGGGTGTTAAACGAAGTAAACAAATCATCAATGAATTTAAACCAGATGCTGTAATTGGGACGGGAGGCTATGTATCTGCTCCTGTTGTGTATGCCGCAGCTAAAAAGAAGATCCCGGCTGTGATTCACGAACAAAACAGTGTTCCGGGCCTGACGAATAAGTTTTTAAGCAAGTATGTACAAAAAGTAGCGATCTGCTTTGATGCGGCGAAGGAATTTTTTCCTGCACACAAAGTAATTCTTACAGGAAATCCACGCGCTTCAGAGGTGGTAGGTAAAAAAAGCCAAGGGGAATTACTCAAGCTTGGACTGAAGGAAAACATTCCTACAGCTCTTATCACTGGAGGAAGCAGGGGAGCCAGGCCGATTAATGAAGCTGTCATCAAATCATTGGCACAGCTTACCAATAAACCATATCAAGTTGTATACATAACTGGAGAGGTTCATTTCGAAGATGTAAAGAAAGAAGTGGAGCTGATTGGTGCTTCTCCCAATGTAGCGGTCGTTCCTTTTATTCATAACATGGAAGAAGTACTTACTGAGATAGATGTTGTGGTAGGCAGGGCAGGTGCTACGTCCCTCGCTGAAATTACGGCGCTTGGTATTCCGTCAATACTCATTCCAAGCCCGTATGTAACGAACAACCATCAGGAAAAAAATGCCACCGTTCTTACATCGGCTGGTGCTGCGATTATGCTTCAGGAAAAAGATTTGTCCAGCCAAAGGCTTATGGATGCTCTTGATGAGATCCTTATGGATGATAAAAAGAGACAAAATATGAGCGAAGCCTCAAAAAAACTGGGAATGCCTGATGCATCTGACCGGTTATATGATGTGCTTTTGAGCATGATTGAACGTGGGGGGAGTTGAAAGGGGTATGGAAATGGAAAAGATTATGGAAGAATTACGAGCAAACAATGTTGGAAAAGTAAAGGGAAATGAGCCGTTGGCCAATCATACAACAATCAAAGTTGGAGGACCAGCGGAAGTTTTTGTTGAACCTGATTCTATCGATAAATTACTAAAGACGATGGAAATTGTGCAAAAATATCAACTGCCTTGGAGAGTGATTGGGCGTGGTTCTAACCTGCTCGTTTCAGATAAAGGGATCGCCGGGGTCGTCATTAAGCTCGGTAAAGGCATGGATGATCTAGACATAGAAGGAACGAAAGTCCAAGTAGGGGCTGGTTATTCTTTCATTGTCCTTGCCAATGCTTTAGGGAGAAAAGGGTTAAGTGGCCTTGAGTTCGCAGGCGGTATCCCAGGATCTGTGGGTGGAGCCGTTTATATGAATGCAGGTGCACATGGCTCTGATATTTCGAAGATATTGGAAAAAGCCCGGGTACTCTTTCCTGATGGGACTGTTGAATGGCTCACAAACGAAGAAATGGAATATTCATATCGGACTTCTGTCCTTCAGAAAAAGCGTCCAGGAATTGTTCTTGAAGCGATATTCAATCTGAAGGAAGGTGACCGTGAAGCGATTGCCGCTGAGATGAAGAAACATAGGACATATCGCCGGGATACCCAGCCTGTTAAACCATGCTGCGGGAGTGTATTTCGCAACCCGTTGCCAGAGCATGCTGGCAAGCTGATTCAGGATGCTAGCCTGAAAGGATACTCTATTGGCGGCGCACAAATATCCGAGCTGCATGGGAATTTCATCGTCAACAACGGATCTGCAAAAGCAGAGGATGTTTTGGCTTTGATCAAGCATATGAAGGAAACGGTTCTCGAAAGAAACGGTATTGAAATGCATACAGAAGTGGAAATAGTAGAGGGTAATCGAGAATAGAAGAAGCTTCTGTACCCAGTTGGAAAGGAACCTTGCATCATCTCGAAAAGCATAAGCCAACTCCCGAGGAGACAGCCTTTTAGCCACCGCAGGGAAGAGGCTTATGACCTCGAGGGGCTAGGTGCTGAAGCTGGACAAAAGAAAAGCGACGTACAGACTGGACAAGTCCTGACGAGATAAAGGACCAAGAAAAGCCAGACGGACGTTGAAGAAGGCGTGGTTTGCCCACAACAGCGTTTGGCTAATCATTCTCGCCGGTGGCACTTAAGGCTTAAACAACGACATTCTACGCCTGCCCTAGCATATCCTGTGTCACAAGCCGGACAGAACGATGTATCAAAAGGTAAATCGATGTTGACTTATCGTGAGAGAAAGTCGATAGGTGCAGTAGCTCCGAATCGACAAGAAAGGTTTTCACCAATAGGAGCAAATAAGGAAACTCTGAGTGTACAGTTTTTCTGCTGTATTGCCTCTTGAAGCTGGATGCCTGAGTCAGACCGGAGAAAATTAGTTTAAAAGGGGAGATGACTGTGGATCAAAAAAAAGTTCTATCCCTGGAAGACAGGATTCCCAAAATAAAAGAACATCGAAAACGAAAGGCGAACCGGCGGCTCATCTTCCTTATTTCTTTGTTTTTCCTTCTGATCCTGTTAGTGATTTATTTCCAATCCCCTTTAAGCAACGTGAGTGAAATCAAAGTAAAAGGAAATGAATCAGTTCCAGATCAAACGATTATCAAAAGAAGTGGTCTTAAAAGCGGCGACAACATTTGGAATTTGGACAAGAAGAAAGCAGTTCAACAGCTTGAAGACCATCAAGAAGTGAAGCATGCGAAGGTTAAGATCTCTTTTCCCAACACAGTATACTTGGAAATACAAGAATATAAAACAATTGCTTATGTCTTAACAGGAACAGAGTTCCATCCGATTTTGGAAAATGGCATGATTGTTGGAAGCAACCCGAAGGGTGGAGTACCAGTTAACGCGCCTATATTATCCAACTTTAAAGAAGATGCTATCTTGGAAAATATGGCCAAGGAATTAAAGGCTTTGAAGCCTGAAATCGTAAATGTCATTTCGGAAATCCATTATACACCGAAGAAAACGGATAAGTACCACATCACTCTTTTTATGAATGATGGTTTCGAAGTGAGTGCAACTATACTAACTTTCTCAGAAAAGATGGTACATTACCCTTCTATTGTCAGCCAACTAAACCCTAATGTCAAAGGTGTTATTGATATGGAAGTCGGTTCATTTTTTAAAGCATACGAAACCAAAGAGACAGGTGGAGAAGGAGAGCAGCAGGAACCATAGTAGTTTCTTCTCAATTTTTTCCAATAAAAGGCTTGGTGACAAAGTTCTACAGGGGTTTTTCTCTGTGATTACTCTATAAACTTTCTCTAATCACAAGTTTGGCTTTTCTGTGGCTCCATCTTAGTGTAGACTTATACATAGCGGCGGCTTTGGCAGGTTCTATAAAAATATGGTGTAAAATGTAGAATTTTGTTGAATATAGAAGCCGACAACCAAGAAAATTAACGAATGAAACTCATAAATAATTCAGTAGAATAAAAGGAAATTACCTGAATTTGCCGAATACATAAATGTAATTACCATGTCAAGGATGATTATTTATGAAAATTCCATATATCAAGCTTAAGATAAAGATAGAGTTGAAGGAGGTGCCGCGGAATGAATAATAACGAGATGTATGTCAGTCTCGATATAGGAACATCCACAGTAAAGGTGATCATCGGTTCCATGGGCAGCGATTCCTTAAATGTAATTGGAGTTGGAAATGTAAGTGCCAAAGGAATCCGGAAAGGGTCTATTGTTGATATAGATGAAACGGTTCATTCGATTAAGAGTGCGGTTGAGCAGGCAGAAAGAATGATTGGGATGAAAATCAATGATGTGATTGTTGGGATTGCAGGTAATCATGTCGCTTTACAGCCTTGCCATGGAGTGGTGGCCGTATCCAGCCAAAATAGAGAAATAACAAATGATGATGTTGCAAGGGTAATGGATGCAGCTCAAGTTATTTCTATCCCGCCGGAAAGAGAAATCATCAATGTGATTCCACGACAATTTATTGTGGATGGATTGGATGAAATTACGGACCCGCGTGGAATGATTGGTGTTCGTCTTGAAATGGAAGGTACCATCATTACCGGGGCCAAAACGATTTTACATAATACGCTTCGGTGTGTTGAGCGGGCAGGTTTAAGCATTACAGATATCGTACTACAGCCGCTTGCAGCGGCTGCTGCAGCCTTATCAAAGGACGAACAGCAGCTTGGCACTGCATTAATTGATATGGGAGGCGGTTCAACAACGCTTTCTATATTTGAAAACGGAAGCATCAAGAATGTCAGTGTCATTCCGGTAGGTGGGGAACATATCACCAAAGACTTGTCTATTGGTCTAAGGACAGCTACAGAAGATGCGGAAAAAATCAAAGTTACATATGGACATGCATTTTATGATCACGCATCAGAAGAAGAAGTTTTCAGTGTGCCTATCATTGGAAGTGACCAGCATCAGCAATTTAATCAGTTAGAGCTTGCAGATATCATTGAAGCTAGAATGGAAGAAATTTTTGAGTTGATTCAAGATGAATTGAGTGGAATGGGTGTTACTGATCTTCCGGGAGGTTTCGTATTGACTGGCGGCTCAGCAAATATGCCAGGGGTTGTCGAACTGGCACAAATGATTTTCCAAAGCAGGGTCAGGATTGCTATTCCGGATTATATCGGTGTCCGTGAGCCTCAGTATACAACTGCAGTAGGATTGATCAAGTATTCCTACCAGAATGCGAGATTGCAAGGAAGAAGCGTAAGTGCCTCTCCGGTTCATTCGACAACTGAACCTGATCACGGCGCAACGGTAGATCCACATCAACCCGCAAGGCAAAAGCTTGAAAAAGACCCGGAAAAGAAAATATCGACTAAAGTTAAAAAGTTTTTTGGCTACTTTTTTGAATAAGCCAGCCGGTTGAATAAAACGAACAGGAGGACATGTCATGTTGGATTTCGATACGAATATTGATTCTTTGGCAACTATAAAGGTAATCGGAGTTGGCGGCGGGGGGAACAATGCTGTTAACCGCATGATTGAACATGAAGTGCAAGGTGTTGAGTTTATTGCCGTAAATACCGATGCCCAAGCTTTAAACTTATCTAAAGCTGAAATAAAAATGCAAATTGGCGCAAAATTAACTAGAGGATTGGGAGCAGGTGCTAACCCAGAGGTCGGCAAGAAAGCTGCCGAAGAAAGCAAGGAACAAATTGAAGAAGCTCTTAAAGGGGCTGATATGGTCTTTGTTACAGCTGGAATGGGTGGAGGCACAGGAACAGGTGCAGCTCCAGTAATCGCTCGAATTGCTCGAGAACTAGGCGCTTTGACAGTCGGAGTGGTAACACGTCCGTTCACCTTTGAAGGACGCAAACGTGCGAACCAGGCGAGCGGCGGTATTGACGCCATGAAAGAGTCTGTAGACACTTTAATTGTCATCCCGAACGATAGACTTTTGGAAATCGTTGATAAGAGCACACCGATGCTTGAAGCTTTCAGGGAAGCTGACAATGTATTGAGACAGGGTGTACAGGGGATTTCTGATTTAATCGCTGTTCCAGGATTGATCAACCTTGATTTTGCTGATGTTAAAACTATCATGACTAATAAAGGTTCAGCTTTGATGGGAATTGGTGTGGCTACAGGAGAAAATAGGGCTGCCGAAGCCGCTAAGAAAGCTATCTCCTCTCCATTGCTTGAAACTTCCATTGATGGAGCTCAAGGTGTCCTGATGAATATTACAGGTGGAACCAACTTGAGTCTCTATGAAGTACAGGAAGCCGCTGATATTGTGGCAACAGCTTCCGATCAAGAAGTGAACATGATCTTTGGTTCTGTCATTAATGATAACTTAAAGGATGAAATCGTGGTTACAGTGATTGCTACCGGATTTAATGAAACGCAAGTCCAATCAACGCCACAAAATCCGTTGTTTGGTCAAATGAGGAATCAGCAAAATAATAATCAGGTTCCGAACCGTGAACAGAAAAGGGAAGAGGCACAGGAGCCAGTAAGAACCTCCCAGCAGCAGCCTCCTGAAGATACCCTTGATATCCCGACTTTTCTTAGAAACAGAAATAGAAGAAGATAATAACGTAACAAGAAACCAGGTGATCCACCTGGTTTCAGCTTGTAGAGAAAGTAGGTGTTTTTCTCTGCAAGCTTTTTTGTTTTTACCCGTGTTCATCTTATCTCTCCTCCTTTCCCTGTCTGGCGAGTTTCGTTGCTTTCCCTCACGCGGGTGATCATAAATACTCCTATCAGTTTCTCTCCCTCATTAGTCATTCTTCGATGTAAATTGTGAAAACTTCTATAAATTCACATACAGGAAGTGACACATTCCATTTTTAGCGTCCGTTATACTAATCATTAATAGAAAAAGCAAAGCAAAAAGTAATATGAATTCCTTAGCCTCTTTGGAGGGGGGCCTTTAAAAATTATGATCATTTACATGGATGTCATTTGGTTTTTGAATTTCCTTGTAGACAGCTTGCTACTCTGGATTACTGCAATCTTTTTGAAGAGACAGGTGAAGACCAGGAGAATCATGGTGGGCGGGCTTGTAGGCTCAAGCTTGATTCTGCTCGCTATTACTCCATTGGCCACTGCAGCAAGTCATCCTATCTTTAAAATGGGTACATCTATTTGTATGATCTTTATCGTATTTGGATTTAAGAGATTCGGGTCCTTTCTTTCCTGTTTGTTGACATTTTATTTTTCCACATTTCTTATGGGCGGGATTTTACTCGGCACTCACTATTTTGTCACCTACAATTTTAGAATTAGCACAGCAGTATCATTGGAAAGCATCCGGGGATTCGGAGATCCGGTCAGCTGGCTGTTTGTAGCAGCTGTGTTTCCGATTGCTTGGCATTTTTCGAGGAAGAGAGTAGAGGACTTAACCATATCTTCTATTGAATACGATGTTCTTGTTGATGTTACTATTCAAATCAATGGACTCGATCTACAAGTGAAAGGACTGATTGATAGCGGAAATCAATTATATGACCCTATTTCCAAAACTCCAGTGATGATTGCTGCTGTAACAAATCTGAAAAGTCAATTGCCAGCGGAGATTCTATTATTGGCAGACAAGAATAGCAACCCTATCGAGCTGGCCGATAAAATTCCAGAAGCATGGAGTGAAAGAATGAGACTGATTCCTGCAAAAACACTTGGAACGAATAATCAATTGCTTTGTGCATTCAAGCCTGAGGCTATATATCTTCAAATGGGAGAAGAAAGGAAAGCAGCCCAAAAAGCTCTGATTATTTTTACTGACCAAGAATTATCCAGTGAGGGTCGCTTTCAATGCATTGTACACCCTGCAATAGTAGAACAGGCTGTTGTACAAACTGCCTCTTAGATACACGTTTCAAATTAAATGGGAGGAGGAGACTGAGTGAAAAGAATTCGCCTGCATCTCACTTATTATTGGTATAAGGTGCTTAAAAAGCTGGGATGGAAATCTGATGAAATTTATTATATAGGAGGGAGTGAAGCGTTACCTCCACCTCTTTCTCGCGAAGAGGAAGCGATTTTGCTTAAGAAGCTCCCAAATGGTGACAAGACAGCAAGATCCATGTTAATTGAGAGAAACCTCCGATTGGTAGTGTATATTGCACGAAAATTTGAAAATACGGGGATTAATATCGAAGACTTAATAAGCATTGGTACAATCGGACTAATTAAGGCGGTTAACACATTCAACCCAGAAAAGAAAATAAAGCTGGCTACATACGCATCAAGGTGTATTGAAAATGAAATTTTAATGTATTTGAGACGAAATAATAAAATCAGGTCTGAGGTATCCTTTGATGAACCATTAAATATTGACTGGGATGGGAATGAACTGCTGTTATCAGATGTTTTGGGGACTGATAATGATATTATTACAAGGGATATAGAGGCCCATGTTGATAAAAAGCTTTTGCTGACAGCTCTTCAAAAACTTACTCAACGTGAGAAACAAATTATGGAGTTGCGATTTGGCTTGGCTGGTGAGGAAGAGAAGACGCAGAAAGATGTGGCCGAAATTTTAGGGATTTCACAGTCTTATATTTCTCGCCTTGAAAAAAGGATTATCAAACGGCTTCGAAAGGAATTTAACAAAATGATATAATGCGATTTGTTTAAATTCATTCAGCAGAAGTCTCCCACATTTATAAGTGATGAGATGAATGCGAATTGTTACTCCATTTAGTGGGAATTCAAGCCTCGGCTGAATAAAGTTAAATTCTGCGGACGAATGCCATAGACTTTCAGAGGAAATTTATCGAGTGAAGCTCGATAAAATCTGGGCGCAAATATCCTAAGGAGTATTTGATTCTAATCTATCCCTAACGGATCGGTATGTTTTTTTCATATTTCCATGCGTTGAGCAATGCATATATTTTCCTCCTGCGGAGATACTTATTTCTAGCAGCTCCTGCTAGGAGGGAAATAAGTGAAGCGAAATAAAGTAGAAATATGCGGTGTGGATACTTCAAAGCTACCTGTCCTTAAAAATCTAGAAATGCGGGAACTTTTAAAGCAAATGCAAGAAGGGGATTTGACAGCAAGAGAGAAACTGATCAATGGGAATCTCCGTCTGGTATTAAGTGTTATTCAGCGGTTTAATAACAGGGGAGAATATGTGGACGACTTGTTCCAAGTTGGCTGCATCGGTTTGATGAAATCAATCGACAACTTTGATCTAAGCCAGAACGTCCGGTTTTCCACCTATGCTGTTCCGATGATTATAGGGGAAATCCGCCGTTATTTGCGGGATAACAATCCTATCCGTGTTTCACGGTCATTGCGCGATATCGCTTATAAAGCACTCCATGTAAGGGAACGCCTCATGGCAAAAACCTCCAAGGAACCCACGGCGGCAGAAATTGCGAGGGAATTGGAGATACCGCATGAAGACGTTGTTTTTGCGCTGGATGCTATTCAGGATCCTGTATCATTATTTGAGCCAATTTATAATGACGGTGGCGATCCGATATTCGTCATGGATCAATTGAGTGATGAGAAGAGCCGTGACAGTCACTGGATCGAAGAGATTGCATTACATGATGGGCTGCAGCGGCTCAATGATAGGGAGAAAATGATCATTCGAAAGCGCTTTTTTCAAGGGAAAACCCAGATGGAGGTGGCAGAAGAAATCGGAATTTCACAAGCGCAAGTGTCTCGTCTCGAAAAGGCTGCCATCAAACAAATGAATAAAAATATTAATATTCAATAAAGTTTTTTTAGAGGTCAGCCCCCCTTTACTATAGTAAAGGGGGGCTGACCTCTGTTCTTTTCTATATCATGAATGGTGGGGCAAATAGCATATATATGGATTAAGAGGGAGTGGGCTCCTGTCTAAATGAACGACGGAAGCGGGGAATGAACATGGTGAGGATTTCGGAGTTCCAAATAAAAGACGTTGTCAATATTTCAGATGGGAGAAAGCTGGGGAACATAAGTGATATTGAGATAAACTTGGATACAGGCAGGATAGAGTCGATTGTTATAAGCGCCGCAGGAAAGCTTTTGGGTTTTTTTGGAAAAGAGGATGAAGTGGTCATCCCATGGAACCAAATTATTAAAATCGGAGAAGATGTCATTCTTGTAAGGTACAGCGGGTCCCAATATACTCAACAACAGCTTGGAACACCAAAAGACTAGATAATTCGGATGCCGTTCGCATATTTTTGTGGTACACTTAAGAAAATGTCTTTTCTTAGGAAAAACAAGAAGATACAATAGGGGTAATCAACGTGAAAGATGTAAAAGAAAATTTAGCTTTTATTCAAGATCAAATAGCAGAAGCATGCGAACGGTCAAGCCGTAATCAGGAAGATATTCATATTGTGGCGGTTACGAAATATGTACCGGTCGAAAGAGCTGCCGAAGCTTTGGAAGCCGGCATTCAGAATCTTGGAGAAAACCGTGACGAAGGTTTATTGAGTAAGTGGGAGGTATTGAAGGACAGGCCCTTGTGGCATTTTATTGGAAGCCTTCAATCCCGTAAAGTTAGAAATATAATTGATAAAGTGGAGTATATCCATTCACTCGACCGCTTGTCTTTGGCAAAAGAAATTAATAAACGTGCCAGCAAAAAGATCAAATGTTTTATTCAGATCAATGTTTCGGGTGAGGAATCCAAGCATGGTCTCCAGCCTGAGGATACAGTAGGATTTATACAGCAGCTTGAGGCCTATGAAAATATAGAGGTTGTTGGTTTGATGACTATGGCTCCGCATACGGATGATGAAGAAGTATTGCGGACATGCTTCCGCCACTTAAGAAGCCTTAAAGAGGAAGTTGAAGGGCTGGGATTAAAGCATGCGCCATGTCATGAGTTATCGATGGGGATGTCAAATGACTTTAAAATAGCCATTGAAGAAGGGGCAACATTCATACGAATAGGTTCTGCCCTTGTCGGAGAATGATGCTGAGGAGGCCAAAAATGGGCATTAAATCAAAGTTCAAAAATTTTTTCCTATTAGAAGATGAGTATGAATATGAAGAAGAAAAAAATGAAGTTGAACCTCAAGCAGAAAAAGAACCGATGAAGCCAGCATCCAATCGAAAACAAAATGTTGTTAGCCTTCAAAGTGTGCAGCAATCTTCAAAGGTTGTCCTGATTGAACCAAGAGTGTATGCCGAAGCGCAAGAAGTAGCCGATCATCTTGGCAATCGCCGTGCAGTTGTAGTCAACTTACAGCGTATCCAGCATGATCAGGCAGTAAGAATTGTCGATTTCTTAAGCGGTACGGTTTATGCGATAGGCGGGGATATCCAAAGAGTCGGTAGGGATATTTTCCTTTGCACCCCGGATAATGTAGAAGTATCCGGAAACATTACCGAAATGTTTGATGATGAGAATTATGAAGATCCGAGGTGGTCATAAACGGTATGGATTTTGTAATAGCGATTGTAGTTCAACTGATAAGCCTGTATTCTTGGGCATTGATTATTTATATCTTGATGTCCTGGTTTCCGAATGCCAGAGAATCATCAATAGGCCAATTTCTTGGAAGGATATGTGAACCTTATTTGGAGCCTTTCCGAAGAATTGTTCCACCACTGGGAATGATTGATATTTCCCCGATTGTTGCGTTTTTAGTTCTTAAACTGGCTACAGCAGGGCTGTGGGAAATTTCCAGATGGGTAGGCTAAAAAAGGATAGCTGAACAGCTTTCCTTTTTTTATCGCCTAAGAAGCATAAAGTCTAGTAAATCTTGTTAGGTTTGGCACTGACGGGTAGAATATCTGGTGCCACTGAGTACAGAGATGCGTTAACTTGAGCGACTAGACATTGTGCACATGCAAGTGTGCTAGTGCAAGCAAAGTGACCGGACGTCGTGTTTGAGCCAGCCGACCGATATCCCAATAGATAAAATGTGGTGACTAAAGGTGCTCAAACCCTGTCTAACAGAGTATGTCTAGCCTGGCTGAGGTAAGAAGCACTTACCCGTTTTTCGCAATAGGAGTTGTATCCAAATGTCATTAATCTATCAGCATTTTAGGCCGGAAGAAAAGCAATTCATTGACACGGTCCTGGATTGGAAGGAGCAAGTTGAAAATACATATGCCCCCAAGTTGACCGACTTTCTGGATCCTCGGCAGCAGTTTATTCTCCAGTCCATCATCGGAGATGGAGTGGATGTGCGATGTGGATTTTTCGGAGGAAGGGAACAGAGTGAGCGAAAAAGGGCTCTTTTATATCCGGAATATTTTCAGCCTGAAGAAAAGGCTTTTCTTGTTGGTCTATATGAAATAGAATACCCTCGAAAGTTTATGAAGCTTGAGCATCCGATGGTGTTAGGTTCTTTAATGTCCTTGGGAGTAAAGCGGGATAAATTTGGAGATATTCTTGTAAATGGAGATCGAATTCAATTTTTTTCAAATGAAGAGATTGAACCATTTTTAATGGCGGAATTAAGAGAAATAGGGCGTGCAACCGTCCAGCTTCGAAGACTTCCACTAGAAGAAGCTATCCAAGAGTCAGAACAATGGAGAGAGTTAGACATATCGGCAGCATCTTTAAGACTTGATGCAATCATTTCCTCAACCTTCAATTTATCTAGGCAAAAGTCTCAAGCTTTGATTGAACAAAAGCTTGTTAAATTAAATTGGAAAACAGTTGAAAATCCTGCTACTGAATGTATGGAGGGAGACCTGATTTCGGCACGCAGGCTCGGCAGATGTAAAATCATTGAGCTGCTTGGCTATACGAAGAAAAGTAAATCACGGTTGAAAATAGGATTATTAAAATAATATTAAATAATAAAGAAACCCGCCAACTTTTGTGAAATTCAAGTATAATATGAAGAATAGACACACATAGCAATGGAGGTGGCAAGATGCCGTTAACACCGGTCGATATACATAATAAGGAATTCAGCAAAGGGTTCCGGGGATATGATGAAGATGAAGTCAATGAATTCCTTGAGCAGGTCATAAAAGATTATGAATTGGTCCTTAGGGAAAAAAAGGAACTTGAAGAGAAGATTGCCGCGATGAATGAGAGGCTTGGACACTTCAGTACTATTGAGGAAACGCTCAATAAATCAATTGTGGTAGCCCAGGAAGCCGCAGAGGAAGTCAAAGGCAATGCAATGAAGGAAGCGAAGCTTATTATAAGGGAAGCGGAGAAAAATGCTGACCGGATCGTCAATGAATCGCTATCCAAAGCGCGAAGAATTGCGCTTGAAATTGAGGAATTAAAGAAACAGTCGAAGGTATTCCGCACGCGGTTTAGAATGTTGATTGAAGCCCAGCTTGACTTGATTAATAATGACGACTGGGACCAGCTCATGGAATTTGAACTGGATGCAACAGAATTGAATTCTCTAGAAGTCGATGAATTAGAGTAATAACTTGAAACTTGACTATGCATTTGTGATTCTCATATAATGTAAGATAATTATTTATACCTATTAAACGATGAGAGGGAAAGTACATTCTCATTTTCTGTTGAAAGCGAGCTGGGGATGGTGAGAGCCTAGTAATGGAAGAGATTTGGAAAATCACCCTTGAGTACTTGATTCGAAAGCTTGGGCAAGTAGAAAAGAGCGATTCATCCACGATACGGATTTATGAGCGGGCGATTACATGTGTAATTGTCTATTTGGGTGGTACCGCGGGAAAAAATCCTTCTCGTCCCTTTTGTGGGACGAGAAGGATTTTTTGTTTTTTGGACATTATGAATGAATACAAGGAGGATACTGATTTGGATTATAAAGATACGCTGCTCATGCCGAAAACGGATTTTCCAATGCGTGGAAATTTGCCGAAAAGAGAGCCGGAAATGCAAGCAAAATGGGAAGAGGAAAATATTTATAAAAAAGTTCTAGAGCGCACGAAAGGAAGACCGCTTTACGTATTGCACGATGGACCGCCATATGCAAATGGTGATCTTCATATGGGGCATGCCCTTAATAAAACATTGAAGGACTTTATTGTCCGTTATAAATCAATGGCGGGATTTTGCGCTCCATATGTTCCTGGATGGGATACACACGGACTTCCGATTGAACATGCACTTACTAAAAAAGGAGTCAACCGCAAGGAAATACCGGCGGCAGAATTCAGGGAGAAATGTGCTCAATACGCCTATGAACAAATTGATAACCAGAGAACTGAATTTAAACGTCTTGGAATTAGAGGGGATTGGGAAAATCCGTATATTACGTTAAAGCCTGAGTATGAAGCACAACAAATCAAAGTGTTCGGAGAGATGGCGAAGAAAGGCTATATTTATAAAGGCAAGAAACCTGTGTACTGGTCACCTTCCAGTGAATCAGCTCTTGCTGAGGCAGAAATCGAATATAAGGATAAACGATCACCTTCTATCTATGTGGCTTTTGCTGTAACAGACGGAAAAGGTGTCGTAGATGAAGAGACCAATATCATCATTTGGACAACGACTCCTTGGACAATTCCTTCTAACCTGGCTATTGCTGTTCATCCTAACATAACCTATGCAGTAATTGAGCAGGATGGAAAGAAATATATTGCTGCAGAAGGACTCGTTTCAAACTTGAAGGAAGAATTCGATTGGCCGAATGCCAAGGTTGTTAAAACATTGAAAGGAGCGGAGCTTGAGTATGTAGTTGCCAAGCATCCGTTTTATGACAGAGATTCACTTGTCATTCTTGGAGATCATGTCTCAATGGATTCTGGTACTGGATGCGTTCATACTGCGCCAGGACATGGTGAAGATGACTTCAATGTTGGTCAAAAGTATGGCTTGGAGGCTTTGAGCCCTGTTGATGATAAAGGACATATGACAGAAGAAGCTCCAGGATTTGAAGGATTGTTTTATGACGCAGCCAACAAACCGATTACTGAAAAGCTAGAAGAAGTGGGCGCTTTATTGAAGCTTGAATTTATTACTCACTCCTATCCGCATGACTGGCGAACCAAAAAACCAGTTATTTTTAGAGCTACTCCACAATGGTTCGCATCCATCAAAGATTTTAGAGCAGAGCTCCTAAAGTCAATCAATGAAGTTGCATGGGTGCCTAAGTGGGGTGAAACAAGGCTTTATAATATGGTCAGAGACCGTGGAGACTGGGTTATCTCTCGCCAAAGGGTATGGGGAGTACCAATTCCGATATTTTATGCTGAAAATGGTGAAGCGATTATTACAGATGAAACCATTTCTCGTATATCAGAGCTATTCCGTAAGCATGGATCAAATATTTGGTTTGAGAAAGAAGCCTCAGAATTATTACCAGAAGGATTCTCTCACCCAGGAAGCCCGAACGGGGTCTTTACAAAAGAAACGGATATTATGGACGTTTGGTTTGATTCCGGTTCCTCACATCAAGGTGTGTTAATGGAAAGAGATGACTTACAACGTCCGGCAGACCTTTATTTAGAAGGTTCGGACCAATACCGTGGTTGGTTTAACTCTTCATTGACAACTGCTGTGGCTGTTACAGGAAAAGCTCCTTATAAAGGTGTTTTGAGCCATGGGTTTGTTCTTGATGGTGAGGGCTATAAAATGAGTAAATCACTTGGTAATGTCATTGTTCCTTCCAAGGTAACCAATCAGTATGGTGCGGAAATTCTTCGTTTATGGGTATCGTCTGTTGATTATCAATCAGATGTAAGAATTTCAGATGCTATTTTGAAGCAAGTCAGTGAAGTGTATCGCAAAATCAGAAATACATTCCGCTTCTTGCTGGGGAACCTGGCTGATTTTAATCCGGAAGAAAATGCAGTTCCGTATGAAAAACTTCGGGAAGTAGACCAATTTATGTTGATCAGATTAAATAATTTGGTCAAAGAATCTCTTAATGCATACAACGAATTTGAATTTGCTGATATCTACCACGCAGTCAATAATTTCTGTACAGTTGATTTGAGTTCATTCTATATGGATTTCGCAAAAGACGTTCTTTACATTGAAGCGGAAAACAACTTTGAACGAAGAGCAATGCAGACGGTCATGTACAATTCTGTTGTTTCTTTGGCAAAATTATTATCGCCAATTTTACCACATACCGCTGATGAAGTTTGGTCACATATTCCGGGAGTTCAGGAAGAAAGTGCGCAGCTTACTGATATGCCGGAAGTAAAAGAGATTGAAAATAGTGCAGAACTTGAGAAGAAATGGAAAGAATTCCTTCTTGTCAGAGATGATGTTTTAAAAGCACTGGAAGAAGCAAGAAATGAAAAAGTGATCGGCAAGTCATTGACTGCTAAAGTGAAATTATATGTCAATGAAGATGTGGAAGATTTGCTCAACAGCATATCTGAAAGCTTGAAACAGCTGTTCATCGTTTCCGGTTTCGAAGTGGCTGGAGCATATGACGAAGCGCCGGAGCAAGCTTTGAAACTTGATAAGGCTGCCGTTGTTGTTGAAAAAGCAGATGGTGAAACATGTGAACGCTGTTGGGTTGTTACGCCTGAAGTAGGAACAGTAGAGGAACATCCTACGATTTGCCCGCGTTGCGCATCTGTTGTTGAAAAACTTCAATAATAAAGTGCTGAGCCCTCCAAAGCGGAGGGCTTAGTTCATTTTATTTCATTAAAAAAGTGCTGAAAGTTCATTGCTGTGCTTTAATTAGTGGAAGGGTTCGAGGCAGTTGGCATTTGGATCATAGGTTAGGAAAGTTCGTGAGGTTTATCCATTCAGAAAGATGTGAGTAAAATGAGCAGATTTGCTGTGAAGGAAGGTCAGTGAACTGCCTCCTCGCAATTCACCTTGTGCTTTTCTTAATACAATTCCTCTAAGCTTTATGCTAAAATTCAAAAGAACGACTTTAACGATTCGGGGGTTTACGCGTGAGATATTACTTGATTGCATTGTTTGTCCTGGTGTTGGATCAGATTACGAAATGGACAGTTGTCCGAAATATGGAATTCGGAGAGAGTATTAAGATTATTGATAATTTCTTTTACCTCACCTCCCACCGAAATAAAGGGGCAGCCTGGGGAATGTTAGAAGGCCAAATGTGGCTGTTTTATATTATTACGCTTGTCGTAGCGGCAGGAATTATCTATTATATGCAGACGCAAGCTAAAGGCAAGCCATTATTTCAAGTGAGTCTGGCGTTTATTTTGGGGGGCGCTATTGGGAACTTCATTGACCGGCTATTTAGAAAAGAAGTGGTTGATTTTTTGGATACTTATATTTTGGGGTATGATTTTCCCATTTTCAATATTGCCGACTCAGCTCTAACAATTGGCGTCATCCTCCTTTTTATCCAAGTATTTAAGGAAGAACGGAAGGAAAAGGTGAATGTAGATGGAAAAAATTGATTATCAGATAAAGGAAGAAGAGAGTGGGGAGCGGATTGACAAACTGATTGCCGGTATGGATGGGAGTTGGTCGCGTTCTCAAGTCCAGCAATGGATAAAAGATGGACATGTTACTGTAAATGGTACATCCATTAAAGCGAATTATAAATGCAGTCTTGATGATCTCATTGTTATAGAGATACCGGAACCAGAACCTCTTGATGTTGAGCCGGAGGATATGGAGCTTGAAATTGATTACGAAGACGAGGATGTGCTCGTTGTTAATAAACCAAGAGGGATGGTTGTTCATCCTGCGCCGGGACACTATTCTGGAACTTTAGTGAACGGACTGATGGCCCATTGCAAAGATTTATCAGGTATCAATGGGGTGCTGAGACCGGGAATCGTGCACCGGATTGACAAAGATACGTCAGGCCTTTTAATGGTAGCAAAAAATGATCTTTCCCATGAAAAGCTTGTTCAGCAACTTGTGGATAAAACGGTAACACGGAAATATTTTGCCCTCGTGCATGGAGTGATTCCCCATGACCACGGAACAATAGATGCCCCGATTGGACGAGATCCAGTTGAACGTCAAAGTATGACTGTAAGCGAGAGAGGAAAGTCGGCAGTCACCCACTTCACAGTTTTGGAGCGAATTGAGCCTTATACATTTGTGGAATGTGTCCTGGAAACCGGAAGGACTCATCAAATCAGAGTCCATATGAAGTATATTGGGCATCCGCTCGTTGGAGATCCAAAGTATGGTCCACGCAATACTTTGTCCACTGGTGGGCAAGTTTTGCATGCAGGAATACTTGGTTTTCAGCATCCGCGAACAGGAAAGTACATGGAATTCAATGCGGCGCTTCCGGATTATTTCACCGAATTGTTACATAGACTGCGACAAAATCGTTGACAACCTTTGAGAAAAAGTCTATATTGATAATAGTTGAATATGAACCTTTAAATCGGTCCCGTGAGGCTGGGAAGGTACGGCGAAGCTGCATTTAAATGCAACTATTTTATGGTCATTGTTCTGCCCTCCTGCCTAGCCGCGGGAGGGCTTTTTTCAATATTTAGTTATGGAAAATTTCATTCAAAGGAAGCTTAGTCTTTGTCGAGCAGCGACGTCATAGTGCCGCTGTGGCTATAGGATGTGGCGGCTTGAGATGGCCGGCGCCTAGCCTCTCCCAATGGTGGCTGAAACTGCCTCTTCGGGATCGCCTTGTTTGACTGCGCTGACCAAGGTTCCTTACGCTTTTCTAATGAAAACGAGGTGAAAACGGTGGATCCAAAAGCGATTGTTCTTGATGAGAAAGCAATACATCGAGCATTGACAAGAATTGCTCATGAGATTATTGAACGGAACAAAGGGATTGAAGACTGTGTGTTAGTAGGAATCAAAACACGGGGAATTTATCTCGCGCAGAGATTAGCCGATCGGATTAAAAGCATTGAAGGCGATGATATACCTGTCGGTGAATTGGATATTACGCTATACAGGGATGATTTAACAATTAAAACTGAAAGCGCGGAACCGGAAGTAAAGGGATCGAGCCTTCCAGTCAATATCAATAATAAAAAAGTCATATTGGTGGATGATGTTTTATATACAGGCAGAACAGTAAGAGCTGCCATGGATGCTTTGGTCGATATCGGGCGTCCTTCTCAAATTCAGCTTGCTGTCTTGGTTGACAGAGGCCATCGAGAACTGCCGATAAGGGCAGATTTTATTGGGAAAAACATTCCTACTTCAAGTCTTGAGAGAATTGTTGTTGAACTATTAGAAACAGATGAACATGACCAAGTGGGAATTTATGAAAGTGAATAATACCCTTTTAATTCAGTCCCGTGAGACTGGCAAAGGGGGCTTCAATGTGAAGCTGGCAGACGATGCCTGGCTTTGTTTTGCAAACCCTCTTTTCCGGAAAAAAGGATAGAGGGTTTTCTTTTTGACAATTTTAGGAAGAATGGTGAGCTGTCATGAACAATCTTTTTACCATGAAGGACTTATCGACTGAGAAAGTACATCAAATATTGCATACAGCCGAGTCGTTTGCACAGGGAGAAAAGTGGACTCCGGCAAAACAGACCTTCGCAGTTAACCTGTTTTTTGAACCAAGCACGAGAACAAAAACAAGCTTCGAAGTGGCTGAACGCAAATTAGGAATTGATGTCATTCCATTTGAAACGGGATCTTCAAGCATTTTAAAAGGTGAGACACTCGAGGATACACTGAAAACACTTGAATCAATTGGCGTTGATCTTGCTGTTATTCGCCATAAGCAGGATGCTTACTACGAATCACTTGCAGGAAAATTTCAAATGAAAATTGTTAATGGCGGAGATGGATGCGGCCAACATCCGACCCAGTCATTACTGGATCTATTGACAATCAAGCAGGAATTTGGAAAGTTTGAAGACTTGAAAGTGACCATTGTGGGCGACTTGAGCCATAGCAGGGTTGCTCGCTCCAACACAGAAGCTCTAGCTGCTTTGGGAGCCGAGGTTTTTTATTCCGGGCCGGCTGAATGGTTTGAAGGTGACGCAGGAAATGCCCAAAACTACGTGGATATTGATGAAGCGATTGAGTTTTCGGATGTACTTATGCTTTTGAGAATCCAACATGAAAGACACGATACAATGATGGATTTGAGTGCAGAGCAATATCATGAAAGATACGGTTTAACACCACTGAGAGAAAAAAGAATGAAGCCGGGAAGCATTATTATGCATCCTGGACCTGTAAACAGAGGTGTTGAAATAGCAGATAGTCTAGTAGAAAGTGATAAATCAAGGATTTTTAAGCAAATGGAAAATGGTGTATACGCAAGAATGGCAGTTTTAAAACACATTCTCGATAAATAAGAGGAGGAATCCCGCATGAATTGGCTGATTAAAAATGGAAAGATGTTACAAGATAATGGTGAATTGAAAGAGATGGATTTAAGAGTGAAAGATGGCCTTATTGCAGAAGTTGGCACTCAGCTCGAGAACAATGGAGAACAAGAGTATGATGCGGCGGGGCTATTGATCACACCAGGGTTAGTGGACCTTCACATCCACCTTCGAGAACCAGGCGGAGAGCAAAAAGAAACGATTGAAACGGGAACAATGGCTGCGGCGAGAGGCGGATTTACAACTGTGGCACCAATGCCAAACACGAATCCTGTTCCGGATCATGCCGGACAAATGGAATGGGTTGTTGACCGCATTAAAGAAACTGCTCATGTCAATGTCCTTCCTTATGCTGCGATTACGGAGGGCCTCCAAGGAGAAAAACTTGTGGATTTTAAGGCCCTGAAGGAAGCGGGAGCTTTCGCATACACAGATGATGGAGTCGGTGTACAGACGGCTGCGAAGATGTATGAAGCGATGCAACAAGCTGCTGAGCTTGATATGGCAATCGTCGCGCATTGTGAAGATAATTCCCTTATATATGGCGGTGCCCTTCATGAAGGAGAGTTTTCAAGAAATTCGGGAATTCCCGGAATTCCATCCATTTGCGAATCTGTCCATATTGCCCGGGATGTATTGCTCGCTGAAGCGGCAAACTGTCATTACCATGTCTGCCATATTAGTACAAAGGAGTCTGTCCGGACAGTAAGGGATGCGAAAAGAGCCGGTATTAAAGTAACAGCGGAAGTCAGCCCTCATCATCTCATTTTATGTGATGAAGATATTCCGGATGCAAATGACACGAATTTTAAAATGAATCCGCCCCTTCGGGCAAAGGAAGACCGTGAAGCTTTGATTGAAGGGTTGCTTGATGGAACCATCGATTTTATAGCAACGGATCACGCTCCACATACAGCAGAGGATAAAGGGAAGAAAGTGACGGAGGCTCCTTTTGGAATTGTTGGCCTGGAAACAGCATTCCCACTTCTTTATACGCACTTTGTTGAAAAAGGCCATGTCACATTAAAGCAATTGGTTGACTGGATGACAGTCGCACCTTCTCATACATTTAAATTGGCTTCTGGAACTTTAAATGTTGGAAGACCTGCTGATATTACCCTGATCGATTTGAAAAAAGAGCAGAAAATAGATCCAGGCCAATTTTTAACTAAAGGAAGAAATACTCCGTTTAGCGGATGGTCATGCAAAGGATGGCCTGCAGCCACCTTTGTCAATGGAAAGATTAAATGGTCGGAAGGACGTGACAATTGATGAAACGCCAGCTCATTCTAGAAGATGGTACAGTTTTTATAGGCGAAGCAATCGGTAGTGAAAAAGAGACGACGGGTGAAATCATTTTTAACACGAGCATGACCGGCTATCAGGAAATCATTTCGGACCCATCGAATTATGGTCAGATCATCGTGTTCGGTTTTCCACAAATTGGAAACTACGGAATCAACCGTGATGATTTTGAAAGCATTCAGCCAGTTATTAAAGGAGTGGTTGTGAAGGAAGCAGCTGATTACCCATCAAACTGGCGCAGCAACATCTCCTTTGGAGAATTTCTGCAAGCGAAGGATATCCCAGGTATCACTGGTATTGATACAAGAAAATTGATTAGGATTATCAGATCAAAAGGAACGATGAAAGGGGTCATATGCGGATTTGGAGAAAGCATTGAAACGCATCTTTCCCGCCTGCATGCTGTGGAGAGTCTGCCTGATCAGGTCAAACAGGTATCAACTGTTAAACCATTCCCGGCACCGGGACGGGGAAACAGTGTGATCGTTATCGATCTTGGTTTGAAGCATGGGCTTTTACGCGAGCTTACTAAGCGTGGCTGCGACGTAACAGTCGTTCCTTACAAAACTTCAGCAGAAGAAATTCTTTCTTTGCAGCCGGACGGTGTAATCTTGTCTAATGGCCCTGGAAATCCAGAGAATGTTCCTGAAGCAGTTGAAACAATCCGCGAAATCCAAGGGAAAGTTCCTTTGTTTGGAATTGGATTAGGTCATCAATTATTTGCTCTTGCGAATGGCTGCAAAACGAAAAAAATGTTTGTCGGTCACCGAGGTGGAAGTTACCCGGTAAAGGACCTTGAGACAGGAAAAGTAGTCTTCACTTCCCAAAACCATGGATATGAAGTTGATAAAGAATCGGTGGACGGAAATGATTTGACCATCACACATATAGAATTGAACGAAGGCACCATCGAGGGGCTGTCTCATCAAAAATATTTAGCCTTCTCCGTACAATTTGAACCTGAGGGTGCGCCAGGATCAGAAGATGCCAAGTATTTATTTGATCAATTTCTGAAATTAATGGATGAAAACAAAAGAAAGGCGGATGACCATGCCGAAAAGAACTGATATCAATAGTATTTTAGTAGTAGGGTCAGGCCCTATCATCATTGGACAGGCTGCTGAATTCGACTATGCTGGCACCCAGGCTTGCCTCGCTTTGAAAGAAGAAGGCTACAGGGTCATCCTAATCAATTCAAATCCAGCGACCATTATGACAGATTCTGAGATTGCAGATGCTGTCTATATTGAGCCGCTGACACTTGAATTTGTCAGTCGCATTATCAGAAAAGAAAGGCCAGACGCCATCCTGCCGACACTTGGTGGACAGACCGGCCTGAACATTGCTATGCAGTTGGCTAAAGCAGGAGTTCTTGAAGAATGCAATGTTGAAATACTTGGTACAAAGCTTTCAGCTATTGAACAGGCGGAGGACAGGGATCAATTTAGAAGCTTGATGAACGAATTGAATGAACCAGTGCCTGAAAGTGCCATTGTACACACGCTTGAAGAAGGGACAGATTTCGTAGCAGAAATTGGATTCCCTGTTATTGTTCGCCCCGCATATACACTTGGCGGCACAGGCGGAGGTATTTGTAAAAACAATGAGGAATTTGAGACCGTTGTGTCCAACGGTTTAAAAAATAGTCCTGTTAACCAATGTTTGATTGAAAAAAGCATTGCTGGATACAAAGAGATAGAATTTGAAGTAATGAGAGATGCAAATGACAACGCGATTGTTGTCTGTAATATGGAAAATGTGGACCCGGTTGGTGTCCATACTGGTGACTCCATCGTTGTGGCTCCATGCCAAACATTGAGTGACAGAGAAATTCAGTTACTGAGAAACACTTCTTTGAAATTAATCCGCGCCCTTGGAATAGAAGGCGGATGTAATGTCCAGCTTGCTCTTGACCCGGAAAGTTTCCAATACTATATAATCGAAGTGAATCCGCGTGTCAGCCGTTCATCCGCGCTTGCTTCCAAGGCAACAGGATTTCCGATTGCAAAATTAGCAGCGAAAATAGCTGCGGGATATACATTGGACGAGCTGATGAACCCTGTGACAGGAAAAACTTACGCTTGCTTCGAACCTGTTATTGATTACATTGTTACTAAAATTCCAAGATGGCCTTTTGATAAATTCGAATCTGCGAACAGAAGTCTTGGAACCCAAATGAAAGCGACAGGCGAAATCATGGCAATTGGCCGCAGCTTCGAAGAATCGTTGTTAAAGGCGGTACGTTCACTTGAAATCGGTCTGTATCATTTAGAAAACGAAGAAGCGAAAACAATGGAAGAGGCAGAATTGCAGTCCGAAATCGAAAATGCTACAGACGAACGGCTCTTCATAGTGGTTGAAGCATTACGAAGAGGAGTTTCAATCAAGACTATCCATGATTGGAGCAAGATTGATCTATTTTTCCTGCATAAATTAAACAAAATCATTGAGCTTGAAAATAAGTTGGTAAAAGAACCGTTTAATGATGAATTGGCAGTTCAAGCGAAAAAAATGGGCTTTGCGGACATCACTCTTGCAAAATTGTGGGAAAGCAATGAAAAAGAAATTTATGAATGGCGCCAAAACAATGAGCTAGTGCCAGTGTATAAGAAAGTAGATACGTGTGCAGCAGAATTCGAATCCGAAACTCCGTACTTTTATGGAACTTATGAAGAGGAAAATGAATCAGAGCGTACCAGCAAGCAAAGTGTTATTGTGCTAGGGTCTGGGCCTATCCGCATTGGACAGGGGATTGAGTTTGACTATGCAACGGTACACAGTGTATGGGCAATCCAGCAGGCTGGATATGAGGCAATTATCATCAACAACAATCCTGAAACAGTGTCAACAGACTTCAGCATTTCAGATAAGCTGTACTTCGAGCCGCTTACGCTGGAAGATGTTATGCACATTATTGATTTGGAGCAGCCACTTGGTGTCGTTGTCCAATTTGGAGGACAAACAGCAATCAATTTGGCATCAGGTCTTTCAGAACGCGGCGTAAATATTCTCGGTACTTCTCTTGAAAGTCTTGACAGAGCCGAAGATAGGGAACAATTTGAGCAGGCTCTATCCGAGTTGAATATCCCGCAACCGAAAGGTAAGACCGCTTTTTCAGTAGACGAAGCTGTAAAAATTGCGACGGATATCGGATATCCAGTATTGGTCCGCCCTTCCTACGTTCTTGGGGGAAGAGCGATGGAAATTGTCTATGAAGAAAAAGAACTTCTCCACTATATGAAAAATGCAGTGAAAATTAATCCTGAACACCCGGTGCTTGTAGATCGTTATTTGACTGGAAAAGAAATAGAGGTCGATGCGATTTCCGATGGGGAAAATGTCTTGATTCCAGGTATCATGGAACATATTGAACGGGCAGGCGTTCACTCTGGGGATTCTATAGCGGTTTACCCGCCGCAAAATATTAGTGCGGAAATGATCAAGAAGATTGAAGATGCTACTATCCGCCTTGCTAGAGGTCTTGAAATTATCGGACTGCTGAACATTCAATATGTCATTTCAAATAATGAATTGTATGTTATCGAAGTAAATCCACGATCCAGCAGGACAGTGCCATTTCTAAGCAAAATCACAGGGATTCCAATGGCAAATCTTGCTACGAAAGTTATTTTGGGCAAGAAGCTGCCTGAGCTTGGCTACGAAACTGGCCTAAGCCAGGAAATGAGCGGGGTTTATGTCAAGGTGCCGGTCTTCTCATTCGCCAAGCTGAGAAGGGTAGATATCACTTTGGGACCTGAAATGAAATCCACTGGGGAAGTCATGGGGAAAGATAGTACGATGGAAAAAGCATTGTACAAAGGATTAGTAGGTTCTGGAATAGAAATCAAGACACATGGTACGGTGTTGATCACAGTGGCGGATAAAGACAAGGATGAAGCAGCTAAACTCGCTGAACGGTTCTCTGCCATTGGTTATCAGATTATAGCTACAAGTGGCACAGCGAAAGCTATTACTGATTCAGGAATCAAAGTCCAAACGGTCGATAAAATTGGAGCATCCGGACATAATCTGCTTGATACGATCAGACAGGGTGATGCACAGCTTGTCATTAATACTCTGACACGAGGAAAACAGCCACGCAGAGATGGTTTCCGGATCAGAAGGGAATCTGTTGAGAATGGAATACCTTGCTTAACATCTTTGGATACAGCAAAAGCCATCCTCGACGTCCTTGAATCAATGGTTCTTTCCGCGGAAGCCATGCCGTCTGGTAAAAAGGTGACTCAATAATGCCAGAGAAAAATTTGCCGATTATAGCACTTGATTTTCCCGATGGTGAAAGAGCATGGAATTTTTTGAACAAATTTGATGGAGAAAAGTTATATGTAAAAATAGGGATGGAGCTTTATTATCAAGAGGGAGCGGATATGCTCAAAGCCTTGAAAGAAAAAGGTCATTGGATTTTTCTTGATTTGAAGTTACATGATATTCCTAATACGGTTCATCGGGCAATGAAAGTTCTTGCTGGACTTTCGATAGATATGGTTAATGTCCATGCAGCTGGTGGGACAGAAATGATGAAAGCAGCACTTTCAGGGTTAGAGGAAGGGACAAAGGCAGGGCAGACCCGCCCTGCTTTGATTGCTGTCACACAGTTGACGAGCACAAGCGAAGAACAAATGCAGCGAGAGCAATTGATAGACCGCTCAATCGATGAATCCGTCCTCCACTATGCATTGCTTGCCAAGGAATCCGGTCTCGACGGAGTTGTTTGTTCTGCTTTTGAAGCATCCTCCATTGCAAAAAAAGCAGGGGACGACTTTTTGCGAGTGACTCCAGGGATTCGGATGACGGGGAGCAAAAGTGATGATCAAAAGCGAATTGTGACTCCTTCGGATGCTCGCGAAATGGGATCATCAATGATTGTAATCGGCCGTCCAGTTACACAAGCGGACGATTCAGTTTTATCCTATAAAAAAGTGTTGACAGAATGGGAGAGGTAAAGTGATGAGCCAATCAATCGCTAAACATTTACTTGATATAAGAGCTGTCTTTTTACAGCCGAACGATCCGTTCACTTGGTCGTCCGGAATGAAGGCGCCTATTTATTGCGATAATCGACTAACGATGTCTTATCCAGATGTCAGAAGGAAAATTGCTGAAGGGCTTGCGGAGTTAATTAAAACCAAATTTCCTGAAACAGAACTGATTGCAGGAACCGCTACTGCAGGCATACCGCATGCAGCATGGATCAGTGATATTCTTGAGCTGCCAATGTGCTATGTAAGATCTAAAGCCAAATCTCATGGAAAAGGCAATCAGATAGAAGGGAAAGCTTCACAAGGGCAGAAAGTTGTTGTGGTGGAAGACCTGATTTCAACTGGGGGAAGCTCAATCGTTGCTGTCAAGGCACTTAAAGAGGCGGGCTGTGATGTTTTGGGAGTTGTCAGCATCTTTTCTTATGAGCTGGACAAAGCGAAGACAGCTTTCGATGAAGAAGGCGTCAAAGCCTTTTCACTAACGGGCTATTCGGACTTGATTGAAACGGCCTTCGAAAATAACCTGATTAAAGAAGAAGATCTAGCAACTTTGCGCAGTTGGCGTGAAAATCCCGAAGACTGGGGAAAATAGTCCATGAAAAAAGGCTGTCTTACAAGGCAGCCTTTTTTTGATGGTATAGGACATTATAAAATTCTATGCCTGTGTATAACTCGTTTAGCAGATTATGCTGAGTCAGCTCCGAAGGACAGCCCCCTTGGTTCGATCGAGTTATTGTGATAGCGGCAAGGAAAAGCGCCTCCCCCGACAACCCGTCTTGTGTTTATCATCATAGCTTCCCGCTTTGCTTTTTCTGACCAACCTTCATAGACCTGACCAAATCTTCATTTGGTGTGACAAACACCGTTTTTTGTTCTTCATAAATAACAAATCCCGGTTTTGAGCCATTCGGTTTTCTAACATGGCGGATTTTCGTGTAATCGACGGGCACAGAAGAAGAATCTCTTGCTTTGCTAAAATACGCGGCGAGCATGGCTGCTTCGTGAATTGTGGCATCATCCGGCTCGGTGCTGCGGATCACGACATGTGATCCCGGTATATCTTTTGTATGGAGCCAGATTTCGTCCCTTCGTGCCAATTTGTTTGTCAAAAAATCATTCTGGGTATTATTTTTCCCCACGAGGATTTCAGTTTTGTCCCTTGCTTCATATTTATCAATAACAGGCTTGCCTGTCTGCTTTTTCCTTGCTTTCTTTTGCCGGCGTCTAATGTAGCCTCCTTCAACGAGCTCATCCCGAATTTCATCAATATCTTCAACCGATGCAGAGGATAATTGCTGCAAGAGTCCATCAAAATAAATGATTTCCTCCTTGGCCTGCTCTATTTGTTGTTTGACTACGCCAACGGCTTTTTTGGCCTTTTGGTATTTCGAAAAATAGTTTTGCGCGTTTTCTGCTGGCCCTTTTCGTGGGTCGAGTGGAATGTTGATCATTTCCTCTTTCAGACTATAATAATTTACGACCGATATATTTTTCATTCCTCTTTTGATCAAATGCATATTTGCAGTTAAAAGCTCACCCAATAGCTGGTACTCATCCGCGTGTTCAGCTTTTTCCAGCGTTTCTTCAAGTTTGATGGTTTTCTTTTCGTTTTTTTCCTTTTCATTCTTCATCAATCTCTCCAGGTCCATTGCCTGCTGTTTAACACGATCCCTTTGAGCCTTGCCGAAATAATAGCTATCAAGCATGTCACTTAATGTAGAAAAGGATTTGACTTCTGCTTTCATGTGCGTAATCGGAAGCAAGTAAAAAGCACTTTTCTCTCCGTTAGTCATAATAGAGCAACTATATTGATGTGACTTAAGTTGTTCCATGATTTCAATGAAAGCAGGTGGTAGCGTGCTTCGATTTGTAATGCCGGAACGGAAAGTTATTTCTTTGGCAAGAAGAGGAGAAATTCCTGCAAAATGCTGAACAATCTGTCGATCCAATTTTCCGCTGTTAAAATCGATTCTCCGTAAAATATCATCTGTATCTGCTTCTAAAGGGTTAAATTTATTTTGTGCAGGCGGATAAATATAGGTGCCACCAGGTAATACAGTCCGATAACTGTTAACAGAAGCAGGGATATGTTTGATGCTGTCGATGATTTTATCATTTTCTTTATCTACAAGAATAATGTTACTGTGCCTGCCCATAATCTCTGTGATTAAAAGCTTGATTGATTCATCCCCAAGCTCATCTTTTCCCTTTAATTCGAATATGATGATCCTATCAAGATCAGCTTGATAGATGTTTTGAACAATCGCGCGGTCCAGGTGTTTTCTCATCATCATGCAGAACATTGGTGGTTCAGCTAGACTGGAAGGTGATTCCTGGGTCAACTGAACCCTTGAGTAGCTGGGATGTGCGGAAAAAAGCAGTTTATGGTTTCTTCCTTTCGCCCGAATAGTAATCATCATTTCATTTTTATAGGGCTGCTGAATTTTATTGATTCTGCCTCCCATCAATTTATCAGAAAGTTCTTTTGTCATAGCTCTGGTAAAGAGTCCATCAAAAGCCATTAAAAACATCCTCTACTTAAAATAATAGTACGCTATTTGTAAGCTGTGAACTTCTTCCTCATGATCAACAAGGATTCATCTAGTCCATAATTCGCTAATTAAGCGCCTTGAGCTTTTCTTTTAAAAATTATATCATGAATGTTCTTCATCCTGAATAAGCTTGCAATGATAAGGACAACTATTGTTTGTTTTTAGAGGGAAGGCGGGTGTGCAATGATATACCATCAAATGGATGAAAATGATGCGGCAGAATCGCTCCAAACAAATATAAAGACAGGTTTGTCAACTAAACTGGCTGATGAGAGAAGAAAAAAGGTAGGCCGGAATGAACTGTCAGAAGGGGAAAAACAATCTGCCATCCTTCTTTTCTTCAGCCAATTCAAGGACTTTATGGTACTTGTGTTATTGGCGGCTACATTAATATCCGGACTTCTAGGAGAATATATCGATGCAGTCGCCATCATGGTGATTGTTTTAATTAATGGATTGCTAGGTTTTATTCAGGAAAGAAAAGCGGAAAAATCTTTACAGGCATTAAAGGATTTGTCAGCACCAAAGGTCAACGTTCTCAGGGATGGGCGCTGGATAAAAATGGATTCAAAGGATGTGGTACCGGGTGATATTCTTAAGCTTTCAAGTGGTGACCGTGTCGGTGCCGATATGCGGATTGTTGTGTCTAACGACCTGGAAATAGAAGAGTCGGCTCTGACAGGTGAGTCGATACCTTCACAAAAACATTCAAATCCTATTTTAGATGAAAATCCATCTCTTGGAGATTTAAATAATATGGCATTCATGGGGACCCTGGTCACCCGCGGAAACGGGCTGGGCGTCGTAACCACAACTGGAATGAAAACAGCTATGGGGAAAATTGCCGGAATGATCCAAACCGCCGAAACGCTTATGACTCCGCTGCAAAGAAGGCTTGATCAGCTTGGAAAAGTTCTTATCACGGTTGCGCTGCTCCTAACAGTGGCAGTCGTATTGGCAGGAATTTTTCATGGTCATGACGTTTATACAATGTTTTTGGCGGGGGTATCTCTGGCAGTTGCGGCTATTCCGGAAGGTTTACCAGCGATTGTTACAGTTGCTTTATCTCTTGGCGTCCAGAGGATGATCCGTAAAAATGCCATCGTCCGAAAGCTTCCGGCTGTTGAAACACTTGGCTGTGCTTCTGTCATTTGTTCGGACAAGACAGGAACGATGACACAAAATAAAATGACCGTCACCCATTTATGGGGAGGAGGTCAAACTTGGAACGTGACTGATACAGGGGAATTCTCTACTGAGGGAAAGAACATTGAGGTTGATAGGGAGAAAACACTTTACCAGCTTCTCACTTTCGGAACCCTTTGCAATAATGCTGAAATTAAAATGACGGGTCAAGAAATGGTTGTAGATGGAGATCCAACGGAAGGAGCCTTATTACTCGCAGGGATAAAGGCCGGAATTGATAAAAAAGCCCTGTTGGAGGAACAGTTTTCCGTTGAGAAAGAATATCCTTTTGATTCTGCCCGAAAAATGATGAGTGTTATAGTGAAAGGACCTTCAGGAGAACGGTTTGTCATCACTAAAGGAGCACCAGATGTGCTGTCGCTCAAAAGTGATTCCATTTTATGGGAAGGGAAACAAAAAGCTTTAAGCAACCATCTTCTAAACGAAGTTAATGGAGCTGTGAAGCAATTAGCCTCTATGGCACTTAGAACCATTGCTATCGCTTATAAGCCTTTGAAAGGCGCGATTCCTGAAAGGTCCGAAGACATTGAGCAAAATTTAACATTGATCGGTCTGCAGGGGATGATCGATCCTCCTCGTCCGGAAGTGAAATCCGCTGTCGCCGAATGTAAACAAGCAGGTATCAAGACGGTGATGATTACTGGTGATCATGTGGACACCGCATGTGCCATTGCTAAACAACTGGGCATTCTGGCAGAAAAAGATGGAGATTTGGCAGTCATGGATGGGCGCAGGCTAAACGAACTTTCTGCTAAAGAGCTTGAAGCTGTAGTGGATAATATACGCGTTTTCGCAAGAGTGTCTCCAGAGCATAAATTAAAAATAGTCAATGCCTTACAAAACAAAGGACATATTGTTGCGATGACAGGGGATGGGGTCAACGATGCGCCTGCCATCAAAACGGCGGATATTGGAATTGCGATGGGGATTACTGGAACGGACGTGGCAAAGGAAGCATCTTCCCTTATACTGTTGGACGATAATTTTGCTACGATTAAAGCTGCCATCAAAGAGGGAAGAAATATTTACGAAAATATCCGGAAGTTTATCCGGTACTTGCTGGCATCGAATGTGGGAGAAATACTTGTCATGCTGTTTGCCATGTTAATGTCAATGCCTTTACCGCTCGTACCGATTCAAATTCTATGGGTCAATCTAGTCACTGATGGATTGCCAGCCATGGCTTTGGGATTGGATCAGCCTGAGGAAAATGTTATGCAAAGGAATCCGCGGCATCCAAAAGAAGGCGTTTTTGCCCGCAGACTTGGTTGGAAAATTCTTTCGCGTGGATTTTTGATCGGAGTTGTTACTTTGGCTGCTTTTGTCATTGTGTATCATCGCAATCCAAGTGATTTGCCATATGCACAGACAATCGCATTTGCCACACTTGTCATGGCACAACTCATACATGTATTTGACTGCCGAAGTGAAATATCGATTTTGTCCCGGAATCCCTTTGGAAACAAATATCTAGTGTGGGCGGTCGTTTCTTCTGCATTATTGATGCTTGTGGTGATTTATGTTCCAACGTTTCAACCGATATTCCATACAGTAGCAATTGAGCTGAGAGACTGGCTGTTGATCCTTGGATTGAGCGCAGTTCCTACATTTTTGCTGGCTGGAACTTTTTTTTCAAGAAAAAGAAGATAGTGTATGTTATAATCAACAAGGTGATAGAGGAATCTATTGCCTTTTTCTTCATTCAATAGTGATGTAAACGGGGTGACTCATATGGTAATGAGCATGACCGGTTTTGGACGGTGCGTTAAACAGACAGAAAAATGTATGGTTCAGGTTGAAATCAAAACTGTTAACCATCGCTTCCGCGAATTCCACATAAAAATGCCTCCACAGCTTTCCCAAGCTGAAATCCCGCTTCGGAACCGGCTCAGCAAGCAGTTTAACAGAGGGCGGGTTGAAGTGAGTGTCAAATTGTCAGGCCACATCTCACCAAGCAAAGAATTGTATATTGACTGGGATTTGATAGACAGTTATTATCATTTTATAAAGGAAGCAAAGAAGAGATATCAATTAGCCGGAGAAGCAGTGTTGTCAGACTTGCTACGGTTGGAAGAAGCTATCGTGGTTAGTGAAGCAGGCGATATTGACGATGATGTTTTTTCTTTATTGTTGAGTGCTGCTGATGGTGCAGCCTGTCAAGTATCGAAAATGCGGGAAACAGAAGGCGACTCTTTATCTATTGAACTGGATACATACATAAACTCCTTGGAAGAACTTGTTCAGAGGACAAAGGAACTCTCCCCATTGATTCAAACAACATATACTGAAAAACTTCGAACCAAATTATCTGAAATGATAAGGGGCAAGATAGATGAAACAAGGATTGTTTCCGAAGCTGCGATCTTTGCTGAAAAAGCCGATATAAGTGAAGAGATGGCAAGGCTTATAAGCCATATATCTCAATTCAGGGAAGCGCTTCTAACGAGTGAACCGATTGGAAGAAAACTGGATTTCATTATACAAGAAATGAATCGGGAAGCGAATACGATTGGCTCTAAAGCGAGTGATTCAAATATTGCTATCATGTCAGTGGAAATGAAAGTATTGATTGAAAAATTGCGTGAACAGGTACAGAATATTGAGTGAATGAATAAGGCTTAGCAGCCTAAGTTGACTGGAGGAGCAGCATGTCGATACAGCTCTTAAATATAGGATTTGGAAATATTGTTTCTGCAAACCGTATTATATCCATTGTGAGCCCTGAGTCAGCCCCAATCAAAAGGATGATTCAGGATGCCAGAGAGCGTGCAGTGTTGATAGACGCTACTTATGGAAGAAGGACGCGTGCAGTTATTATCATGGACAGTGAACACGTCATTCTTTCAGCGGTGCAGCCTGAAACGGTTGCTCAACGTTTAATATCGAATGGCCAGGAAGAAGGGTAGGATTTTTAGATGAGTGATAAAGGGATATTGATAGTCCTGTCCGGACCATCAGGAGTTGGGAAAGGCACTGTCAGAAAGGCGGTCTTCTCTCGGCCGGATGCTAAATTTGAATATTCTATTTCCATGACGACGAGAAAGCCTCGTGAAGGAGAAATAGACGGAGTCGACTATTTTTTTCAGTCAAAAGAAAAGTTTGAACAGTTGATTGAAGAAGGAAAGCTCCTTGAATATGCTGAATACGTAGGGAATTATTACGGAACTCCTGTTGATTATGTAAAGGAAACATTGGAAGCAGGGAAGGATGTTTTCCTGGAGATTGAGGTTCAAGGTGCCAAACAGGTTCGGGAAAAGTTCCCTGATGGTCTCTTCATTTTTCTGATGCCTCCAAGCCTTGCTGAACTGAAAAACAGAATTGTCGGCAGGGGAACCGAGTCAGAGGAATTGATTAATAATCGTATGGAAGCTGCAAGGAAAGAAATTGAATTGACAAGTATGTATGATTATATTGTTGTAAATGATGATGTTGAGCGTGCAGTTGACAAAATCAATGCGATCGTTCAAGCTGAGCATTGCCGCACTGAACGTGTCATAGATAAATATATCAGGATCCAGAGGTGAAATAGAATGTTATACCCTTCTATTGATAAATTAATGAATGTTATTGATTCAAAATACTCACTTGTGACAGTTGCTGCTAAAAGGGCGCGCAAGTTGCAGGAAGAGAACAACCCACAGCTTGAAAAGTACAAATCACATAAGTTTGTCGGAAAATCGCTTGAGGAGATCCATAGTGGTGTCTTAGTAATGAAAGCATTGGGAAGCGATGATCCTGAAGATGAAATCAAAGAAGATTTGACATAATCATTCAACAAATTCAACCTGTCGACAAGATAGGTTGTTTTTTCTTTTATAAAGAACGGAAATCATTCATAATAGAAATTAAAAGAGTTGAACGAACTAGTATGAAAAAGGGGATTTTAACTGTGGCGAAAAAAAATATTTTATTATGTATCACAGGAGGCATCGCAGTCTATAAAGCAGCTGATTTAACAAGTAAGCTTGTACAATCTGGTTTTGATGTGAAAGTGATGATGAGTGATTCTGCAAGAAAGTTTGTCACTCCTCTGACATTTCAAGCCTTATCAAGAAATGAAGTTTACATAGATACTTTTATCGAAAATAATCCTGAGGTGATTGCCCATATAGATCTTGCTGATTGGGCTGATCTGATTTTGGTGGCACCAGCAACAGCTAATACCATTGGCAAACTGGCAAATGGGATAGCTAATGACATGATCACTACAACATTGCTGGCATCGACTGCACCCGTTTGGATTGCTCCCGCCATGAATGTCCATATGTATAGCCATCCGGCTGTCAAAAGGAATATTGACATGCTGTTGCAAATGGGTTGTAACTTTATTGAGCCAGGAGAAGGGTATTTAGCGTGCGGTTATGTCGGAAAAGGAAGACTGGAAGAGCCGGAAAAGATATTGGAAAAAGTAAAAGGTCATTTTGAAACGGAATTGTTATTTAAAGGCAAGACGTTTTTAATTACAGCAGGACCGACAAAAGAGAAAATCGATCCTGTTCGATACTTTACGAATAGATCCAGCGGCAAAATGGGGTATGCTCTGGCTGAACAGACTGCTTTGTTAGGGGCAAATGTTTTATTGATTTCAGGGACAAATGCACTACCTGACCCTAAGGGAGTCAAAGTGATTCACATTGAAAGTGCAGCGGAAATGTATGATGAAGTAATGGCTAACTTGGATCAATCTGATGTTGTTATCAAGAGTGCCGCAGTTGCAGATTACAGACCCAAGCAAGTATTTGATTCAAAGATGAAAAAGCAGCCGGGGAATGTAGCCATTGAAATGGAAAGGACCAAGGACATTTTATTAGAGCTTGGAAAAAAGAAAAAGCATCAATTTCTTGTTGGGTTTGCAGCGGAAACTGACAATATGGAAGAGTATGCCAAGGACAAGCTGATCAGAAAAAATGCGGATATGATCGTAGCAAACAATGTAACAACGGCAGGAGCAGGGTTTGCAGGGGACACGAATATCGTCACGATTTTTCATAAGGATCTTTCGAGCATTCCACTTCCGTTATTAAGTAAGCAGGAAACAGCGAAAAGGATTCTTTTGGAGATTTCGGAAAAAATGGGGGATGATCACCGTTTATGACAATCGCACAAGTCATTGTTGATGTTCCTTCTCTGGGAACTGACAGAGTGTTTGATTACAGTATTCCGAAAAAGTGGGAAGGCATGATCCAACCGGGAATGCGCGTTGCTGTTCCGTTCGGTCCGAGGTCCATACAGGGCTTTGTCGTTCGGTTGAATGAGCATACGGATGTAGAAAAAATAAAGAACATTATCCAGCCGCTGGATCTGGCTCCTGTTTTGAATGAAGAACTGCTTCAACTGGGGAACTGGATGACTAGGGAAACAATATCTTACAAAGTGTCTGTCTTTCACGCAATGCTCCCTGTTGCTATGAAAGCCAAATATGAAAAAATCATCAGGAAAAAAGACGACGCATCCCTGTTTCTTGATGAATTACTTGAGGGAAAGCAGGAAATTTCATGGAAGGAAGCTGAAAAACGCAACCTTCTGCCAGCGCTGTATAAAGAAATTCAAAGTGGCAATGCTGAAGTGATTTATTTTGTGAAAAACAGGGCAAGGAAAAAGTTGAAAAGGGTCGTTGAGCTAACAGTTGAAAAAGATAAACTGGAGGAGCTGCTTCATGCTCTTCCATCTAATGCAGTCAATCAAAAAAAACTTGTATTTCACTTGCTGCAATCCAATAACGGTATGAGTGAAGCGGCCGATTTAGCTAAGAAAGCTGAGGTACCGGCATCTGCCATAAAGGCTTTGGTCAAAAAGGGTATTCTTTCGGAGCATATGGTGGAGGAATATCGCGATCCCTACGAGCATAAGGACTTTAAAAAGACGAGCCCTCTTCCCCTCACAAATGAACAGCAAACAGCGATGAAGCCAATTTTGCAATCTATTGAGCAGCAGTCTCATGAGACTTTTCTTTTATATGGTGTAACGGGAAGCGGGAAAACAGAAGTTTATCTCCAAGCGATCCAAGAAGTGATTAAACAGGGAAAAGAAGCGATTGTCCTTGTTCCTGAAATCGCATTGACTCCCCAGATGGTTGAACGGTTTAAGGGAAGGTTTGGAAGCGATGTTGCTGTCCTACACAGCAGACTTTCAATAGGAGAACAATATGATGAATGGAGAAAGATTCAAAAGAAGGAAGTAAAAGTGGTTGTCGGTGCAAGGTCTGCGATATTTGCGCCTTTTGAACACTTGGGAATTATCATCATTGATGAAGAACATGAATCCAGCTATAAGCAGGAAGAGATTCCAAGATATCATGCACGGGACGTTGCCATCAAAAGAGGAGAATATCATCAGTGTCCAGTCATTCTAGGCAGCGCTACACCTTCGCTGGAGTCATTTGCCAGAGCTCAAAAAGGAGTCTATCATCTGCTCACTCTTTCAAAAAGGATGAACGACAGGGCTATGCCGCCTGTATCAGTTGTAGATATGAGAGAAGAACTACGTAGCGGGAATCGGTCAATGTTCTCAACAGAGCTGTTTGAAAGGATTAAAGACCGCCTTCAGAAAAAGGAGCAGACCGTCCTTTTCTTGAATCGGCGGGGTCACTCCACTTTCATCATGTGCAGAGATTGCGGGTATGTCATGCAATGTCCTCATTGTGATATTTCCATGACCTATCACCGTTCATCAAATGAAATGAAGTGTCACTATTGCGGTTTCCAGACAGGCGTTCCAACAGAATGCCCCGAGTGCAGCAGCAATCATATCCGATATTTCGGAATGGGTACGCAAAAGGTCGAAGAAGAACTTGTGAAGCTGCTGCCTGAAGCTAGAATCGTCAGGATGGACGTGGATACAACAACTAGAAAAGGGGCGCATGAGCGGATTCTCGAACACTTTCAATCTGGTAAAGCTGACATATTACTAGGTACCCAAATGATCGCCAAAGGCTTGGACTTTCCCAATATCACTCTTGTAGGAGTGCTCAGTGCAGATACAACGCTCCATTTGCCGGATTTCCGAGCGGCAGAGAAAACCTTTCAACTTCTAACCCAGGTTAGCGGAAGGGCGGGAAGACATGAGCTGCTGGGAGAAGTAGTCGTTCAAACGTATACTCCCGAGCATTACAGTATCCAATTGGCGGCCATGCAGGATTATCAGCGTTTTTACAACGAAGAGATGTCAATGAGAAAGATCGGTTCTTATCCTCCTTTTTATTACTTGGCGCTCGTCACCGTCATACATGAGGATTTGCTGCAGGTGGTGACCGTCACCGAGAAAATTTCGAGCTTCCTGAAATCGAATATATCCAAAGAAGCGATTCTGTTGGGACCTGTTGCGTCACCGATACCAAAGATCAATAATAGATATCGATATCAATGTCTGATAAAATACAAGCGTGAACCAAACCTTTTTTCAGCATTGAGAAAAATATTAGAGCATTATAATCCGCAGACTTCTCGAGACGGA
Source organism: Bacillus norwichensis (assembly GCF_014836955.1). Taxonomy (GTDB): domain Bacteria; phylum Bacillota; class Bacilli; order Bacillales; family Bacillaceae_C; genus Siminovitchia; species Siminovitchia norwichensis. Next base: position 52,655 of record NZ_JACSPV010000003.1, read on the forward strand.
TTATCTATCACGATAGATATAAATCCATACAACATGATGTAACGAATAGAAAGAAGGGACAACTTTGCCTATACTTCCCATTGTTCATCACCCAAATGAAATTCTTGAAACGATCTGTGAACGGGTGAATAATTTTGATAAGGATCTTCATTGTCTGTTAGACAATATGTATGACACGATGATTGCTGAAGATGGTGTCGGCCTTGCAGCCCCACAAGTGGGTGTTCCCCGCCAAATTGCCATAGTGGATATTGGTGAAGGAGAAGAATCAGAGCTAATCGAATTAATCAACCCAGTAATTATCAATGAAACAGGCACTGAAATTGACATTGAAGGATGCTTGAGCTTTCCAGGGATTTACGGTAAAGTTCCTCGGGCACAAATGGTTAAAGTCAAAGCATTTGATCGACACGGAAAGGAATATAATCTGGAGGCGGAAGGCTATTTAGCGCGAGCCATCCAGCATGAGGTCGACCATTTACATGGGGTTCTTTTTACATCGAAAGTGGTTGAATATGTTGAGGAATCGGAATTGACGGATTGGAGTGAGGAACAATTACAAAGGTAATATTTATGGGCACGCCTGATTTTTCCGTGCCGATTTTGAAGAGACTTGTTGATGATGGATATGATGTTAGGGCAGTTGTCACACAGCCAGACCGCCCTGTTGGAAGAAAAAAAGTACTGACTCCCCCACCTGTAAAGATAGAAGCGGTCAATCTTGGTATACCTGTTTTTCAGCCGGAAAAAATACGTGCTGCTGAAGAACTTGAAAAAATATTGGCGATTGAGCCCGATCTGATTATTACGGCAGCCTATGGACAAATCTTGCCAAGTGAAATTTTGGAATATCCACAGCTTGGCTGCATCAATGTGCATGCCTCTCTCCTTCCTGAACTTAGGGGAGGAGCGCCTATTCATTATGCGATTTTACAAGGGAAAAATAAAACTGGCGTCACCATCATGCATATGGTTGAGAAACTAGATGCGGGGGATATGATCAGCCAGGTGGAAGTTGCGATTGAAGATTCGGATGATGTCGGTTCTCTTCATGATAAATTGAGTGCAGCAGGAGCAAAGCTTCTTTCTGAAACAGTACCAAAGCTAATCGCGGGTGAAGCGGAAAGAACTCCACAAAATGATGAACTCGCCACCTTTGCGTCCAACATTACACGCGTACAAGAGAAAATCGACTGGACTAAGACAGGTCAGGAAATCTATGACCAAATTCGCGGTTTGCGTCCTTGGCCAGTAGCCTATACAAAACTTAATAACGATGTGTTAAAAATTTGGGGAGCGCAAAAGCAGGCCGGACAAACTGGGGAAGCGGGAACGATTGTACGAGTTGAAAAAGACGGATTTTTTGTAGCTACAGGGGACAATACAGCTATAAAGATTACTGAACTTCAGCCTGCCGGTAAGAAAAGAATGACCGCGTCCCAGTTTTTAACGGGAGCTGGTTCGTTCATCGAACCAGGGCTGAAATTGGGCGGTTATGATGAGTAAACATAAAAAAAATGTGAGAGAAGCAGCGCTGGATATCATTGAAGCAGTCGAAAAGAACCAATCATACAGCAACTTGCTTCTTAATGAAACAATAAAAAAGCATCAGTTCTCAGGCCCGGATGCAGCTCTGTTAACTGAAATCAGCTATGGTACAATTCAAAGAAAAATGACCCTTGATTATTATTTGGCTCCCTTCTTGAAAAAGAAAGTGGAGCATTGGGTCCGTCTTTTATTAAGGATATCCATTTATCAGATGGTGTTTCTCGACAGAATACCTGACCGGGCAGTCATCCATGAATCGGTTGAAATTGCCAAAAAACGGGGACATAAAGGGATAGCAGGACTGGTAAATGGAGTATTGAGATCTATTCAAAGAGAGGGGGTCCCCTCTCTTGAAGAAATAAAAGATCCAGCAGCTCGCCTTTCCATCGAAACAAGTCATCCGGAATGGTTGATCAAACGCTGGATCAGCCAGTATGGTTTTGAGCAGACCAAAAAAATGTGTGAAGAAAATCTTTTAGCCCCTGTACAGACAGCTAGAGTGAATGTGACTCTCGCAAACCGAGACAAGGTCATTAAACGATTAGAGGCCGAAGGAATTAAAGCAATCCCGAGTCCATTTCTACCAACTGCAATCCGGGCAGTGGAAGGAAACCTTGCTCGTTCAAAAGCGTATAGAGAAGGGCTTTTTACGATCCAGGATGAAAGCTCCATGCTGGTTGCTTATGCTTTGGAGCTTGAAACTGATCTGAAAGTACTGGATGCATGCGCAGCTCCAGGAGGGAAGACAACTCACATCGCAGAAATACTTGATAACACAGGACAAGTGACAGCCTTGGACCTCCATCCCCATAAACTGAAGCTGATAATGGATCAGGTCGACAGGCTCCATTTGAGAAATGTGGATGCCAAGAGCATGGACAGTCGTAGGGTGGGAGAAGTCTTTAAAGCTCAGTCATTTGATCGAGTCCTTGTAGATGCTCCATGTTCCGGGCTAGGTGTATTGAGAAGGAAACCAGACATCAAATACTCAAAGACCGAAGAAGATATTTATGCACTAAAAAGTGTACAGATGGATATTCTGCATGAAACGTCCAAACTGGTAAAAAAAGGTGGATTGCTTGTCTTCAGTACATGTACTGTTGATAAAGAGGAGAATGTAGAAACAGCCGCCAGTTTTCTGGAACAACACCCTGAATTCGAACCGAATGTTCTCCACATGCCGGAAGCACTCACTCTGAAGGATAATCAATTTTCATTGCAAATTTTCCCGCAGGATTTCGGCGGAGACGGGTTTTTTATAGCCTCTTTCAGAAAAAAAGAGTCATAGGATGGAAATAATGACAGTACCAGACTACTGTAATGAAGGGTGAGGTGATTGGAAATGCTGGCGATTTTTAAAACAGACAAGGGAAAGGTCCGGACGCACAATGAAGATGATGGTGGGATCTTCATCAGTGGGCAGGGAGAAATGCTAGCGATTGTGGCTGACGGAATGGGTGGCCACAAAGCTGGTGAAGTGGCGAGCGGAATTGCAGTGACTGAATTAAAGGGGCATTGGCAAGAAGTTGACACTTCGCTTACTCCCACGGAAGCAGAACAGTGGCTTCAGGATCACCTGACTAATGTCAATAAAAAAATCTTTGATCATGCGAAAGAAAATCTGCAGTGTGAAGGTATGGGGACAACGATTGTAGCTGCAATCTGTACTGAGAGGTTTGCCACTGTGGCGAATGTGGGAGACAGCCGTTGTTACGTCATGAATGATCTGGGTTACGAACAATTGACGGAAGACCATTCATTTGTAAACGAGCTCGTCAAGACTGGTCAAATATCCCCAGAGGATGCTGTGCATCATCCCAGAAAAAATATCGTCTTAAAAGCAGCCGGGACACAAGAGGAAGTAGAAATAGATATCAAAACTATCACTTTTGAAGAAGGGGACAAAATAATGCTCTGTTCGGACGGCTTGTCCGATAAAGTGAGCAAAGCTGAAATGGAAGAATTATTAAAAGCATCTTTGACCAAAGAAGAGAAAGCGGACCGCTTAATTGAATTAGCCAATCAATACGGTGGAGAAGATAATATATCACTGGCCATTATAGAATATGGAACCTGCGATGAAAGCAGGTGCAACGAATGTTAAGCGGTAAAAGGATCAGCGGGCGCTATAAAATCCTCAAAATGGTCGGCGGCGGCGGAATGGCCAACGTCTATCTTGCCCGTGATATGATATTGGACCGCGATGTTGCGGTGAAAATATTAAGGCTCGATTTTGCGGACGAAGAAGAATTCATTCGCCGTTTTCAGAGAGAGGCACAGTCAGCGACAAGTCTCAATCACCCGAATATCGTGAACGTTTTCGATGTTGGAGAAGAAGATAATATTTACTACATCGTTATGGAATATGTTGATGGAATGACCTTAAAGCAATACATACAAAACTATTATCCGATCTCGATTGAAAAAGTGATTGATATTGTTAAGCAGTTGACTTCTGCTCTTGAACACGCCCATTATAACCATATCATCCATCGTGACATCAAACCTCAAAACATTTTAATAGACCACGACGGAAATGTGAAAATAACGGATTTTGGTATTGCTATGGCTTTGAGTGCCACGTCTATCACTCATACAAATGCAGTGCTAGGTTCTGTTCATTATTTATCTCCTGAACAGGCACGGGGTGGAATGGCGACCAAAAAATCGGATATATATTCACTGGGAATCGTTATGTTTGAACTGTTGACAGGGAGGCTTCCTTTTTCGGGTGAGTCTGCTGTCTCTATAGCTCTAAAGCATTTGCAATCAGAAACTCCTCCGCCGACGAGATGGAATCCCGATATTCCGCAAAGTGTGGAAAATATTGTGCTGAAGGCAACAGCGAAAGATCCATTTCTCCGTTATAACAGTATTGAAGAAATGGAAAAAGATTTGGAAACAGCTCTTGATCCTGAGCGTCTGCAGGAGCCTAAATTCGTCATTCCTGTCGACGATGAAGCAACAAAGGCTATTCCAGTGATAACGGATGAGCATGTTGAATCACTAGACGATGACACGATGATCCATCAAATAGAAAACAAGGACATAGCGAAACCAGACAAGGAAGGCAATGATGAACTTAAAAAGAAGAGAAAAAAATGGCCTTGGATTGTCGGGATCGTAGCTATACTGGCGATAGCTGCTACATTACTTATAGTGCTCATGCCTTCACTGATGAGTGCCAAAGTGGTAAAGGTACCTGACGTGAGTGGGGAAATGTATGAAGACGCTGTTTTAAGCTTAGTGCAAGAAGGATTTGTAATTGGTGACACCATTGAAATTTCAGATGAAAATGTGGCAGAGGGCGAAGTGATTAAGACGAGCCCGAAAGCCGGCCGGGAAGTGAAAAAAGGCAGCTTGATCAATATTTATTTAAGTACTGGCAAGGAAACGTTTGAACTTTCTGACTATGTAGGTCGTGACTATAAGGAAACGGTTGAACAACTTGAAAAAGAAGACTTCGACCATATTGATAAAGAAGAAGAATATGATTCTGCTGCTCCCGGTACAATTATCGGGCAAGATCCTGCTCCAGGCACTAAAGTGGTTCCATCTGAAACCACGATCATTTTTAAAGTGAGCCTCGGTGAAGAATTGGTTACAGTGAAAGACTTATCAGGCAACAATCAAAAGGGGCTCGAGAATTATGAGGAGTCATCGGGGTTGAAGATTGATTTTTCCGATGAGGAGTACTCAGATGATGTACCAGAGGGGCTTGTCATAAGACAGGATCCCGCTCCCGGTACTGAGGTGATGAAAGGCTCTACCGTTAAAGTGACCATGTCAAAAGGGCAGGAAGAAATCCCGCCTGGGAAAGTGAACAAAGAGGTAACCATACCGTATGAACCAGAGGAAGAAGGGAAGCCTCAGGAGGTCCGGATCTTCATTGAAGACATGAATCACAGTATGACGGTACCGGCGGAAACATTCACAATTCATTCAACTGTGAAAAAACAACTGGAATTTACAATTGAAAAGGGCAAGAAAGCCGGTTATAAAGTTGTGAGGGATAATACGGTTATATTAGATGAAGAAGTTCCATATTCGGATGACTGATCATGAGAAAGGAAGGATGCCATGTCAGAAGGAAAGATCATTAAAGCATTGAGCGGATTTTACTATGTTCTTGATGGTGAGAGCATTATTCAATGTCGTGGAAGAGGGGTTTTTCGAAAAAAAAATGTGACCCCTCTTGTCGGGGATTATGTCGTTTTTAAATCTGAAAACGAAACGGATGGCTACATCATGGAAATTAAGCCGAGAAAAAATGAACTCATCCGTCCCCCGATTGCTAACATCGATCAGGCGATATTGGTTTTTTCAGCAGCTCGGCCGGACTTTAGTTCGCTGCTTCTGGACCGTTTTTTAGCAGTCATTGAAGCGAATGACATTACTCCTGTCATTTGCATAACTAAAATGGATTTACTATCTGAGGAGGAGAAGGATAAGATCGACTGGTACATTGATGGGTACCGGTCGATTGATTATGAGGTTTTTCAGTTGTCGGCAGTGACCGGAGATGGGCTGAAACAGTTAGACCCATTAATTAATGGGAAAATCAGCGTGTTGGCTGGACAATCAGGTGTCGGAAAATCTTCTCTACTCAACTCGCTGCATCCTTCATTGGAAATAAAGACAGCGGACATTTCTGATCACCTTGGGCGAGGAAAGCATACGACACGCCACGTTGAGCTCCTTCAAATAGGGGGCGGCCTCGTTGCTGATACCCCGGGATTCAGTTCATTGGAGTTCCCGGAAATGGAGATCGCTGATTTGCCGTTTACATTTCCGGAAATACAGGAATATGGGGAAAACTGTAAATTTCGGGGGTGTCTGCATATAAATGAACCGGGTTGTAAGGTGAAGCTGGCAGTCGAATCAGGAGAAATTCGCCAATATCGCTATGATCATTATCAAGATTTTTATCAAGAAATAAAGAATAGAAAGCCGAGGTATTAACGATGAAGATAGCACCATCGATTCTTGCAGCAGATTTTTTGAAGCTTGGGGAAGACATAAAGGAAGTAGAAGCAGCGGGAGCGGATTATATTCATATTGATGTCATGGATGGACATTTTGTTCCAAACATCACAATGGGTCCTGGTACTGTAGCGGCTATTAAATCGGTGACAGATCTTCCGCTTGATGTCCATTTGATGATTGATAATCCACATCTGTATGTGGAAGACTTCGCCAAGGCAGGAGCGGATTATTTAACAATCCATGTTGAAGCCGATCCACATCTTCATCGCACGCTTCAAGAGATAAAAAAACACGGTGTCAAGCCGGGGGTTGTATTGAATCCAGCCACACCGGCCGAATCTATCAAATATGTTTTGGAGGACATCAACATGGTTTTATTAATGACGGTCAATCCGGGTTTTGGCGGACAGTCATTTATTGAATCAGTTCTTCCAAAAATAACAGAAATTAAAGAGATGGCGGATGAAAAAGGGCTGGATTTGGAAATCGAAGTGGATGGAGGAATTAATTCTGAAACGGCACGTTTGTGTCAGGAAGCAGGAGCAAATGTATTTGTCGCTGGTTCTTTCATCTTTAATCAGACTGATCGGAAAAAAGCGATAGAAGACATTCGAAAGCAACTGGAACAATGATGACAGGTAGTGCAGGTCCATTTAAAAAAACAATTCATATTGTTGCCGGAGGACCGGAATCATTAATTCCGGATTTATCGGAAAACGAAAATGAAAACATCGTATGGATTGGCGTTGATAAGGGAGTCCATACGATTATGCACGCAGGTATCTATCCAGATCTGGCTGTTGGCGACTTTGATTCAATTAGTCAAGAAGAATGGGAAAAGATTGAGCGTGAAGTAGCCTCACTTAGGAGGTTTAAACAAGAAAAAGATGAAACGGATATGGAATTAGCCATTCTGTGGGCATTGGAAATGAACGCATCCACTGTAAAAGTTTTCGGGGGAACGGGAGGCCGGCTTGATCATTTCATGGCTAATGCGTTGATGTTAGCCACATTTAAGCAGGCTCACCCTGATATCCACTTTGAAATGATTGATGTTCAAAACAATCTATCTATATATTTGCCGGGCAGATATGAAATAAAACGAAATAAAAAGAAGTTTGTCTCTTTCATACCGGTTTTTTCAGACGTATCTGGAGTTACATTGGAAGGATTCAAATATCCCCTCAATCAACATAATGTTCCAGTCGGTTCCTCGTTATGCATCAGCAATGAACTTATTCAGGAAACTGGTCATTTTTCATTCGAAAAAGGCATACTTATGATGATAAGAAGTAAGGATTAATATTGGCTTGAATGAATCGGGCATGTGTACTTATGTATAGATCATGAATATGATATGAGTGAGAAAATGTCAGTTTCTTGATAGTTATGAGGAGGGAACCTGTATGAAGTTCTATACAATCAAGCTTCCGAGGTTTTTAGGGGGAATTGTGAGGGCGATGCTGGGAACGTTTAAGAAAGATTAATTTAAAAGCGTAAACCTCATCGACGTACGGACTAAGCTGAAATGTGGAAGAGTTTAGGGGTGACAAGCGCTGGCCGCATAATGTCGGCGCGTTCTTTGGCGTCGGCAGGCTCAGAACGCGGCGCAAGTCAGGCTGAATGCTATATTTTTTCTTGCAAAAAAGAGGCACCCTCTGAAGGTGCCTCTTTTGTGTTTCAAACTTAGGTTTCTTTTTTTTCAGCGTCAGGTGCTTGTCACCCAGACTAAACGGCTTTCGCTTTTGTATTATACTCTTTCGACTTTACCTGATTTAAGAGCGCGAGCTGAAACCCATACACGCTTTGGCTTTCCATCGACCAAAATGCGAACTTTTTGAAGGTTTGCACCCCAAGTGCGTCTATTGGCGTTCATTGCGTGTGAACGTTTGTTGCCTGTGGCTGTTTTACGTCCTGTAATCACACATTTTTTAGACATTGATGATTCCCCTCCTGTCACTGGCATTACCATAAATAATCGAATGATTATTTCATCCTTTTTTATGAAAAGATACTTTAATAATTTATCATAGAAAGGTTCGCAATGCAACAAATCATTCAACCCTGTCATGTCTCTTTCCTTGACAGCCGCTATTGGCTTGAAAATTGCCTTTATGTTTCCGCTTTTAAAATGGAACCCGTTATAGTAATATAATCATAGCTCTAGCATAAAAAGTGGATATTCTAAAGTCACCAAATGATAAACAGCCATCTTTTTGTTGGCTTATTTCTGTGTTATTCATGCAGCTATAGGGAGGAGCTTCCCTTAAAACGCCCACTTTCAGTGGAGCAACTTGATGTCAATATAACCGCTGAAAGTCAGTTGCTTGAAGCTTTGCTCGTTGAACACGTACTAAAAGGAACAAAAAAAGTACGTGGATCATTAAAATAGGGGGGATATTTTGTGTCCATTGAAATGAAAACAAAATTTGGCCAAATTGATATTTCCAATGAAGTGATTGCTACGATTGCCGGCGGAGCTGCCATCGATTGTTACGGAATTGTCGGGATGGCTTCTAAGAACCAGATTCGTGACGGCTTGACCGAAATTCTTAGAAAAGAAAACTTCTCCAGAGGAGTTGTTATTCGTCAGGAAGAAGACGAACTGCATATTGATATGTACATTATTGTGAGCTACGGAACGAAAATTTCTGAAGTCGCCTTCAATGTACAATCAAAAGTCAAATATACTTTGCAAAAAACAATCGGAATGTCTGCCGATACAGTCAATATTTATGTTCAGGGGGTTCGTGTGACGAATCCGTAATGAGGAGGAAAAGTTTGTGTCGATAACATCTTTGGATGGGAACCGCTTTGCCGAAATGATTTTAAGCGGGGCGAATCATTTGTCAGCAAATGCTGAAATCGTTGATGCTCTAAATGTTTTTCCCGTACCGGACGGTGATACGGGTACAAATATGAAGCTATCCATCACTTCTGGTTCAAAAGAGGCCCAGGCGAATAAGCAGGACCATATCGGAAAGGTTGGTGCAGCCTTTGCCAAAGGTTTGCTGATGGGTGCCCGAGGGAATTCGGGTGTCATTCTATCCCAGCTTTTCAGGGGATTTTCTAAAGATATAGAGCATAAGTCAACTATTACAGGGGTGGAATTTGCCCATGCATTGAAAGCTGGCATGGAAACAGCTTACAAAGCGGTCATGAAACCTGTCGAAGGTACCATATTAACAGTGGCTAAGGATGCTGCGAATGCAGCCGTTCATGCGGCCGGAAAAACGGATGATCTTATAGAAATCATGGAAAGAACATTAGAAGAGGCAAAAAAGTCACTTGAACGAACGCAGGATCTTCTGCCAGTGCTGAAAGAAGTTGGAGTCGTAGACAGCGGCGGTCAAGGACTTGTATTCGTTTATGAAGGCTTTTTATCATCTCTTACTGGGAAGGAGCTTCCTGGACTAGGGCTGGCCGTCCCATCAATGGATGAGCTAGTCAGTGCACAACATCATCAAAATGTCCATGGGTTTATGAATACAGAAGATATTGAGTTCGGATATTGCACCGAGTTCATGGTGCGGTTAGAAGCCGGCAAACGTTCTTATGACGAAGATGAATTCCGCTCGGATCTAAGCCAGTTCGGTGATTCGCTTCTTGTGATTTCAGATGATGATGTGGCGAAAGTCCATATTCATTCGGAACGTCCTGGCGAGGTGTTATCGTACGGACAGCAATACGGCCCTTTGATCCATATGAAAATTGAAAACATGAGGGAGCAACATAGCGCTCTCACGAATGAAAATCCGGTGGGACAAGCTCCCGCAAAGGAAAAACAAGAGTATGCCATTATTACTGTTTCAATGGGAGAAGGCATCAAAAAACTGCTTAAAAGCATCGGGGCTTCTGCTGTTATTGAAGGTGGTCAAACGATGAATCCAAGCACTGAAGATATCGTAGAAGCTATAAAAACAGTAAATGCAAAAAATGTTTTGATCCTGCCGAATAATAAAAATATCATTATGGCTGCCGAACAGGCTGCGGAAATTGCGGAAGAAAATGTCGTCGTTGTTCCATCAAAGACACTGCCTCAGGGAATGGCAGCGATTCTTGCCTTTAATCCGACCGCTTCATTAGAAAATAACCAACACGGTATGACAGAAGCGATGGAGTATGTAAAAACGGGGCAGGTTACCTATGCTGTGAGAGATACCGCTATTGATGGGGTGAAAATCACTAAAGACGATTATATGGGAATAGCAGATGGCAAAATCGTAACGTCTGGACCTCAGTTATTGAACACCGCTAAAAATCTGCTGAACGAAATGATTGATGAAGACTCGGAAATTTTGTCGATTCTTTACGGCAAAGATGCGGACAAGTCTGAATTGGATCAGCTTGTCGAGTTTGTCCATCAAAATTTTCAAGATGTTGAAGTAGAGGTTCATGATGGGGGACAGCCGGTATACACCTACATTTTTTCTGTTGAATAAATTACTGAGTAAGGAGGACAGTTTTGCAGATCATGAATAATCCATTGGATCAAGATGTGACAGTTTTAAAGGGAATAGGCGATGAGACCTCCGCTCAACTGGCAGACCTGGGTATTCATACAATCCGCGATTTACTGTACTATCTTCCTTATCGATATGATGACATGAGGCTGCGTGATCTGTCCGAGGTAGAACATGATGAGCGCATTACGATTGAAGGGAAGGTTCATAGTGAACCTTCCCTTGTCTATTATGGAAGGAAACGTAATCGGCTGACTGTACGTCTGCTTGTTGGAAGATATTTAGTGAAAGCCGTCATGTTTAATCGCGGTTACTTGAAAGGAAAGCTGCAACTGCAAAGCACGATCACTGTTACCGGAAAGTGGGATAAACATCGGCAAACGATCACTTGTAATGAGGTTGTACTCGGGCCACATGAAGGAGTTCAGGATTTTCAGCCGGTATATGCTGTTAAAGGCCAATTAACGGTGAAGTCATTGCGCCGCTTTATTAAAGAGGGATTTGAAGCTTTCGACGGGTATATTGAAGAGTCCCTTCCTACATCTTTTTTGGAAAAATACAAGCTTGCTGGGATTGCTGATGCATTGAAGTTTATGCATTTCCCGGAATCGGGAACTGAAATGAAACAGGGGCGCAGACGCTTTGTATACGAAGAATTTCTTTTATTTCAACTTAAAATGCAAGCTCTTCGCAGGAAGAGGAGGGAAGGTACTCGGGGTGTCGGTCAAAACTACGACCTTCACAAACTAAAAGCCTTCCTGTCTTCCCTTCCTTTCTCCCTTACGAATGCTCAGAAAAAAGCAGTGAATGAGATTTGTTTTGATCTGAAATCCCCTTATAAAATGAACCGGCTACTCCAGGGAGATGTCGGTTCAGGAAAAACAGTTGTTGCCGCTGTGGCGCTGTTTGCGAGTGTAACTGCTGGTTATCAAGGGGCTCTCATGGTGCCGACTGAGATACTGGCAGAACAGCATGTTGAATCGCTTCAAAATATTTTTTCCCATACAGATTTATCGATCGAACTTTTGACTAGCTCTGTAAAGGGAAAAAAGAGAGAAGACATATTAAATCGTCTTCGTGACGGTGAAATAGATATCATGATCGGTACCCATTCCCTGATCCAGGAGGATGTAGATTTCCATCATCTTGGCCTTGTTATTACGGATGAGCAGCACCGCTTTGGTGTGGAACAGCGCAGAGTCTTCAAGGAGAAGGGTGAAAGCCCGGATGTCTTGTTCATGACAGCCACACCTATCCCTCGGACATTAGCCATTACAGTGTTCGGGGAAATGGATGTTTCGATCATTGACGAGCTTCCAAAAGGAAGAAAGCCGATTGAAACATATTGGGCTAAGCATGATATGCTGGACAGGGTATTAGATTTCATGGAGAAAGAACTTCGCGAAGGCAGGCAGGCCTATGTCATCTGTCCTTTAATTGAAGAGAGCGACAAGCTAGATGTCCAAAATGCGATCGATGTATATGATATGCTATCCAACCATTTCAAAGGCCGTTTTAAGACAGGCCTGATGCATGGTCGTCTGCCAACAGCCGAAAAAGATGATGTCATGAAAGCATTCAGCAAAAATGAGATTCAACTGTTGGTATCTACAACTGTGGTGGAAGTTGGAGTGAATGTGCCAAACGCGACGTTTATGATGATTTATGATGCGGAAAGATTTGGATTGGCTCAGCTTCATCAATTGCGTGGCCGGGTTGGAAGGGGTAGCAGCCAATCTTATTGTATTTTGCTTGCGGACCCCAAAACGGAAATTGGGAAAGAAAGAATGCAAATCATGACCGAAACAAATGATGGGTTTGTGTTAAGTGAGCGTGATCTAGAATTGAGGGGACCGGGTGATTTTTTCGGAAAAAAACAAAGCGGTCTTCCAGAATTTAAAGTAGCTGATATGGTTCATGATTACCGAGTTTTAGAAATCGCAAGAAATGATGCGATGGAGCTAATCAAATCCGAGTCTTTTTGGAAGGAAGAGCAATTTTCTTCGTTAAGAAATCATTTGGAAGAGTCTGGAGTTCTGTCTGAAGAAAAACTTGATTAAGTTAGTATAGCTGTCGATTAATAGTTGCAAGCTGGCAGTGCATTTTATATACTACTATTAGTACCAAGTCTTAATATCGGGAAATGATGTGAATCAAATGAAGCCTTCAAAAAAGGAAAGACAGAGATTGCTCATAGAGACGATAGAGGCCAACCCTTTTGTAACGGATGAAGAGCTCGCTGAAAAATTTGGAGTAAGCGTGCAGACAATCAGGCTGGATCGTATGGAGTTGGCAATACCCGAATTGAGGGAAAGAATAAAAACTGTGGCAGAAAAACATGTGGAGAATGAGGTGAAATCACTTCCGATGAGCGAAGTGATCGGAGAAGTAATAGACCTCAACCTGGATCAAAATGCGATTTCCATATTTGACGTCCGGGAGGAACATGTTTTTACCCGCAATTCCATTGCTCGTGGCCATCATTTATTCGCCCAAGCTAACTCACTTGCAGTCGCGGTGATTAATGATGAGCTTGCTTTAACCGTTAGAGCAAAAATCCATTTCAACCGATCCGTAAAAGTGGGGGAAAGGGTAGTAGCGAAAGCCAAGGTCGGCCCTTTTAAAAAAAACGATAAACGTACAATCGTGGATGTTGAGAGCTTTGTAGGCGGGGAACTGGTATTCAGGGGCGAATTTGAAATGTATCGTTCTAGTGAATAAGAACGGCCCAGCATCTTGTAATAAAAAAATAATCTCTGCCTTAGTTTTGAGAAAAAGGGAGATAGTGATGAAAATAGCAATTGATGCCATGGGCGGCGATCACGCGCCAAAAGAGATTATTCTCGGCGTTAACAAGGCAGTCCAGGAATTTTCTAATATTGAATTTATCTTATATGGTGATGAGGAACAAATAAAGCAACATCTTCAGTCAAATGACAAGGTAACGATTGTCCATACGACTGAAGTAATAAGCGCGACGGATGAGCCGGTCAGAGCTGTGCGCCGGAAAAAGGAAGCGTCTATGGTGAAAATGGCTCAGGCTGTAGCTGACGGTGAAGCTGATGCTTGCATATCTGCAGGAAACACAGGTGCTCTGATGACCGCGGGTTTATTTATTGTTGGCAGAATTAAAGGAATCGAACGGCCTGCATTGGCTCCTACTCTTCCAACTCTTGATGGAAAAGGATTTTTGATGCTTGATTTAGGAGCAAATGCGGATGCGAAGCCTGAGCATCTGCTTCAATATGCTTTCATGGGGCAGATATATGCTGAAAAGGTGAGGAATATTGAAAAACCAAGGGTCGCATTGTTAAATATCGGATCTGAGGCAAATAAAGGTAATGAATTAACAAAAAAAGCATTTGAACTTCTAGAGGGTTCTGAAGTTAATTTTGTGGGGAACATTGAGGCGCGGGAATTGCTTGAAGGACACGCAGATGTTGTTGTTACAGACGGCTTTACCGGAAATGTTGTCCTTAAAGCTATCGAAGGGACCGCTGCTTCCCTCTTTTCAATGTTAAAATCAACATTTATGAGCGGTCTTAAAAACAAGCTTGCTGCCGGATTGATTAAATCTGATTTGCTTGAGCTGAAAAATAAAATGGATTATTCGGAGTATGGAGGGGCTGCACTGTTCGGACTGAAGGCTCCAGTTGTTAAAGCTCATGGATCCTCCAATGCAAACGCGGTTTATCATGCCATTCGCCAAACGAGGGAAATCGTGGTGAATGATGTGGCTGGCACAATAAAAACCGCAGTTGCCAAACAAAAGGAATAAAGGGGTAGAGGATATTGGGGAAAATAGCATTTATCTTTCCAGGCCAAGGCTCACAAGCCGTTGGCATGGGGAAAGAAGCGGCTGATTCAAATGAAAAGGCCAAACAGTTTTTTGATCAGGCGGATGAACGTCTGGGATATTCACTCTCTTCCATTATTTTTGAGGGTCCTCAGGAGAAGTTGACATTAACAGCTAATACACAGCCTGCTCTTTTGACAACAAGTATTGCTCTTTTGCAAAGCCTGAGCGAAGCAGGCATCACTCCTGATTATACAGCGGGTCATAGTCTTGGTGAATATACCGCGCTTGTCGCGAGTGGAGCAATCGATTTTGCGGATGCTGTTTATGCTGTACATAAACGCGGTGAATATATGGAGGAAGCCGTTCCGGACGGAAAAGGCACAATGGCGGCTGTTTTAGGCCTTGATCGAAGCATTCTTCATGAGGTTTGCGAAAGTGTTTCCGAAGAAGGGGACGCTGTTCAACTGGCCAATTTGAACTGCCCTGGACAAATTGTTATTTCAGGAACAGTGGAAGGAGTCCAAAAAGCCGGCGAAAAAGCAAAAGAACAGGGTGCTAAACGCGTTCTGCCTTTGCAAGTTAGTGGGCCATTTCACTCAAGTCTTATGAAGCCTGCAGCGGAAAAATTCGGCAATATCTTAAATGAAATTTCTATCCAAGATGCAGCTGTTCCTGTCGTCGTTAATGTGACAGCTGCACCTGAAACAACAAAGGAAGCTTTCCAGGAAAAACTGATTGAGCAGCTATATTCCCCAGTATTGTGGGAAGATTCTGTGCAAAAGCTTATTGATTTAGGCGTAGATACGTTTGTTGAAATTGGTCCTGGGAAAGTATTGTCCGGCTTAGTACGAAAAGTAGATCGAAAGGTTAGGACGATTTCAGTCCAAGATCCAGAGAGCTGTCAAGAAGCTATAAAATTATTAAGGGGGGAATAGTATGAAACTGGAAGGAAAGGTAGCACTTGTAACAGGAGCCTCAAGAGGAATCGGCAGAGCAACAGCTGTTAAGCTGGCGGAAGCGGGAGCTGATGTAGTTATAAATTACGCGGGCAGTACCGATAAAGCCAATGAAGTGGCAGAACAAATAAGAGCTCTCGGAAGAGAAGCTATTACTTATCAGTGCAATGTGTCAGACAGTGAGGCAGTACAAACGATGATCAAGGATACAGTAGCAAAGTTCGGAAGGCTAGATATTCTTGTGAACAATGCTGGCATCACCAGGGATAATCTTCTGATGAGAATGAAAGAGGATGAATGGGATGATGTGATTGACACAAACTTGAAAGGAGTCTTCCTTTGCACGAAAGCTGTCACTAGGCAGATGATGAAGCAAAGAAGCGGCAGGATTATTAATGTTGCATCTATTGTTGGTGTTATCGGAAACCCTGGACAGGCAAATTATGTGGCGGCAAAAGCAGGAGTAATCGGCTTAACGAAATCAACAGCTAGAGAGCTTGCTTCCCGTGGCATCACAGTCAATGCTATCGCACCTGGATTTATTTCGACAGACATGACCGACCAATTAACAGACGAGCAAAAGGATGCCATGCTGCAGCAAATTCCTCTAGCACAGTTTGGACAGGCCTCTGATATTGCCAATACAGTATTATTCCTGGCGTCAGAGGATGCCAATTATATTACCGGCCAGACCATACATGTTGATGGCGGAATGGTCATGTAATGAATGAAGAATATTTTATTTTTAACGTGTTTCGATTATAATGTCTTGAGGGGAGGTGAATCGGATGGCAGATATTCAAGAAAGAGTGACTAAAATTATCATTGACCGTCTTGGAGTAGAAGAATCAAAAGTTGAATTGGAATCTTCTTTCAAAGATGATCTTGGAGCTGACTCGCTTGACGTTGTTGAACTTGTCATGGAATTGGAAGATGAGTTTGATATGGAAATTTCCGATGAAGATGCTGAGAAAATTGCTACAGTCGGCGACGCGGTTAATTACATAAAAAGCAATAGCTAGTCGTTGGAAACTAAATGTCCCGTTGATTGCCAGCGGGGCTTTTTCTACTTTAACTTTACCTTATAAGGTGGATAGACAATGAGAAAATTAAGAAAAGATGCAAAAGCGGCGGAAAGAGAGGCCTACCTGTTTAAAAAGCTGCAGGAACGTACAGGCATTCATTTCTCAGATGAAAAACTTTTGAAGAAAGCTTTTACACATTCATCCTATGTGAATGAGCATCGTAAAAAGCCGTATGAAGACAATGAACGCCTTGAATTTCTGGGTGATGCTGTTTTGGAATTGACAGTTTCCCAATTTTTATATGAAAAATATCCCATGATGAGCGAAGGAGAATTGACGAAATTAAGAGCGGCCATTGTTTGTGAGCCATCTCTTGTCACTTTTGCCAACGAATTGGAGTTTGGTGAGGCTGTCCTGCTCGGAAAAGGGGAGGAGATGACGGGAGGAAGGAAAAGGCCCGCATTGCTTGCGGACGCCTTCGAAGCATTCATTGGTGCTTTATACCTTGATCAGGGATTGGAGAAAACCAAGTCATTTTTGGATGAGGTTGTTTTTCCTAAAGTAGAGATAGGTGCTTTTTCTCATGTGATGGATTTTAAAAGCCAACTGCAGGAAGTTGTCCAAAGGGATGGTTCCGGCACACTTGAGTACCAAATTTTAAAGGAACACGGACCGGCACATAATCGGTTGTTTGAGTCACAGGTCGTTTTAAACGGAGAAGTGCTAGGTGAGGGAAAAGGCCGTTCCAAGAAAGAGGCTGAGCAGCATGCTGCACAGATGGCTCTTGGAAAATTGAATGCACAGTGATACTTGGTAAATGAAAAGGAGGAAAAATATTGTTCCTCAAACAGTTGAACCTTTACGGTTTCAAGTCATTTGCAGAAAAGACAGAACTTGAATTTGTCCCTGGTGTGACTGCGGTTGTCGGGCCAAATGGCAGTGGAAAAAGCAATGTAACGGATGCCCTTCGTTGGGTTCTTGGAGAGCAATCTGCCAAATCGCTGCGCGGTGGAACGATGGAAGACGTCATTTTTGCTGGCAGTGATACAAGAAAGGCCCTAAATTATGCTGAAGTAGTGATTATTCTTGATAACCAGGAAGGAAAGCTGCCCATTGATTATAACGAGGTCAGTGTAAAAAGGCGGGTATTTCGAACAGGGGAAAGTGAGTTTTTCATAAACGACAATCCTTGCAGGTTGAGAGATATTGTAGATCTGTTTACAGACTCGGGTTTGGGCAGGGAAGCTTTTTCCATTATCAGCCAGGGGAAAGTAGATCAAATTTTAAACAGCAAACCCGAGGAACGCCGGACGATTTTTGAAGAGGCAGCCGGCGTGCTTAAGTATAAACGACGCAAGAAAAAGACTGAAGAAAAGCTTGCTGAAACGGAAGAAAATCTCAATCGTGTCCAAGATATCCTTCATGAATTGGATGGCCAGCTTGTTATTTTGAAAGAACAGGCGGAAACAGCTGAGCAATTTCTCGCGAAGCAGAAAGAACTAAAGCAAATTGAGGGATCTCTTATTGTTCGAGAAATTGAGAGTCTGTATGCCAAGTGGGAAAAAGTTAAAGGTGAGCTTGAAACTCAAACGGATTCAGAAATTATGCTGTCCAATGAAATACGCAAGCTTGAAATGGCTACGGACGATGAAAGAAAAAGCCAAAATGAATTGGACGAAAAAGTGAATCGTCTTCAGGAGGAGTTACTTTCGGTTTCTGAGCATTTAGAGAAACTGGAAGGAAGACGCCAGGTGCTTCAGGAAAAAAGCAGGAATGCAATTCGTAATATGGAAGTGCTGAAAGACAAGATCAAGAGTGAGCATGAAAAAAACAACGAATTGTTGCTAGAAAAAAATAAAACAGAACAAATCATTTCACATAAACAGGCTGAAGCTGACGAACTGAACAAACAATTGTCGGGTAAAAAACGAGAATTGACTCTATTGGATGGCACACTTGATCAAACAATTGAATCGTTAAAAAGTGACTATGTTGATTTCATGAATGAGCACGTCTCAGATAAAAATGAGCTTCAGTATATTGAAAAGCAGTTAGATCAGCAGAATATCAGGCTGCAAAGACTTGCAACAGATAAAGCAAAATATGAGAAAGAAAAAATTTCCGTAGAAAAAAAGATAGAAGGCAAGCAGAAGAAGCTGCGGGAGCTTAAAGACCAAATTAGTTCATTTGAAAATGAGCAACAGCACATTCTAAAGGAAATGGACTCACTCAAAGAACAAAGGGAGTATCAGCAATCAAGGCTCTTTCAATTGTACCGTAACAACCAGCAAATGAAAGCGAGAAAAGAAAGTCTTGAGACGATGGAGGAAGATTTTACTGGCTACATGCAAGGTGTACGTGAAGTGTTGAAAGCTAAAGGAGCACTTTTAC
This sequence comes from Bacillus norwichensis, assembly GCF_014836955.1. GTDB lineage: Bacteria > Bacillota > Bacilli > Bacillales > Bacillaceae_C > Siminovitchia > Siminovitchia norwichensis. Next base: position 71,823 of record NZ_JACSPV010000003.1, read on the forward strand.
AAGGCATCGAAGGAAGTGCAGCCGATCTTATCAATGTGCCAAAAGACCTTGAAACAGGGATTGAAACAGCCCTCGGCGGTGCCGTTCAGCATGTGGTTGTCCAAACTGAAGCCGACGGCCGCGAAGCCATCAATTATTTGAAAAAAAATCGGTTGGGACGAGCTACATTTCTTCCATTAAACGTCATAAAACCGAAATATCTTAGCACAAGCCAGAAGACTGGGCTTCAGCGGCATAGCTCATTTCTAGGGGTGGCCGCGGACCTTGTAGGGTGCGAAAAGAAGTATGAACCTGTCATCAGGTATTTGCTTGGAAATGTAATTGTAGCAAAAGATTTAAAAGGGGCCGGTGAGTTGGCTAAGCTGGTTGAATATCGGCTCCGTATTGTTACTTTGGCTGGAGAAATCATTAACCCGGGAGGATCCATGACAGGAGGAGCCTCCAAACAGAAAAGGAGCTCTTTGCTCGGAAGAAAGAATCAGCTTGAACACATCAAAAAAGAACTGGCTGTTTTGGAACGGGACATATCCTCCACTGAAATCACTGTAAATACCATCAAACAAAAAATGACTGATTTCGAAAGTCAGGTTTCCCATGGTCAGGCGGAAAAGAAAAAACTGGAAAGTATGCTTTATGAGCTTCAGTCAGAGGTTGCACGATTGGATATTGCATTGAAAAACACCCAGGAGTTTCTTTCTCTCAGCGACATGGAAACGAAAGAGCTCGCTACTGAAGGTGAGGCATTACAACTTCGAAAAGAGAAAATGGCTGCAGCGATCAAGAATAAGGGACAGTCTATTCTTTTATTGGAAGAAAAAATCAAGGACCTTACAGAAGAGAAAAGCTCACAACAAAGCTCAAAAGACCAGATTTTGACTGCAATCAATCAATTGAGCATACAAACTGCACAGTTGGAGGAGCAGTTAGTTGCAGCTAAATCCAATCTGAAACGGATCGATGCTTCCATTGAACAAACCGGCCTTCAGGCAGAATCTGCTGAAAAAGAATTGAAGGATCTTGAGGATGAAAATGAGAATATATTAGGCCAAGTGGCTGAGCTCCAGAAAGAAACAGAGAAAACTCAGACAATGAGAGAAGAGACTCTGCAAAATATTTCAATTAGCAGAAACGAAAGAGCGCGGCTTCAGGAATCTGTCACTGATAAGGAAGTTGAGTTAAAAGAACTAACGAGACAGCAAAAAAGATCTGCGGATAAATTAAAAAACGAAGAATTGAAGGTTAACCGCCTTGAACTTGAGATGGAGAATCTCATAAAGACGTTGAGAGATGAATTCACCATCTCATTTGAGCGTGCCCAAAAGGTATTTAGTTTATCGCTTGAGACACCGGAAGCGGAACAAAGGCGGGATGCCCTAAAAAGGCAAATATCGGAGATTGGCACAGTGAACATAGGGGCAATCGAGGAATATGAAAGGGTAAATAGTCGCAGCCAATTTTTATTGGAACAGCAGACGGACCTCACGCAAGCGAAAGAAACCCTTTACCAAATCATGGATGAAATGGACGATGAAATGAAAAAGAGATTCGGCAGCACCTTTCAGTCCATACAAGAAGCATTTCAAGGGGTATTTTCCTCGTTGTTTGGCGGGGGAAGAGCAGAATTGAAATTGACAGAACCTGATGATTTGCTTCAAACAGGTGTTGACATCATTGCACAACCCCCAGGTAAGAAACTACAAAATCTAAGCTTGCTGTCTGGTGGAGAAAGATCTTTTACCGCGATTGCATTGTTATTTTCGATCTTAAAAGTACGCCCTGTACCTTTTTGCGTATTGGATGAGGTGGAAGCGGCCCTTGATGAGGCGAATGTCAATCGTTTTAGTGAGTATTTAAAGAAATTTAGTGAACATACCCAGTTCATCGTAATCACTCACAGGCAGGGAACAATGGCGGGTGCCGATGTCTTATATGGGATCACGATGCAAGAATCGGGAGTGTCTAAGCTTGTATCGGTCAAATTGGAAGAAGAGCGGATGATGGCACAAATATAACAATTGAGGTGAGGTAAATGAGTTTTTTTAAGAGGCTGAAAGAAAAATTCACGGCTTCCGGTGACTCCATCTCGGAAAAATTTAAAGAAGGACTAGTAAAGACCCGTGATAATTTTTCCAACAAAATTAATGACCTAGTTGCCCGTTATCGTACAGTCGATGAAGATTTCTTTGAAGAACTGGAAGAAATCTTGATTCAGGCGGATGTCGGGTTTGAAACCGTCATGGAGCTAATAGAAGAACTGAAAACAGAAGTGAAGAAAAGAAATATAAAAGACCCGGCGGATGTACAATCTGTTATATCTGAGAAACTGATAGAGATTTACGAGTCTGGGGAAGAGAATCTAAGCACCCTTAATATTCAGGAAAATGAGCTTACCGTCATTCTGTTTGTTGGGGTGAATGGAGTTGGAAAAACCACGACCATTGGCAAGCTGGCTCATCAATTTAAAAAGGAAGGGAAAACTGTCCTACTTGCAGCAGGTGATACTTTCCGGGCTGGGGCCATCGATCAGCTTGAGGTTTGGGGGGATCGTGTAGGAGTCGATGTTATCAAGCAGGCAGAGGGGTCAGACCCCGCTGCAGTTATGTATGATGCTGTACAGGCTGCCAAGTCCCGCCAAGTAGATATACTGCTATGTGATACAGCAGGTCGCCTCCAAAATAAAGTCAATTTGATGAACGAGCTTGAAAAAATAAAAAGAGTGATTGAGCGCGAAATTCCAGGAGCACCTCATGAAGTTCTCCTTGTGCTGGATGCAACGACGGGACAAAACGCGCTCATTCAGGCAAAAACGTTCAAAGAAGCGACAGATGTCAGCGGTATCGTCTTATCGAAGCTAGATGGAACAGCGAAGGGTGGTATCGTACTGGCAATCAGAAATGAAATGAACATTCCGGTGAAATTTGTTGGTCTTGGCGAGCAAATGGATGATCTTCAGATCTTTGACCCTGAAAAATATGTTTATGGGTTATTTTCAGATGCCATTGAAAAGACTGAGGATTGAATGAAAGGAAATTACCTTGACGCGGCAAGAGAAAGAGTATATCATTTATAAAGTGTAAAGGTTTTTGACTTAACAAGGTGGAGATTGAAAGTATGCTTGAGAAAACAACGCGAATGAACTATTTGTATGATTTTTATCAATCGTTGTTGACTCCGAAGCAGCGCAGCTATATGTCTCTATACTACCGTGATGATTATTCGCTAGGTGAGATTGCTGAAAACTACGGAGTCAGCCGACAAGCAGTATACGACAATCTTAAAAGAACAGAAATATTGCTAGAAGAGTACGAACAGAAGCTTTCTTTGTTCTGGAAATTTGAAGAGCGAAAGAAATTGATCGCTTTGATTAAGCAAGGCGTAAATGAAAATCCGGATGACAATGACAAACTGAACCGTTATTTGGATGAATTAGAGGAATTGGATTAGGGGGCGGAGATAAATGGCATTTGAAGGATTGGCCGACCGCTTGCAAACGACCATCCAAAAGATCCGCGGCAAAGGCAAAGTCACCGAAGCGGACGTCAAACAGATGATGCGCGAGGTGCGTCTTGCACTGCTGGAAGCGGATGTCAACTTTAAAGTAGTCAAACAGTTTGTGAAAAAAGTAAGCGAAAGAGCGGTAGGCCAGGAAGTGATGAAAAGTCTCACACCAGGCCAGCAAGTCATCAAAGTCGTTAAGGAAGAGCTCACAGAACTCATGGGTGGTGAGCAGAGTAAAATCGAGGTAGCGAAGCGTCCGCCGACTGTTATTATGATGTCAGGCCTTCAAGGGGCAGGTAAAACGACAACAACAGGAAAGCTTGCCAATCTACTGAGAAAAAGCTATAATCGCAAACCGTTTCTTATTGCGGCGGACATTTATCGTCCTGCTGCAATCAAGCAGCTTGAAACAATCGGAAAACAGTTGAATATGCCTGTCTTTTCACTTGGAGACAAGGTCAGCCCTGTAGAGATTGTTCGCCAGGGCATCGAAAAGGCGAAAGAAGAGCATTATGACTATGTTCTCATTGATACTGCGGGGCGCCTTCATATTGATGAAGAGCTGATGCAGGAATTAAGGGACATCAAGGAATTGGCTCAGCCTGACGAAATATTCCTTGTTGTGGATGCCATGACTGGACAGGATGCTGTGAATGTTGCCGAGAATTTCAATGAACAGCTTGATATCACAGGGGTTATTTTGACCAAACTAGATGGAGATACCCGCGGGGGAGCCGCTCTGTCCATTCGTTCAGTTGCCCAAAAGCCGATCAAATTTGTCGGTATGGGAGAGAAGATGGATGCTCTTGAGGCGTTTCATCCTGAAAGGATGGCCTCAAGGATACTTGGGATGGGCGATGTGCTGACGTTAATTGAGAAAGCACAGGCTTCCGTTGATGAAGAAAAAGCCAAGGAGATGGAACATAAATTCCGTACAGCCTCCTTTACTTTTGATGACTTCCTTGACCAGCTTGGGCAGGTAAAAAACATGGGACCATTGGATGAGTTAATCAAAATGATGCCCGGTGCCAATAAAATGAAAGGCCTGGATAATATTCAGGTCGATGAAAAGCAAATTGGGCACGTTGAAGCGATTATCCGGTCCATGACAAAAGAGGAAAAGGAAAATCCTGACATTATTAATGCCGGCAGACGCCGTCGGATCGCGAGAGGAAGCGGTAGGACGATACAAGAAGTCAACCGGCTGTTAAAGCAATTTGAAGAAATGAAGAAAATGCTCAAACAGATGAGTGGAATGCAGCAAAAAGGCAAAAAGAAGGGATTTAAATTCCCGTTTATGTAGACATCAAAAAACGTCTGCTAAGTAGGCGTATAGGCAAGTTTTCATGAAAAATTTTAATGTGTTAAGAAAAAACACTTTACAAACAAAACACAGATTGATATTATACTGATTTGTGTAAAACAATTCGGAGGTGCTATGTAAAATGGCAGTTAAAATTCGTTTGAAACGTTTAGGAGCAAAGAAATCTCCTTTCTATCGTATCGTTGTTGCAGATTCTCGTTCACCACGTGACGGAAGAATCATTGAGGAAGTGGGCACATACAACCCAGTCGCTCAGCCAGCGATTGTTGACATCAACGAAGAGAGTGTTTTAAAATGGCTTCAAGATGGTGCAAAACCATCCGACACAGTAAGAAACCTGTTCTCCAAGCAAGGTATCATGGAGAAATATCATAACGCTAAAAATAGCAAATAAACGTGATAAATATGCAGGAATTAATTATGTCGATTGTAAAGCCGATTGTGGATCATCCTGAAGATGTTCAAATTCGGATGGATGAAAGCGAAAAGCGTATTACTTATCACTTGTCTGTTCATGAAGATGATATCGGAAAAGTGATCGGACGACATGGCAGGGTGGCTAAAGCCATTAGAACGGTCGTCTACGCTGCAGCAGGATCAAAACAACATAAGAGGATTTTTTTAGAGATCGACGAATAAGGGGGCTGAAACACCCCCTTTTTTTATAAGGAAAAAAAGTCGAATCAGACAATTTTTTGATATCTAGTGGGTATTGCGGTATGTCTAATTAAAACTGGGCGGAGGATGAGGTTGTGAAAATAATTCAAACAGTCACCGTCAAACAGGTTTTAACTGAAAAAAGCAGAGAGGAACTTTCTGTCAAATATACAAAATCGAAACAACAGCTTCAAAAAGAGTGTGACCAATTGTTGTTTGAAATGAAAAAACTTGAAAGAACAAAGAAATTCTCTGCCTCTGGACTTAAAGCACAGTTTGATAAAGAAATCGAGCTGCGCAAGGAAAAGATTAAGTTAATTGACTTTCAGATTGAACAGCTTGGTATGCTTCCGTACGGAAGTGAATTGAAAGATCAGGATGTCCAAGCTTTAATTGACATTCAGGTTGGAGATCAATGGGAAGATATCATCAATGGAAAAACAATTATTGTCAAAGACGGAATCATAGCAGAGATCAGGGAGAGGTGAAACATGAAAAATTGGTTTAATGTTGGGAAAATCGTCAATACACATGGCATCCGTGGTGAGGTACGGGTCATTTCCTCCACCGATTTCCCAGATGAAAGATATGCCCCCGGCAGCACCCTTTATCTATTCCCCGGAAACCATAAGGAACCAACTCCATTAATAGTTAAAACGCATCGAAAGCATAAAAACTTTGATCTTCTTAGTTTTGAAGGGTTTGAAAATATTAATGATGTGGAGAAATGGAAAAACTCCATATTAAAAATAAAAGAGGATCAGTTGACGGAGCTTTCCGAAGGAGAATATTATTTCTATGAAATCATCGGCTGTCAGGTTGTAACTGAACAGGGAGAAGAAGTAGGGACTGTGAAAGAAATTTTGACTCCAGGAGCAAATGATGTATGGGTTGTTGACGGCAGCAATGGTAAAGACATATTAATTCCTTATATTCCAGATGTTGTAAAAGAGGTATCCATTGAAGAGAAAAAGATCATCATTGATCCTATGGAGGGTTTATTGTCATGAGGATCGACGTATTGACTCTTTTTCCTGAGATGTTTACAGGAGTATTCGGGTCTTCCATTTTAAAAAAAGCTGCTGAAAAAAATTCAGTTGCCTATCATCTTATAAATTTTCGTGATTTTTCCACGAATAAACATAAAACCGTCGATGACTATCCATACGGTGGCGGAGCAGGTATGGTGCTCAAACCCCAGCCAATCTTTGATGCGGTGTCCCATGTAAAAAAAGAAAGCGGGGAATCACGCGTCATTTTGTTGTGTCCGCAGGGGGAGCGTTTCAGTCAAAGCAAAGCGGAGGAACTGGCGAAAGAGGATCATTTAATCTTTATATGCGGGCATTATGAAGGATATGATGAACGTATAAGGGAACAGATCGTTACGGACGAAATTTCCATTGGAGATTTTGTTTTGACAGGCGGGGAACTGGCAGCAATGACGATTATTGATTCTGTTGTGCGGCTGCTGCCAGGAGTATTGGGGAATGAAAATTCGGCTGTGGAAGATTCCTTTTCCACTGGTTTGCTAGAGCATCCTCATTATACAAGGCCAGCAGATTTTCGGGGGATGAAGGTTCCGGACATATTGTTATCCGGCAACCATAGTAAAATTGAAGAATGGCGGCTGAATGAATCCTTGAAAAGGACAAAAGAGCGCCGGCCTGATCTCTATGAAAAATACCTTCATACCGAAGAGGAGAAAAAACAGTCTGAATGATAGAAAACTGCTTCAAAAATTAATTGTAAATCTGCATTCGATGTGGTATTATTACCTTTGTGACTGTGACAATTAAGATTGTCCGTCTGTAACTACGGTGTTCCGCTGCAACGAAATGTTTTGTAAGAGCATCGGTTGGAAGGAGATGAATACGATGCACAAACTAATTGAAGAAGTAACTAAAGAACAATTGCGTACAGATCTTCCAGCATTTCGCGCAGGTGACACTGTTCGTGTCCACGTGAAAGTTGTGGAGGGTACACGTGAGCGTATCCAGTTGTTTGAAGGTGTAGTCATCAAACGCCGTGGAGGCGGAATCAGCGAAACTTTCACTGTCCGCAAAATTTCTTACGGGGTTGGTGTCGAGCGTACTTTCCCTCTTCATACACCAAGGATTGCTAAAATCGATGTCGTGCGTCGCGGTAAAGTTCGCCGTGCGAAACTTTACTACTTGCGTAAACTACGCGGTAAAGCAGCTCGTATTAAAGAAATTCGTTAATTTACGCTTGGTTTCTTGACGGAAGAAAACCTTGCTGGATTATAAGTAAATCCGTTACTAGAAAAGGAGCTTGAATTCAAGCTCCTTTTTCTATTTCTCTTGGCAGCAAGTTTACAGTGTTTTTAAGGCATAATATACTGTACAATAATATTGTTACAGTTTTTGTAGATTTCTACAGTACATGATTGGATGGTGACAAAGTGGCAAAGGAGAAAAACGAGCTTTGGGAATGGACAAAGGCTTTGCTTATCGCTGTAGGATTGGCTGCGCTTATTCGATACGCGCTTTTTACCCCGATTGTGGTAGATGGTTTTTCGATGATGCCAACCCTGCATAACGGGGACCGGATGATTGTAAATAAACTTAGCGAGCCAGACCGGTTTGATATCATTGTTTTTCATGCTCCTGAGCAGAAGGATTACATCAAACGGGTCATCGGTCTTCCAGGCGACACAGTCGAATATGTAAGCGATACTCTTTATGTAAATGGTAAGGCATATGAAGAGCCCTATTTGGAAACTTATAAAGAGCAAACGCCTGAAGGGCCCCTTACTGAAGATTTCACATTGGAAGAAATTACAGGCCAAAAGACTGTTCCAAAAGGCGAGCTTTTTGTTATGGGTGACAACAGACGCTCAAGCAAAGATAGCCGCCATATAGGAACCATTTCTATGGACAAGGTTATAGGAGATACTAGCATTGTCTATTGGCCGATTAAAGATATAAGAATTGTTAAGTGACGATGGAGGAACGTAATTCATGACTATCCAATGGTTCCCCGGACATATGGCAAAAGCACGCCGGGAAGTGACGGAAAAATTAAAGCTGGTAGATATCGTATTTGAATTGGTGGATGCACGGATTCCCGTTTCATCTGCCAATCCGATGCTACAGGAGATCATACAACAAAAGCAGAGACTGATTCTCCTTAATAAAGCAGATATGGCAGATCCGGATGTGACAAGACAGTGGATCAGCCATTTCTCGGAAGAGGGGAATAAAGCACTTGCAATCAACTCCCAGTCTGGGAGAGGATTAAACGAGATCATAAAGGCAGCGGAGGAGTTGCTAAGGGAGAAAAGAGAGCGCAGGAAAGCAAAGGGATTAAAGCCGCGAGCTATCAGAGCGATGATTATTGGCATCCCAAATGTTGGGAAATCCACGCTAATTAACCGTTTGGCAAAGAAAAATATCGCCAAGACGGGTAATACACCTGGAGTCACAAGAGGGCAGCAATGGATCAAAGTGGGAAAAGACCTTGAACTTCTGGATACTCCAGGCATACTATGGCCCAAGTTTGAAGATCAGGAGATAGGTTATAAGCTTGCTTTGACCGGCGCAATAAAAGATTCTCTTTTGAATATGCAGGATATAGCTGTTTTTGCTCTTAGGTTCCTTGAAGCTCACTATCTCAACAATATGAAAAAAAGATATCAACTTAATGAGGTGCCTGAAGATATAGTGGTTTTATTTGATCATATTGGAAAGCTTCGCGGATGCCTGACATCCGGCGGAGAGATTGATTATGAAAAAACTGCGGAGACAGTCATTATGGATATTCGGTCGCAGAAGCTTGGAAATATTACTTTCGATATGCCGGATGAGATCATAGAGTAACGCCTATATGTGTCTGGGAAAACATAGATAAATATCAGCAAAATATCACTGATTTTTACGAGCAATCTATCTTTTTTGCTTTTAGGTTATTGGCAGGACACAGCATTCTTACGATAGATTGCCACATATATGGTATGCCAATCACTTTTTGAAAGGTAATGGGACTGGATGAAAAATCAGACAATCGCAGAAATAAAGGAAGTCTTAAGAGAAATAACAAGTGAAAATGATCCTTTTTTTACGGAATTGCAATCAGATTCCCGTAAAGGTGTTCAAGCCCTTTTGAATAGTTGGAAAGCCGGAAAGGAAAAAGAACGCAAGGAGCATGAACGGTACACACGGATGTCGGCACATGAAAATCGGCTTAGGAAACAAGGGTTCAAGTGGATCGGTGGAATCGATGAAGCTGGTCGGGGCCCTTTGGCTGGGCCAGTAGTTGCCGCAGCTGTTATATTAAATGAAGATAGTTGTATTTATGGATTGGATGACTCAAAGAAGCTGAGTGAATTAAAAAGAAATGAACTTTTTGATCGAATTCATGAAGAAGCGCGAGCTGTAGGTGTTGGCATTATTTCCTCCGAGGAAATTGACCGGCTCAATATATATCAGGCGGTAAAAAAAGCGATGAATCAGGCTGTCAGCGAATTGGCTATCCAGCCAGATTTTTTGCTTTTGGACGCTATGACAATAGAAGCCCCTTATCCACAGGAATCGATTATAAAAGGAGATGCAAACAGTAATTCTATTGCGGCTGCATCTATCATTGCAAAAGTCACCCGCGACCGGCTTATGGCTGGATACGAACAGCAATATTCGGGGTATGGCTTTGGAATACATAAAGGTTACGGAACGAAAGCTCATTTAGATGCTCTAAAAAAGCTCGGTCCTTGTCCGATCCACAGGCAATCATTTGCTCCGGTTCAAGCAATCATGAACCGATCATGAGGGGGGAGCGATTTGGATATACAGACATTGATCCAAGATTTGTTTCAAACTCTAAGTTCGAGTCAAACCCAGCCTCTTACATTGAGGAATGGACAAATATTTTTTGCCCATGTACATAGAATTTTTCCAAATCAGCACGCAGAAATACAACTTGGTACTCACAAGCTAATTGCAAGACTTGAGGCGCCTTTAGAAAGTGGAAAAGGCTATTTCCTTCAAGTTGAGTCTGTCGAGGGAGAACCGCAGCTGAAGCTGATCGGATCAAAACAGGCGGATCAGTTCTCTCTTGTGAGACAATTATCTCTGCCAAATGAAAAAGAGTACCATGCCCTCACTGAGTTCTTTACAAAAGAATCTTTAAGCCTAACTCGCGAGCAAATTCAACAAGCTGGTCAGTGGGTCGGGAAAGCAGCGGACAAAAAACTTGCACTAGATGCCATTAAACTGATGAGCACAAGAGATATGCCCTTTACTGAAAGTATTTTCAAGTCGCTGGTTGTTGTAGGCAGCAAGCAGCCGTTAACTGAAGTCATATCTACTTTGCATATGGCTCTTGGTTCAGAAAAAGATCCGGATTCAACCAGCCAAAGAATTGTTGCTCTGATTGATGAATTGGGTAAAGAGTCGTCACAAAAAGGGGCAATCGCGGAACCGTTTGTATGGCAAGGTAAAACAGCAATGGCGAACATAAAGCACACCATTCGCCAAATGGGACTGTTTTATGAGCATGCGATCATTCACGATAATGAAACCAGTGCGGAATCTCTTAAAGCCCTCCTTATCGAATATTTGGGGCGACCGGGAACAAGTCTAAATCCTACTGCTCGGCAGGCGGCAGAGCAACTGCTTCATAGAATGAATGGCCAACAGCTGATATCTATTGATTCTGGACCTATACAGCAAATATTTTTTGATCTTCCGATAGAATTAAATGGTCATAGGACAGAACTTTCTTTCCAATGGGAGGGAAAGCGGAGAGAGGATGGGAAAATCGATCCGGATTATTGCAGGGTTATTTTTTATCTGAACATGCAGAACCTTGATCAGACTGTAGTTGATGTAAAAATCCAAAATCGGATAATGAATATTACTGTTATAAATACGCATTCTCCAGAAATCAAAGTACTTGCGCCCATGCTCATTCCTGCATTGAAGGAAAAACTGAAAGAGCATGGTTATGAGTTGTCAGCTGTCCACTTTAAACCACCTGTCAGCCAAAAAAACAAGCAGTCGCAAACACTCAGTCCCCGTCCTTACTCAGGAGTTGATATTCAAATATGAATAAAAGCCAAATGATGGAAGCGGTGGCCCTAAGCGGCCAAGACGAAGTTGGAAATGCCCCTATCGTAAGAGCGAAGGGAAAAGGGGTAACAGCAGAAAAAATAATCGAAGCCGCTAAAGAACATGGAATACCAATCCAGCAAGATCCGGCGCTAGTTGAACTGCTGGGACAGCTTGATTTGAACGAGGCGATACCGGAAGAACTATTTGAAGCAGTTGCGGAAGTTTTTGCATTTATTTACAAGCTGGATTGGAAAATGTCGGAAAGTAAAACTAGGCAACCGTAAAAAGTGGACTTCCTGTCGCCATTTTAATACAATAAACACGCAATCTATTTTTTTTATAGTAATGATAGGAGGACGGAAAATGAATATCCATGAATACCAGGGTAAAGAAATCCTTAGAAAATACGGAGTATCTGTACCTAATGGAAAAGTAGCATTCACCGTGGATGAGGCAGTGGAAGCCGCTAAAGAACTCGGTACTGATGTTACTGTCGTAAAAGCCCAAATCCATGCAGGCGGCCGCGGAAAAGCGGGTGGGGTAAAAGTCGCGAAAAACTTGGATGAAGTCCGTACATATGCTGAAGAGATTCTCGGAAAAACCCTTGTTACGCATCAGACAGGCCCTGAAGGCAAAGAGGTAAAACGTTTACTGATTGAAGAAGGTTGCGATATCAAGAAGGAATATTATGTCGGTCTTGTTGTTGATAGAGGCACTGATAGAGTTGTCTTGATGGCTTCCGAAGAAGGCGGTACTGAAATCGAGGAAGTTGCTGAAAAAACACCTGAAAAAATCTTTAAAGAAGTTGTTGATCCACTTGTTGGTTTAACTGGCTTCCAAGCACGCCGAATTGCTTTCAATATCAATATTCCTAAAGAACTGGTTGGAAAAGCTGCCAAATTCATGATCAGCCTTTACAACGCTTTCGTTGACAACGATTCTTCAATTGCTGAAATCAACCCTCTTGTTGTGACAGGAGACGGAAATGTACTAGCTCTTGATGCCAAATTAAACTTCGATGATAACGCTTTATTTAAACATAAAGATATCCTTGAATACCGTGATCTTGACGAGGAGGATCCAAAAGAGATTGAGGCATCTAAGTATGATTTGAGCTATATCGCTTTGGACGGCAACATTGGGTGTATGGTAAATGGTGCAGGCCTTGCTATGTCCACAATGGATATTATTAAATATTATGGCGGAGAACCCGCAAACTTCCTTGATGTTGGGGGCGGAGCAACTGCTGAAAAAGTAACGGAAGCATTTAAAATCATTCTTTCTGATGAAGCGGTCAAAGGAATCTTCGTTAACATTTTCGGTGGTATCATGAAGTGTGATGTCATTGCTGCTGGAGTGGTCGAAGCTGTCAAACAAGTTGGACTAGAAGTTCCTTTAGTTGTAAGGCTTGAAGGAACAAATGTCGACAAAGGAAAAGAAATCCTGAACGAATCTGGTTTGAATATTACAGCTGCAGATTCCATGGCCGATGGTGCACAAAAAATCGTTGAACTGGTCAAGTAAGTCAATCTGACCAAATGCTTTGGAATCAATGTTGTTAAATCAAAGATCATTTGAAAGGCAGGGAAAATCATGAGTGTTTTTGTCAATAAAGACACAAAAGTAATTGTACAGGGAATTACAGGCTCAACAGCCCTTTTTCATACAGAACAGATGATTGAATATGGCACACAAATTGTTGGCGGCGTGACACCAGGAAAAGGTGGACAAGAGGTTGCAGGAGTTCCGGTTTTTGATACAGTAGACGAAGCTGTAAAGAAAACAGGAGCCACCGCATCAGTCATTTACGTTCCAGCACCGTTTGCTGCTGATGCGATCTTGGAAGCGGTCGATGCGGAGTTAGACTTAGCCATTTGTATCACTGAACATATTCCGGTTTTAGATATGGTGAAGGTTGTTCGCTATATGGAAGGCAAGAAAACAAGACTCGTCGGTCCAAACTGTCCAGGAGTTATTACTCCTGAGGAGTGTAAAATTGGAATTATGCCTGGCTACATTCACAAAAAAGGACATGTTGGAGTTGTCTCTCGCTCAGGAACATTGACTTATGAAGCGGTACATCAGCTTTCTGAAGCAGGAGTTGGACAGTCTACTGCAGTTGGAATCGGCGGAGATCCTGTAAATGGAACAAATTTCATCGATGTGCTGAAAGCTTTTAATGAGGATCCAGAAACAGAGGCTGTGATCATGATTGGTGAGATCGGTGGTACAGCAGAAGAGGAAGCTGCTGAGTGGGTAAAAGCGAATATGACTAAGCCGGTTGTAGGGTTCATCGGCGGACGTACTGCACCTCCAGGAAAGCGTATGGGACATGCAGGTGCCATCATTTCAGGCGGAAAAGGAACAGCAGATGAAAAAATCCGTGTTATGAACGAATGCGGAATCAAAGTTGCTGATACTCCTGCCGTTATTGGTGAAACATTGATTGGAGTCTTGAAGGATAGAGGACTCTATGAAAAATGTAAGACACATTAATTAATTTATGGGAAGCCTCTAAATCAGAGAGGCTTCCTTTTAAAAAATGAACAAGGAAGTGATCGGAATTTTTACCGAAAAGCTGCTTCATTTAATCCATTGTCCGCAATTGGGGAACGCAGCAATTAGAAAGCTACTGAAACATGACCCCACCCTTTCGAACCTTTATTCTTTTTCAACCTCCAAACTTCAACAAATTTTTCAGTTGAATCACTCCCTCTTCAAGAAATTCTTCCATGACTTTCAAAGAATCAATATCCAAAAAATACTAGAAAAATACCAAGCTAGTGGAATTTCAATCATTACTTTTAAGGATGAGGAATACCCTAAAATACTCAGAGAGATTCATGATGCGCCGCTTGTCCTTTTTACCATGGGAGAAAATACCCTGCTTAAAAAGCAAGCGATTGCCGTTGTAGGAGCTAGGCTTTCTGATGATTATGCAAGAAAAGCGATAGCCTTGCTTCTTGCTCCTCTTCTAGAAAGTGGATTTGTCATTGTCAGCGGATTAGCCAAAGGTACTGACACCTTAGCCCATCAACAGACCATCCAGTTCGGAGGAAAAACGATCGCTGTACTGGGTGGAGGATTCTTTCATTTATATCCGCCGGAAAACATGCAGCTCGCTGAACAAATGAAGGAAGAACATTTAATCATTTCTGAATATCCACCAATCTGGCGTCCTCAAAAGTGGCACTTCCCTCAAAGGAACCGCATCATTAGCGGGTTATCCATGGGTACAGTCATCGTCCAGGCAAAATCAAGGAGTGGCTCACTGATTACTGCAGATTTTTCTTTGGAGGAGGGCAGGGAAGTTTTTGCAGTGCCGGGTCCCATAGGCGAACCTCTGTCAGAAGGGACAAACCGCCTGATTCAACAAGGGGCAAAGCTTGTTACTTCCGGATATGATATATTGGAAGAGCTGTATATCGAATGAGCTTTTTCATAGAGTAAAAAATCAGATGAAATATTTTAATCGAATGAAGTTTTTATATGTCTAGCTACGACGTACAGGACGTCGCGCCCTGAGCCTGCCGGCGTACAGGAATTACTAGTGTAAGCGAAGCGATAGGATGTCGCGATAGGGCCAGACGCCCTCGGCGCAAGAATCAAGTCACGCGAAAGAGAATGTATTCCTCCGGCACAGCTTATTCAAGGAAGCGTAAGTTTCCCTCATCACAAAGCTGCTTGAAGGGCATCAAGGAAGCTTTTCACATGTAATTGAAATGAGCAGCTTTACTGTGATGGCTGAGGAACTCGCTCATCAATATTTGCCTAGTGCTTGTCGCCTACGGCTGCACGACTTTCGATTTTCTTACTAGTTAAAATCAAAAAAACTTGCAATTTTGTGGAAAGTGGGATAGATTCATCAACATAAGCTTGAAACAGGCAATCTTTATAAAAAATGAAATTGAATATAAAATAATGTCTATATATAGGATAACAAGCAATATTTCTATGGTGGCTGAAGTACTCCCTTCACACATTTTACCTAGTGCTTGTCGCCTAAGACAGCGTGCTTTACAGCGCCTGTTCTATTTATTTCGTTGACAAACATATGATACACGTATAAGATTTATTCTGATTTACTGAATTTACCTCTGGGGAGGATTACTGCATGTCGGATTACTTGGTAATAGTGGAATCGCCTGCAAAGGCGAAGACCATTGAACGATATTTAGGAAAAAAATATAAAGTGAGAGCATCTATGGGGCACGTCAGAGATTTGCCGAAAAGCCAAATGGGTGTAGATGTTGAAAATAACTATGAACCGAAATATATAACAATCAGGGGAAAAGGCCCTGTTTTAAAAGAATTGAGAACTGCTGCTAAAAAAGCAAAAAAAGTCTATCTCGCAGCTGACCCCGATAGGGAAGGCGAAGCGATCGCTTGGCATCTGGCCCATAGTCTTGATGTAGACATTCATTCGGATTGCCGTGTCATTTTCAATGAAATTACGAAAGATGCAATCAGGGATTCTTTTAAACATCCTAGGCCAATTAACATGGATCTTGTAGATGCTCAGCAGGCAAGAAGGATTTTAGATCGCCTTGTAGGATATAATATCAGCCCTCTGCTCTGGAAGAAAGTGAAAAAAGGCTTGAGTGCGGGCAGGGTACAATCTGTTGCAGTCCGACTGATCATCGACAGAGAAAATGAAATCAAGGACTTTATTCCTGAAGAATACTGGTCAGTAGAAGGACTATTTAAAAAAGGAAAGGACCAATTCCAAGCTTACTTTTATGGTTTAAATGGGAAGAAGAAGAAATTACAATCAGAAGATGATGTAAAAGAAGTTCTAGGAAAAATTGATGGTAAAGACTTCCTTGTCCAATCCGTAACAAAGAAGGAAAGAAAAAGAAATCCTGCTCGTCCTTTTACAACATCTTCCCTTCAGCAAGAAGCTGCTCGTAAGTTGAATTTCCGGGCAAAGAAAACGATGCTTCTCGCACAGCAATTATATGAAGGAATTGATCTCGGAAAAGAAGGTACGGTTGGTCTTATTACTTATATGCGTACAGATTCAACGAGAGTCTCTGATATTGCGGTAAAGGAAGCTGCAGAATATATTACAGATCAATATGGTAAAGAATATTTGGCTACCGGCAACCGTAAGGAAAAAAAGCAGGCAAACACGCAGGATGCGCATGAAGCCATACGTCCGACGAGTACAATGAGGGAGCCAAATGCAGTAAAAGCGTCTTTAAGCCGTGACCAGTTAAGGCTGTATAAATTGATTTGGGAGCGTTTCGTTGCAAGTCAAATGGCACCCGCAATCATGGATACAGTGGCTGTTGATCTGGTGAACGGGGAAGTAACATTTCGTGCGAATGGATCGCAAATCAAATTTCCTGGATTCATGAAAGTTTATGTGGAAGGAACTGACGATCAGTCTGAAGAAAAAGAGAATGTCCTTCCTTCGTTTGCTGAAGGTGAGAAAGTTCTTTCGGAAAAATTAAACCCCAAGCAGCACTTTACACAGCCACCTCCAAGGTATACGGAAGCAAGGCTGGTAAAAGCATTGGAGGAATTGGGCATTGGGAGACCTTCAACCTATGCACCTACCTTAGATACGATCCAAAGGCGTGGATATGTAGCCCTTGATAACAAACGCTTCATACCAACAGAATTGGGAGAGATTGTTCTTGAACTGATCATGGAATTTTTCCCGGAAGTACTTGATGTGGAATTTACAGCCAAAATGGAAAATAATCTCGATGAAATTGAAGACGGTCATGCCGAATGGGTAAAGATCATAGATGACTTTTACCAAAACTTTGAAAAGAACTTGAAAAAAGCCGAAGCTGAAATGAAAGAAGTAGAAATCAAAGATGAGTACGCAGGGGAAGATTGTGAAATCTGCGGAAACCCTATGGTGATCAAAATGGGACGCTTTGGCAAATTTATGGCTTGCAGCAATTTTCCAGACTGCAGAAATACAAAACCGATTGTGAAGGAAATCGGTGTGAAATGTCCGAAATGTAAAGAAGGTAATGTTATAGAGCGCAAAAGTAAGAAAAAGCGCATTTTTTACGGATGTGACCGTTATCCCGAGTGTGATTTCCTCTCCTGGGATAAGCCGATTAGCCGTCCTTGTCCAAAATGTGAAGGATTTCTGGTTGAAAAGAAGCTCAAAAAAGGGAATCAGGTTCAGTGTGTCAGCTGTGACTATAAAGAAGAGCCTCAAAAATAGAGAAGGGTCTGTCCAACAAGCTTCTTAAATAAATCGGGAGGAGGAAAACGAATCGTTTCCCTCCTCCTGATTTTGCATTTGTAGAAGGTCCCTTAAAGAGCTGCCGGCGGATGCTGTCCGGAAAAGCAAAATACAATCGAGATTACCAAAATGCGATTCGAAAAAGGAAAATACTGTCTGAAAAACAGAAACTCTGTCCAACTTCGACAAAATACTGTCCAAGCAAGAGGATACTTCCAAAAAAGGCGGAATACTTTCTCTTATCTTGAAGTTGATCCGCTATTAGTGAGCGCGTTTGTTGGAAATCGTTAAGAACAGGCACTCACTTTTCTGGTGGACTCGGCATTGCTCATCAGGAAACGTCCAGTCCGTACGTCGCTAAACGAGCGCTTTCACTTTTCTAATGTCCAGCTACAGCGCCTGGCCTCTCGAGGTCACAATGCGCTTCCCTGTGGTGGCTGAAGTACTGCCTCCTCGGGACCCGCCGTGTGCTTGTCGAGGCCGATCAAGGCGCTTCCGCTTTTCGTGATGTCCAGTTGCAGCGCTCAGCGACTATCAGACTTCCTTCTCCTTCCTACGATAAGTCAACATCGGCTCGCCTTCGGCATCGCCGTGTTTCCTTTATCTCGTCAGGAGTCGTCCAGTCTGTACGTCGCTAAACGAGCGCTTTCACTTTTCTTGTAATGCGCATCGTTTTTATTTGCCAGGCTTTTAGGGTAAAATGCTATAGGGATTAAAGAGAATAATTGTGAAAGATTGATCATATATTGGAGGTTTCACACATGCAATCAGTAAATGTTATAGGAGCGGGCTTGGCAGGAAGCGAAGCTGCTTGGCAGTTGTCCAAGCGAGGAATTCATGTTGATTTATACGAAATGAGGCCAGTTAAGCAAACGCCTGCCCATCATACTGACAAATTTGCCGAGCTCGTTTGCTCCAATTCGTTACGGGCTAATTCACTAACGAATGCAGTTGGTGTTCTGAAAGAGGAAATGAGAATTCTAGATTCACTCATTATCGAAGCTGCGGACCAATCATCTGTTCCCGCAGGCGGCGCACTGGCTGTTGACAGACATGATTTTTCGGGATATGTAACGGAGAAAATTCGCGAAAACCCGCTCATTACTATCCATCAGGAGGAAATGACTGATTTCCCTCCTGGTATTACGATTATTGCAACAGGCCCATTGACAAGCGACAGCCTGTCCAAAAAACTCCAGGAGTTGACTGGGCAAGATCATTTGTACTTTTATGATGCAGCAGCTCCTATTATTGAAAAAGACAGCATAAATATGGATAAAGTTTATTTGAAATCACGCTATGACAAAGGGGAAGCGGCTTACCTAAATTGTCCGATGGACGAGGATGAATTCAATCGGTTCTACGAAGCACTAACTCAAGCCGAAACAGTTCCACTGAAGGAATTTGAAAAAGAAATTTTCTTTGAAGGCTGTATGCCAATTGAAGTAATGGCTCAAAGAGGAAAAAAAACCATGCTTTTTGGTCCTTTGAAACCAGTTGGGCTTGAAGATCCGAAAACTGGAAAAAAACCTTATGCCGTTGTCCAACTTCGTCAGGATGATGCTGCGGGCACACTTTATAATATAGTAGGATTTCAGACTCATCTTAAATGGGGGCCGCAAAAAGAGGTGCTCAGGCTGATTCCTGGATTGGAAGAAGTCGAGATCGTCCGTTATGGTGTCATGCACCGCAACACGTTTATCAATTCTCCGTCCGTTCTAAATCGAACATATCAATTTAAGGAAAGGGATGATCTATTCTTTGCAGGGCAAATGACTGGGGTTGAGGGTTATGTGGAATCAGCAGCCAGCGGTTTGGTTGCAGGTTTAAATGCTGCCTTACTGGCACAGGGAAAAGAGCCGACAGTTTTTCCGAAGGAAACTATGATTGGAAGTATGGCCCATTATATTACATCTACTAGTTCCAAGACGTTTCAGCCGATGAATGTCAATTTTGGATTGCTTCCGGAACTGCCTCAAAGAATTAAAAATAAAAAACTGAAGTATGAACAATATGCTGAACGTGCCTTAAGCTCCATTCGAATCTTAGCACAAAATATATAATTTCCTTTGCGTGAAAAAATGAATTGTGATAATATTTAGAAGGCTTTAAAATCGAGGTGGGGAGATGAAGGATCAGATCCGTTCATTTTTGGAATACTTGCAGATTGAAAAGAACTATTCATCTTACACAGTCGAATTTTATAAAAAAGATATTGAGCATTTCTGTTTGTTCATGAAAGAACAGAGCATTGAAATGTTTGACGACGTAGAGTATTTCGACGCCCGTCTCTATGTATCTTCATTGTATGAACAGCAATATGCAAGGACGAGTGCTGCCAGGAAAATATCTAGTCTGCGAAGTTTCTTCAAGTTTTTGTTAAGGGAAAAGATTGTACATGAAAATCCTTTTATTTTGGTCATTCAGCCTAAAAAAGGAGTAAGGCTTCCTAGCTTTCTTTATGAAGAGGAAATGCAGCAATTATTCGATTCCTGCGATGATTCGACGCCATTGGGAAAGCGAAACCTTGCGTTGATAGAATTGTTGTATGCTACTGGGATCAGGGTAAGCGAATGTGCTAATATCATGATGAATGATATAGACTTTGACTTCTCAACCATTCTCGTAAAGGGAAAAGGTAGGAAAGAACGGTATGTCCCTTTTGGAATTTTTGCTGCCAAGGCAATTGAGTCCTATATGAATGATGCAAGAAGTATGCTGGTCCGAGGCTCTGAACACCGGAGTTTGTTTGTGAATGCCAGAGGTGGCCCTTTGACTGAAAGGGGAATCCGTCATGTCCTCAATGACATAATGAAAAAGGCGTCTTTATCTGGGAAAATCCACCCGCATATGTTTCGTCATAGCTTTGCGACACACATGCTAAACAATGGAGCGGATATGAGGACTGTCCAGGAATTGCTCGGGCATACCCACCTGTCATCAACGCAGGTCTATACCCATGTTACAAAAGAACATTTAAGGAAAACATATATGAATAGTCATCCACGGGCTTGAAGACAAGGAGGTAAACAATGGATAAGTTCCATGCAACGACAATATTCGCCGTTCATCATAAAGGCAAAAGCGCCATGGCCGGTGATGGGCAAGTGACATTTGGAAATGCAGTTGTAATGAAACATACTGCACGCAAGGTGCGTAAACTATTCAATGGTAAAGTATTGGCCGGTTTTGCAGGATCAGTGGCAGATGCTTTTACACTATTTGAGAAGTTCGAAGGAAAGCTGGAGGAATTCAATGGGAACCTGTCAAGAGCCGCAGTTGAATTAGCAAAGGAATGGCGCAGTGACAAGGTTTTAAGAAAACTTGAAGCTATGTTGATTGTAATGGATGAAACAGATTTGCTGCTCATTTCCGGTACAGGAGAGGTCATTGAACCAGATGATGGGATTCTGGCCATAGGATCAGGAGGCAATTACGCACTTTCTGCTGGCAGAGCTTTGAAAAATTATGCGGCTGAGCATCTCACTGCAAAAGAAATGGCAAAAGCTGCATTGGAAATTGCGGCGGATATATGCGTCTACACAAATCGACAAATAATTGTCGAAGAATTGTAACACATGTCGAACGCGCAATACGTTACTGTAAGAGGGAGGGACTATTTTGACAATCGTTAACAATGGAGCCGCCATGACTCCTAGGCAAATTGTTGAAAAGCTCGATCAATATATCATCGGTCAAAATGAGGCGAAGAGATCAGTGGCGGTGGCACTCCGCAATCGTTACCGCAGGGGGCTTTTAAGCGAAGAACTGAGAGATGAGATTATCCCGAAAAACATTCTGATGATGGGACCCACCGGTGTCGGAAAGACTGAAATTGCCCGTCGTTTGGCTAAAATGGTTGGAGCTCCGTTTGTGAAAGTGGAGGCGACCAAATTTACCGAAGTGGGTTATGTAGGTCGTGATGTCGAATCAATGGTTCGCGATTTAGCTGAAACATCGATCAGGATTGTCAAAGAAGAGAAAATGCAGGAAGTAAGGGGGCGTGCGGAGAAACAGGCGAACCGCCGTCTTGTTGAGCTGCTTGTACCAAGAAAAAAGAAAGCTGAGAACTTTAAGAATCCTTTTGAAATGATCTTTGGCGGAAACCAGCAGTCTGAAAGTTCATCAACTCAAGATGAGCAGGAAGATTTGAGCATCCGTGAAAAAAGAAGGGTCATTGAAGAAAAGCTTGCAAATGGAGAACTCGAAGACGAAATTGTGCAAGTGGAGGTTGAAGAACAGCAGCCATCTATGTTTGATCTGTTCCAAGGTTCCGGCATGGAGCAGATGGGCATGAATATGCAGGACGCTTTGAGTAACCTGATGCCTAAAAAGCTGAAGAAAAGGAAGCTTCCCGTTAAAGAGGCACGAAAAGTTTTAACGAATGATGAAGCCCAGAAGCTGATTGATATGGATGAAGTGACGCAGATGGCAATTTTCAAGGCGGAACAAACAGGGATTATCTTTATTGATGAAATTGATAAAATCGCCAGCAAAAGCCAGTCTTCATCTGCTGATGTTTCAAGAGAAGGCGTCCAGCGGGATATCCTTCCGATTGTCGAAGGCTCAACAGTGGTAACCAAATATGGACCAGTTAAAACCGACTACATTTTATTTATTGCTGCCGGTGCCTTCCATATGGCGAAGCCATCTGATTTGATCCCGGAACTGCAAGGTCGTTTTCCGATTCGGGTTGAACTCGAAAAACTGACAGTAGAGGACTTCTACAAAATATTGACGGAGCCCGATAATGCTTTGATTAAACAATATTCTGCATTATTGGAAACTGAAGGTATACAAATAGAATTTTCTGACGATGCTATTAACAGGCTTGCGGAGATTGCTTTTGATGTGAACCAGAATACTGATAACATTGGAGCGAGACGTCTGCATACAATTATGGAGAAACTGCTTGAAGATTTGTCGTTCGAAGCGCCGGATGTTACGATGGAAAAAGTTGAAATTACTGCTCAATATGTGGACCAAAAACTTTCTGCAATTTCTAAAGACAAAGACTTGAGCCAGTTTATTTTATAAAAAATATGTCAACAATCGTTGTAAGTTTTTAATAATTTAGGAGGAGAAACAATGGAACTATTAACAAGAACTAGAACTATCAATGCGATGCTGCAAAAAGCTGCGGGAAAACCAGTAAACTTTAAGGAAATGGCTGAAATCTTATCTGATGTTATTGAGGCTAACGTATATGTATTGAGCAGAAAAGGAAAAGTGCTTGGCTATTCTGTTCGCCAGCAAATTGAAAATGACAGAATGAAAAACATGCTTGAGGAGCGTCAGTTCCCAGAAGATTATACAAAAGGCTTGTTCAATGTTTCTGAAACTTCTTCAAACATTGACGTGAACAGTGAATATTCAGCTTTTCCTGTAGAAAATAAAGATCTGTTTGCAACCGGCTTAACAACAATCGTGCCAATTATCGGTGGCGGTGAAAGACTTGGAACATTGCTTTTGGCAAGACTTGAGCAAGAGTTTGATAATGATGATTTAATTCTTGCTGAATACGGCGCTACAGTGGTTGGTATGGAAATTCTTCGTGAAAAAGCTGAAGAAATCGAAGAAGAAGCACGTAGCAAAGCTGTTGTACAAATGGCGATCAGCTCTCTTTCATATAGTGAATTGGAAGCAATTGAACATATTTTCGAAGAACTTAATGGAACAGAAGGCCTACTTGTTGCTTCAAAAATCGCTGATCGGGTCGGCATTACTAGATCAGTAATTGTTAACGCACTTAGAAAATTAGAAAGTGCTGGTGTCATCGAATCTCGGTCACTTGGAATGAAAGGTACTTATATTAAAGTGTTGAACTCCAAGTTTCTTGTTGAATTGGAAAAATTAAAGTCAAACTAAAGTAATAAATGTTACAAAAAGAACGTTCGAAGCCTCTTCGGACGTTCTTTTTGTTCTTTTAATAGGTATAAAGACTCATTTTTCGACTTTTTCATCGAAATTTCACCAAGTTTTTCTCAGTATGTATAGACGTGGTATGACAAAGAGATTACAATAGTGGATAGTTTAGGAAAAAGAAAAAATTGGCAGGTGCTAAATTTGAATCTCTTCTCTGGCAGTTTTCAAACGATAGAACGTTCTTTAGATTATTCTGCATTGAAGCATGAAGTAACTGCTCAAAACATTGCCAATGCTGATACGCCGAACTATAAGGGCAAGAAAGTGAGCTTCGGGAAAGTGTTTGATGATGCGATTTCTGCTGCAAAATTACGGACAACTGATCCCAGGCATATGAACAGCCAAGGGCAGAAAAATGACAGTATCACTATTTCAGATGGACGGACTCAATATGGACATAATGGCAACAATGTCGATATTGATAAAGAAATGTCTGATCTTGCGACAAATCAGATTTATTACAGTGTGTTGACAGAAAGATTAAGTGGAAAATTTAATTTATTACAAAATGTGATTAAGGGAGGAAAGTAATAGTGACAATGTTCTATTCGATGGGAATTTCTTCCTCCGCATTGACTGCTCAGCGTTTAAGGTTGGATGTAATTTCCTCCAATATGGCAAATGTCGATACTACGAGGGAAAAGCTTGTAGATGGAGAATGGCAGCCCTACAGAAGAAAAATGGTCGTAATGCAACCGAATGAAAATTCGTTTTCTTCAGCCCTTGATAAAGCGGTGGGCGCGAAATCTGCAAATAAAACCCCAGCGGGAGTTAAGGTGAGCAGGATTGTTGAAGACCAAACACCTTTCAAATCTGTTTATGACCCGGAACATCCTGATGCGGATGAAAATGGATATATTTATCAGTCAAATGTAGATCCGCTTCGCGAGATGGTGGACATGATCAGCGCAACAAGATCATATGAAGCAAATGTCACTGTACTCAACTCCACTAAAGCGATGCTGATGAAGTCATTGGATATTGGAAAATAATGATCGGGGAGGCAGTGAATGATGCAAATCAATCCAATAATCTCTCATTTGCCAAGTACTTCTTCAATAAACGGTGCTTCTAAGCAAAGTGAGATTGAAAATTTAAATAAAAGGAATAATTTTGGGGATTATTTAAAAAATGCAGTTCAGGATTTGAACAATCTGCAAATTCAATCCGACAAAGCGACCACAATGTTTGCAGAAGGTAAGAAAATAGATTTGCATGATGTGATGGTTTCTAGCCAGAAAGCGTCCATATCGATGCAGGCAGCGCTCGAAATTAGAAATAAGGCTGTCGAGGCATACCAAGAAATCATGCGAATGCAAGTGTAACCAGAATGTTTAAGGGGATTATCGATGAAAGATTTACTGTTTAAGCGTTTTTCAAATTTGAAAGAGTATTGGTTGCAAAGAACAAAAAAACAAAAGCTCGTATTTGTTTCATCGGCAATTATTTTACTGCTATTCATTATTATTCTAACGATCTTATCAACTCGTACGACAATGGTTCCTCTCTATACGAACTTGTCTCCGTCAGAGACAGGGGCTATTAAAGAAGAGCTTGATACGAGGGGAGTAAAGTCGGAAATCACGGAGAATGGTACAACAATAATGGTTCCTGAAGGAAACGCGGAAAACCTGATGGTCGAGCTTGCGGCAGAGGGTATCCCAAAATCAGGGAATATTGACTACTCTTTCTTCAGTGAAAACGCTGGTTTTGGCATGACAGATAATGAATTCAATGTTTTGAAACTTGATGCCACTCAGAATGAGCTGGCAACTCTAATCAAAAGCATTGATGGAATTGAAGAAGCAAATGTAATGATTACAATGCCGGAAAAAAGTGTCTTTGTTAAAGAAAACAATGAGGAAGCATCAGCGTCAATCATTCTACATACAAAACCGGGACAAGATTTTAATGAGAAACAAATTAAATCATTGTACCACCTAGTATCAAAAAGTGTCCCTAACTTGCCGACAGATAACATTGTCATCAGAAACCAGTATTTAGAATACTTCGACCTAAACGATGGTTCTTATGCTGACAATGGAATTGATCAGCAAATGAAAGTCAAAGAAAAGCTAGAGAGAGATATACAACGCCAAGTGCAACAGATGCTTGGAACATTGATGGGACATGATAAGGTTATCACTTCCGTTACAGCAGATATTGATTTTACCCAAGAAAACAGGGAGGAAAACCTTGTTACTCCTGTAGATGAAGAAAATATGCGAGGAATTGCCATTAGCGCTCAAAGAATCACAGAAACATTTTCAGGTGATGAAGCTCAAGCTGGCGGTATTCCGCAAGGCGGTGATCCAGCAGATAGTGGAGCAGGCCAATACCTGGAAGGCAGCGGTAACTCAGGCGATTATGAACGATCTGAAGAAACATTAAATTATGAAGTCAATAAAGTTCGCAAGGAGATCGTGGAAAGCCCTTATAAAGTCCGGGATCTTGGTATTCAGGTCATGGTTGAACCGCCAGATTCAGAGGAGCCTGCTTCTTTCCCGGAAGAGCGAAGGGAAGATATCAGGCAGCTATTATCGACTATTGTAAGGACATCTATTGATAAAGAAAGTGGTACAGATATTTCTGACGCAGCCATTGATGAAAAGGTTGTTGTTACCGTCCAGCCGTTTAACGGGAATATGGACCGTGGAGAAACATCAGCCAAGAGCATTTTACCTTGGTGGGGATACGTTATTGGTGGACTTCTACTTGCTATCATTGCCGCTCTTATTGTCTTATGGACAAAGGCAAGAGCACGAAAAGCAGCAGAGTTTGAAGAAGTGCTTGAGGTCACAGAAAATAAACCGGAAGAGCCTCCGCGACCGTCTATGGAAGAACTGGCTGCACAGAAAGCAGCTGAGAACCGGGAGCAGCTAGAAGAATTAGCGAAAGAGAACCCGGAACAATTTGCTAGCTTGCTGCGCGCATGGCTTGCTGAAGACGAGGAGGAGATTTAGAGAAATGGAAAAAAAGCAAAAAATGTCAGCCCTTCAAAAGGCCGCAGTACTTCTCATTTCTCTTGGTCCCGATACTGCTTCAAAAATCTATAAACAGTTGACAGAAAAAGAAGTAGAAAAACTGACGATGGAAATTTCCAGTCTTAGAAACGTGACGCCTGAAAGAAAAGATAGGGTGGTCAATGAATTTCATCACATTGCCCTTGCCCAAAAATATATTACACAAGGCGGTTTGGACTATGCCAAAGTAGTGCTGGAAAAGGCGTTCGGTTATGAAGAGGCTTCAAAAATGCTGAAAAAGCTTAACGCTTCGTTGCAGGTTCGTCCATTTGATTTTGCAAAAAGGGCAGATGCGGGGCAAATTTTACATTTTATTCAAAATGAGCATCCGCAAACAATTGCGTTGGTCCTTTCGTATTTAGATCCAGAAAAGGCTGGTCAAATTTTGTCGGAGCTTCCGAATGATACGCAAGCTGATATTGCAAGAAGAATCGCAGTTATGGATGGGACATCTCCAGACGTTATCCGTGAGGTGGAAGAAATACTTAAAAGAAAGTTGTCTGCTACTGTTACGGACGATTATTCACAAAGTGGCGGTATCGAATCGATTGTTCAGGTCCTTCAAGGGGTTGACCGTGCAACTGAGAAAACCATTCTCGATACTCTAGGCATCCAAGATCCTGGACTTGCAGAAGATATCAGGGAAAGAATGTTTGTCTTTGAAGACATCGTTATTTTGGACAATCTTTCCATTCAGCGTGTGATCAGAGAATGTGACAGCGATGACTTAATGCTGGCACTTAGAGTAGCCAGTGATGAAGTGAAGGAAACGATCTTCAATAATATGTCTACTAGGATGGCAGTGACGTTGCAGGAAGAAATTGAATTGATGGGACCTGTACGTTTACGTGAAATTGAAGAAGCTCAATCAAGCATTGTGGCTATTATCCGCAGACTGGAAGATGCTGGAGAAATTATCCTTGCTCGCGGAGGGGATGAAATCATTGTCTAACATCATCAAGCTTCATTCGGATCGGGTTTTGACGAGTTCCAAGGTAATCACTCCACGGATTGTAGAGAAGCCTGGCTGTGAACAGGAAGCTATAGATCCTTTAGTTGAATCAAAAGCCAAAGAACTGATGGAAATAGCAGAAGCAAAGGCAGAACAATTAATCGAAGAAGCCTCACAAGAAGCGGAACATTTAAGAAATGCCATTCAAGAGGAAAAGAATCTTTGGGATGATGAAAAAAGAAGGTTGTCTGAAGAAGCGTGGAACGAAGGATATCAAAATGGGCTGGAAGAAGGAAGAACAGCAGGGAAAAGTGAGTATAAAAGTTTGATTGAAACAGCTGTCAACACAATCAATGAGGCCAAACTGGACTCTCAAACATATACTGTCCAAGCAGAGCGAACCATTCTGGATTTGGCTGTGGCAAGTACAGAATCTATCCTAGGGTCATTACTTTCTGAAGAGCCTGAGAGATTCGTAGGTGTGGTAAAAAAGGCGCTTGTTGAACTGAAAAATGAAAAAGAAATTGAGATTTTTGTGCACCCATCTAAGTTTCATCTGCTTGTTACATCCAGAAATGCCTTGAAATCTGTTTTTCCGCGAGAAGTGCAATGCTACATATATCCGAATGAGGAATTAAATGAGAATGATTGTATTGTAGAATGCGAAACAATCAGAATCAATGCCGGCATTGATAGCCAGCTAAACGAGTTGAAAGAAAGGCTGGCAGAGCTCCTTGCCGGTGAACATAAAACATGAAGGCTCAAGAGCTCCTGCCTCATATAAAAAATATCAATCCTCTTAAAAAGTATGGGAAAGTCATTAAGGTTGTGGGGCTCATGATTGAGTCATTTGGACCTGAAAGCTCCATCGGGGATGTTTGTCTTATACATACGGGAGATTCGGCAAATAGCCGTACGGTCATGGCGGAGGTTGTTGGATTTAAAGAGAAACATTTGATTTTAATGCCCTATACCAATTTGCTGGACATAGCTCCCGGAAGTCTCGTTGAGTCCACAGGAAACCCGCTAGAGGTGCATGTTGGTCCTGAAATGATCGGTAAGGTTGTGGATGCACTCGGGAATCCGATGGATGAATCGGTCATCCCCCGTGGCATGGCAACGGTGCAAATTGATTGTGACCCTCCTAATCCATTGACAAGACCTCCGATTTCAGAGCAGCTTGAAGTAGGGGTTAGGGCAATTGATAGCATGCTTACAGTTGGAAACGGACAGCGAATGGGGATTTTTGCTGGAAGTGGTGTAGGAAAAAGTACGTTGCTTGGCATGATTGCTCGAAATACGACGGCTGATATTAATGTCATTGCTCTAATCGGAGAGCGTGGAAGGGAAGTCAAAGAGTTTCTTGAAAATGACCTTGGACCAGAGGGGCTAAAAAAATCGATTCTGGTGGCTTCAACCTCAGACCAGCCTGCGCTGATGAGAATCAAAGGAGCTTTTACAGCAACGGCGATAGCCGAATATTTTAGGGATTTAGGCTGTAAAGTAAATCTCTTGATGGATTCAGTGACGAGGGTTGCCATGAGCCAAAGGGAAGTAGGCCTGGCTGTTGGTGAGCCTCCCGCCACAAGGGGGTATACTCCTTCCGTATTCGCTTTGCTGCCCCGTCTTCTTGAAAGAACAGGGACAAGCCCGCTGGGTTCAATCACGGCTTTCTATACTGTGCTTGTGGATGGTGATGACATGAATGAGCCAATCGCCGACACCGTGCGGGGGATCTTGGACGGGCATATTGTTTTAGACCGTTCCTTGGCAAACAAAGGTCATTATCCTGCGATTAATGTGCTAAAAAGCATCAGCAGGCTCATGAACCATCTTGCCCTACCTGAACATCAGACGGCTGCTAACACAATTAGGAACTATATGAGTACATATGTGAACGCAGAAGATTTGATTAATATTGGTGCCTATAAGAAAGGTGCATCCAAAGAGATTGATGAAGCGATTGATTATCAGCCGGAAATCATAAGATTTTTGCAGCAAGAGACTCACGAGAAAGCGGCGAAGGAAAAAAGTATCCGGTCTTTGATCAATTTGGCAGAAACAGGTGAATTTCGTTGAAATTTAATTATAAATTCCAGCATATATTGACGCTCAAAGAAAGAGAAAAGGAAGAGACCTTTTCTCTTTACGAAGAGTCGGTCCGTCAATTTGAGCGTGCTGCCCAAAAATTATATGAACTATTGAAGAAAAAAGAGGTCCTGGAACAATTTCAGTCAGAGAAATTGGAGACAGGCTACTCCATTCAAAAGATTAGGCATAATCAGATTTTCGTTCATAACCTTGAAGAAACGATCAATTATTGGCAGAAACAGGTCATTTCGACACGAAAAGAGATGAAATATTGGGAAGAGAAGCTTCTTGAAAGTAATATCGAAGTTAAAAAATACGAAAAGATAAAAGATAAAAGCTATGATTATTTTCAACAGTGGGTCAATCACTATGAAAATAATCAAATGGATGAAATAGCAGCCATACAATTTCAACATCGAAAAGGAAATTAGGTGACAAGGTGGCTAGTACTGAAGATACGCAAAAAGATAATAAGAAAACAGGCCTTTTTCAAAAGCTTTTTTCATGGGTAGTGATTCCGCTGCTGCTCATACTGTTTCTCACCTTGCTAGCTGCTACGCTTACCGGAGTGAATGTATATGAAAAAGCAAAGGAAATCGGGGGAAAGATTCCGGTTATATCTTCTATCCTCGGTGGAAAAGAGACGGTGAGCATTGATGAACACAATGAAGCCATCGTAAAGCTTCAAGCCCAAATTGAAGAAAAAAATGCGAAAATTAGCCGATTAGAAAGAAAAGTAGAAGATAAAGAGTCTGAAATAGATCTCCTAAACCAAGATAAGAAAAGGCTTGAAACGACGATTGAAGAAAAAAGCCAGGTGGATAATGATAAGAAACGAGAGATGAATGAAATCGTGGCGGTTTATGAAACGATGATGCCCAAGCGAGCAGCTTCAATTATTGTAGAAATGAAGGATGAAGAAGCTGTTAGCATCTTATCGAGCCTGGGCTCTGAACCACTGGCAAGAATCATGGAAAAAATGCCGCCTGAAAAAGCGGCGGGGTATACTCAAATGCTAGCTGTGAGAACAACCGAGGGGAGATAAATAAAGTGAGGATACCTATATTTGAAGCTTCTCCCAATCTTGGAATGGTGAACCAGCCTGAAAATAAGAGTGGGCAGGGAAACGGCCTATTTGGAGATATTCTGAATATGAAACTTCAAAGCTTTCAGTCTGAACCCACAAATGAAGTGACAGATGCGGATGAAGAACAATCTGACTTGATCGATCTATTGACAAATGTATTAGGGGCTTTGCAAGAACTTCAGGAAAACGGTGAATCTGACCTAGACGAGGACGAACAGGAACTGTTGCAGCAGGCAATTCATTTGCTGGAGGATTTGAAGGAAACTGAACTCCCAAAAGTAACAGTGGACTTGGAGCTGATTTTGAACCAGATCCTGGTGGAATTTGAACAGCTTGATTCCAATGCTGATACAGATATCGAAAATCTGGATACAGCATTGAAGGAGTTAACTAATAAGTTGGAGCAGAGCGCATCTCTAAACTCTGTTTTCCCAAAGATCGGAGAACCTCACTTTCTAGTGACCGGCCAACTACCTGTAAAGCAGAATATGCCAACCCGTTGGGATATAAAGTCTGGGAACAGTGATAAGCAATGGATAAAAGATGCTCCTTTACAATTTATATCCAACACGGAAAGCGCAGAAACAAAAGAGGAAAGACCAGGATCGATTCGTTTAGAAACCGTACATATTGCAAAAGAGGGCATTCCTCGTATAGCTTCGTTGACTGAGAACACTGCGAAAGTAAATGAAGAGATCGTTAATCGACAAACGAAGTCAGATTCAAATACTGTTCAAGCATCAAGCGTGAACAGAAAAGAAACGGAAGAAGTCATTGTTCGACTTGCTGAAACAGGCTCCAATGAAAGGAAAGGAAGAGAGCTTGTCAGACAATTTACAACGGTTTTGCAAAAATCACATTTCAGTCAGGGGCTTCAGACTAAAAGTATGACAATTCGCCTGTATCCGGAACATCTTGGCTCACTCAGGATAGAACTAACACAAAGAGATGGTGCTATGATCGCGAGGATTCTGACGTCCACGAGTATGGCAAAAGATATGCTAGATTCGCAGATTCATCAACTAAGGCAGGCTTTCACCCAGCAGAATATTCAGGTGGACAAAGTAGAGGTTTCCTTTCAGGAAGGTCTAGAGAGTTATAGCAGTCAAGATCGCAGGAATAGTGATCAGGAGCAGCCTGGATCAGATCAAAGTTCCGAGGAAAGTACCTTTGTAGAAGAAACGGAAGAAGAAGGGTTTACCGACTTTTTACAAAAAGTGTTATTTGAGATGGAAGTGTAGGTGTCGAAGCATGTCAAACACGATTAGCAGTGATTATTTTCTGCCGACTGAGACGATGAAAAGGGAGACGTCAGGTAACGATTCATTAGGAAAAGATGCTTTTTTAAAAATCCTGTTCGCACAACTTCAAAACCAAGATCCTCTCAGTCCGATGGATGACAAAGAATTTATAGGACAGATGGCGACTTTCTCCTCCTTAGAACAATTGACAAACATGAACCAAACATTAGAGAAGTTTGTAGAAAGTGCTTCTCAAGCGAATTTAATTGCTTTTAGTGAATTTGTAGGCAAAGAAGTGACATGGCATCAAATCATCGAGAACGATGACCCGTTAAAAGATCCGGAAATAATTGAAGGAAAAGGCGTGGTCAGCTCGGTGCAGTTTATGGGTGATTCTGTAAAAATCATTCTTGAAGATGGAAAGGAATTGACTCCGGCGAACATATCGGAAATGCATCAAAGCAGTGGCGAAAACTCGCTTGTTACAGCCAGCCATTTAATTGGCAAGAAAGTGATGTGGATGGATGGCGAGGAGGAAAAGTCTGGAATAGTTAAGTCTGTAACATCAAAGGATGGTACGATTTCGGTCATCTTGGATGATGGTTCAGTAGTTGAATCTAAAAAGCTGACAAAAATTGAATAAAGAAGATGACCGAGAATAAGATTTCAGCCATCTTCTTCATTTGAATTCAAAGCAGACAATTGGCAAGACCGGAAAGTCGTTATCGAATTGACAAAGGCAGCTCCAGCCTTGTATGACTGAAGCGCAAGCTGAAAAACATCGCAATAACGAATCTTTAACAATATGGATGGAATAATTTTAGTTGACTAGAAAATAGATGGGCCTTAATAGGAGGCCAGCAGCCGCCGGCTGACACGAAAGGGGAAATGGGAACATGCTTCGTTCAATGTACTCAGGAATTAGCGGAATGAAAAACTTTCAGACCAAACTGGACGTCATCGGAAACAACATCGCCAACGTCAACACATTCGGGTTTAAAAAAGGCCGTGTCACGTTTAAGGATATGGTAAGCCAAACAATTTCCGGAGCAAGTGCAGGAGATGGAAATCGCGGAGGGGTAAACCCGAAGCAGGTCGGACTGGGTTCACAGCTCGCATCTATTGATACAGTTGATACACAGGGAAGCATGCAGACTACCGGAAGGGTACTTGATGTAGGAATACAGGGTGATGGCTACTTGGTCGTTAAAGATTCAAGTGGTATGGAAAAGTATACAAGAGCAGGTAACCTGTTCTTTGATAATAACGGTAACCTTGTAACAGCGTCCGGCGATATTGTTCAGGGATATAATGCGAACGGTGAACTCGTAGGGATAAAGATTGATAACCCAGAAACAATATCAAATCTCAGCATTGGCGAGGATGGGGTCATCTCTTATAAAAAAGGTGAAGATACTTTCTCTGATTGGACAATAGCTATTGCCAGATTCTCCAACAATGGCGGGCTAGAAAAAGTGGGTGAGAATAATTACATTCATACAAACGCTGCAGGAACAATTGAAACGGGTAGGCCAACCGAGAACGGAGCCGGAAAACTTGTTTCTGGTGTTCTCGAAATGTCCAATGTTGACCTTTCAGAGGAGTTCACTGAAATGATCGTGGCACAACGGGGATTTCAAGCAAATACAAGAATTATAACGACTTCAGATGAGATTTTGCAAGAGCTTGTCAATTTAAAACGATAAGTAAGGGAGGGACAGGACCGGGCTTTTTCCGGTCCTGGATGGTTCATTGATACATATTACGAAATTGAATGGAAAAACCTTTCATTTGAATGCATTGTACATTGAAACGGTTGAATCTTTTCCCGATACGACGATCACGATGTTGAACGGCCGGAAATATGTAGTGGCAGAGTCTGAAGAGTTTGTAAGGGAGAAAATTTTCAAGTTCTATCAGTCGATTCAATTATTAGGACGTGGGCAGCAGGAGGATCTTGATGAAAAAGAATAAAGTACTCATTGTTATTACTGTTATTTTACTTGTTGGAGCTGCCGGACTGCTCATCTATGACAAGCTCGGCCTCGGAAAAAAAGAAGCGGCTAGTGAGGAACAGTCGATTGATGATGTCATAAAGCTGTCGGTAGACATGGGGGAAATTGCAACAAACCTGCTTGATAACAGATACGTAAAAATTTCTTTCATGGTTGAAACAAGTAGTAAGGATGCAAAAGAGGAATTGGAGAAACGAAAGTTCCAAGTGCAGAATATCATCATTACTGAACTGTCTGATATGAAGTCGCCCCAATTGGAAGGCAAGGAAGGCAAGCAGTCATTTGAAGAGGCAGTAAAATCACAAATCAATGAAATTATGCAAGAAGGGGAAGTAGTCAAGGTTTACATTACCTCTTATATCATTTCATAGGATGCGAAAAAGCAATGTTAGGAGGTGACGGCAATGCCAGACGATGTCTTATCCCAAGGGGTTTTATCACAAACAGAAATTGATGATCTGATTTCGTCCCTAGCGACCGGTAACGATAATGAAGAGCCGAAACAGGCCCCGGTTTCAACAGAGCTTGAAAAAATCGTCAAAGTCTACGACTTTAAAAGGGCGCTCCGATTTTCGAAAGACCAGATACGTAGTTTAACAAGAATTTATGAAAATTTTGCTCGGTTGCTTACAACTTTATTCTCGGCGCATTTAAGGACTTATGCACATATTTCAGTAGTTTCTTCTGGTCAAGTTCCTTACGGGGAATATATTCGTTCAATCGACAGCATGACTTTTTTGAATGTCATTGAAATTCCGCCGCTCAAAGGCAGGATGATCATGGAGGTTCAGCCTGATATCGCTTATGCGATGATGGATCGAGTTTTGGGAGGAAAAGGGACAGGCATGAATAAAATTTCCCTTTTGACTGATATTGAAATGAAGCTGCTGACAAATCTATTCCAAAAGACTCTAGATCCTTTGCAGGAAGCGTGGGCAAGTATTTCGCACATTGAACCTGAGCTCTCTGAGATAGAGGTTAATCCGCAGTTTTTGCAGGTTGTCTCACCAAATGAAACGGTTGTCGTCGTATCAATGCATGCGGTGATTGGTGATACAAACGGAACGATCAATATTATGCTCCCGCATGTTGTTCTGGAGCCAATTATTTCAAAGCTGTCTGCTCAATATTGGATGGAGTCCGGATCTAAAGAAAAAAAACCGGAAGCTCTTGATGCACTGAAGCAAAGTATTAAAGAAACAAATGTTGAGGTGGACGTTGAATTGGGCAAGACTTATTTGACGATAAGGGATTTTCTTGCGTTAAACAAAGGCGATGTATTTCAGCTTCGGAATCGTATTGACGAGCCGCTTACTGTCAAAATTGCGGGAGTTCCGAAATTCACGGGGCAGCCCGGTATGAAACACAACCATTTGGCTGTTCAAATTTTAAATATGATAAATGAGGGAGATGAGGACGATGAATGGTGAGAAGCTCTCCCAAGAAGAGATTGAGATGTTATTCGCGGAAATGAACCAATCAGAAGACGAATCAACAAAGGCAACGGATGAGCTGAGTGAATTAGAAAAAGACGCCCTGGGAGAAGTGGGAAATATTTCTTTTGGGAATGCAGCGACTGCGCTTTCCACTATGATGAACCAAAAAGTAGAAATCACTACCCCAACTGTCTCCATCATCGATTGGAAGACCTTATCAGAATCAAAAGACCCGGGTATGGCTGTTCAAGTCACTTATACATCAGGTTTTTCAGGTGTCAATGTGTTATTTCTGAAAAAGAGGGATGTTTCGGTCATTGCGGATGTTTTGATGGGCGGTGATGGAACAAATCCATCAGAAGAAATGGACGAGATCCAGCAAAGTGCTGTACAAGAGGCAATGAACCAGATGATTGGTTCCTCGGCTACTTCGATGTCCTCGTTCTTCGAAAAAAGAGTAGATATTTCTACCCCGACGTTTCATGTATCTAATGAAACATTAGGTGAAGTGCTTCAGGAGCTTTCAGATCAATCTCCTTTTGCGCAAGTATCTTTCGACTTAAAGGTTGGGGACATTATCGATTCAAAGCTGACGATGTTCATTCCAGTCAACTTTGCTAAAAGCTTGGTTAAAGAGTTATGGTCCCAAGCTGAGGAAACAAGTGAAGCAAAAGAAGCAGTTCAGACATCGGCAGCAGAAACTGCTGCAGCTGTAACTTTGGAACAACCTAATCAGATGGAAGAACCAGTTTCTTCACCAACGCAGCACTATTCTGCTGAACCGCCTCAGGACCAAAATCAGAATGTCAATGTTCAACGTGCAAGCTTTACACAATTTGATAATGGTTTTGGAGAGCAAACAGATACAAAAAATCTTGATGTCTTGCTCGATATCCCGCTTCAGGTGACTGTTGAGCTGGGAAGAACCCATAAATCGGTCAAAGATATTCTTGAAATGGGCTCTGGCTCCATTATTGAACTGGATAAATTAGCCGGTGAACCGGTGGACATCCTGATTAATAATCGTCTGATTGCTAAAGGAGAGGTTGTTGTCATTGACGAGAGTTTCGGGGTTAGAGTAACGGACATTTTGAGCAGAAAAAACCGTCTGCAACATTTGAAATAAGTTTTGAAATCGGATTGTGAGGGAACGATCGTGTTAATGAAGAGCTCTACCACCCAGATGGGAACATGCAAGATAAAAATGATAATGAATTTAGGTATGCAAGTATGAAAAATAAATGGATGGTTCTATTCTTGATTTTGATCGTTCTCACAAACTCCAAACCGTATCTTGTTCATGCGAGTCCAAAGGGTTCCGTAGAAGAATGCTTAAAACACCCCGACAAATGCGAGGAGCCAGAAGACTTAAACAAATCACAAATGGATGATAGCAGAAATGAATCTTTCTCGATTGGCTTTTTGGATGTGTTCAAAACGATTTTCGCCCTTGTGTTTGTCATCGCATTGCTTTATTTCTTATTAAAATTCATTAATAAAAAGAGCCAGTCATATCAGCAAAATCGCATTGTCCAAAATCTAGGCGGAACTGCTCTTGGCGGAAACCGTTCGATTCAGATTGTGAAAGCCGGCAATCGTCTGCTCGTATTGGGTGTCGGGGAAAACGTCCAGCTTCTGAGGGAAATTACGGATGAACAAGAACAGCAGGAAATTTTAACTCAATATAATGAGCAGCTCGAAGGAAGCATCCAATCGGCAGATATGGTGACAAAGGTTGCCGCAAATATAAAAGACATGTTGAAGTCCAAAAAAGACAAAAAAAATCCTAACACATTTGAAGAACATTTCCAGAATGAAATGGATGCTATTAAGAAGCAGCGACAAAATATTTTAAAAGAGTTACAGGGAAAGGGGCACGATGAAAAGTGAATGAAGTTATGGAGTTTTTCAACAGTTCACCTGAAACCGTGTCAACATCAGTGAAACTCTTCTTGTTGCTGACAGTTTTGTCGATTGCACCTGGAATCCTGATTGTCATGACATCATTTACCAGGATAGTCATTGTGCTTTCTTTTGTCAGGACATCGCTGGCTACCCAGCAGATGCCTCCGAATCAGATTATTGTTGGGTTGGCGCTCTTTTTAACCTTTTTCGTGATGGCGCCGACTTTGAACGAAGTGAACAAAGAAGCGCTGACGCCGCTGTTTAATGATGAAATTTCTTTGGAAGAATCTTATGAACGGGCTGCGGTGCCATTTAAAGAATTTATGAGCTCTTATACAAGACAGAAAGACTTGGAATTATTTTTAAATTATTCGGGAGCAGAACGTCCGAAAACGATCGAAGATATACCATTAACAGCACTTGTCCCAGCCTTCGCCCTAAGTGAATTAAAGACAGCTTTTCAAATCGGATTCATGATTTTCATCCCGTTCCTTGTGATTGATATGGTTGTAGCCAGTGTATTAATGTCAATGGGGATGATGATGCTGCCGCCAGTGATGATTTCGCTACCGTTCAAAATACTACTGTTTGTTTTAGTTGATGGGTGGTATTTAGTCGTCAAATCGCTGCTGCAGAGTTTTTAGTGCATATCTTATTCATTTGACTACAATCCCAAGGAAGGTGATGTTATGAGCGCCGAATCAGTCATTTCTTTAGCTGGAAAAGGAGTATTTACCATATTAATTGTAGCTGGGCCGCTGCTGTTTTTAGCGTTGGCGGTTGGATTGATTGTAAGTATTTTTCAAGCTACAACACAAATCCAGGAACAGACACTGGCCTTCATACCAAAAATCATTGCAGTCCTTGTAGGAATTGTCTTTTTTGGTCCATGGATGCTGAGCAGGCTCCTCTCATATACAACAGATATTTTTCAAAATTTGACTCGGTTTGTAGGTTGAAAGAATGATAGACATCGTCCCGGCTTTTTCAGTGTTTCTCCTAATTTTTATGCGGGTGTCCGCTTTCTTTGTAACCATGCCGCTGTTTTCATACCGAACACTTCCGGCTATGTTCCGGATTGGGTTTGCTTTTTTTATTTCGCTGCTCATGTATTATACGGTGGATGCCTCACCTCTTGAGATTAACCTGGAATATTTTTTGTTAATTATAAAAGAAGTGCTTGTCGGACTATTCATTGGTTTCATGGGATATATGATTTTGTCAGCCGTTCAGGCAGCTGGAAGCTTCATAGATTTTCAGATGGGATTTGCGATTGCCAATGTCATAGATCCGCAGACGGGCGCCCAATCTCCTTTGATTGGACAGTATCTATATATGTTTTCACTGCTGCTGCTTTTAGCTATTGATGGCCACCATATGCTGTTGGACGGGATATTCTACAGTTATCAATTCGTCCCGATTGATAAGGTAACTCTAGGGTTTGGAGATGCAGGCCTAGTGGAATACGTAGTCAAAGCATTTGCCATGATGTTTGTCATTGCTTTTCAAATGGCTGTCCCAGTTGTGGCAGTGTTGTTTCTTGTTGATGTTGCTCTGGGCATTGTGGCAAGAACCGTTCCGCAGATGAATGTGTTTGTTGTCGGCTTTCCTATCAAAATTGCAGTAAGTTTTATTGTTATTTTTATTGTCATTGGTGTTATTTTGGGCATCGTGCAAAACTTGTTTGAAACGATTGGACATACAATGAGGGATGTCATGGAAAGACTCGGTGGTTTGGAATGAAGCTGCTACAACTAGATTTGCAGTTTTTCGCCGGTGAAAAAACAGAAAAAGCTACACCGAAAAAAAGACAGGATACGAGACAAAAAGGGCAGACGGCCAAGAGCCAGGATGTCAATACCGCTATTAGTTTATTGTCTGTCTTCGGCTTTCTGATG
This sequence comes from Bacillus norwichensis, assembly GCF_014836955.1. GTDB lineage: Bacteria > Bacillota > Bacilli > Bacillales > Bacillaceae_C > Siminovitchia > Siminovitchia norwichensis. Next base: position 111,151 of record NZ_JACSPV010000003.1, read on the forward strand.
TTTTTTTCATCTAATGTGGGTCAAGTAGTGATGGATATTTTCCGCAGGACATTCAGTCAATATATGCTCATGGATCTAACAGCGGAAAACTTACATCAAATTGGTTTGGACTTGATTCTGGGGGTTGCTGTGCTGTTAGGCCCCATCATGCTGGTGGCATTGGTGGCAGGTCTCGGCGCAAACCTCCTGCAAGTCGGGTTTCTGTTTACCGCGGAACCAATGAAGCCGAAGCTTGAAAAAATTGATCCCATTAAGGGATTCAAAAGGATTGTCTCGATCAGGGCTATTGTTGAGCTGTTAAAATCTATCTTAAAAATTAGCTTTGTCGGCTTTATTACATTTCTTGTTTTGTGGCTTCGAATTGATGAAGTTCTTATCCTATCGCATAAGTCAGTTCCCTCCGCTTTAAAAACGATTGGCAGTCTGACTTTACAAATGGGGATCAGTGCATCTATTGCATTATTATTTCTGTCCTTATTTGATTATTTATATCAACGGTATGATTTCGAAAAAAATATTAGGATGTCCAAACAAGATGTAAAAGATGAATTTAAAAATATGGAAGGCGATCCGCTGATTAAATCAAAAATTAAGCAGAAGCAAAGAGAAATAGCGATGGCAAGGATGATGGAGGAGGTTCCAAAGGCTGATGTTGTCATAACGAACCCAACCCACTATGCCATTGCCCTGAAGTATGACGAAGAAAAAGCAGATGCCCCGGTTGTCGTGGCCAAAGGGGTTGATTTCATGGCCCAGAAAATAAAACGGGTAGCAAAAGAGCATAAGGTCGTGCTTGTAGAAAACCGCCCGCTAGCACAAGCACTCTACAAACAGGCTAATATAGGGGACGCCATACCGGACGAGTTTTTTAAGGCGGTAGCCGAAATATTGGCTTATGTTTATCGCATCAAGCATAAGATATGAAATTCAGCGAATGGAAGGAGGGGCCAGACATGATGAAGACAAAGGAAATTGCGGTATTACTAAGTGTTATTTTAATAGTTGCCATGCTGGTCATTCCATTCCCGCCATGGATGTTAAGTTTTTTGATTATCATCAATATATCACTAGCATTACTGGTCCTTTTGACTACGATGAACGTGAATGAGCCTTTGCAGTTTTCAATATTTCCTTCATTATTATTGCTCCTTACTTTATTCAGACTGGGGCTTAACGTTTCAACCACAAGGTCTATCCTTTCTAAAGGAGATGCCGGCGGTGTTGTTGAAACGTTTGGCACGTTTGTAGTCGGAGGCAATATACTTGTTGGTCTTGTTGTGTTTTTTATCTTAATTGTTATTCAGTTCATCGTTATTACAAAAGGTGCGGAGCGTGTTTCGGAAGTAGCTGCGAGGTTCACGCTTGATGCAATGCCTGGTAAGCAGATGAGCATTGATGCAGATTTAAATGCAGGAATTATTTCAGAACATGAGGCAAGAGACCGCAGGGAAAAGGTTTCACGTGAGTCAGATTTTTACGGAGCGATGGATGGTGCCAGCAAGTTCGTAAAGGGAGATGCCATTGCGGGTATTGTCATTGTCATTATCAATCTGCTCTTTGGAATATTGATTGGAATGGTCCAGCAGGGCCTTCCAATTGCTGAAGCGGCCACAAGATATTCAATGCTGACTGTTGGAGATGGCATAGTCAGCCAGATTCCGGCACTTTTAATTTCAACTGCAACGGGAATTGTTGTCACACGTGCAGCTTCGGATGGCAATCTTGGGTCTGATATTGCGGGGCAGTTGTTTGCTTATCCAAAAATCCTCTATATTTCAGCGGCAACTATTTTCTTGTTGGGTTTAACGACCCCTATCAGTAATATGATTACCATTCCGATTGCGGGAGCATTGGCGGCGGGAGGATACGCACTTGGCCGTATTCCTGAAAGTACCGAAGATCCTCTGGCCTTAACAGCAGAGGAAGCGGCAGCGGATGAAATGAAATCACCTGATAGCGTTCTTGATTTATTGCAGATGGATCCGATTGAATTTGAATTTGGCTATGGGCTGATCCCATTGGCGGATGTCAACCAAGGTGGAGATCTCTTAGACCGAGTTGTCATGATTCGCAGGCAGCTGGCTTTGGAATTGGGTGTTGTTATTCCGGTTGTTAGAATCCGAGATAATATCCAACTGGAGCCGAATGAATATCTGATCAAAATAAAAGGTGACGAAGTAGCAAGAGGAACTCTTCTTCTGGATCATTACCTGGCGATGAGTCCAGGAACGGAAGATACGATACCGGGGATTGACACGATTGAACCGTCATTTGGCCTTCCTGCAAAATGGATTTCGGAAGAAGTGAAAGAACAGGCTGAAATTGAGGGGTACACTGTGGTAGATCCACCGTCTGTCGTATCAACTCATCTAACAGAAGTCTTGAAAATAAACGCGAATTTGTTGATCGGCAGGCAAGAAACGAAGGAGCTTATCGATCATTTGCAAGAATCTTATCCGATTCTTGTTGAGGAAGTAACGCCTAATCCTCTGACAGTCGGGGAAGTCCAGAAAGTATTGGCTAAGTTATTGAAAGAGAATGTTTCGATCAGAAACCTGCCATTGATTTTTGAAACCCTGGCTGATTATGGAAAAGCGACACTGGATACGGATATACTTGCCGAATATGTACGTCAGGCTTTGGCGAGACAGATCACGAAGCAATATGCGAATGATGAGCCGGTATTAAAAGTTATTACGGTTTCCGGGAAGGTAGAAAAAATGATTGCTGACAGCATTCAGCAGACAGAGAATGGAAACTATTTGGCAATGGACCCAGGAGAATCCCAAAGGATACTGGAAGCGGCCGCTACTCAAATCGAAGAACTGTCACAAATCCAGCAAACACCGATCTTTTTATGTTCTCCGGCTGTGCGGATGTATATGCGCCAATTGACTGAGAGATATTTTCCTCAGGTACCCATCCTTTCATACAATGAATTGGAAGCGGATGTGGAAGTCCAAAGTATCGGGGTGGTGAACGTTTAATGGGTATAAAAAAAATCACGGCTCCTTCAATGCCGGAAGCCTTTCAAAAAGTAAAAGATGAGGTTGGAGAAGAAGCAGTCATTTTGAGCTCTAGGGTAGTTTGGACTGGTGGCGTGTTTGGCTTTTTCAAGAAAAAACAGTTTGAAGTCGTTGCTGTTATGGATGATGACAATAAGTTGCAAGAAAGCGTTCCTTTACCTGTTTTAACAGAGACCGTGGATTTAATCGAAGAGAAACCTGTGGAATATGAACAATCGCTCCTGAATGAATTAGCGGAACTGAAAGAAATGGTAACATCCAATCAGAAAGCGATTGATCCGGATTTGGCAGTTTATCCTTCTTCGATCCAAAAGGCGCTTGAACTCTTATTAGATCAGGAACTAGACGAACGCTATGTAGCGAAAATCGCTGAGCGATTGCTAGTAAGCTGGCGGCAGGCTAAAAAAGAGCCGTCAGAAAAGGACGTCATCCAAGAAGCGAAAAAAATTCTTGCAGAACAAATAGATCAACTCGACTTTTCTCCATCAGGAGAGAAAAAATTTGTTGCACTTGTGGGACCAACGGGGGTAGGGAAGACAACCACTCTGGCGAAGCTGGCAGCACATGCAGCGTTGGAAGAGAAGAAGAAAGTTGCATTTATTACTTTGGATACCTATCGTATTGCCGCTATTGATCAGTTAAAAACATATGCCGGATTACTTGATATTCCGGTTGAAGTTGCTTATGAGCCGGAGGATTTTATTAAAGCAGTAGAAAGCTTTGCTGACTATGACCAAGTCTTTATTGATACCGCAGGTAGAAATTATCGGGACGCTGGGTTCGTTCATGCATTACATAACATCTTATCCATGGAAAACGATCTTGAGACTTTTCTTGTTATGGGTGTAACGATGAAAGAAAGAGATATTGTGTCAATTATGGACAATTTTCAGCATATGTCTATTGACAGGTTGATTTTTACAAAAGCAGACGAAACAAAAGTATTTGGATCGATGGTGAATATTATGCTTAAGTACAACTTGCCAACAGCGTTTGTCACAACAGGTCAGGACGTTCCAGACGACATCATCATAGCTGTACCGGAATTGTTTGTTGATTATATTTTTGGAGATGGCAGTGAATGAGGAAGGATCAGGCAGAAAACTTACGCAGAAAAATTAATAGACAGCCCCGAAAAAAAGCGAGAACTCTTGCTGTTGTCAGTGGAAAGGGCGGAGTCGGAAAATCCAATATTTCCAGCAATATGGCCATCATTCTTGCTGAGCAGGGATTTAATGTACTTGTTGTCGATCTGGACATTGGTATGGGGAATGTCAATCTACTATTAGGTGGAGCGGCAACGAAAACGATGGGGGATTTTATTTATAATCAAGAACCGCTCTCTGAAATTGTCGAATTGGGTCCTGGAGGCGTTTCGTTCATAGCTGGTGGAAACGGATTTCAAGAGGCGGTTGAACTTGACGAGACAACCGTTGACAGGCTTTTTTACGGTTTCAAAAGAATGCAGGAAATCTACGATATTATCATTTTTGACATGGGTGCGGGTGCAGGACCGTGGATGCTTCGGCTATCTTTGGCGGCTGATGAGGTTATTGTTATTTCAACACCGGAGGCTACGGCTATCATGGATGCCTATTCTATGATGAAGCTTATTCATCGAGTGCGGGCTGATGCCAGGCTGCTTCTCATATGCAACCGTTCAGACAATGATAAGCAAGGTAGGGAGACCTTCGAACGCCTGAAGAAAGCTATGGAAACTTTTCTTCAAAAAGAAATCCACTTATTGGGAATACTGCCGGAAGATAAGCATATGAGAAAAGCTGTCCTAGCCAATCGACCGGTATATTTGGAATTTCCAAGGGCGCCTGTTTCAGTCAATATGAAAAAACTGACTCTATCTCTCATCCATGGAAATTTAAATCAGCAACCTGCTCATTTAAAAGAATCATTTATTACTAGGTTGCACAAATTGTTTTACAGCAAATAAAAATTGCGCAAAAAGGATTTTCTTTTCCCGAAGCATTCTAATTTGTTAGAGGAGGGGATACATATGTCGATTACACTGCCCCTTGAGGAACATAAACATTGGGAACGCTGGAGAGAGGAGCGAGACTCGGAATCAGGCAATCACTTAGTGAAAAAATATATGCCACTTGTCACTTATCATGTGCAAAGAATTTCGGTTAATTTACCCCAAAACGTAAGTAGAGAAGAATTAAAGAGCTTAGGTATTATGGGGTTGCTCGATGCTTTGGACAAGTTTGATCTGACCAGGAAACTTAAATTTGATACTTATGCTTCCTTTAGGATTAGAGGGGCTATAATAGATGGGCTGCGAAAAGAAGATTGGCTTCCGAGAAGTACACGGGAGAAGGCGAAAGAAATAGAAGGTGTACAAAACGCTTTGGAACAAGAATATATGCGTCATGTTTCACCTGAAGAAATTGCTGCCAAAATGGGCGTGACTGACACAGAAGTAATCAAAACAATGAATGAGTACTTTTTTGCCCAAATTTTCTCCGTGAATGAATATATGTCAGGAGAAGAGGACGAAGAGAATCATTCGTATACAATTAAAGATGATCAAACTCCAACACCAGAAGAGCAGATTATACAAAAAGAATGGCTTGAAGAAATGGCGGAAGTGATTACAACTCTTACTGACAATGAGCAGCTTGTGTTAAGTCTGTTTTATGAAGAAGAGTTAACGCTGACCGAAATCGGCCATATTATGCAGCTATCCACATCGAGAATTTCACAAATTCATTCTAAAGCCCTCTTCAAATTAAGGCAGCAATTATTGAAGACGGACAAAAATGACAGGCGGAGATGAAAAAGTGACTGGAACACTTATATTCATTTTATTTCTAATCAACGTCCTTTTGGCGTTTGCTCTGCTACTGCTCTATATGCGACAAAACAAGTTGATGGGGATTGAAAAGAGACAACTGCTTGTGCTTAAGGAATCGGAACAGGTAATGGCTTCCCTGCTTGAAGAAATCAAAGATGAAAATGAAAAACTTTTGAGCAGATTAATGGAGAGCAGGGAGACAGAGGATACAACCATGGATGCTATAACGGCAAATAGTATAATGGAAGAAAAGCAGTTTGTTCCAACAACTGAGAAGCATCAGCAAGAGACAGTAAAACCCTTGGACCCTCAAGGAGCTGTTTCGGACGATGCCGTAGATCCAATGCCATTGAGGGAGCAGGTGGAGTTGCTGACTGAACAAGGTTTGACCGTAACGGACATTGCGAGGAAGCTGAATAAAGGTAAAACAGAAATAGAGCTTCTGCTGAAATTCCAGTGAATTTAGAAATCTGTGAAAAGAGCTGACAATCGTTAGCTCTTTTTAGTTATTGCGGCCCTAAATATCGACTTGTTGAGGAAGCGAGAAATTCTGGTATAAGGGGTGTGTTCTGAAAATAGCTGTTTAATAATAGGTAATAATTCAATCTTAATACTTGATTGTTTCGAGTGAAAAAGTAAATATTTTTTGTCAAAAGACAAAAGGAACGTCGGAAACAATTTTCGATGTGGACAACATACCCTGAGTTTCGTTTCATAATTTTACATTAAATTGGATTCTTAGAGTGATATGGCATTTCAGGCTTGATTAACCTATTTGGTTATGCTATATTATTTGATGGTATTAATACACACGTTTCATGATTTTCGCGAGAGGGTGCTGTTTTTCTACAGAACAGTCTTTCCGGAAGATGAGTGAAGCGGAGGAAAAAACCGAGGAGGAAAAAATTATGTCAATCATTTCTATGAAGCAATTGCTTGAAGCAGGTGTACACTTTGGACACCAAACACGCCGCTGGAATCCTAAGATGAAAAAATACATCTTTACGGAAAGAAACGGTATCTATATCATTGACTTGCAAAAAACAGTCAAAAAGGTTGAAGAAGCTTACAACTTTATGAGAGAGCTTTCTGAAAACAATGGTAAAGTCCTTTTTGTTGGAACTAAAAAACAAGCTCAGGAATCTGTAAAAGATGAAGCTGAACGTGCAGGCCAATTTTATGTGAACCATCGTTGGCTTGGCGGAACTTTGACTAACTTTGAAACGATCCAAAAAAGAATCGAGCGCTTAAAAGCGATTGAAAAAATGGAAGAAGACGGTACTTTCGAAGTCCTTCCAAAGAAAGAAGTAGTTATGCTCAACAGAGAGCGCGATCGTCTTGTCAAGTTCTTGGGTGGTATTAAAGAAATGAAGACTCTTCCAGACGCAATGTTCATCATTGACCCTAGAAAAGAGCGCATTGCTGTTGCTGAAGCACGTAAGTTGAATATTCCAATCGTCGGTATCGTTGATACAAACTGTGATCCGGATGAAATAGATTATGTCATTCCAGCAAACGATGATGCAATCCGCGCAGTAAAATTGCTTACTTCTAAAATGGCTGACGCACTGTTGGAAGCTAAATACAGCGAAGAGCCAGCAGAGGAAGAAGAAGCATCTACTGAAACTGCTAATGCCTAATCGTTATATGATATCTGCCTGAATTCAGGCGATTCGAAAGGTGATAAGAGTGATGACACTTTGTCACCTTTTTTCACACAATCATGTTCTTATTGACACCTTTTTTATTACACGAGGAGGAAATGAAAATGGCAATTACTGCTCAAATGGTTAAAGAATTGCGTGCCAAAACTGGTGCCGGCATGCTTGATTGTAAAAAAGCTTTAACAGAAACAAACGGTAACATGGAGGAAGCAATCGACTTCCTTAGAAAGAAAGGAATGGCTTCCGCTGCGAAGAAAGCTGACAGAATTGCAGCTGAAGGAACAACTTTTATTTTAAGTGAAGGCAATACAGCCGTTCTATTAGAAGTGAACGCAGAAACTGACTTTGTTGCTAAAAACGAAAATTTCCAACAACTTGTACAGGAACTGGCTGAGCACCTTCTTGCGAGCAAACCTGCATCCCTTGAAGAAGCTTTGGAACAAAAAATGAGCAATGGCGAGACTGTGACTGAGTTTATTAACAGTGCAATTGCTAAAATTGGAGAAAAAATTACACTTCGTCGTTTTGAAATTAAAACAAAATCTGACAACGGTGTATTCGGTGAGTATCTCCACATGGGCGGACGTATTGGTGTTCTAGCGGTTCTTGAAGGAACAACTGATGTAGAAGCTGCAAAAGATGTTGCTATGCACATTGCTGCAATCAAGCCAAAATATGTTTCACGTGACCAAGTATCTGAGGAAGAAATCGAGCGTGAACGCCAAGTTCTTACACAGCAAGCCCTAAATGAAGGCAAGCCTGAAAAAATTGTTGCAAAAATGGTTGAAGGCCGCCTTGGTAAGTTTTTCGAGCAAATCTGCCTTCTTGATCAATCATTTGTCAAAAACCCAGATGAAAAAGTTGGTAAATTTGTAAAATCTAAAGGCGCTGAAGTGCTTGGATTTGTTCGTTATGAAGTAGGCGAAGGTTTGGAAAAACGCCAAGAAAACTTCGCGGAAGAAGTAATGAGCCAAACGAAAAAGTAAGCATAGTGATATGTGGCTCCGTTTCAAATGAAATCGTGGCCTAATAATCATGAGCTTAGAATTTATATGTTAAAATAGGGAACACATCGTGTTCCCTATTTTAAAAACAACATTCGTCAATTACATACAATAAGGGATTATTGGAGGTTCAGATGGATACCCCAAAATATAAAAGAGTTGTACTTAAATTAAGTGGTGAAGCACTGGCAGGAAATGAAGGCTTCGGTATCAACCCCACAGTGATCAAATCTATTGCAGAGCAAGTTAAAGAAGTAGCTTTACTTGATGTTGAAGTTGCTGTAGTGGTTGGAGGCGGAAATATCTGGCGCGGAAAAGTTGGAAGTGAGATGGGCATGGACCGTGCAACTGCAGATTATATGGGAATGCTTGCAACGGTTATGAACTCCCTAGCTTTGCAGGATAGCCTGGAGCAGCTTGGAATTGAAACTCGTGTTCAAACATCCATTGATATGCTTCAAGTGGCCGAGCCTTATATCAGACGCCGTGCCATTAGACATTTGGAAAAGAAACGTGTTGTTATCTTTGCGGCAGGTACTGGTAACCCATACTTCTCAACGGATACAACAGCGGCATTAAGAGCAGCGGAAATTGAAGCTGATGTTATCTTAATGGCCAAAAATAATGTGGATGGCGTATACAGTGCAGATCCGAAGACAAATAAGGATGCCGTTAAATATGACCAGCTGTCTTATCTTGATGTATTGAAAGAAGGACTTGCTGTCATGGATTCTACCGCTTCGTCCCTTTGCATGGACAATGATATTCCGTTGATTGTGTTCTCATTTACTGAAAAAGGGAATATCAAACGTGCTGTCATGGGTAAACAAATTGGAACGATAGTAAGGGGGAAGGAATAATGCCGAATAAAGTGATTTCAAATGCGAAAGACAGAATGGGAAAAGCCATTCAGGTGTACAGTCGCGACTTAGCAAGCATTCGTGCGGGCCGGGCGAATGCAGCGCTTTTGGACAAAATTTCTGTGGATTATTATGGTGCCCCGACACCAATTAATCAAATGGCAAACATTTCAGTACCTGAAGCTCGTCTCCTTGTGATCCAGCCTTATGATAAAACGACTTTAGGAGAAATGGAAAAAGCTATTTTAAAATCCGATCTTGGTTTAACGCCAAACAACGACGGTTCCCTGATTCGGATTTCCATTCCGCAACTAACAGAAGACCGACGTAAGGATCTTGTGAAACAAGTTAGAAAAGAAGCAGAAGATGCCAAGGTTGTCATAAGAAACATTCGTAGAGACGGAAACGAAGATTTAAAAAAACTTGAAAAGAACGGTGAAATTTCTGAAGATGACCTGCGCGGTTATGCAGATGACATTCAAAAGCTGACGGATGAACATATTAAGCAAATTGATGAACTTACAAAAGAGAAGGAACAGGAAGTTTTGGCTGTATAAAACAAAAGCGGAGGCGCCTGTCCATCGACGTACAGACTGGAGTGCCTTCGACGAGATAAAGGAAACACGGCGAAGCCAAAGGCCAGCCGATGTTGACTTATCGTAGGAGTAGGTGCGAAGTCTGCTAGTCGATAGGCGCTGAAGCTAGACGTTAAAACAAAAGCGGAGGCGCCTGTCCATCGACGTACAGACTGGAGTGCCTTCGACGAGATAAAGGAAACACGGCGATCAAAGGAGCCGATGTTGACTTATCGTAGGAGTAGGCGTGAAGTCTGCTAGTCGATAGGCGCTAGAGTTGGACGTTAAACAAAAGCGGAGGCGCCTGTTCAATTCGGGTAACTAGGAAAAGTTCTTATTTTAAATATAAAATCCCTCCTTTTGGAGGGTTTTTTCCTTTTATACCAAAATGAAGGAATAAATCGATGGAGAATCATATCGCTTCATCATATGGATATGCTAAAATATGTTTGACGCACAGAAGAATGTATTTCTGACGGAGGACTTGTTATGTTCAATAAAATGAAGTTATGGAAAACTTCAAAGGATCAAGATGGGCAGGAAGACCGAATCAGTCAAATTCTTGCTCACCCTATTCCGGACCATGTTGCTATTATCATGGATGGTAACGGAAGATGGGCGAAAAAAAGGACTCTTCCTCGTATTGCAGGGCATCATGAGGGAATGAAGACAGTAAAAAAAGTAACGAAAGCAGCTAATAAACTAGGAATTAAAATCCTTACATTATATGCTTTTTCAACTGAGAACTGGAAGCGCCCTAAAACAGAGGTTGATTACTTAATGAAACTTCCAGAACAGTTTTTGAACAGTTTCCTACCCGAATTGATAGAGGAAAATGTTAAAGTTTCAACAATGGGAGATATGGACCAACTTCCAGCCAGTACAAGAAGAGCTGTTGATCATGCGAAAGAGAAAACAAAAAACAATGACGGTCTTATTTTAAACTTTGCATTAAACTATGGAAGCCGCTCGGAAATAATTGATGCCATCAAACATCTCGCCACAGATGTCAAGACAGGCGTTATCAATGAAGAGGATATTGACAATGAATGCTTTTCGAATTATTTAATGACAAAAAGTTTGAGAGATCCAGATTTGCTTATCAGAACAAGTGGGGAGGTTCGCCTAAGCAATTTCATGCTTTGGCAACTTGCGTATACAGAGCTGTACTTCATGGATGTTCTCTGGCCTGATTTCTCGGAAGAGCACTTACTTGAAGCAGTTGAATCATTTCAAAAGCGTTCTAGGCGATATGGCGGATTACTCGGTGAGGAGATACAATAATGAAGGTTAGAATTATTTCAGCAATAGTAGCAATAGCGATTTTTTTGCCATTGCTTTATATCGGCGGGATTCCTTTTATTCTCTTGATATATGCTATGGCAACAATTGGGGTGTATGAATTATTGAGAATGCGAAGCTTGTCGCTCGCATCTGTGCAAGGAGTCTTGTCTTTAGCGCTCCTTTGGGTTGTTCTTTTACCCGGACAAGTGTTTGATTCAGGACATGGGGCGGATATTAAAATAAAGGCTGCCATTTTGGCTGTTCTCCTTTTTTTATCATATACTGTTATAAGTAAAAATAAATTCACTTTTGATGATGCTGGATTTGTTATACTATCGGTATTGTATGTAGGAATTGGTTTCCACTTTCTGATGGAAACACGCGAAGCTGGAATCGTTTATCTGTTCTATGTATTGTTTGTTGTATGGGGAACAGATTCAGGGGCTTATTTTGTTGGAAGGTCTTTAGGCAAACGTAAGCTATGGCCTGAAATCAGTCCAAATAAGACCATCGGAGGTTCCCTCGGCGGGATTGTGATTGCTGTCCTCATTGCGCTGGCATTCTTCAGCTTTACCAGCCTTGACATCCCTCTAGTCAAATTGCTGATTGTGACTGTGGTACTTTCCGTTTTTGGACAAATTGGGGACTTGGCTCAATCCGCCTTCAAACGTCATTATGGGGTGAAGGATTCGGGTAATATCATGCCAGGGCATGGAGGCATTTTGGACAGATGTGACAGCTGGCTGTTTGTATTGCCGCTCGTCCATGTGCTGCAAATTATTTAACTTCATTCAGCAGAAGTCTTCCACTTCTGTAAGTGGTAAGATGAATGCGTATTAGTATTTCAGTAGGGTTTAAACCCCGGCTGAATGAAGTTAAAGCCTTCAGAGGAAATTTATGGCCGAAGCTCGATAAATGCTAGGCGCAAATATGCCAAGGCGCATGGATGTTGTTTCTGTGCAGACCTTGCTTCTAAATTTGGTTTTTAGTTGAATAAGTATGAATAGTAGTCATCGGGAGTGAAGAGTTTGAAATATATTAGTTTATTGGGAGCAACAGGGTCAATCGGCACCCAAACTCTTGAGCTGATCAGGGAACATCCTGAGCAATTTCAACTGGCTGCCATAACAGCCGGCAGAAATATAGGCCTTGTCAGAGAGATTATTATGGAGTTTCAGCCGCCGCTTGTTTCGGTACAGACAAAAGAGGACTGCGAAACTTTGCAAGGGGAGTTTTCTTCTAATATAAAATTTGTATGCGGTGAACAAGGTTTGGTGGAAGCTGCGGTATACGATAAGGCGGATGTTGTTCTAAATGCAGTTATCGGGAGTGTTGGACTCTATCCGACATTACAGGCGATTGAAGCTGGAAAAACTATTGCTTTAGCTAATAAAGAAACTTTAGTCACAGCAGGACATCTTGTCATGGCGGCGGCAAAGGAAAAAAAAGTGGATATTTTACCAGTAGACAGCGAGCACTCTGCCATTTTCCAATGCTTGCAAGGTGAAGAAATGCAGAATCTTTCCAGGCTGCTGATTACTGCATCAGGCGGAAGTTTCAGAGATTTGAGCCGAGAAGAATTGAAGTCCGTGACCCTTGAACAGGCTTTAAATCATCCTAATTGGTCAATGGGCTCCAAAATTACAATTGACTCTGCTACAATGATGAACAAAGGCCTAGAGGTGATAGAGGCTCATTGGCTGTTTGATTTACCCTATGATCAAATAGATGTTCTTTTACACAGAGAAAGTATCATTCACTCGCTTGTTGAATTCCATGACAGCAGTGTGATTGCACAACTGGGAACCCCTGATATGAGAGTTCCCATTCAATACGCTCTTACTTATCCGGAGCGCTTGCCGCTTCCGTCGGCGAAAAAACTTAACCTTGCGGAAATTGGGGAGCTTCACTTTGAAAAAATGGACATGGACCGGTACCGATGCCTATATTTCGCCTATGAGGCCGGGCGACGGGGCGGGACATTACCAACAGTATTAAATGCAGCAAATGAAGCTGCTGTAAATGCTTTCCTTGAACAGAAAATACCATTTATCAGGATTGAAGAACTGATCGAAACAGCCATGGAAAGGCATCATATCATTGAAAATCCTGATTTTTCTGCCATAAGGGAAGTAGATAGGGAGACAAGAAGGTTAGTTCATACACTCCTTTAAAAGGTGGTTATTTTTTTGAATACAGTCATCGCTTTTATCATTATTTTTGGCGCTTTGGTATTTTTCCACGAGCTGGGACACTTTGTCTTTGCGAAACGTGCAGGAATACTTGTCAGAGAGTTTGCGATCGGTATGGGGCCTAAGGTGTTTTCCCATAAAACAAAGGAAACATTGTACACCATTCGTCTTCTTCCTCTTGGGGGTTATGTAAGAATGGCCGGAGATGACCCGGAGATGATGGAAATCAAGCCAGGCCATCGGGTAGCACTCGTTTTAAATGATGATGGTCTGGTAGAAAAAGTAATATTGCAGGGAAAGGACCGTTTTTCAAATGCACGCGCAGTGGAAGTGGAATCGGCCGACCTTGAACATGATCTATTGATAAAAGGGTATGAGGATGGAGACGATGAGACATTAAAAACGTTCCATCTATCTCATGAAGCCATGATTGTCGAAGATCAGACGGAAACACAAATAGCACCATGGGACCGCCAGTTTGGTTCTAAGAAACTGAGTGCAAGGGCAATGACCATTTTTGCCGGACCGATGATGAACTTTGTACTTGCCATCGTTATTTTCACAGTATTAGGGTTCATCCAAGGAGTACAGATAAACGATCCGCTTATCGGCAAATTGCTTCCGGACGGATCAGCATACGAAGCAGGATTTAAGGAGGGCGACGTTGTTTTAAGCATCGACGGCGCCGAAATTTCAAACTTTGAAGATATTACCGAAGTTGTCCGCAGTCATCCTGGAGAAGAGCTTGCCTTTACAGTTGAACGTGAGGATAAAACGCTGGACATTCTGGTTACTCCTAAAAGAGAGGTAGCTGACGGCGAGGAGTTTGGCTTGATTGGAGTGCAAGCGCCCGTTGATAAGTCATTCTCAATCGTAGCCATCAATGGTTTCACTGAAACCTACCATTGGACAGTAGAGATTTTCAGATTGCTTGGAAAGCTTGTTACAGGGCAGTTCTCTATTGATATGCTGGCGGGCCCTGTCGGCATATATAAAACAACGGAAACCGTGGCGAAATCAGGAGTTCTGTTACTGATAAAATGGGCTGCTCTCCTAAGTATTAACTTAGGAATCATGAACCTGCTCCCAGTACCGGCACTTGATGGTGGACGCCTTCTGTTCTTTGGCGTAGAAGCCCTGCGCGGAAAGCCGATTGACCGCCAAAAAGAAGGAATGGTCCACTTTATCGGTTTCGCTCTTTTGATGGTTTTGATGATTGTTGTTACATGGAATGACATTCAACGATTTTTTATTATTAAATAATGTAGATAGAGGTGCAAGTGATGAGGCAAAGCATGACATTGATTCCAACGCTCCGCGAGCTGCCGTCTGATGCTGAAATTAAAAGCCATCAGCTGCTGCTCAGAGCTGGTTTTATAAAGCAAATCGCAAGCGGTGTATATTCATACTTGCCGCTTGCCAAAAGAGCGCTTGATAATATTGAGCAGATCATTAGAGAAGAAATGGAAAACGCTGGAGCAGCCGAGCTGCTCATGCCGGCTCTCCAACCAGCCGAATTATGGCAGTCCTCCGGGCGCTGGTATACATACGGTGATGAGTTGATGAGAATGCATGACAGGCATGATCGCAGCTTTGCATTAGGCCCAACACATGAGGAAGTCATTACAACCATTGTGAGTGATGCAGTACCATCTTATAAACGTCTTCCCGTGACACTGTACCAAATCCAAACGAAATTCAGGGATGAAAAGCGTCCGCGCTTTGGTCTTTTACGAGGTCGTGAGTTTATCATGAAAGATGCGTATTCCTTCCATACATCAGCGGAAAGTCTTGATGATGTCTATCAAAAGATGTACCAAGCCTACACGAATATCTTTACTAGATGTGGTTTGGATTTTAGAGCAGTTTTGGCAGATTCCGGATCCATTGGCGGGAAAGATACACAGGAGTTCATGGTTCTGTCGGAGATTGGAGAGGATACGATTGCTTACTCAGATGGTTCCTCCTATGCTGCAAACATAGAAATGGCAGAAGTTCACCAGGAATATGAAAAATCGGATGAGCCGGAAAAAGAGCTCTCTAAAGTAGAAACGCCTGGACAAAAAACAATTGCTGAAGTTTCAGAGTTCTTAAATGTACAAGCATCAAAGATCATCAAATCCCTTGTCCTGATTGTGGACGAAGAGCCCGTCATGGTACTGGTCAGGGGAGATCACGAAATCAATGATATTAAAGTGAAAAATGCCTTGGATGCAACTTCAGTTGAATTTGCTGATGAAGAGCAGACCAAAGAGCTCTTGAATTGTTCATTCGGTTCCATCGGACCTGTCAATCTTCCAGCAACCTTGAGAATCATTGCTGATAAGGCAATAGAGACGATGGTAAACGCTGTTTGCGGTGCCAATGAAGATCATTACCATTACATGAATGCCGTTCCTGGGAGAGATTTTACAGTTGAAAAATTTGTGGATCTCAGATTCATTCAGGAAGGTGATCCGTCTCCTGATGGAAAAGGGACGATCAAATTCGCTAGAGGAATCGAAGTCGGGCATATCTTTAAACTCGGAACAACATACAGCGAAGCGATGTCAGCAACATATTTGGACGAAAATGGAAAACCATCGCCATATCTCATGGGTTGCTATGGCATAGGTGTATCGCGTACACTAACGGCGGTTGCTGAACAGTTCAACGACGAGAACGGATTGATCTGGCCAGCAAATATTGCTCCTTATCATATTCATTTGATTCCAGTTAATATGAAGGATTCGGATCAAGAAAATCTTGCTGAAAAATTGTATGGAGAGTTGAAAGAAAATCGCTATAATGTGCTCTTAGATGACCGCAATGAACGGCCTGGGGTCAAATTCAAAGATTCTGATTTGATTGGAATGCCAGTTCGTGTGACAGTCGGTAAAAAAGCTGCTGAAGGCATTGTGGAAGTAAAAGGCCGGAAGTCCGGTGAAGTGCAGGAAGTGAAAGCAGAGGATCTGCTACAAGTGCTTACAAATATTTTTAAAGAATTGTAATTCAAAATGAAAGGTACCTTTTTAAAAGGTGCCTTCCTTTGTTAAAATAAAGAAAGTTTATGTGATAAGAAGCGCAAGTGTTTTGTTCATCCCAGGGATCAGAAGCCCATCATGCTTGGATCCGCTGGTAAGCTGGGCATAATATTTTTAGTTTGTTTGGATGGTAGGGCACGGAAAGATATTCAAAATGAATACACACCTGCTGCTTAGCTTATTTGCAGAATGAATTGGGGGAGAGGATCAAAAAATGACGTCCAAGACGCAGAATCCCGCCGAAAAAAAAGAACGTTTCCTATTGCTGCTCCAGCAGATAGGGTTAACAGATGACCAATATATGCAATATTTTCAATCCGGTCAGATAGAAAAACTGGTTGTCGATAAAACAAACAAGAGATGGCATTTTTATTTTTTATTGGAAAGTCTACTCCCATGCCGCGTTTATACAACATTTTCCCAAAAACTTCAACAAGCCTTTCACAAGATTGCACAGGTGGATTTCACTCTGTCTTACAATGATCATACATATAATAAAGAGCTTGTTATCGATTATTGGCGTGACTGTCTACAAGAGATCGAGGGGATGTCTCCGATGCTCTTCGGGCTTTTAGATGGACAGCTTCCTGATGTCCAAGGCAATAAACTTATTGTCAAGGTCAGAAATGACATGGAGGCGAGGACGCTTCAGGAAAAATACGGAAAAGAACTTTCCGACATATATATGAAATTTGGTTTTCCATCTGTCATGCTGTCAGCAGAAATCGGTGATGAGGCAAAATCAAATGAAGAGTATGAGAAATTTATGAAAGAAAAGCAAGAAGAAGACAAAGAACGGGCACGTCAGGCTTTAGCGGAGATGCAGCGGATGGAAGCGGAGAAAGAGAATGACAGCGGCGTAGAAATGAGTGGTCCGTTGACGATTGGATATACAATCAAAAGTGATGAAGAGATTAAAAGACTTGAAGAAATCCATGATGAAGAACGCCGTATCACGGTGGAAGGATATATTTTTTCAGCTGAAACAAGAGAGCTTCGCAGCGGAAGGACATTGCTTACTTTCAAAATGACGGATTATACGAACTCTATTTCCGTGAAAAAGTTCTCGAAAGATAATGAAGATGCTGCCCTTATGAATATGCTGAAAAAAGGCATGTGGGTAAGGGTTCGTGGAAGTGTGCAAAATGATACCTTTGCCAGGGAGCTTGTTCTTATGGCCCAAGATATCAATGAAGTGAAGGCGAAGGAAAGAAAAGATTTAGCGGAAGGGCAAAAAAGAGTTGAACTCCATTTGCATTCGCCAATGAGCCAAATGGATGCCGTTACATCCATAAGCAGCTTTATCTCTCAAGCAAAAAAATGGGGACATACCGCTATTGCGCTTACAGATCATGCAGTCGTTCAGTCGTTTCCTGAAGCTTACAGTGCTGGAAAAAAGAATGATATAAAAGTGTTGTATGGGTTGGAGGCCAATCTGGTTGATGATGGTGTCCCAATTGCCTATAACAGCGCTCATAGACTATTAGAAGAAGACACATATATCGTTTTCGACGTTGAGACCACGGGCCTCTCGGCAATATATGACAAAATCATTGAGTTGGCTGCAGTCAAAATACGCGGCGGAGAAGAAATTGACCGTTTCGAAAGGTTTGCAAACCCGCATCACCCTTTGTCAGCTACTACAATTGAGTTAACGGGAATAACGGATGACATGGTCGAAAATGCTCCCGAAATAGAAGAGGTCCTCAAGGATTTTCATGAATGGATTGAGGACGACATACTCGTTGCACATAACGCATCATTCGATATAGGCTTTTTAAGTGCTGGCAACCAGAGAGCAGGATTGCCGAAAGTGGAAAATCCGGTGATTGATACTTTGGAACTCGCAAGGTTTCTGTATCCGGAATTTAAGAATCATCGATTGAATACATTGGCTAAACGGTTTGATATTGAGCTTGTCCAGCATCACAGGGCGATTTATGATGCAGAAGCAACAGGGAAAATATTTTTGAAATTGCTCGGAGATGCAAAACAGAAGGATATTCTTTACCATGATCAACTGAATGACAATATGGGAAAAGGCGATTCATATAAACGGGCGAGGCCTTCCCATTGTACATTACTCGCCAAAAATGATGACGGGCTCAAAAACCTTTATAAGCTAGTTTCCTATTCTCACATGAACTACTTTTATAGAGTTCCGCGTATCCCACGGTCTTTATTGGAAAAATATAAAGAAGGTATCCTTGTCGGCTCTGGCTGTGATAAAGGAGAAGTTTTCGAAGCAATGATGCAAAAGGGACGTGCGGAAGCGGAAAAAGCAGCAGGGTTTTACGATTACCTGGAAATTCATCCGAAACCCATCTACGCACCACTTCTTGAAATGGAGCTCGTAAGGGATGAGAAGGATCTTGAGGATATTATCAAAAATATAGTAAGTATGGGTGAAGCATTGAATATGCCTGTTGTCGCTACCGGAAATGTTCACTATCTGAACAAAGAGGACAAGGTTTACAGGGAAATACTGATCAGATCACAGGGCGGAGCCAATCCGATGAATAGATACAATCTGCCTGAAGTTCATTTCAGAACAACAGATGAAATGTTAGCTGAGTTTTCTTTTCTTGGAAAAGAAAAAGCATATGAAGTTGTTGTAACAAATTCAAACTTGATTGCAGACAAGATAGAAGATGTCAAACCGATCAAAGATGATTTGTATACTCCGAAAATTGACGGAGCTGAAGAAGAAATCAGGTCAATGAGTTATGAAATGGCTCAGTCAATTTATGGTGAACAACTTCCAGAGATAGTGGAAGCAAGGCTTGAGAAGGAATTAGCAAGTATTATCGGTCATGGGTTTGCCGTTATCTATTTGATTTCTCACAAACTTGTAAAAAAATCCTTAGTGGACGGTTATTTGGTAGGGTCAAGGGGATCGGTTGGTTCATCCTTGGTGGCTACGATGACTGAAATAACGGAGGTCAATCCACTGCCTCCCCATTACGTTTGCCCAGAATGTAAGCACTCGGAGTTCTTTGATGATGGATCAGTCGGCTCCGGATTTGACCTTCCGGATAAATCTTGTGAAAAATGTGGGGCGGGATATAAAAAGGATGGACACGACATACCCTTTGAAACATTCTTAGGATTTAAGGGAGACAAGGTGCCGGATATCGATTTGAACTTCTCTGGTGATTACCAGCCGCATGCTCACAATTATACGAAGGAACTGTTTGGAGAAGACTACGTATACCGGGCGGGTACGATTGGAACAGTGGCAGAAAAGACAGCCTATGGCTATGTAAGGGGTTATGAACAGGACAATAATTTAATGATGCGGAATGCGGAAATCGATAGACTAGTGCAAGGGTGTACCGGCGTGAAACGGACAACCGGACAGCATCCGGGTGGAATCATTGTAGTGCCGTCGGACATGGAAATATTCGATTTTTGTCCGATTCAGTTTCCAGCCGATGATACCGGTTCTGATTGGAGAACGACACATTTTGATTTCCACTCCATAGATAGCAATCTATTAAAATTGGATATTCTTGGACACGATGATCCCACAGTGATCCGTATGCTGCAAGAACTTAGCGGTATGGATCCTAAAACGATTCCAATCGATGATCCGGAAGTAATGAAGATCTTCAGCGGCACTGAATCTATTGGTGTAACAGAAGAGCAGATTATGTGTAAGACAGGAACATTAGGGATCCCCGAGTTTGGTACCCGCTTTGTAAGGCAAATGCTTGAGGATACCATGCCAACTACATTTTCAGAGCTCGTCCAGATCTCAGGGCTATCACATGGTACTGATGTATGGCTTGGCAATGCTCAGGAGCTGATTCGAGCTGGAACATGTACACTATCTGAGGTTATTGGATGTCGGGATGATATTATGGTTTACCTTATTTATCAAGGTCTTGAACCGTCACTGGCTTTTAAAATTATGGAGTCTGTGAGGAAAGGACGGGGGCTGCCGCCAGAATGGGAAGAAGAAATGCGGAATAATAAAGTCCCAGAATGGTATATTGATTCTTGTAAAAAGATTAAATACATGTTCCCAAAAGCACACGCTACGGCCTATGTACTGATGGCAGTGAGAATCGCCTATTTCAAAGTCCATCATCCACTCTTTTATTATGCGGCATATTTTACGGTTAGAGCGGAGGATTTTGATCTTGAAGCAATGGTGCGCGGTTCTCAGGCTATCCGATCCAAAATAGAAGAAATCAATGCAAAAGGGCTTGATGCCTCAACGAAAGAAAAGAACCTGCTGACAGTTCTGGAGATCGCTCTAGAAATGTGCGAACGCAAATTTAAATTTCAGCGAGTCGATCTTTATCGGTCGAAAGCCTCTGAATTCGTCATTGACGGGAATACATTGATTCCGCCATTCAACGCCATCCCTGGCTTAGGTACAAATGCTGCTATAAACATTGTAAAGGCTCGTGCGGATGGAGAATTTCTGTCGAAGGAAGACCTCCAGAAGCGTGGAAAAGTCTCTAAGACAGTGATAGAATACTTGGATCAGCAAGGTTGTTTAGAATCACTACCTGATCAAAACCAGCTGTCTCTTTTCTGAGGTTTCAGCCAATTATTTGCAAATGGTATAGGGTTATGGTATATTTTTATTGGAAATACTATGAATAGACTCTGCGCAAAAAGAGTGGGTGC
The DNA here is from genome assembly GCF_014836955.1 of Bacillus norwichensis. Lineage (GTDB taxonomy): Bacteria > Bacillota > Bacilli > Bacillales > Bacillaceae_C > Siminovitchia > Siminovitchia norwichensis. Next base: position 132,232 of record NZ_JACSPV010000003.1, read on the forward strand.
CCCCCACTCTTTCGTATTGTAAGAAAAGAAATTCAAATTAGACTAAGCTTTCACTTAAGTTGGTAACTGTTTGGTCTAGCTTCGGCGCCTTGCGCTTTTCTTATTTGCAGATAAATATACGGAACCAAATAGGGACTCTATTTTTTGGAGGTTTTTATGAGTAAAGTAACAGACATGGTTGAAGAACTTGTGGCTCCGATTCTAGAGGAAATCCAGCTTGAACTGGTTGATATCGAATATGTCAAAGAAGGAAAAAATTGGTTTCTTCGTCTTTTCATTGACAAGGAAACTGGCGTAGACATTGAGGAGTGCGGCCTTGTTAGTGAAAAGCTTGGAGAGAAGCTGGATGAATTGGACCCTATACCACATAATTATTTTTTAGAAGTCTCATCGCCAGGAGCAGAAAGACCTTTAAAAAAGGCGGAGGATTTTACAAAAGCCATTGGAAAGCAAGTCAATGTCAAAACTTACGAACCAATCGATGGTGAAAAAGAATTTGAAGGCAAGCTGGTTGAATTTAATGGCGAAGCTTTAAAAATCGACGTCAGCATAAAAACCCGGACGAAAACATTTGAAATTCCATATGAAAAAGTGGCAAAAGCCCGTTTAGCCGTCGTTTTTTAAATAGCGAACAAAAGAGAAAAGGGGAGAACATGTTCATGAGCTCAGAACTAATGGATGCTCTAATTATTTTGGAAAAAGAAAAAGGAATTTCCCGGGAAGTCCTTATTGAGGCCATTGAAGCTGCTCTAGTGTCTGCATATAAAAGAAACTTTAACCAGGCGCAGAATGTGCGCGTTGATTTGAATTTGGAAACAGGAACCATGAGGGTTTTTGCCAGAAAAGAAGTGGTTGATGAAGTCTTCGATTCCAGGCTTGAAATCTCCATGGATGAAGCGCGAAATATCAACCCTTCCTATGAGCCGGGTGATATGGTGGAGCTTGAAGTAACACCTAAGGAATTTGGCAGGATTGCAGCTCAAACAGCCAAACAGGTTGTTACACAGCGCGTTAGAGAAGCTGAAAGAGGCATTATCTATTCAGAATTTGTGGATCGTGAGGATGATATCATGACAGGTATCGTCCAACGTCAAGATCCTCGTTTCATTTATGTTAGCCTTGGGAAAATTGAGGCGTTGCTTCCACAAAGTGAGCAAATGTCTAATGAAACATATAAGCCGCATGATCGGATCAAAGTCTATTTGACAAAAGTTGAGAAGACGACAAAGGGTCCGCAAATCTTCGTTTCAAGAACTCATCCTGGTTTGCTTAAGCGCCTGTTTGAAATCGAAGTTCCGGAAATATACGATGGAACTGTTGAAATAAAGTCGGTTGCAAGAGAAGCTGGGGATCGTTCAAAGATCTCTGTTGCAACAGAGTATGATGATATTGATCCTGTAGGAGCCTGCGTCGGACCTAAAGGAGCAAGGGTCCAAGCCATTGTTGACGAATTGAAAGGTGAGAAGATTGATATAGTTGAATGGTCTTCAGATCCGGTTGAATTCGTAGCAAATGCATTAAGTCCGTCTAAGGTGCTTGATGTTATTGTGAGCGAAGAAGACAAAGCGACAACTGTGATTGTTCCAGATTATCAGCTTTCCCTGGCAATTGGAAAACGCGGACAAAATGCTCGTCTTGCTGCAAAATTGACAGGCTGGAAAATAGATATTAAAAGTGAAACGGATGCCCGTGAAGCTGGGATTTATCCAAGGGACGAAGTATTTGATTTTGAGGAAGCAGAGGAATTGGAATCATTCGATTTGTTGAACGAAGAAATCGAATAGGGGTGAGGAAGATGGCAAAGCAAAGAAAAATACCTATGAGAAAATGTGTCGCTACCGGCGAAATGAGGCCAAAGAAAGAAATGATCCGGATTGTCCGCTCCAAGGAAGGAGAAGTTTCTGTAGATTTGACCGGAAAGAAATCTGGTCGAGGTGCTTATCTTTCCAAAGATAAAGACATTATTTTGGCCGCTAAAAATAAAAAAGTGCTTGCCAGCCATCTGCAGGCCGAAGTAAAAGATGAGATATACGATGAGTTGCTTTCCCTGATTGATGGAGATAATAAATGAAAAATGAGAAATGGATGTCATTGCTCGGTTTGGCCAATCGTGCGCGCAAAGTAATATCAGGTGAAGAACTAGTCATCAAAGAAATTAGAAGCGGCAGAGCAGAGCTGGTCATATTGGCAAAAGACGCATCCAATAATACCTCCAAAAAGGTTCAGGATAAATGCCGGTATTATGATGTTCCTGTCGTTTTTGCAGAGACAAGGGAAATGCTCGGCCAGGCAATCGGAAAAGAAGCAAGGGTTGTGGTTGCAATAGCGGAGGCCGGATTTGCGAAAAAGTTGGTAACATTGTTTTATGATTAAACCCGGGGGTGAACATATGAGTAAAATGCGAGTATATGAATATGCAAAAAAACATAATACTTCCAGTAAAGATGTAATAGAAAAGCTTAAAAGCATGAATATAGAAGTGACAAATCATATGTCGGCTATTGATGGCCAGGCAATTGGAAAGCTTGATTCCGTTTTTAAAAGGAACAGCGGAGAAAAAGGAGGCTCTCAGAGGAGGGTGCAACAAAGACAAGGTCAACAGCAGGGACGTCCGCAAGCCAGAGCTGGACAGAGCGGAGAGCAGCGAAAAGGCGGATCGGAACAACAGCAAAATAGACAACAGGGAAATCAAGGAAGTCAAGGGAATCAAGGACAAAGAAGCGGCCGTAATAATAATAATAATAAGCCAAATCATGCTAAAAACGACGGCGGAAATCTTAGATCTAACGCAAAGGGAAATCAGCGGGGAGGCAATAAAGGACCGGGCCGAAACAACCGCAAACCAAACCAAAATCGTCAGCGCCAGAAACAACATCAGCATCAGCCTGCTCCACCTAAACCAAAAGAGTTGCCGGAAAAAATCACTTTTATAGAGTCTCTAACAGTAGCTGAGCTTGCAAAGAAGATTCACAGAGAACCTTCTGAGATTATTAAAAAGTTATTTATGCTCGGTGTTATTGCAACAATCAACCAAGAACTCGACAAAGACGCTATAGAGCTAATCTGTGCAGAATATGGCGTTGAAGTAGAAGAAGAAATTCAAATTGATAAGACTGATCTTGAAGTGTATTTTGAAGAGGATAGCAGCGAAGAGGATCTGGTGGAAAGACCAGCTGTTGTTACAATCATGGGACATGTTGACCATGGTAAAACGACTCTCCTTGATTCCTTAAGAAATACAAAGGTAACAGCCGGTGAAGCCGGTGGAATCACACAGCATATCGGTGCTTATCAGATCGAAACAAACGGTAAGAAAATTACATTCTTGGATACTCCGGGTCACGCCGCGTTTACAACAATGCGTGCCAGGGGAGCCAAAGTGACAGATATTACAATTTTAGTTGTAGCTGCTGACGATGGAGTTATGCCACAAACAATTGAGGCGATAAACCATGCAAAGGCTGCAGAAGTGCCAATTATTGTTGCGGTCAACAAGATTGATAAACCGACTGCAAATCCTGATCGAGTGATGCAGGAATTGACTGAACACGGCCTTGTACCAGAGGATTGGGGCGGAGAAACAATTTTTGTTCCAATTTCTGCTCTTCACGGGGAAGGGATAGACAGTTTACTGGAAATGGTACTTCTTGTAAGTGAAGTGGAAGAGCTGAAAGCTGATCCGAAAAGGGGTGCTCTCGGAACTGTTATTGAAGCCCAGCTTGATAAAGGCCGCGGTTCGGTAGCCACATTGCTTGTACAGGATGGTACATTGAAAGTGGGAGACCCAATCGTTGCCGGTAACGCCTTTGGCCGTGTCCGTGCTATGGTGAATGATATCGGACGGCGTGTCAAAGAAGCTGCACCTTCAACCCCAGTCGAAATTACTGGTTTGAGCGATGTACCTCAGGCAGGAGACCGGTTTGTCGTATTCCAAGATGAAAAGACTGCCCGTCAAGTCGGAGAAACACGCGCCCAGCAAGCATTGCAAGCTCAAAGAGGCGAAAACTCACGTGTAAGTCTTGATACACTTTTTGAACAGATGAAACAAGGTGAAATGAAAGAGCTCAATGTAATCATCAAAGCGGATGTTCAAGGTTCTGCGGAAGCTTTAGCTGCATCGTTAAGGAAAATTGATGTTGACGGCGTCAACATCAGGATTATTCACGGCGGCGTGGGTGCTATCAATGAATCAGACATCACACTGGCAGCAGCTTCTAATGCCATTGTTATTGGTTTTAATGTTCGTCCAGATGTAAATGCTAAACGTGCAGCTGACTCTGAAGGAGTAGATATAAGACTGCATCGTATCATTTACAAGGCGATCGAAGAGATCGAATCCGCGATGAAAGGTATGCTGGATCCTGAATATGAGGAAAAAGTAATTGGCCAAGCAGAAGTGAGACAAACATTCAAAGTTTCTAGAATCGGAACAATTGCCGGTTCATACGTAACGGATGGAAAAATCACTCGTGACAGCGGCGTTCGTCTGATTAGGGATGGAATCGTCATCTACGAAGGTGAAATCGATGACTTGAAGCGATTCAAGGACGATGTCAAAGAAGTGAGTCAGGGATATGAATGTGGTATCACGATCAAAAACTTTAATGATGTAAAAGAAGGCGACGTGATCGAAGCATTCGTAATGGAAGAAGTCGAGCGTGCTTGATCGGATTCGCTGAGTGTGAATTTCGAATTTATAACGCCCAATCCCTGAAAGATAAACGCTCAGTAGTAAAGCGAGTTCTAACAAGAACAAAGCAAAAATATAATGTTTCCATTGCTGAGGTCAATCATCAGGATGTGTGGCAGCGAGCTGGTATCGCTATTGTCACTGTGGCCTCAGCTCGGAAAAGGGCTGAGCGTGAACTGGAAGAGGTTATTGAATTCCTGGATTCTTTCCCAGAATGGGAAAGAATCGGGGCAACCCATTATGAATGGCTGTAATGTGAGGTGTTATACATGAGTTTACGAGCCAATCGTGTCGGCGAACAAATGAAGAAAGAGCTGGGTGAAATTATCTCCCGGAAGATTAAAGATCCAAGAGTCGGGTTTGTCACTGTTACCGATGTAGAAGTGACAGGAGATCTTCAGCAGGCCACAATCTATATTTCGGTTCTAGGCAGTGATCAGGAAAAAGAAGATACACTGAAAGGATTGACTAAAGCCACTGGATTTATCCGGTCGGAAATTGGTCATAGAATCAGGCTGCGAAAAACACCCGAAATCAGTTTTGAATTTGATGAATCAATCGAATATGGAAACAGGATTGAGAAACTATTAAAAGATATGAATGAAGATTAGGATAGACAAACTTGTCTATCCTTTTTTCAAGATGAAAATCCGGTGCCGGATATTGACTAGGGCCAAATTATTGCTGTATCAGTGCCCTTGGAGGCCGCAAGCAGTTTCTCTGTGATGGCCGTTGAACTGCGCTATTCAAGCGCTTACGCATTTCTAAAGAGGAGGAGGAGCCTGTGGAGGGAATATTGCCATTGTGGAAGCCGAAAGGGCTGACATCCCATGACTGCGTCTATAAGGTCAGAAAACTATTGGGAATGAAAAAAGTCGGGCATACAGGTACTCTTGATCCCGACGTTACAGGTGTGTTGCCGATCTGTCTCGGCAGAGCAACAAAAATAGCTGAGTATATTACAGATGCTGGAAAAGAATACGAAGGTGAAATTACTATCGGTTTTTCCACAACAACTGAAGATGTTGCTGGAGAAATAGTTGAAAAAAAGCCTGTTCAAGAGGAAATAACAATAGAAGCAATGAAGGATGTACTGAATTCTTTAACGGGAGAAATTCAGCAAACTCCCCCTATGTTTTCTGCTGTAAAGGTTAATGGAAAACGCTTGTACGAATATGCTCGGGCAGGTATTTCGGTTGAGCGGCCGGTTCGGAAGGTCAAAATATATCATTTGAAGCTTTTGGAGGACACTGTTACTTTTCGTGATGGGCTTTGTTCTTTTCGCTTTTCCGTCCACTGCAGCAAAGGAACTTATATTCGGACGCTAGCTGTGATGATAGGAGAGAAGCTTGGATATCCGGCCCATATGTCAGATCTTATCCGGACAGCATCTGCTTCATTTAATCAGGAGCATTGTGTCACTTTTGATGAGCTGGATTCACTTATTGACCAAGGAAAAGTGGCGGAGGTCATTTTTCCGCTTGAGAGGGGTCTTTTACATTTGCCCTCTATGGAAATTAGTGATAAATTAGCAATAAAAGTCCGAAATGGCGCTGTTTTGGACATGCCTGACAAATGGACAAATGTAGAAACAGTGCTATTGTATGAAGGGAAGGCTTTAGCTATTTATCAATCTCATGCTCAAAAGCCTGGCCTGATTAAACCGGTAAAAGTGTTAAGAAATGAATGAAACAGGTGACGTATAGTGAAAGTAATAATGATTCAGCATCCACATACTTTTCAAAAGAATGATTTTGCTCCCCTTTCAATGGCGTTAGGTTTTTTTGACGGAGTCCATGAAGGGCATAAAAGTGTAATTCTGACGGCCAAAAAAACGGCTGATGAGCAAGGAGCTAATAGTGCTGTCATGACCTTTGATCCTCACCCTTCTGTTGCCCTGTCGGAAACAGGAGGAGACGTTGAATACATTACACCAATAGAGGATAAGATAGAATTCATTTCGGGATTAGGGATTGATTATCTTTTGATTGTGAGATTCACATCCGCTTTTGCGAGTCTTCAGCCTGCTGAGTTTGTTCAGCAATATCTGTTAGACTTGAACGTCCAATATGTGACGGCGGGGTTTGATTTTACATATGGAAAATTTGGAAAAGGCACGATGGAGACACTTCCGGAGCACGGGCAAGGAAAACTTCAGGTTGTGACAGTGCCCAAGCTTGAAAGATACAAGGAAAAAGTCAGCTCAACCTGGATCAGGAAGCTGTTAAGAGAAGGCAGAACTGAAGAAGTACAAGAGCTACTTGGAAGGTTCTATACAACAAAAGGAACTGTCATACATGGTGAAAAACGTGGAAGGCAGCTCGGTTTTCCTACCGCCAATATTCGTCTGAAGAATGACTATCTTGTTCCGAAAAAAGGCGTTTATGCTGTACGTATGCTTGTGAATGATCAATGGGAAAAAGGAGTCTGCAATGTCGGGTATAAGCCTACATTTCATGAACCAGGGCAAATGGAATTGTCTGTTGAGATCCATTTGCTTGATTTTGATCGTTCGATTTATGGTGAAGAAGTGACGATAGAGTGGCGTTTGAGAATAAGAGATGAACAAAAGTTTGATCATTTGGACCACCTCAAAGATCAAATCTTAAAGGATAAACAGACCGCACAGATATTTTTTGAGCAGGATGCAAAATAACTTGATTTTTCCAATGTAAAGTTGTATTCTATAACAGTATCAAGAACCATTGCTTGGCAGTGCGATTCACCAACGTCTGCTCGGTAATTGGGGATGAAAAACAGGAGGTGTTGGACAGATGTCCATTACGCAAGAACGTAAAAACGAAATCATCAACCAGTACAGAGTTCATGAAAGCGATACGGGATCTCCGGAAGTTCAAATTGCGGTTTTAACTGAAGAAATCAACAACTTGAACGGCCATCTTCGCGTCCATAAAAAAGATCATCATTCAAGACGTGGATTAATGAAAATGGTTGGACGCCGCAGAAACTTATTGACTTATCTGCGCGAAAAGGATGTTCAACGTTATCGTGTATTGATCGATAAACTTGGCCTGCGTCGTTAAGATGATAAAGATGTAACTGAAAGCGGGATAAATTCCCGCTTTTTTGTTAGGATGAAAAGGCAGACGCCTGTACGTAAGTTCAAATGAAAATGCGCCAAAAGGCGCATATTCGAACTGAACATTGGACATGGGTAGGAGATGCTCATATCTATGTCTAATGTTCAGTTGCGTATCAGGCGAGAGTTTTTTACTTTATGTTTCTGCCAATTATTTACAATTAGGTTATGAAAGAGAGGCGTTGTAAAATGGACCACGAGAAAAAAGTGTTTTCTATGGAATGGGCCGGACGGAATTTGACCGTTGAAATAGGCCAGCTTGCAAAACAGGCCAATGGAGCGGCTCTTATCCGCTATGGCGATACAGCTGTTTTATCGACAGCTACTGCTTCAAAAGCAGCAAAATCTGTTGATTTTTTTCCATTGACAGTTAACTATGAAGAAAGGTTGTACGCAGTGGGGAAAATCCCAGGCGGCTTCATTAAAAGGGAAGGACGTCCAAGCGAAAAGGCGATATTAGCTAGCCGTCTGATTGACCGCCCGATCCGCCCGCTGTTTCCTGATGGATTCAGAAATGAAGTACAGGTTGTAAGCATTGTAATGAGCGTTGACCAAGATTGCTCTTCAGAAATGGCAGCGATGTTCGGTTCTTCATTGGCATTGTCAATTTCTGATATACCATTTATGGGACCTATCGCTGGAGTTGTTGTCGGACGTGTGGATGGAAAATTCATTATTAATCCGACGGTAGAACAAATGGAGCAGAGCGATATTGATCTGACTGTAGCTGGAACAAAGGATGCCATTAACATGGTCGAGGCTGGAGCAAATGAAGTTTCTGAGGAAACGATGCTGGAAGCAATCATGTTCGGGCATGATGAAATAAAACGCTTGATCGCATTCCAAGAACAGATTGCTGAAGAAATAGGGAAAGAAAACAGGGAAATCGAATTATATGAAATTGATACTGTACTGGAGCAGGAAGTTCGTTCAATGTGCGAGGAACAACTTGTCGCTGCAATTCAGGTAGAGGAAAAGCATGCGCGTGAAGAAGCTATCCAAGAAGTAAAGGATAACGTAATCGAAAGCTTTTCAGAGCGCGAAGAGGATAATGAAGACTTAATCAAACAAGTGAAGCAAGTTTTAGATAATCTTGTGAAAGCAGAAGTTCGCCGCTTGATTACTGTTGAAAAAATCCGTCCGGATGGCCGGAAGCCCAATGAAATTAGACCTATCCAAACAGAAATACAGTTGTTGGCAAGAACACATGGTTCCGGTTTGTTTACAAGAGGGCAAACTCAGGCATTTAGTATTTGTACACTTGGGGCCCTTGGTGATGTTCAAATTTTGGACGGCCTTGGGATTGAGGAATCCAAAAGATTCATGCACCATTATAATTTCCCACATTTCAGCGTAGGCGAAACAGGACCAATTAGAGCTCCTGGCCGCAGGGAGATCGGCCATGGTGCGCTTGGGGAACGGGCATTAGAACCTGTTATTCCAAGTGAATCAGATTTTCCATATACGATTCGCCTCGTTTCTGAAGTGTTGGAATCAAATGGTTCATCATCCCAAGCGAGCATATGTGCAAGCTCACTGGCTATGATGGATGCAGGTGTTCCTATTAAGGCGCCGGTTGCTGGTATTGCGATGGGGTTAGTGAAATCCGAAGAACATTACACGATTTTAACTGATATCCAGGGAATGGAAGACCATTTGGGAGATATGGACTTCAAGGTTGCCGGTACGGCGGACGGAATCACTGCCTTGCAAATGGATATTAAAATCGAAGGTTTGTCACGTGAAATTTTAGAAGAAGCGCTCCACCAGGCAAAAGAAGGACGGATGTTTATTTTAGAGAAAATGAATTCCGCTATTTCTGAGCCTAAGAAACGTCTTTCTCCGTATGCGCCGAAGATTCTTACACTCCATATCAATCCTGATAAAATCCGGGATGTTATTGGACCGAGCGGTAAGCAAATCAATAAAATCATTGAAGAGACTAATGTCAAGATTGACATTGAACAGGACGGAACGGTCTTCATCGCTTCCGCTGATGAAGAAATGAATGAAAAGGCCAAGAAGATCATAGAAGACCTCGTCCGTGAAGTAGAGGTTGGACAAATATATCTTGGAAAAGTGAAGCGAATCGAGAAATTTGGTGCTTTCGTGGAGATTTTCCCTGGCAAAGATGGTCTTGTCCATATTTCACAATTGGCGGAGGAAAGAGTCAATAAAGTTGAGGATGTCGTGTCCATCGGAGACGAAGTCCTTGTGAAAGTAGTGGAAATCGACAATCAGGGAAGAGTTAATCTTTCCCGCAAAGTCGTTCTTAAAGAGCAGAAGGAAAAACAAAATCAAGCGAAAGAATAGCACTGAAAAAAAGCCAGGTGATTCCTGGCTTTTTTCAATAAATTGCATACGATCAGCAAACTGGCACAAACCGGCAGGTTCTCTGTTCTACCTTGTCCATAATCCTCATAAAATTGGTTGAAGGAGGAAATGGGCGTGAAAAATACAAAACACTTGCCAGGATTGGGTCTTATTGCTATCCTAGCAATATTGATTGTCAATAATCCCTATACAACGGTCTATTTAGATGAGTTAGTAAATGGTTCACATCCGGTTAGTTCTAGCCAGGATGCATTGTATGAACAGATTACCCGTGCTGCGGAGAAATATGATGCAGCGCCTCAGGATGCGAAAATAGACAGGGTTTGGAAAGCAATGCCAGGATATAATGGCGTGAAAGTGGATATCAAAGCTTCCTATAAAAAGATGAAAGGCGGAGACTTTGATGCCCGTAAGCTTGTTTTTAAACAAATTCCTCCAAAAACCCATTTAAAGGATTTGTCCCCGGCCCCTATCTACAGGGCACATCCGGATAAGCCGATGGTCAGCTTCTTGATTAATGTGGCCTGGGGGAATGAATACTTGCCTAAAATGCTGACAACCCTAAAGAAAAATAACATCCAGGCAACATTCTTTTTGGAAGGCCGGTGGGTGAAGGAGAACCCAGACCTAGCCAAAATGATTTCTGCCGATGGGCATGAAATCGGAAATCACTCATACAGTCATCCCAAAATGGAGACGCTGGGAGAGGCTAAAACCCGTGAAGAATTATTGAAGACTAATGAAATCATAGAGGCTACTACAGGGGAGAAACCTGTATGGTTCGGACCGCCAAGTGGGGGCTTCAGTGATCACACAATTCTCATTGCTGATAAATTGAACATGAAGACGGTCATGTGGACAGTAGATACAATTGATTGGCAGAAGCCTTCGCCCGAAACAATTATAGATCGAGTAATGACAAAGGTTCATCCAGGGGCGATGATTTTGATGCATCCTACCGATTCTACAGCAAAAGCTTTTGATCAGCTGATTAAGCAGATCAGGAACAAGAACTTAAGGATTGGTACAGTCACAAAATTGATGGATGAAGAACATATCATTAAGATAGATCAAGAAGATAAATAAGGCTGGACAGTCGCATCCGCTTTTCTTTATTGTCTAGCTTCAGAGCCTAGCCCCTCGAGGTCATAAGTCGCTTCCCTGTGGTGGCTGAAAGACTGCCTCCTCGGGAAGCGCCTTATGCTTGTCGGGGCTGAACAGTCGCATCCGCTTTTCTTTTTGTCTAGCTTCAGATGGCAGGGGCTCGAGGTCGCTTTCGATCAAACCATGAAGTCAAAAGATGACTTCACTAGAGTGCCTTCGACGCACAGGATGTGCTAGTGCCACCGATGCGACAGGACGTTGCGGTCTAAGGCGGCCAGCGCTGGTCGCCCCTGATCAGCCGTCTTCCGCTTTTCTTTTTACACCATGAACAGGAGGAACTTCAGTGATTACAAAATATACATGTCAAAACGGAGTCAGAGTCGTTTTAGAGAATATACCTTCTGTCCGCTCTGTTGCCATTGGGATATGGGTTGGGACTGGATCAAGGGATGAATTACCAGGTAATAATGGTATATCCCATTTTCTTGAACATATGTTTTTTAAAGGAACAACGACTAGGAACGCTAAAGAACTGGCTGAAGCATTCGACTCGATCGGCGGCCAGGTTAATGCTTTTACTTCAAAAGAATATACTTGCTATTATGCAAAAGTGTTGGACAACCATTCTCAGTATGCGCTTGAAATATTGGCTGATATGTTCTTTAACTCAACTTTTGCTGAGGATGAGTTGAACAAAGAGAAGAACGTAGTCGGAGAAGAAATCAAGATGTATGAAGATGCTCCGGATGACATCGTCCATGATCTGCTCAGCAAAGCAGCATTTGATAATCATCCTCTTGGCTATCCTATTTTGGGGACTGAGCAAACGTTGTCCACATTTACAGGCGATTTATTGAGATCGTACGTAGAAGAAATGTATACCCCGGAAAAGATAGTCATATCCATTGCAGGAAATATTGACGAGTCTTTCATAAAAGAAGTTGAGCGTTTGTTTGGCTCTTTTAACAGGGAAGGTCGTCGTCAGGATGAAGCAAAGCCTGTTTTCAAGTCAAATCATGTCACAAGGCAAAAAGATACAGAACAGGCTCATTTATGCATTGGGTTTGAGGGCTTATCAATTGGTGATCCTGATATATATAGTTTAATTGTTATGAACAATATTTTTGGCGGCAGCATGTCATCCCGCCTTTTTCAAGAAGTGCGTGAAGAAAGAGGACTCGCTTATTCCGTATTTTCCTATCATTCCTCTTATAAGGATAGCGGAATCGTTACGATTTACGGAGGAACAGGCGCCAATCAGATTGATGCCCTTTTTGAGACAATCAATAGTACACTTGGTGAGTTAAAAAGGGATGGTATCACAGAAAAAGAGTTAAGGAACAGCAAAGAGCAGTTAAAAGGAAACTTAATGCTGGGTCTTGAAAGTACAAACAGCCGTATGAGCAGAAATGGCAAAAATGAATTATTGCTAAAACGCCACAAAACTTTGGACGAAATCATAGATGAAATTGATGGTGTCAGCATTCAAAGCGTAAACGATTTGGCAAATCGAATTTTTACTGATCAATATACGCTTGCTTTGATCAGCCCTGAGGAAAAATTATTATTACAGTCAAGTTAATCTGAACATAGGCTTGTAGAGAATGGAAGTTTTTCTCTACAAGCTTTTTTTATTTATAAAGTAATTTTCTCATAGGTCCTTTTAATCGCACCAAAATCCAAACATAAAACACTGTTTGTGGCTTTCTATATAGGATTAACTTCAGTCATAATCTTCACATGATTTCTACATGAAAATAAGTTCTTTATGAAATACTGTTGTAAATTTTTAGAAAAATTGATATATTGGATTTGTAAAATTAAATATGTGTGTAGAAACAGGTGCGGTAAAATTTTATATTTTACCTGCTTAAAAGGGAAGCCGGTGAAATTCCGGCGCTGTCCCGCAACTGTAATTGGGAGCGGTTCGAAAAGGCCACTGTTTCCTGTAAAAGGGAATGGGAAGGGTTCGAAAAGCGATGATCATAAGCCAGGAGACCTGCCTGTTTTAGCAAACATCAGTACCTACGAGGATAGGGGGTGTTAAGTGCGGAATAAAAGTACATGTTTTTAAATTTTTTATCAACATGTTTGTTTCAGTATTCCTTCGTAACTTAACAACTTCCTTGGAAGTTGTTTTTTTATTGGGGAAATTTTTTGAAGCCTTATTATTGGAGGAGAGCATTTTTGCTTAAAACAGTTGATGACTGTATTCATACTTTCAAAACATGCCTTATGAATAATTTCGTTTCGGGGCAATCATGTTCCATCCAGGAAAAACATGAACAACTAATAGCTGAGATTAGAGCAAATGAAGTGACACCGGAGGAAAAAGAAATCTGTCTACAAAATTTAGAAAAGGCTTACAGGATGATAAAGCAGGATCTACTTGGACGGGAGGAAGAAGAATGGAAACTAAAATAAATTATTTTCCGGGACTTGAAGGCGTTGTTGCATCAGAAACGGACATATCTTTTTTAGATACCGACGAAAGTAAAATCATTATAAGAGGATACGATCTTATTGAACTCTCCCAGAGTAAAGAGTATTTAGACATTGTTTATCTTTTGCTTGAGAACAAACTGCCGCTGGATTCAGAAAAAGCCGTTGTAGCAAATATTCTTAAAAGTGAATATGAAATTCCTGAAGGAATCTTAGATATTTTTAAATTACTACCAAAAGAAACTCATCCAATGGACGGATTGAGGACAGGGATATCGGCGATTGCTGGCTTCGATGCTGAAATCGACGACCGTTCCATTTCATCCAATAAAAAACGTGCCTATCGACTGCTGGGGAAGGTCCCAAACATTGTAGCCAATAGCTATCGCATCATCAACGGGCAAGAGCCAATTCAGCCTCTTCACGAATTATCCTATAGTGCCAACTTTTTTTACATGCTTACAGGGAGAAGGCCTTCTCCGCTGGAAGAAAAAATATTTGATCTATCGCTTGTTTTATATAGTGAGCATGAAATGCCGAACTCTACTTTCACAGCAAGAGTCATTGCTTCCACACAATCAGATTTATACGGTGCCCTGACTGGTGCAGTTGCATCTTTAAAAGGGAACTTGCATGGCGGTGCGAATGAGGCGGTCATGCATATGCTGAATGAGGCTAAGAGCGTTTCCGGCTTCGTGGAAATGCTGCAGAAAAAGCTTTATAACAAGGAAAAAATTATGGGATTTGGACATAGAGTATACATGAAAAAGATGGACCCGAGAGCTCTTATGCTAAAAGAAGCACTCAAGCAGCTGTCAGACTTGAAAGGGGACGACCTGCTGTTGCAAATGTGTGATGCTGGGGAAAAGGTGATGGAAAGAGAAAAAGGGCTTTATCCGAATCTGGATTATTATGCGGCACCTGTTTACTGGATGCTTGGCATTGACATTCCGCTATATACGCCAATTTTCTTCAGTTCCAGAACTGTTGGTCTATGTGCCCATGTCATAGAGCAGCATGCCAATAATCGCCTTTACCGACCGCGCGTGAACTATACCGGAGGGCGTCACGCAAGTTTAAGCTAAAAGGGTTGATTATATCAATTAAAAATCACGAGATACAAGTAGCTCGTTATACTTTGCTTGATGTACTTAAATGTGGGGAAAATGCTCAGAAGCAATCCCATCCAAGGATTGACAATTCATGGAGAAGATGAAAGTTGTCGAAACTAGGCAATATCATTTTTGTTGGCCTAATCCTGAGCAAGCGCTCAATCGGAAATGTGGTCGCAGTTTACTGAAAAAATAGATCCTTCAGTCATCGGTGCACTGCCATGAAAATTTAGCTAAACATTCTTACCAGAAGAAATAATTTCTATAAGTGAAAAAGTAAACCTTTTCAGTAGAGCGAGAAAGCATAAAATCGGCTGAAATTTATTCAGGGAGAATGTCCTCCTGCGGCAGGTATGTTTCCCTCGTTGCCAAGCTGCATGAAGCATAATCAAAGAAGCTTTTCACGATGTAATTGAAATGAGCATCTTTGCTGTGATGGCTGGGGAACTGGCTCATTAATATGCTTTCCGAACCTTATAATTTTCTTACTCCAATGCCAAACACAGCATGAATTGTAATAAGCAGAAGGCGGTCACGTGTATCATTGGCAAACAGATCTGATACGGAATGGGGGACCGTCTTTATATATTCAATGAGTAAGAAGCATAATTTTTTCAGATTTAACTATTTGAACAAAGTGTATTGTTATGCAACTCAGCCTAGCCTGAAAGGACTAAGCGGCTTTCTTGTGATGGCTGAAGAATGTCCATCGGGAATGACGAAGCGCTTGCGCTTTTCTTAGAAGATAGAAAGAATGCAACTAACAGACCATACAGGGAGGGACCGGTATGGAAAAAATAAAGTACGGGTTTACGCATGATGCATTTTTACTAAATGATGATAGAATCGCTCGTCTTTTTACACCGGAAGATTTTCAAGCAGAAGAAGCGCTTATCGCGAAGACGGCAGAGCTATTCATAAAACAGGATGTTACGCCCAGTGTCCCAGCGATTGAAGGGCAACAGCATGAGGTAACTCGAAAATTATTTCAAAAAGCAGGGGAACTTGGGCTGCTCGCCATTGAAGTTCCGGAAGCTTATGGCGGTCTTGGACTCAATAAAAAAATTTCAGGAATTGTTGCGGAAGGCTTGGGCTTTGGCGGTTCATTCAGCGTCTCCTATAATATTCATGCTGGAGTCGGCACATTGCCTTATGTGTATTTTGGAAATGAGGAGCAAAAGCAGAAGTACCTGTCAAAGCTAGTCTCAGGGGAGTGGATTGGAGCCTATGCCCTGACAGAGCCAGATGCAGGTTCAGATGCCCTTCGACCAAAAACGAATGCTGTTTTAAGTGAGGATGGAACAACGTGGGTGTTAAATGGGGAAAAGCAATGGATTACAAATGCTCAGCTGGCTGATGTTTTTGTCGTCTTTGCCAAAACGGGCGAGGGTATAACCGCATTCATTGTGGAGCGTTCTTTTGGAGGTGTATCTGTAGGACCGGAAGAGGAGAAAATGGGCATTAAAGGTTCTTCCACTGCTACGTTAATTTTAGAAGACGTAGAAGTCCCAAAGAAAAATGTTCTTGGAGAAGTAGGGAAGGGTCATAAAGTTGCGATGAATATTCTAAATATGGCTCGCCTTAAACTGGCTTTTTCAAATATCGGGACCTCCAAGCAAGCACTTCAACTCGCTGTAAATTATGGGAAAGAACGTAGACAATTCAATACCTTTTTGGTCGATTTCACAATGATTCAAGAAAAACTCGCGAATATGTCGATTGCAATTTATGGTGCAGAAAGTGCTGCTTACCGTACTGCAGGCGAATTGGATGATGTCATCGATGCAAACGAAACGCATGATATAACAGGTAAAATCTCGGATTTTGCTTTGGAATGCGCACTCAATAAAGTCCATTGTTCAGAAATATTAGGGAGTATTGTGGATGAAGCGGTACAAATCCATGGTGGATACGGGTACATGCAGGATTATGAAGTAGAACGATTATACCGTGATGCAAGGATTAGCCGCATATTTGAGGGAACAAATGAAATTAACAGATTAACTATTTCGAAAATCTTATTAAAAAGATATTCCCAGAATAAGTCTGTTGAGGGTTTCTCTTCTTCTTATCAGCAATTGGAAAGAAATCATCAATATATGCAGATATCCAAGCATTTATTGAACATAACTTTACAAACGATTTCAAATTTGCAGATTGATTTGGAACATGAACAGGAATATATGCGTTTATTGGCTGACATGGCTAAGGAAGTCTACGTGATGGAGTCCGCTTTGTTGAGAACAGAAAAGGCTCGTAGGAAAAATGGTGCAGCAAAGGAAGAAAAGAAGCTTTGGATAACAGAAGTCTTGTGCGAAGAAGGCTACCGGAGAGTGGAAGAGTATGCAATCGAAATTATTTCGGCGGCTGAACCAGACGAACAAAAGCGAAAAATACAATTGGATGAAATTCGGCACTTCTCCATTCCACTTTATCGAAATCTCTTTATGATAAAGAGAGAAATTACGAAACATATGGTAAATAATCCGAGAACTATTAAATGAAGGATGTGAAACAAGATGAAAAAAAATATCGGATTTATTGGTCTCGGGAATATGGGGTTTCCCATGTCCAAAAATTTACTGGAGTCTGGCTTCACCGTTTACGGTATAGATTTAAATAAAGAAGCAGAAGTAAAATTTGAACAGTTGGGAGGCATCATTGGCGTTTCCATTTCAAATCTTGTTAGACTTTGTGACACCATTTTTACTAGCCTGCCATCAACAAATGCAGTTGAAGCAATTTATTTAGGTGAAGAGGGTATTGTTGAAAACAGTCAACCCGGTACTGTGCTGATTGACACAAGTACTGTCGCTCCTGACCTAAATAAAAAAATTGAAAAAGCTGTAATTAATAAAGGGATGTACTTTTTAGCGGCTCCTGTCAGCGGAGGGGTCATTGGGGCAGTCAATAAAACTTTAACTTTTATGGTAGGCGGATCAAAACAAGCATTCGAAGGTTCGTTGCCTCTGTTTAATGCTCTCGGAGAAAATATCTTTCATGTCAGTGAAAGCGTAGACAGTGGAACGGCTGTGAAACTAATAAATAATCTGTTGATCGGATTTTATACAGCCGGGGTCGGTGAAGCACTGAATTTAGCTAAAAAAAGCAATCTAGATTTGGAGAAATTATTCGATATGTTAAATGTCAGCTATGGGCAAAGCCGAATCTATGAACGGAATTATAAAAGCTTTATAGCAAATGATAATTATGAGCCGGGTTTTGCCTTAAAACTATTAAGGAAAGATCTTGGATTTGCGTTAGATCTGGCTGAACAAAATCAGTTGGACTTACCAATCAGTAAGGTACTGTTTCAAATGTATGAAGAGGCAGAGAAGAGTGGTTTTGGAGAAAAAGATATGGCGGTCGTTTTTAAAAAAATCAGTGAACAGAAGACTTCTATTCTATAAGAGAGAGAATTAACGGAAAACTTCTTCGTTAGCTTGTTCCAGTACCGCTTATAAATTTAACTTCGTTCAGCAGAAGTCTCCCACGGTAAGGTGAGTGCGTATTTTGTTCCATTCAGTGGGGTTAAAACTCCGACTGAATGAAGTTAAAGCCTCCGCGAATGCCACAGATTTTCAGAGGAAATTTATCGAGCCAAGCTCGATAAAATCTGGGCGTAAATACGCTAAGCGCATTTGATAAGAATATATTCCTTTTTGCTTCTGCTTTTTTAACCTATTAGAAAAGGAGATTGAGAATATGATTACAACTTATGTTCAAATTTTACAGAACCATATTAATGGAGAGTGGGTCAATTCGTCTAGTACAGAGACAGCATCTGTGCCGAATCCGGCAAACGGGAAGCTGTTGGCACACGTTCCTTTATCCAGAAAAGAAGACATCGACCTCGCTGTAAAGGCAGCTGCACGTGCCTACCCACAGTGGGCTGAAACGCCTGTTCCAAACCGTTCACGCCATTTATATAAATACCTGCAACTCTTACAGGAAGAAAAAGAAAATCTAGCTCAAGTCATTACAATGGAAAACGGTAAAACATTAAAGGATGCTCGCGGAGAAGTGCAGCGCGGCATTGAAGTAGTGGAGCTTGCTACCTCAACGCCAAATTTAATGATGGGCGAAGCACTGCCGAATATTGCAGAAGGTATTGATGGGTCAATTTGGCGTTATCCTCTTGGAGTTGTTGCAGGGATTACACCTTTCAATTTCCCGATGATGGTGCCACTTTGGATGTTCCCTCTTGCAATTGCATGCGGAAACACATTTGTCCTGAAAGCATCAGAGAGAACTCCCATTTTAGCAGGAAAGCTAGTGGAGCTTTTCTATGAGTCTGGTTTTCCAAAAGGTGTCTTAAATTTAGTGCATGGCGGAAAAGAAGCTGTCAATAGTTTGCTAGAGCATCCCGACATTAAAGCTATCTCCTTTGTAGGCTCCGAACCCGTTGCGAAGCATATCTACCAAACAGGCACTGCCCATGGAAAAAGGGTTCAGGCACTTGCAGGAGCAAAGAACCATGCCATTGTGATGCCAGATTGTAATTTGGAAAAGACAGTGCAAGGTGTCATCGGAGCAGCATTTGGAAGCAGCGGTGAACGTTGTATGGCTTGTTCAGTTGTGGCAGTAGTGGAAGAAATTGCGGATGAATTCCTGGAAGCTCTTGTTACAGAAACGCGAAAATTAAAGGTGGGAGATGGGCATTCTGAAGAAAACTTTGTCGGACCCTTAATCCGTGATGTCCATAAGAGTCGGGTTTTGCAGTACATTGCTACAGGCGTTGCAGAAGGAGCTTCCTTGTTGGTTGATGGAAGAGATACAGAAACGGATGAAGAAGGATACTATGTGGGCGCAACCATCTTTGACCATGTAAAACCGGATATGAAAATCTGGCAAGATGAAATATTTGCACCTGTACTAAGCGTAGTAAGAGTCAAAAATCTAGAGGAAGGTATCAGCCTCACGAATCAATCCAGATTCGCAAATGGAGCTGTAATCTATACGGAGAGCGGTAAAAGTGCACAGATTTTTCGGGAGAAAATTGATGCCGGTATGATTGGTGTGAATGTAAATGTCCCGGCCCCTATGGCCTTTTTCTCCTTTGCAGGAAATAAAGCCTCGTTCTTCGGTGACCTTGGAACAAATGGAAAGGATGGCGTGCAGTTTTATACACGTAAAAAAGTTGTGACGGAACGCTGGTTTCAATGATTGGCTAATTTTTATAAAATTTTTGGTACAGGGAGGCTTGCTAGTGAAGTTTGCGGATATACAAAAGCCTCTCTGTACCAGAAAGCAAGTGCTGTGGTCTTTGCGGCAATGATCGATCTTTCAAAGGAGGAACAAGCAATTGATAGATACATTTGCGAATGTAAACAAGGAAGGTACGATTAAGATCGTTAAAGTGGATCATCCCCCGGCAAATACGTTATCATCAGCATGTATTGATCATCTGCGTTATATTTTTCAGGAGCTGGCGGAAGATGAGGAAACAAGTGCTATCATCCTTACCGGTTCCGGTCGATTTTTCGTAGCTGGAGCTGATATTAAGGAATTCGTTTCTGCCTTTGGACATCAGGAGAGAGCACTGAAAATGGCTGAAGCGGGGCAAGCCATTTGTGATGAGATCGAGGCCATGAAAAAGCCGGTTATTGCGGCCATTAACGGTCCTGCCCTTGGCGGAGGGTTGGAGCTCGCATTAAGCTGCCACTATCGGATTGCTTCTAATCAAGCAATTCTTGGTTTGCCGGAATTAAAGCTTGGACTCCTCCCAACATTCGGCGGCACACAACGGCTGAGCAGAATCACAAATACAGCGACGGCATTAAACTTAATTTTAACAAGCAAGCAATTGAGCCCTGATGAGGCACTGGAGCTGGGCATTATTCAAATGGTAACGGAGCCGGAAGAGCTTCTGCCGGTGGCAAAGACTATTGCTCGTTCCTTCATTGATGGAAAAAGTATGACAAGTGTATCACGTACGATTGAGTGTGTGGTTCAGGGAATGAAAGAAGAAATTCAATCAGGGCTTGAAAGGGAGCGAAAGCGATTTGCTGAACTATTTTTAACGGAAGATGCCAAGGAAGGAGTTCAAGCATTTATTGAAAAAAGAAAGCCGCAATTTAAACACTCTTAAGAGGGAGGGGATTCAGTATGGAAAACGAAGTATTGTTCTCGGTTAGTGCTGGTGGGGCCGCCTTCATTACGCTAAATCGCCCAAAGGCCTTAAATTCGCTTTCCTATGAGATGCTGAAGCTGATTGGTGAGAAATTAAAAGAATGGAGGGCAATGGACCAAATCCAAGTCATTGTCTTACAAGGAGAAGGAGAGAAGGGGTTTTGTGCTGGAGGTGACATCAAGGAGCTTTATAAAGCCAGTAAAAGCGAGGAATTGTTAAAACAAGCAGAAACCTTTTTCGAAATGGAATATAAAGTGGATTTGGCCATCTATTCCTATCCAAAACCGATTGTTGCCTGCCTGGATGGTATTGTCATGGGGGGCGGAGTAGGATTAACCTATGGTGCCGCCCATCGTGTTGTCACGGAACGCACGAAATGGTCCATGCCGGAAATGAATATCGGATTTTTTCCGGATGTTGGAGCTGCTTATTTCTTAAATAAAGCACCAGGATTTGTGGGCCGCTATTTAGCATTAACAGCATCAGTTATCCCGGCTGCGGACGTTCTTTTTGCGAATGCTGCAGATCATTATATGGAAAGCGCCAAACTGCCTGAGCTCCTTAATCGCATTGAGCAGACAGATTGGCATGGGCATGATGTGAATGGGGCTTTAAACCAATTATTAGCTGAATTCTCAAGTCGTCCATTGGAAAATGGTTATCTTGCCTCCATAAAAACTGAAATCGATCAACACTTTTCACATCACACAGTTGAACAGATCCTTGCATCATTAGAGACAGATCCAAGCGAATTTGCGTCAAAAACAAAGGGAATTCTCCTATCCAAATCACCATCTTCATTAAAAGTTACGTTAAAACAGCTTATAGATGGAGAAGAAAAATCAGCTGAAGAATGCTTTGCAACAGATCTTATTCTGGCAAAACACTTTTTACGGCATGAAGATTTCTTCGAAGGTGTGCGGTCCGTCGTGATTGATAAGGATAGAAAGCCTCAGTACATCTATAAAAATTTATCCGATTTTTCTGATCAAGATGTGGAAAGTTTTTTCCAGGATAGCAGTGTTATTTACAAGGAATGAAGAGGTTGGCGGTTCTTTTTAATGAAGAATCGCTTTTTTAGTTTTCTTATTTCAAAAGTGGACGTAAAATAGGGCGGCGGAAGGAATCTGTGCTTTTTACAAAAAGAGGTTTTGTCATTCTAAATCTTGGAAACAGGCTATATATTGTACAAAGAGTAGGTTGAATAAGGAGGCGCACTATGCGATTAAGCGAACTTGGCGGCAAAGAAATCGTGGACTTTAAAAAGGCTGAACGAATGGGGGTCCTTGGGCAGACTGATCTTGAAATCAACAGCAGTACAGGCGAGATTAACCATTTGATTATTCCAACTGGAAAATGGATTAGAAAAAATGGAGGAGAAATCAGGGTACCGTGGAGAAATATTAGAACAATCGGTACAGACATGATTATTCTGGAAGTTCCTGATTCATAGCATTCTCTTTTAAATATCCGGCACTCCACCCTAAAGTGGGGGCCGGATATTTTCCTTTTTTCCAAAGGCCGTTTATAGCTCTGTGTTAAATTATTTCGACTGACAGGAAAGCTGCTAATATAGCTTATGGAGACAAATCACTCTTTTTCTATTTCCCTCGATGCACGTAATGCTGTGTGACATTTCCTGCATTAAATTGCTCAGTAATATATTTAACAGCATCTTGTAGAGCCAGTTTACTATTACACGTAAAAACATCGATTGCCGCATAACCGTACTCTGGCCATGTATGAATCGTTAAATGCGACTCTTGAATAATGACTACACCGCTAACTCCATAAGGTGAAAAATGATGAAAGTGTTTGGCTGCAATCGTTGCCTTTGCTTTATGTGCAGCTTGACACATTATTGTTTTAATTCGCTGAACGTCATTGAGTAATGCAACATCACAATCAAACAGCTCTAATAAAATATGATGTCCTAATGCATGATTAAATTGTTTTTTTTGTACTGTTCTTTTCATTTGTGAAAACTTTTTATTTTCGCAAATGGGACAGCCACTAGATTGAAGTTGAGTAATTGTATTGTATTGATGGCCAGCGCCAACTGTAAGTGAATGCTGACAATGGATGCACTGATAAACAACTGATTTCCGCTCAATTTCTCCCGTGTAAATTGGTCGCGTAAATTTTCGCTGATTTGGAATGTAGGAAGTCATTTGCTCTGTTGTTTGTAATACGAATAATTGACTTGTAGCACCTAAAATCTGTGCACCCTCGTAGGTGTTTATGTCATATTTAATACTGTCAATAACGAAGCCCATAGTAAATAAGCTTTGTTGTAGTTCCCATTGCCTTTGATAGCTGCGCTTAGCGTAGGAAAAAAACACATGCCGCATTGCTTCTGGTTTTAGTGCGTTAATCGCACGTGATAAAAAAAGCTGTGCACCAAACAAGGTATACGGTGTATCTGTATATACGCAATCAAACTGATGGCCGTACGTTTCAGGCAAAGGCTCCTGAACGTTATAATAATCTGTTTTAATCGGAAGCTCGTAGTCCTTAGCTATTTTGTTAATCGTACATAAAATTCGTCTATCAACATCTAACACAGTAATTTTAGTTGTGGAATGTGGAGCGATTTTCTTGAGTAAAAACGCTAGTGCAATACTGATGAAATCATCATCACCTAAACATAAAATGCACTTATTAAGTAACATTGTATAGTCTAGTGCGAGCAATGCACGTTTTAAGGCTGTTTCAACTGTACATTTTGCTTGATCAATTGCCACATCAGCTGTAGGTCTAGCGGCATAAATCGCGCTTAATTCACTTTTATTTTGTGTAATCCATTCTGTACGAAATGTATCATTAGTTGTTAATTGAAGGTATAGATTAGTATCAGCACCTGAAAGCTGAAAATATTGCGAGATAGCAAGCTGCCCCTTTTTCGTCAAGCTGTGTTTGCCCCAGCCTCGCTTAGCAAATTCTTTTTTCATTGCTGAAACGATAGGTATTGGTAAGTCTGTCGTATGAGCTAAAGATTTAGTAGTGCAATTTTTATGGAAATATAAG
Source organism: Bacillus norwichensis (assembly GCF_014836955.1). Classification (GTDB taxonomy): domain Bacteria; phylum Bacillota; class Bacilli; order Bacillales; family Bacillaceae_C; genus Siminovitchia; species Siminovitchia norwichensis. The sequence goes on from NZ_JACSPV010000003.1 coordinate 156,174, forward strand.
TCAAGTAGAGCCTTCTCTAATGTATGATACTGTTCTTCAAGTTGCATATCAGCTGTAATTTGTTGTAATTGTTTTTGCATTGTAGATTCGTCCTCTCAATTTTAATAAGTAAAAAAATTAAAATTGGTCTAAATCAACGAATAGAAAAAGCGCGACTAAAATTAGTCGCGCTAAAAGTTTATAAGAAGCTAACTAATTCTAATCTTGCTTTTTTTGCACAATAAATAACACCTAAGATAGGTGGTTTGTACGGCAAAATGAAGCTATAACGTTGATTTAGATTAGAATTCTACAATCAGCAAAAAGTTCACCCTTTAAAATATAGTACTTCAATCCTATAATAGAAATAAAAATTTGGCAAGTTTTAAGTCAACGCTTGATTAAATTAATGTTTGCTTAAAAAAACTCTTGCATTAATTGTTTCTATATAATTGCTGAAGTTGTAATCGTATATGTGATAAAAAATGAGAAATGTAGCTTCTTCAGGAAGATTCGATTCACTCATGTGCAGGACTTCAAGAAAATGCCTCTTTTTATGATCATGCTGTATAGGAAGGGCATTCTTACAATCTCTTGGTTTTGTATAGCAATATCAACCGAATTTTCTTTTCTTTTTAGAGTGCTGGAAATCGTCCAAGCACTCTATTTTTTATGCAAACATACAATAAGGTGGCAAAGGGGTTCAGCAGGAGCGAAAGAAGGTGATGGAACTTGATGTTGACAGATATGCAGATTGTGGTTATGGGTGGAGATGCGAGGCAATTGGAAATCATAAAAAAGCTGACAGAATTGGATGCGAAAATATACCTTGCTGGTTTTGGACAATTGGAACAGCCCTTTTCTGGTGCTGTAAAAGAGAAGCTCCATGACCTGAATTTTTCAAATATAGATGCGATTATTTTACCTGTTCCCGGAACTAGCTTGGAAGGAGAAGTAGAAACGATATTCTCAAGTGAAAAAGTTGTGTTAACAGAAGAAATCCTGCAACAAACACCATCGCATTGTACGGTCTATTCAGGAATCAGCAACCAGTACTTGGATAACATCATTAAAAAATCGAAACGTAAGCTTGTCAATCTGTTTGAAAGAGACGATGTAGCCATTTATAATTCGATTCCCACTGTTGAAGGAACGATAATGATGGCCATACAAAATACGGACATAACTATCCACCAGTCATCCATTGCGGTACTCGGACTGGGGAGAGTTGGAATGAGTGTTGCTCGGACTTTTTCTTTGTTAGGAGCCGAAGTAAAGGTTGGGGCAAGAAAGAGCGAACATATTGCCAGGATAACTGAAATGGGATTGCAGCCATTTTATATAAATGATCTGAGGAATGAAGTGGACGATATAGATATTTGTATTAATACTATACCTTATCCAATAGTCAATGCTTCGGTTATTGCCCAAATGCCTTCACATACCTTAATCATTGATTTGGCCTCGAAGCCTGGTGGCACAGATTTCCGCTATGCGGAGAAGCGGGGTATCAAGGCGCTTCTTGCTCCCGGTCTGCCGGGAATTGTTGCACCTAAAACAGCAGGACAAATTTTGGCGAATGTTCTGTCACAATTGCTGGCAGATGAACTGGAAAGTCGAAAGGAGAAATAAAAAAATGAGTTTAAAAGGTAAGCGAATCGGTTTCGGTTTAACTGGGTCGCATTGTACCTATGATGCTGTCATTCCGGAAATTGAAAAGCTGGCGGGTGCTGGAGCGGAAGTTGTTCCTGTTGTCACTTATACAGTCAAAAGCACAGATACAAAGTTTGGTGTGAGTGATGATTGGATTGCCAAGATAGAAAATGCAACAGGAAGAAGAGTCATAGATTCGATTGTGGATGCGGAACCACTTGGACCGAGGGAGCCGCTTGACTGTATGGTGATTGCCCCGTTGACCGGAAATTCAATGAGTAAATTTGCTAATGCATTAACCGACAGTCCCGTACTCATGGCTGCTAAAGCCACCTTGAGAAATAGAAAACCTGTCGTTTTAGGAATCTCCACCAATGATGCTCTCGGATTGAATGGTGTAAACTTGATGAGGCTCATGGCTGCCAAGAATATATACTTTATTCCATACGGGCAGGACGATCCAGAAAAAAAGCCAACTTCGATGGTTGCCCGTATGGAAATGCTGTCTGATACAGTGGAAGCCGCGATCAACGGATATCAGATACAACCAGTGATAGTCGAGAGGTTCAGGGACTTTTCTTAATTGTGTTTACGGGAAAAGGCGGATGCAATGATCTACCTTTTCCCGCCAATTCAATATTTCGAAGAAAATGATTTCGATCGCACTATAAAGTGTGTTAAAATGATTATTATTGAAATGATCCTTATGAGCCTGAATACAGGCAGTTGGGATTAGGAGGAGAGTCTTTCAAATGGAAAAAACTACAGGTTATCACGTCGCCATAATGGGTGCGACTGGAGCAGTGGGACAGCAAATTTTAAAAACTTTGGAAAGAAGGGACTTTCCGATTCGAAAGTTGACGCTGCTGTCATCAGCACGTTCAGCAGGTAAACAAATCCAATTTAAAGAGGAAACTCTCACAGTTGAAGAAGCTGTTCCAGAATCATTCGAAGGAGTAGATATTGCCTTATTCAGTGCGGGAGGGAGCGTATCCAAGAAATTCGCACCTGAAGCGGTGAAGCGCGGGGCAATTGTTATAGATAATACAAGTGCATTCCGAATGGACCCTGAAGTTCCACTCGTGGTTCCGGAAGTGAACGAAGAGGCTGTAAGAAATCATAAAGGGCTTATCGCCAATCCAAACTGTTCAACTATTCAGATGGTTGCAGCCCTTGAGCCGATCAGAAAAGAATTTGGTTTGAACAAAGTAATCGTTTCTACTTATCAGGCGGTTTCTGGTGCAGGAGCTCAAGCGATTGCAGAGTTGAATAACCAAACAAAATCTATTATTGATGAAGAAGAGTTTACACCTGAAATTCTACCAGTGGGTGGGGCAGATAAACATTACCAAATTGCATTTAATGCCATTCCACAAATCGATCAATTCTCTGACAATGGTTATACATTAGAAGAGCTAAAAATGATAAATGAAACGAAAAAAATCATGGATCTTCCAGCTTTGAAGGTTGCAGCAACTTGTGTACGGCTTCCGGTTGAAACTGGACATTCTGAATCAGTCTATATCGAAGTTGGACAAAATGATGTAACAGTTGAAGATGTTAAGCGAGTCCTTGCAGGAGCACAAGGTGTAACACTTCAGGACAATCCGGATGAGCAAATCTATCCGATGCCGGCTATGGCAGTAGGAAAAGACGATGTATTCGTAGGGAGGATCCGCAGAGATTTGGATGAAAAAACTGGATTCCATTTGTGGATTGTATCTGATAATCTGCTTAAAGGGGCAGCGCTAAATACTGTCCAAATCGCAGAAAGTCTTGTCAAGTTGGGATTAGTATCAACGCCGCAGCACAGCTAAATTAAAAGTTTGGGGTGTTAGAATGAAAGTTGTAGTTCAGAAATTTGGTGGAACATCCGTAAAAAATAGTGAAACACGTGCTCATGCAAAGAGACATATACAAAAAGCTCTTGATAACGGCAACAAGGTAGTTGTCGTTGTATCAGCGATGGGGAGAAAAGGGGACCCATATGCAACAGATACATTATTAGGTTTGATTGGCGATAAAAAAACAACCCTTACCAACAGAGAAAAAGATATGCTCGTATCCTGCGGCGAGACAATCTCAAGTGTCGTTTTCACACATATGTTAAATGAGAAAGGTATTAAAGCGACAGCATTATCAGGTGCACAGGCAGGTTTTCTTACAAATGTTGATTTTACAAACGCCAAAATTTTGAAAATGAACTGTGGTCGGCTTAAGGAAGAATTGAAGACATATGATGTAGTCGTCGTCGCTGGCTTCCAAGGAGCAGCGGAAAACGGTGATGTTACAACAATTGGCCGAGGGGGAAGCGATACTTCAGCAGCAGCTCTTGGAGCGGCATTGAATGCAGAATTCATTGATATCTTTACTGATGTTGAAGGAATGATGACTGCTGATCCGAGAATTGTTAAAAAAGCGCGTCCACTTCCAGTTGTTACATACGATGAAGTGTGTAACATGGCTTACCAGGGAGCGAAAGTCATTCATCCACGTGCGGTTGAAATTGCTATGCAAGCTAAAATCCCACTTAGAATCAGGTCGACTTATTCCGATTCACCAGGCACCCTTGTTACAACGTTGGATCGCAAAATCGAACAGCATGAAGTGCGCGACCAGTTGGTCACTGGAATCGCTTTTCTGGAAAATATCTCTCAAATAAAAGTTACAGCAAAAAAAGGACAGTATAATTTCCAGTCCGAAGTCTTTAAAGCAATGGCTAATGCAAATATTAGCGTCGACTTTATCAATATCTCACCAACAGGAGTAGTTTATACGATTCCTGAAGATACTGTCGAACGTGCTGTTGCTGAATTGAATGCAGTAGGTTATGATCCGGTTGTGGAGCAAAAATGTGCGAAAGTGTCCATTGTTGGTGCTGGCATCACAGGGGTTCCGGGCGTTACAGCTAAAATTGTAACTGCCTTGGCTGAAAGGGAAATCCGAATTCTTCAATCGGCTGACAGTCATACAACAATCTGGGTCCTTGTTGAAGGAAATGAATTGGAAAATGCAGTAAATGTATTGCATGATGCGTTTGAATTGCAAAATGAAAAAATTGAATATGAATTATATGATTGAGGTGTGAGTGTATGGCTCAATTTGGCAGGGTATCAACGGCAATGGTGACACCCTTTGATATTAAAGGAAATGTTGATTTCCAAAAAACATCTAAACTTGTAAATCACTTGATAAATAGTGGTACGGACTCTCTTGTCGTGGCCGGAACAACCGGTGAATCTCCTACTTTGACGACTGAAGAAAAGCTAGCCCTTTTTGAACATGTTGTCAAAGAAGCGGCTGGCCGTGTTCCTGTTATTGCCGGTACAGGAAGTAACAATACGTATGAATCCATCGAATTGACCAAAAAGGCCGAGGAGCTTGGCGTCGATGCAATCATGTTAGTTGCACCGTATTATAATAAACCAAACCAAGCAGGTTTATTTAAACATTTCGAAGCAATTGCTGGCGCCACAAAATTGCCTGTCATGCTTTACAATATTCCGGGAAGATCATCGATAAATTTATTGCCTGATACTGTTATTGAACTGTCAAAAATTGATAACATCGTTGCAATTAAAGAGGCGAGCGGCGACTTAGATGCCATGGCAAAAATTATCGCTAATACGCCTGATGATTTTATTTTGTACAGTGGCGATGATGCTCTGACATTACCGGTGCTTTCCATTGGCGGTGTGGGAATTGTTTCTGTTGCCAGCCATGTGATCGGAGAAGAAATGCAAGACATGGTAAAATTATTCTTAAATGGTGACCATGCAAAGGCAGCGGTTATACACCAGCAGTTGCTTCCGTTTATGAAAGGTATTTTCAAGGCACCTAACCCTGGACCAATTAAAACAGCATTGCAGTTTACAGGATTGGACGTAGGATCTGTGCGCTTGCCGCTTGTTCCTTTATCTGAAGAGGAAAGATTGGATTTGCAATCTGTATTGAATACAGTAAAAACAATCTCCAAAAGCTAAAGAAATCCTCTGGTGGTATCTTTTCACCAGGGGATTATTTAATGTTTGCGGGTGTCTTAGAAGGGCTGAAAGCTGGAAGAAGTACGCTGATAGTAGTACCTTCATTGATTTTGCTTTCAATGCTTATCGTTCCAGCGTGATTCTTGATAATCCGATTGCAAATCATCAAACCTAAACCAGTTCCTTTTTCTTTTGTACTGTAAAAGGGCTCACCTAAATTGGATATTCGTTCCTCCGGGATTCCCATGCCTTCATCTTGGATTTTAGTCATGATTTCCCCATTGCTTGTCCTAATGGCACTAACCATGATTCCTCCTCCGTTCGGCATTGCTTCGATTGCATTTTTCAGCAAATTGATAAAAACCTGTTTTAATTTGTTTGATTCTCCTTTTATAAGTGAATCGCCCAGATCTATATCCAGTTTAATTTCAACATTATGAAGTAGAGCTTCTGAACGAAAAAGATCAACTGTCTCCTCCAACAAAATGCCGATATCGACTTCTTCCATTTTGGAAGGCTGCGGCTTTGCCAAAATCAGTAAATCGCTGACAATATCCTCGATGCGCTCTAATTCGTTTAGCATGACCTCGAGATAGTCATTATGCTCTTCTTTTTTTAATAATTGCGTGAAGCCTTTAATAGCTGTCAAGGGATTTCGAATTTCATGAGCAATACCAGCAGCTAATTGTCCGACAACAGATAATTTCTCGGTTCTGTGCATAATTTCTTCCGCTTTCTTTTGTTCAGTCAAATCTCGAATCAAAATTTGAAACGTTTCTCTTTCTTTATAAATAGTCGGAATCAATTTGACTTGGACATATTTTTTCAATCCGTCATGTCTTGAAACAGTAAGCTCAAATGTGCCGTCAATACCATTTTGCATAAGGTGACGCCTTACCTCCCCATGCGAGGCAGGAAAAATAAAATCAAAGATTGACTTGCCAATTACCTCTTGTTTACGTGTCACACCGAACAGCTTTTTGGCAGTATCGTTAATATAAATCCAATGACCGCTTTTTGTAATGATGCCGACAGTGTCTTGGAAATTTTCAACAAGCAAACGGTACATTTCTTTATTCTCTTCCAATTGTGCTTTAGTAGCAATCTGATTTGTCACATTCCTTGAAATCGTGGAGAAACCTATTGGTTCATTACTTTCGCAATATGGTATCACCGTGGTTTCAAGCCAGATATAGTCCCCTTCCTTTCGGCAGAAACGATATTTTACCCGTTCATACGATTGAGTCGAGCAAATATCCTTTAACGTTTTTCTGTCGCTCGGATGAGAATAAGCGAAAAGAGAGGTGTCTAAAAGTTCTTCGGGTTTATATCCAAGCAAAGTATCTGACGTAGGGGATACATATGAAAAATCGCCATTGGTTGAATGACATGAGAAAAGAATATCTGAGTATTGAATAAACGAACGATAAATTTCTAGTTCCTGGAGCAGGTTTCTCTTGTTCATGCAGAGTCTCCTTTTTCATTATGAATTCGCATAATTATAAAAATTGTATCACATTTTCGACGCTTTTTTATCATAAGCTTTAGACTATTTTTGCATTCACTCGCCAATTTCCGTATTGGTTGAACATGGAATTCACAATCAAGTATAATGGAGTGTAACTGATGAAGATCGGGAATACATACACCATAGGAGGAAGAAATATTTTGACTAAAATAATAAATGACAACATAAAAATAATCCCGCTCGGAGGAGTGGGGGAAATTGGAAAAAATATGTATGTCATCGAAATTGATTCGGATATTTTCATTATTGATGCCGGGTTGAAATTTCCAGAAAATGAAATGCTGGGCATTGATATTGTTATACCAGACACAACGTGGCTGGAGGAACAAAAAGACCGAGTCAAGGCAATTTTTCTAACGCACGGACACGAAGATGCAATTGGAGCACTGCCTTATGTGTTGCAGAAGATAAGTGCTCCAGTTTACGGTACAAAATTAACGATCGCATTAGCGAAAGAAAAAATGAAAGAATTCGGACTGAAGACATCCAGTCGTTTTCATACTGTCAGATCAAATTCCAGGATTAAATTTGAACGCACAGTGGTTACATTTTTCCATACGACTCACAGCATCCCGGATTCAGTTGGGGTTTCTATACAGACGTCTGAAGGAAAAATCGTTCATACGGGTGATTTTAAATTTGATCAGGCCGCTACAGAATTATATCGTGCTGAAATTGGAAAAATGGCGAGTATCGGTGATTCTGGTGTACTATGCCTTTTATCTGACAGCACTGAAGCAGAAAACCCAGGCTTTACGATTTCGGAGGCTGTCACAGAAAGAGAACTGTCCAATACATTTCACACTGCGCAAGGAAGGATTATTGTTGCCTGCTTTGCATCTAATTTCATAAGAATTCAGCAAGCTTTGGATGCAGCATATGAAAATGGAAGAAAAGTGGCAGTAGTTGGAAAAAGCATTGAGCGGAGCTTTGAAATTGCCCTTAAGCTTAAATACCTTTCATTGGCGTCTGAAGAGCTTATGGTACCGATTAAAGACATCCCGAAGTATAATGATAACGAAATTGTTATTATTTCGACAGGGACAATGGGTGAGCCTTTTGAAGCATTACAAAAAATGGCCAGACAAAATCATAAGCAAATCAATATTAAAAAAGGCGATACTGTTTTAATTACAGCAACTCCTTCACCTGGGCTAGAAACCTTCATGTACAAAACGATTGATCTTTTATACAGAGCGGGAGCAGTTGTCAGTACGCCGTACTTTAAAATTCATGTTTCGGGGCACGGGAGTCAAGAGGATCTCAAGCTCATGCTTAATTTGATGAAGCCTAAATTTTTCATTCCAATTCAGGGAGAATACCGGATGCTTTTTGAGCACGCTAAACTGGCTGAAAGAACAGGCTTAAAAAAGAATCAGATATTCATTCCGAGCAATGGAGAAGTTGTTGAGTACAAAGATGGAAGAATGTCAGTGGGAGGGAAAGTGCCTGCTGGAAATATATTGATTGATGGAATCGGTATTGGAGATGTCGGAAACATTGTCCTGCGGGATCGCAAGCTGCTTTCACAAGATGGAATTTTCACTGTCGTTGTGACACTGGATAAAAAGAATAAGAAAATTGCATCGGGACCTGAAATCATTTCGCGTGGTTTTGTTTATGTAAGGGAGTCGGAGAAGCTGATAGAGGAATCAACAAACATTGTCCAGTTGATTGTTGAACAAGCTATATCCGAGGGTTCTTTCGACTGGGCGGGAATCAAGCAGGACATCCGGGATAGGCTGAACCAATTTTTATTTGATCAGACTAAACGCAGACCGATGATACTGCCAATTATCATGGAAGTATAATGTTAAAACAAAAAGCGCCCATTTGGCGCTTTTTGTTTTAGGATCAGAAAGCATAAAATCAGGTGAAATATTTTATTCGATTTAAGTTTTTCTATTCTAGCACGACGTACAGGAAGTACAAGTGCAAGCGAAGCGACAGGACGCGCGTTTTGAGCCTGCCGACAGACATATTAGTGCCCGAAGTCACAGGATGTGGTGACTGAGTAACTTCTTCTTCGAAACTCTTCTAAGGTTGCACGCCCTTCACTTTTCTTAACCTCTGCATGAAAAAAACGATGTAGTTGAATACTAATTTCAATTATCTTTTGTTTTGGGGGTATTTCATGAAGAAGGAACAATCATCTGATTACCAGCTTGAAAACCAACCGAATGAACCTGAAGAGTCGCCGGAGGCAAAGCCCTCCGGAATTGTCGAAAAACTACAGCAGTTAGGAACAACAAACGTCCCTGGTCTTAGCCAGGATGCAAATATTCACTGTTTAACGATCATTGGCCAAATTGAAGGGCATATGCAGCTGCCCCCTCAAAATAAGACTACGAAATACGAACATATTATTCCGCAGCTCGTGGCAATTGAACAAAATCCAAAAATCGAAGGTCTCCTCGTCATTTTGAATACTGTAGGGGGAGACGTCGAAGCGGGACTCGCGATATCGGAAATGATTGCAACCTTATCCATACCATCTGTGTCAATCGTATTAGGGGGAGGCCATTCAATTGGTGTGCCAATTGCTGTATCGTGCTCTTACGCATTTATCGCTGAAACTGCCACTATGACAATCCATCCAATTCGCCTGACTGGCTTAGTTATTGGTGTTCCTCAATCATTTGAATATATGGATAAAATGCAAGAGCGGGTTGTCCGGTTTGTTACAAAGCACTCCGATATTTCTGAAGAAACTTTCAAAGACTTGATGTTTGCCAAGGGTAATTTGACGCGCGATATTGGAACAAACGTAATCGGACCAGATGCAGTAAAATATGGATTGATTAATGAGGTGGGAGGAGTGGGTCCTGCTATGAAGAAGCTGAACGAAATGATTGCTGCTAAAAAAGAAAATAATAAAGAAGAGAGGCTCCTACAATGATTATTCATTCCATCGTTCCGCATGAACATATTTTTCCTGCCGAACAAGAGGTTTTCTTAAATCAAACCGAGTGTATTTGGAATAGTATTCCTCTATTGGTGGAGCAGGAAGGTCACAAATGTAAAGTGATTCGAATTATGAGCAGTGATCCGTCACATTATTTGAGAAACGAGATCCAACCAGGCTCCCATATTGATATAAACGAAATAAATTTCTACTGAAAAAATACTGCTTTCCTCGTTTTTGGGGAAAGCAGTATTTCTTTCGAGGCAGTATCTTATAAAAAAAATTCTAAGAGACCACTTTTGGCAAAGCTCGAATGATGGTGTATCCTTTGGTTACCCATATTTAGAAAAGCAGGAAAAACATCCTAAAGTGTACATCAGATTTATGATATAATTGAATGATCATTAGCTCATATGTTCTGGGCTGCTTTTGATCATAAGAGGATGTTCAAAAAGACACACATGATAAGCTGCGAATGCCTTCAGTGTTTTGCTTCTGAAGAACATGGATTTTACCGTGGCTTCGTAAACAGTGCTGTTTTTCTTCTGATTTGGCAATTTTTGAACATGCACTAATAGCATTTTTAAGTTCAAGATGATAGATTAGGCAAGGTGATTAAAATGGCAAAAAAGAAAAGAAGAAGTCGTAAAACAACTAATAAGCTAAAAAAGATTCTTCAATTTGAACTGGCAGGAATTGCTTTGATTGCTTTGACGTTGATATCCATAATTGAACTTGGTGCTGTGGGCCGTGGAATCTCACGTTTTTTCTATTTTTTGCTCGGTGAATGGTATATGGTTGGATTGCTGGCGACATTAGGTATTGCCGGTTTTTTCATTATAAAAAGAGAATGGCCAGTATTCTTAAAAGGCAGGCTCATCGGATGTTATCTTATATTAGCTAGTATTCTGGTGCTAGCTCATGTGAAGCTTTTTGGTTTGATGAATAAGGAAGGACTGCTTACGAACCAAAGCGTCATTAAAAATACCTATCATTTGTTCATGCAGATTATTAAAGGGGAAGCGTCAACTCATGATTTGGGCGGGGGAATGATCGGAGCCGTATTCTTTTCCGGATTTTACCTGCTTTTTGATGCGACTGGAACGAAAATCATCAGTTTTTTCCTAATCTTGGTGGGAATTATTTTAATAACAGGTAAACCGATGGGTGAGCTTGTTGAAAGGGGCGTAAAAAAGTCCAGCGAATTCATCAAAAGTCAATGGACATTGTTCTTAAAGGACCTAAAAGATATGAAGGAAGAAAGAAAAGCAAAAAGAGAGGCGAAGAAACAGGAAGATGGTATGGAAAAGGACAATGCCGACAAGCCTCCAATAATTGTAGAACCTGAACAGGTAAACATACATACGGATGAACCGATAGAACCGATTATTTCTAGTTTCTCCGAAAAAAATAACCATCCAAAAGTCAAGGAAGACGAGTCACTTGAACCAGATGCAAGTGCGGATGAAATAAACCTTGCTCCGAATCTCACTTTTACTGAGGTGGAAAATGAGGATTATGAATTGCCGCCTTCCACCTTGCTCTCAAGGCCTAAAGCAACTGACCAAAGCAATGAATATAAATTGATTCATGCTAATGCAGCGAAACTGGAAAAAACTTTCCAAAGCTTTGGGGTGAAGGCACGCGTCACCCAAGTCCATCTTGGTCCGGCAGTTACAAAATATGAAGTACATCCAGATGCAGGAGTTAAGGTCAGCCGAATTGTCAGCTTAAGTGATGATTTAGCACTGGCACTTGCTGCGAAAGATATACGGATCGAGGCGCCAATTCCTGGAAAATCAGCCATTGGCATTGAGGTGCCTAATTCAGAAATAGCCGTTGTTTCTTTAAGAGAAGTACTGGATGCAAAAGAGCATCAAAAACCAGAGGCGAAATTGCAAATTGGGCTAGGAAGGGATATTACGGGTGATGCAGTTGTGGCTGAGCTGAATAAAATGCCGCATCTTCTTGTTGCCGGCGCTACAGGCAGTGGAAAAAGCGTGTGTATAAATGGCATCATTACAAGTGTTTTAATGAGAGCCAAACCCCATGAAGTGAAAATGATGATGATTGATCCGAAAATGGTTGAATTGAATGTCTATAATGGAATTCCGCATTTGTTGGCACCAGTTGTAACAGACGCCAGGAAAGCATCACAGGCTCTTAAGAAAGTAGTAAGTGAGATGGAAAGGCGCTACGAACTTTTCTCTCATACTGGAACAAGAAATATCGAAGGGTATAATGACTTTGTTCAGCGTGAAAATGCGGAAAGAGAAGAAAAACAGCCGCTCTTACCATATATCGTTGTGATTGTGGATGAATTAGCCGACTTGATGATGGTTGCTTCCAATGATGTAGAGGATTCGATTACACGGCTGGCGCAGATGGCTCGGGCTGCTGGAATCCATTTGATTATTGCAACCCAACGCCCATCAGTCGATGTTATTACCGGTGTTATTAAGGCTAATATCCCTTCCCGAATTGCATTCGCTGTATCATCTCAAACTGATTCGAGAACGATACTTGATTCTGGTGGAGCAGAGAAACTTCTGGGTAGAGGGGATATGCTGTTTTTGCCGGTGGGAGCTTCAAAACCGGTCCGGGTCCAAGGGGCGTTCCTGTCGGATCAGGAGGTTGAGGATGTGGTCAATTTTGTCATATCCCAGCAAAAAGCCCAATATCAGGAAGATATGATTCCTGAGGATATTCCAGAGACATCACAAGAAGTCGAAGATGAGCTGTATGATGAAGCTGTCCAATTGATTGTTGAGATGCAGACAGCGTCCGTATCTATGCTGCAACGACGTTTCAGGATAGGCTATACAAGGGCTGCCAGACTTATTGATGAAATGGAGGCCCGAGGAGTTGTCGGACCATATGAAGGAAGTAAACCGAGAACCGTTTTAATTTCTCAGACAGAAGAACAAACTTCCTGATCAGAATAGATACTTTGCGCTTTGAATATAATGATAAGATTGGACATACGATAAACATAACCTTAAACTACTATTAAGAAAAGCGGATGACGTGTAGCCTAAAGCGACAAGCATAAGGGCAAACTTTGATGGGGGAGTTCCTTAGTCACAACAGTAAAGCTGCTTATTTCGATTACATCATGAAAAACTTATGCTGTGCCATAGGAGCACACATTCTCCCTGATAAACTTCCGGGTGACTTGATTTTTGCGCAGATGGCGCCCGGCCGCTTCAAGCCGCCACATCCTGTGGCCTCGCTTGCACTAGCATATCCTGTGCGTCGGCAGGCTCAGTCGCGACGTCCTGTCGCTTCGCTTGCACTAGCACATCCTGTACGTCGTAGCTAGACATTTAAGAACTTAATTTGAATTAAATATTTCATCTGATTTTATACTTTCTTACTCTGGTACAAAAGCATCAGTGCCTGTCATGCTCTCAAGTTCTTGGCTTGCGGGAGGTACTGTACCAACTTTTTCATCCATATATAAAGGAGGCGTGGCGGATGCCGTTGCTGCATGAAGAAACAGTGAAAAAGCAAGGATATAACCTGCACTTGATTCATACTGATAAATACAAGACCAACTCCATTATCTGGAAAATGAAAGCGCCACTGGAAAAAGAGACTGTCACTTATCGGGCTCTTTTGCCCCATGTATTGCAAAGCAGTACAAAAGAACACCCTTCCACAGCGCAGTTGCGAACGTATCTTGATCAATTGTATGGTGCAACTCTACATGTGGATCTGAGTAAAAAAGGGGACTATCATATTATTACATTGACGATTGAAATCGCTAACGAGTCGTTCCTCAAAGATTCAACTCCATTATTAAAAAAGGCAGTCCAATTATTAAAAGAAGTATTGCTGGAACCGAATACAAACAACGGGGCTTTTGATACCGAAACCGTTGAAAAAGAGAAACGAACATTAAAACAGCGTATCAAGTCAATCTATGATGATAAAATGAGATATGCGACATATCGTGTCACTGAAGAAATGTGCAAGGATGAACCATATTCGTTATTTGTTCACGGAGAACTTTCTCAAGTAGATGATATTACGCAAAAATCTTTGCACCAGTATTATGAGCGGGCGCTAAAAGAAGACGAACTTGATCTTTACATAATCGGTGATATTGACAAAGCAGAAGTAGAGAGCTATTGTGATGAATTTCGTTTTACAGAACGCACCCCGCAGAGAAGTTCAGAGACTGTTGAGAAAAGCAATATGGAAGTAAAAGAAATTGTCGAAAGACAAGATTTAAAACAGGGAAAGCTGAATATAGGCTACCGTACCAATATTAAATACGGTGATCAGGATTATTTTCCGTTGCAAATGTTTAATGGCATATTTGGTGGCTTTCCACATTCTAAGCTTTTTATCAATGTGCGGGAAAAGGCTAATTTGGCCTATTATGCGGCCAGCAGAATAGAAAGCCATAAGGGCTTGCTAATGGTCATGTCCGGAATTGATGACCAAAACTATGAGAATGCCGTTAAGATTATTAAAGAACAAATGCAATCAATGAAAAATGGTGAGTTCTCCGATCAGGAAATCGAACAAACGAAAGCCGTTATCCAAAATCAATTTCTAGAAACAATCGATACGGCGCGTGGATTGACGGAAGTACTTTATCATAATGTTGTAGGCCATACAGTCATCAATTTAGATGAGTGGCAGGACCAGATTGCTAAAACGACCAAGCAGGATATTATTAACGCAGCCCGCAAGATTGAAATGGATACCATTTACTTTTTGACAGGAACGAAGGGGGAGGGCGACAAGTGAAGAGCATTTTCTTCGATCAGTTAAAAGAAACTTTATATCATGAGACGCTTGATAACGGGCTTCAAGTGTATGTCCTCCCAAAGAAAGGGTTCAATAAGACATTTGCCACATTCACAACAAGATACGGTTCTATTGATAACACTTTTATCCCTTTAAATGATACAGAAATGCAAACAGTTCCTGATGGGATTGCTCATTTTCTTGAACATAAGATGTTTGAAAAAAAAGATGGGGACGTGTTTCAACTCTTTAGCAAACAAGGGGCATCTGCCAATGCTTTTACATCCTTTACGAGAACGGCTTATCTTTTTTCCAGCACATCTAATGTTGAACAAAATTTAAGGACGTTGCTCGATATGGTTCAGGAACCTTATTTTACAGAAAAAACAGTTGAAAAAGAAAAAGGGATTATTGGTCAGGAAATTACGATGTATGATGACAACCCAGACTGGAGAGTATATTTTGGGTTGATCGAGAACCTTTATCAAAATCATCCTGTCAAGATTGATATAGCCGGGACGATAGAGTCCATCTCCCACATTACAGCTGATTTGCTCTACCTATGCTACAACACGTTCTATCATCCGAGTAATATGATTATCTTTGTTACAGGTCCAGTCGATCCTGAAAAAATGATTTCTTTCATTCGTGAAGACCAGAAGAAAAAGCAATTTGAGGCAGCGCCAGAAATCGTCAGGCATTTTGAGGAAGAGCCAGACAGTGTAGCAAAGAAGAAGCAAGTCATCAAAATGGACGTCCAGACGCCTAAATGCATGGTCGGTGTAAAAGCACCTCATTTCCATGGTGATGGAGAAGCGATGCTCAAGCAGGAATTGACGGTCAATATTTTGCTCGATATTTTATTCGGCAAGAGTTCTGCAAATTACGAAGCATTGTACAACGATGGCTTGATTGATGAATCCTTCCAATTTGATTATACGCAGGAAGATGGTTTTGGCTTTGCCATTGTCGGCAGTGATACTCAAGAGCCGGATTTACTGACGGAGCGCCTGCAAAATATGATGCTAAATACTGAGGGACAATTGAAAGAAGAGGAGCTTGAAAGGGCTAAGAAGAAGCGGATCGGTGGCTTTTTAAGAGCGTTCAACTCTCCAGAATTCATTGCGAATCAGTTTACACGCTATAAACTGAATGGAATGAACCTGTTTGATGTTGTACCGGTCATTGAAAGTTTAACACTGAATGATTTGACGACCGCAGCAGCTGACTTCTTTTCAGAAGACAGAATGGCGACATGTCATATGGTACCGAAATAAATAGAAAACCCGGCCAATAGCCCGGGTTTTTTCTGTGAAAGGAAATGTAAGATGAAAAAATTTGCTTTGATTACAGGGGCAAGCGGAGGAATAGGAGCTGCGACTGCAAGGGCTCTTGCGAAGGAAAATTGGAATTTATATTTGCATTACCACAGCAATGAACAGCGCATTTTAGACCTTATAGCAGAATTGTCTGAGTATGACATTGAAGTGATTCCGATCAAGGCCGATCTTTCAGTTGAAAGCGGCTGTGATCAAGTGGTCAGGAATATATTTCAACTGGATGCTATCGTTTATTCAAGTGGAAATGCCCCGTTTGGTCTTTTTTCTGATCTGGATGACCAAACAATGGAAAGTGCCATTCAGCTACATGTGAAAAGCCCGCTGATTTTGGTTAGAAATCTGCTGCAAAAATTGATGAGAAATTCAGTTTCTCAAATCGTTATCATTAGCTCTTTGTGGGGGCAGACAGGTGCTGCATGTGAAGTGATTTATTCAACTGTAAAGGGTGCGCAAATATCTTTTACTAAAGCGCTAAGCAAAGAAGTCGCAGGCTCTGGGGTCCGAGTGAACTGCGTAGCCCCAGGAGCAGTTAATACAGGAATGCTCCATCGTTTTTCGAAAGAGGAACTAGTCAGCCTGGAGGAGGATATTCCGCTGAGGCGGCTTGCTGAGCCAGAAGAAATCGCAGATGCTATTTCTTTTTTATTATCGCCGAAAGCTTCCTATATCACTGGACAAGTCATTGCTATAAATGGTGGCTGGTATACATAATATATGTATCGTAAACTTAATGTTTATGCATATTTCCTTCACTCATGCAAATAATAACATCGTATCAAAATGTGAAGGAGGCACAATAGCATGTCAATACTTGAAAACTGGGAACAATGGAAAAATTTCCTTGGTGACCGCCTGGATCAGGCTCAGGAGCAAGGAATGTCACAAGATGTTATAGGTCAAATGGCCCATCAAGTGGGCGACTATCTGGCGAAACAAGTTGACCCCAAAAATGAGCAGGAGCGAGTGCTCTCTGATTTATGGTCTGTGGCATCTGAAGAAGAGCAACAAGCGATTGCTCGTGTAATGGTTAAGCTAGTTGAGAACAACGGCACTCACTAAGTGAATAAGGACAATATAGCAGAGAGGAGCTATCCTCTCTTTTTTATTTGTTACAGAAAATGATAAACGTGCTGAGGACTTATTTATCACCAGTTCCTGAATTCTTCAGATATTCACCTTTTCTGGCTTAGAAAGCGATTGTATATTGTTTAATCTCTGCAATAAGAAACTTCGTTTCAACCCTTAATCCCTTTCTAATATTTTTTTTATAGTCGGATGAGATTTTTATTATAAGGTTTCTCTTTTTTCTTTATCTAAAATCAGATATGATATAAGCTAGAAATGTTGTGATAGGATAATATAATAAGGGTCGATTTCCATTTTTTCGAGGAGCTGTTTTTTTATGGAAGGTAAAGAATGGTATTTAGAGTATGAAATCACAATTGACCGCCCTGGTTTATTAGGGGATATTTCATCGCTTTTGGGCATGCTTTCAATAAATATTGTCAGTATTAACGGCGTAGATGCCGGCAGAAGGGGACTTTTGATCCGAGCGCAAAGCGAGGACCAAATTAAAAGACTTGAATCCATTTTAGAAACAGTTGAAACGATCAAGGTAAGAAAGATCAGAGAGCCTAAATTGCGTGATAAACTGGCTGTAAGGCATGGGCGCTATATTCAGAGAGACCATGATGACAAGAAGACGTTCCGGTTTGTCAGGGACGAACTTGGAATCCTTGTTGACTTTATGGCTGAAATATTCAAAGAAAAGGGGCATAAGTTGATTGGCATTAGAGGGATGCCACGGGTTGGGAAGACGGAATCTGTTGTTGCGGCGAGTGTCTGTGCCAATAAGAAATGGTTATTCGTTTCTTCAACTTTATTGAAACAGACGATAAGAAAAGAATTGATTAAAGACGAATATAATGAGAATAATATCTTCCTAATAGATGGAATTGTCTCAAGAAGAAGGGCTGATGAACGGCATCTGCAATTGGTGAGGGAAATTATGAGAATGCCGGCTGTAAAGGTGATTGAACACCCGGATATTTTTGTTGAGCATTCGGAGTATTCCATCGAAGATTTCGATTACATAATCGAGCTGCGCAATAACCCCGATGAGGAAATAACATATGACGTGGTTGAAAAACAAAACCTATTTAATGAGCCTGGTGTGGGCGGTTTTGGAAACTTTGATTTTTAGGATTGGTAGGTGTTAGCTTTGAGTGAATTAGGGGGCCGTCTGAGAACGGCTCGAGAGGAAAAAGGAATCAGCTTAGATCAACTGCAATCAATGACTAAAATTCAGAAAAAATATCTCTCCGGCATTGAGAAGGGAGATTACAGCCAAATCCCTGGTAAGTTTTATGTGAGAGCTTTTATAAAACAATATGCTGAGGCTGTAGGGCTTTCGCCGGACGAGTTGTTTGAGGAATATAAAAATGAAATTCCGGCAGCCTATGAGGATGATTTGTCAGAACAGCTTTCCCGTGTACAAACGAGACGTACTGTCTCGCCGAGTGCTTCAAAGATTGTCGAGCTTCTGCCAAAAATTTTAATTGGTGTTGCCATTGTAGCGGTACTTTTCCTAGCCTGGTATTTATTTTCAAAAAGTGGTGAAACAGGAAATCAATCTGCTGACAAAGGAAAAAATCAAACCATTGATATTGAAGAATCAGATGAAATAAAATCCTCAGAATCAGCATCTGATCAAAAAGACAAAGCAGAATCGAATGAGGAAAATGGTGCTAAAGACCAGGAATCCAAAAATGAAGACCAGGAATTGACCATGGATAAGGTCTCCGGCAATGTGACTACGTATAAGCTGTCAGGTACTGATAAGTTCGAGCTGAAAGTAAGTGCTGCGGCTTCGGGTGAGACGTGGGTCAAAGTACTTGATGGTGGAAATCAGCAGCTGTTTCAAGGAATGCTTCAAAATGGAGCCAGCGAAAGCTTTGATTTGTCTGATCAAGATGAAGCGTACATTCGAATCGGAAGAGCATTCGAAACGGATATTTATATAAACGATCAAAAATTGGAATACGAACTAGACCCGAATCAAAATGTCACACAGGAAATCAGTATCCTGTTTGATAAAGAATAAGTCATGATTCCGGGAGGCTGCCGCGCAATCGGCGGCCATTTTTCAAGTCTTGCATGAACATGAGTGCTGAGTCCTTGAGGTTTTTGCCGCCAAATGGCACCTTGTGCATTTCTTAGGAGGAAGACGACAGATGAATTTACCTAATAAAATTACTGTATCAAGAATACTGCTAATTCCTGTATTCCTGATATTAATGCTTGTACCTTTTGACTGGGGAACCCTCCATTATTTTGGTGCTGACTTGAAAGTCGCGCATTTTGCTGGAGCGATTCTTTTTATCATCGCTTCAGTAACTGACTGGGTTGATGGTTACTTCGCACGTAAATATAATCTTGTTACAAATATGGGGAAATTCCTCGACCCGCTTGCAGACAAACTACTTGTTTCTGCTGCCCTCATCGTATTGGTTGAAATGAAACTGGCACCATCGTGGATTGTCATCTTGATCATCAGTCGTGAATTCGCAGTGACAGGCTTACGGCTTATTTTGGCTGGAAGTGGTGAAGTAGTGGCAGCCAATATGTTGGGAAAAATCAAGACATGGACGCAAATCATTGCAATCAGTGCTTTGCTTCTTAACAATATGCCGTTTTCAGCAATAAATGTACCGTTTGCTGACATCATGTTATGGGTAGCCTTAATATTTACTGTATGGTCTGGATGGGATTATTTTTACCTTAACCGTGGAATATTTAAACATTCGAAGTAAGGAAGTGATCCATGAATGAAAGCTGAAATCATTGGTGTCGGTACGGAACTGTTGCTTGGCCAAATAGCCAATACGAATGCCCAGTATCTATCAGGAGAGCTAGCGGAAATAGGTGTACATGTTTATTACCATAGTGTGGTAGGTGATAATCCCAGCCGGCTAACAGAGGCTATAAAGCACGCAGAAACTAGGGCTGATCTTTTGATATTTACTGGCGGACTGGGCCCGACAAAAGACGATCTGACAAAAGAAATTATTGCAGATCATTTAAATCGTGAGATGGTGACAGATGATGATGCCTGGAAACAAATTCAGGATTATTTCAAACGGACTGGGCGCTATATGACTGCCAATAATGAAAAACAGGCCCATGTCATCAAGAAAGCAAAAGTACTTCCAAATGATCACGGGATGGCACCTGGGATGTTTGTAAAAGAGGGATCTCATTTTTACATGCTGCTCCCAGGCCCGCCGCATGAAATGAAACCGATGTTTAGAAACTACGGGCGCCAAGCGATTGTCGACCAATTAGAAAAAGTTGAATGTATCGAATCGCGGGTACTTCGCTTTTTCAATATCGGTGAAGCCGAGATTGCTGAGAAGCTGTCTGATATCATAGACGCCCAAACGAATCCGACGGTTGCTCCTTTGGCAGGAGATGGCGAAGTGACAGTCAGATTAACTGCACGAAGCGACAGTAGGGAGCAGGCCATTTTGATGCTGGATGAAATCGAAAAGCCGATTCAAGAAAAGGCCGGCGAATATTTTTACGGTTATGGAGATACTTCGCTGATGGCTGAGCTTTTGAAAGTGCTTGAGGATCGGGAATTGACCATTACAGCAGCTGAAAGCTTAACAGGGGGACTGTTTCAGTCCGAGATGACTTCGGTTGTCGGTGTCAGTACTATGCTGCTTGGTGGCATCGTCTGCTATTCAAATGAGGCAAAAATAAAGCTGTGCAATGTCAAGTCTGAAACATTGGAAAAGCATGGAGCTGTCAGTGAGCAGTGTGCCATTGAGCTTGCAGAGAATGTCAGACAATCCCTGGATGCCGATATAGGTATCAGCTTCACGGGTGCGGCTGGACCGGATTCACTTGAGGGCCACCCGGCTGGAACGGTTTGGATCGGTATGTCGTTCAAAGGCAAGGGAGCCAAGGCAGTTCTTGTAAAGATGGCAGGTACACGGAATGGGAACAGACGACGTTCCGTCAAAATGGGATGTTATTATCTATTGAAGGAGTTAAACAAAAAATAGGGCTGATCAGCTCTATTTTTTGTTTTCTATCAAAAGTATATAACCTATCAGCGAAAGAAAAGGAAGGCATCGGAGGAGCGCCCATCTGGTTACGGGCGGCTAAATCTGCCAAATTGTTGACGATAATAAAAAATGTAAAGGGGAATCCCTGTTTCTAAAATTCAACTTTCATATGAATTTATCCGCTTAAAATAAAAGAATAGGTGAAAGAAAATCAATTTTACTATCATTATCTCACTCAAAAATACAGAATAAATGTTCGCCTTTTTGCTTGGCAATGATATAAAAAGAAGGTATAATGTAAATAGATTTTAAAAAGGAAATCCCAAGAGTGTAAACTTGAATGAATATATTTGAGGAGGAAAATGTGTGAGTGATCGTCAAGCGGCATTAGATATGGCTTTAAAACAGATAGAAAAACAATTTGGAAAAGGGTCCATCATGAAACTGGGTGAACAAACGGACCGCAAAATTTCAACCATCCCGAGCGGATCGCTAGCGCTTGATATAGCGCTTGGTGTAGGAGGCTATCCAAGAGGACGGGTTATTGAAATCTATGGACCTGAAAGTTCCGGGAAAACAACTGTTGCCCTGCATGCAATTGCGGAAGCACAGGCAAGAGGCGGCACAGCAGCTTTTATTGATGCGGAGCATGCACTTGATCCGGTATATGCGCAAAAGCTGGGTGTAAATATTGATGAACTCCTACTTTCACAGCCAGATACAGGCGAACAGGCTTTGGAAATAGCGGAAGCTCTTGTCCGGAGTGGTGCGATTGAAATTCTTGTTATTGACTCCGTTGCGGCCCTTGTACCTAAAGCGGAAATCGAGGGAGAAATGGGAGACTCACACGTTGGTTTGCAGGCGCGTCTAATGTCACAAGCGTTAAGAAAATTGTCAGGCGCTATCAACAAATCCAAAACGATTGCCATCTTCATTAACCAAATCAGGGAGAAAGTGGGAGTCATGTTTGGGAATCCGGAAACAACTCCTGGTGGGCGCGCTTTGAAGTTCTATTCCTCTGTCAGGCTTGAGGTTCGTCGTGCCGAGCAATTGAAACAGGGACAGGAGGTTGTAGGAAGTAAAACAAGGATTAAGATTGTCAAAAACAAAGTGGCTCCTCCTTTCAGAACAGCCGAAGTGGATATCATGTACGGAGAAGGCATTTCCCATGAAGGTGAAATCATTGACATGGGCTCTGAACTCGATATTGTTCAAAAAAGTGGATCTTGGTATTCATATAATGATGAGCGTCTTGGACAAGGACGAGAGAATGCAAAGCTTTTTTTGAAAGAAAACGAAGATTTACGCAGAGAAATTATGTTTAAGATTCGGGAGTATTATGGATTGGATGATGAAAAAACAGCGCCGGAAGACGAGGAACAGGAAGAATTTAGTTTATTGGATCAATAATATGCCACTTTAACAGCAAAGCTCAGGTTTTGCTGTTTTCTTTTTTCAGAATAATAGGGGTCTGCGCTTGACAATAATTCTCCACACCTATAAAATTAAACTGTATATTTTACAATTTTTTTCGTAAAATTAGAGCTTTGCTCTCTATATTGTAACATGTACCAACCGACAGTTAGTGAATGATACAATTTTATAGCAAGAGGGGGTGAAAACATGGATCTAACCATACTCATCATCTCCATTTTGCTTGCCCTTATCGTCGGTGTAGTTGTTGCCTATTTCATCTTTAAATCAGTTGCTCAAGCAAAAATAACAGGTGCACAGGGGTCCGCTGAACAAATTTTGGAGGATGCCAAAAGAACAGCGGAATCATTGAAGAAAGAAGCCCTGTTGGAAGCAAAGGATGAAAACCACAAACTCCGTATTGAAACTGAACGTGAACTTCGTGAACGAAGAACCGAATTGCAAAGACAGGAAAATCGCTTATTGCAAAAGGAGGAGAACCTCGACAGAAAAGATGATACTCTGTCCAAGCGTGAAGAACAGCTTGAACGGAAAGAGGACTCTCTGAATGGAAGACAACAACATATTGAAGAGATGGAAAGCAAAGTGGATGAAATGATCCGCCAGCAAAAAGCAGAACTGGAACGCATCTCAGGGTTGACACGCGAGGAAGCAAAATCACTCCTTTTATCAAGTGTTGAGAAAGAGCTTGCGCATGATACTGCTCTCATGATTAAAGAGAGTGAGACACGCGCGAAAGAAGAAGCAGATAAGAAAGCGAAGAGCATTCTTTCTCTGGCTATTCAGCGCTGTGCTGCTGAGCATGTTGCTGAAACGACAGTCTCGGTTGTCAACTTACCTAATGATGAAATGAAAGGACGGATTATCGGCCGTGAGGGCAGAAACATCCGGACTCTAGAAACTCTGACAGGTATTGATCTCATCATTGATGACACTCCAGAAGCTGTAATTTTGTCAGGCTTTGATCCAATCAGACGGGAAACCGCTCGAATTGCACTGGAAAAGCTAGTACAAGACGGACGCATCCACCCAGCCCGAATTGAAGAAATGGTAGAGAAAGCAAGGCGTGAAGTCGACGAGCATATACGTGAAGTCGGAGAGCAAACAACATTTGAAGTTGGTGTTCACGGCCTCCACCCTGATTTGATTAAGATTTTAGGACGCTTGAAATTCCGGACAAGCTATGGTCAAAATGTACTTAAACATTCGATTGAAGTAGCTCATTTATCCGGATTACTCGCAGCCGAATTAGGGGAAGACGAAGCTCTGGCTCGCCGCGCAGGACTCCTTCACGATATAGGTAAGGCAATTGACCATGAAGTCGAAGGAAGCCATGTGGAAATTGGAGTTGAACTGGCGACTAAATATAAGGAACATCCTGTTGTTATTAATAGTATTGCCTCTCACCATGGGGACACTGAACCCACATCAATTATTTCTGTGCTTGTTGCTGCAGCAGACGCATTATCAGCTGCAAGACCTGGAGCACGAAGTGAAACATTGGAGAGCTATATTAAACGACTGGAGAAGCTGGAAGAGATTTCTGAGTCATATGACGGAGTCGAAAAATCATTTGCCATTCAGGCGGGTAGAGAAGTTCGAATCATTGTTAAGCCGGAACAGATCAATGATTTGGAAGCACATCGGTTAGCCCGTGATATTCGAAAAAGAATTGAAGATGATCTTGATTATCCTGGACATATCAAAGTTACAGTTATCCGGGAAACAAGAGCAGTTGAATACGCTAAATAAAGCGGTGTGAGATATCACACCGCTTTTCCTATTATTTACTACTTTTAGTTTAATAATGATATTGATTGTTATACAATCAAAGTGACCAGTTTATAGAAAAGAAGGAGCTTTTAATGAATATTTTATTTGTTGGTGATGTTGTTGGTTCAATGGGAAGAGAAATGATCAATGAATATTTGCCAAAATTAAAATCCTATTACAAACCACAAATTACTATAGTAAACGGCGAAAATAGTGCCGGAGGAAGAGGAATTACCGAATCCATATATAAACAATTACTTGAAGCCGGGGCTAATGCGGTGACACTGGGCAATCATGCTTGGGATAATAAAGGGATCTTCGAATTTATAGATACAGCTAAATATATGGCTAGACCCGCTAATTTCCCGGATGCCCCCGGAACCGGAATGGTGTTTTTAAGATTAAACAATCTAGAAGTTGCCGTTATCAATCTTCAGGGACGTACGTTTATGCCTCCGCTTGATTGTCCTTTTAAGAAAGCTGAAGAATTGATTAAGGTTGCAAAGGCGCGCACCAATATTATTTTTGTTGATTTTCATGCAGAAGCAACAAGTGAGAAACAGGCGATGGGCTGGTTCCTTGATGGAAAAGTAACGGCTGTTGTCGGTACACATACCCATGTTCAGACGGCGGATGAAAGAATTCTGCCTGGTGGTACTGCATATCTCACAGATGTAGGCATGACGGGCCCTTATGACGAGATTCTAGGTATGGATAAAGGTCCAGTCCTCTATCGTTTTCAAACATCATTACCTGCGCGTTTTGAGGTTCCAAAAATAGGCAGGAAACAACTCAGTGCCTGTCTCATACATATAAATAAGGAGACAGGCAAGGCGAAGTCGATTGAACGGATTATGATCAATGACGATCGTCCCTTTTTTAAAGATTGACTAAGTATCCTCTTGTTTCGGACAAACCGGAATAGTTCCTCCATTCCGCGAATATAGTATCAGTGGAAAGGTCTACCGGGGTTGCCAGATGAAAGGCAATCGATATGGGGAAATGACAAGGAGGAACAGGAAATGGAGATATTAAAAGTTTCAGCAAAATCCAATCCAAATTCTGTAGCGGGCGCGTTGGCAGGGGTTCTCCGTGAAAGAGGCGGGGCGGAGATACAGGCAATAGGGGCCGGGGCTTTGAATCAGGCAGTAAAAGCTGTTGCAATTGCAAGAGGATTTGTCGCCCCCGGCGGTGTAGATTTAATCTGTATCCCCGCATTCACGGACATTCTGATTGATGGGGAAGAACGTACAGCGATAAAATTGATAGTGGAACCTAGGTAGTAAATATATAAAAGGCCTGATTTATCACAATGGGTTTTATATAATTGTAATGTTATAAGCCGACTCCTTATATGGTGCCGGCTTCTTTGTTAATTGTAAGGGACTTTTGCAAAAAAATATTTGAATTATAAGTCAAGACCAAAAAACCATTTTGAATAACTCAAAATGGTTTTTAAACAGTCTAAAGGAATAAGTTGACTTGTCATCGGTCTGATTGCGGGCTAAATGTAGCACTGCCATCAGTGAAAAACAATAGTTTTAAAGAAGATGCTGAGGTGAACTAAACCATGTAGTTATCCCTCTATTTAGATATAAATTAATTAAAAACCATACCGCCATCTGTAAGAATGTTTTGTCCTGTAATGTAATCAGAGTTTGGTGAAGCTAAGAATGATACAAGATCCGCTACATCTTTAGGAGTTTGAGGTCGACCAAGTGCAATGCCTTCTGAGAATTTAGCAAAAGCTTCTCCTTTTTTGGTTCCCATATGTTCCATCATTTTTTCGTCTAAACGTTCCCACATGCCAGTACCTACAATACCTGGGCAGTATGAGTTAACAGTAATCTTATGTGGTGCAAGCTCTTTAGCGGCAGTTTGGGTTAATCCTTTTACTGCGAATTTAGAAGCAGAGTACACTCCTAACATTTCAAAACCTTGTTGTCCTGCAATGGAACAAGCATTGTAAGCCCGAAATATAAATAAAATAAGCGCACCTTTTCGGTGCGCATGCCAAACAGCCGTCTATTCTTATGTTTTTC
>NZ_JACSPV010000040.1 GCF_014836955.1 Bacillus norwichensis
CTAGCTGGCAATGGTTTAAAACCATTGTTACATCAAATTATTGACGTTCGTTTCGTTCAGTTTTCAAAGATCAAACTCGAAATCGCTCTCTCTCGAGCAGCTTTTCTATTGTATCGCGTTCGCACTTGATTGTCAACAACTTTTTTGAATTGTTTTTCATCTCGTTTGAGGCGACTTTTTAAATATATCATTTTATCATTCTATCGTCAACACTTTTTTAAAAATTATTTCTTCGATTAAAAAATAATTAAAATTAAGTATTGGCCAGTAGAAATATATTATCACCATATATTCTTTACGTCAATCCCTTCTTTTCTATTATTTCATTTTAAAAACAGTCTTCTCATTAAAAAGAAAAAACACTGTCCGAAAACAATGTTTTGATTATTGTTATTGCTGCTGTTTTATCTCTCTCAGATCCAATCAAAGACGTTAATAAATAATTTTTCTATACTTGAAGTCTCCACCCTTTTGCTTCCAGCTGTTCATAATACATCGCCGCGTAGCGGTCATTTAATGCCATCAACTCTTCATGCGTCCCGCTCTCTCGGATCGTTCCATTTTCTAGGAATAGAATTTGATCCGCATGTTGTATTGTATTCAATTTATGGGCAATGACGACAACGGTCTTTCCTTCTACTAATTTATCTACGGATTCTTTAATTTCCATTTCGTTATCAGGGTCTAGTGATGCAGTCGCTTCATCAAGCAAAATAATGGGCGCATCTTTTAAAAATGCACGCGCAAGCGAAATCCTCTGCTTCTCTCCACCCGATAAAGTCGAACCGCCTTCTCCAACGACAGTTTCATATCCATGCTCTAATTTCATAATAAATTCATGACAATTGGCACGTCGGCAAGCTTGCTCTACTTCTTCTAACGTGGCGTTAGGCTTACCAATAATAATGTTTTGAAGTATTGTATCATTCAACACATATACATTTTGGAACATAATACTTATCTTTTCCAACAAGGCGTCTGGTTTAATCTCTTGAATATTCTCCCCACCAATGCGGATTGTACCGCCGTCGATATCCCAAAAGCGCGCTAATACATTCAGAATCGTACTTTTTCCTGATCCTGATGGGCCGATTAATGCAGTCATCGTATTCTGCAGCATAGTAAAGGACATATCCTGCAACACTGACTGGCCTTTTTCATATGCAAACTGTACATGATCAAATTCAATTTCGTAATGCGGGAAGTCTGCGGTCTCTTTTGTATAAGACGCTGTATCCATTTTATAGAGCGACACAATATGGTCAATCGTTACAGATAATACTTTATACTCCGTATACAACACGCTAAACGGGCGAAATAAAGTCGAGACCCCTAACGAAATGATAACGAAGATTACCATCGTTTCCACTTGAATCTCGCCAGCCAACAACATATATGAACCTGCAATAAAAATAATCGGTACAATGAAGTCAATGATAATGAAAAATATAAAGTTAAGCGGTACTAACTTAACTTCAAGTCGAATACTTTCATCACGATAACGCTTGAATGACTCATTTAACCTTCCAAAAGCCACTCCCGTTTGATTATACGAGCGGAAAATGCGAATCCCATCAATATATTCCATCACACGTGCTAATACATCATTCACAACAACTTTTTTCTGATGCCCGCCTTTTTCACCTAATTTTCCAATCCACACGATGAGCGGCAACGATAGTACTACCAATATCAATTGAAGGAGCGCAAGCTTGGGCTCAACCACAAAGGACGCACTTAAAATGTATCCTGTAACAAAAATTACTTTGAGCATATCGCCGATCAAATGGGTAATGACACGCTCAGCATGTGTCATATCAACAGTACACGTATTAATAATGGTGCCGATACTTTCTTTTGAAAAATATCCGAGCGGCAACTCTTTCAAATGGTTGGAAATGTTAAGACGTGCATCACGGATTAACTTGGCTCCTCTTATTTGGAATAAATATTGTGAAAAACCTACTGCCAGGAGACGAATGACATAACCAATCCCAAGAATCAACATGGCAGTTTTCAATGTACCTGATGTAAATTGCCCTTCAATCAAATGAAGGAGAACATAATATACACTGCCGAAGATGCTTGCTGTCCCGAATGTATCCAAAATAGTTAACAGAATCGGAAAGTAGAGGCGATTCAATTGTTGATTAAAGACGAGTTGCAGTTTTTGATACATTGAGATCTCCTCCTTCCTCAAATTTTGTATACGCAGCCCACATACTTCGATAACGACCAGGTTGAGCTATTAACTCTTCATCTGTTCCTTCTTCTATAATACATCCGTCCTCAAATACATAGATTCGTGTTGCATGTTGAATCGTATGCAAACGATGTGCAATAATAATCACCATCTTATCTTGCAATAAGTTGTCCAACGCTTTTTGAATTTTGCGCTCGTTTTCGACATCCGCGTGAGACGTAGCTTCATCCAAAATGATAATCGGCGCATCTTTTAAAATCGCCCTTGCAATCGCAATTCGTTGTTTTTGACCACCACTCACTTTTACGCCTGCTTCTCCTAACCTCGTACCATACCCTTTTGGCAAGGATTCAATAAACTCATGAATTTCTGCGGCCTTGCATGCATGCTCTATCTCTTCTTTCGAATAATCGCCGCCCATTGAAACGTTATTCCACATAGTGTCATCCATTAAAAATGTATCTTGAAAAACAAAAGCAATATTGTCCATTAGTGATCGTTGATCCATCTCTTGTAGCCTCGTATTATTTATATAAATAGCACCTTCTTCAATATCAAAAAAACGCGCGGCTAATTCAGCTGCCGTTGACTTTCCCGCACCAGAAGGCCCAACAAATGCAATAGTTTCTCCACGTTTAACCTGAAGTGAAATATTTCGTAGGACATATTGTTCATCATACTTAAAAGATACATTATCAAACCGGAATGATTGAACCTCTTCCTTTCTCAATTTAACATTTCCTACTGTTTGGGCAGGTGTTGACCAAATCAACTTCAGTCGCGACACCCCTTCTAATATCATTGATAATCCTCTTCCCAAATCGAGCAACTGTTTCAGAGTAGATAAAAATGTCATACTCAATATAAGGAATAATAAATACGCACTTACATCTAATGTACCTTGAAGGACACGATATCCCCCTACAGGAATAACAAATAATGGTGCTGCATCAGTCATCACAATGAATAATGAATAAAGAAATGATTGTTCTTTTGTCATCTTGATCCACATTTTTTCATAATTCAAAATGGCTTGACGCAGTTTTTGAAAAGAGGCTCCTGTCATATTGAATGCTTTAAAGACGGCCATCCCCCGAATGTATTCAATAAAAGAAGAGTTCATCTCAACCAAATGACGATGATAGAGCTTCATGTTTTCTTTAACATTTCGGAACATTAACATTTGGGTCCCATAACTTAAAATCAGAGGCAAAAGCAATACTAAACTCAACTTCCAGTCCACTGTTAATAGGTAGATAAAAATAACAACTGGTGCAATAAATGCAGCTGATAAATCAGGCAATTGATGTGCCAATGAATTTTCTACTTTTTCAATGTCCTCATTAATTGTTTTTTTCAAATCACCTGATGTCGTTTTTGTAAAGTAACCTAGTGGCAGTTTCCCTAGATGCGCTACCGTTTTAGCACGCAATTGGTATAAAACATTGTAAGCAGCAATATGTGAGTACACCCCTGACAAACCTAAGAATAAAAATCGCAAGAGAATGAGCCCTGCAACGATGAATGCCCATGATTTCACTTCTTGGAGACGAGGATTAGGTTGTAATAATTCATTTAAAATAAAGTACGCCACTAAAAATGGCGCATACGTCAATATCGTACTTAGCGCGCTAAATATGACTGCCGCTAACAGTTTACCGCGCTCGCCTTTCGTTTCGCCCCATAAAAATGCGAAATTCGTTTGCTCTTTCATCTCCAACTCCCCTTTTTCATAACCTACCTCCTTTATAATTGAAAATAATTATTAGTCGCCACTCTAAAAAAATAAAAACAATCCAAAAAGACCTTTTCAAAAGTATTTTGCTTTTGAAAAGGTCTTTTACTTAATGAGTTGAACCCATAAAATGCTTTTTGCGATAACTTTAGGGAGTCTCTGCATTTATTTTTTTAAAAACATGTATGAATTTACTTGGGTTATCATATCCGACATTACAAGCAATCTCTGTCACTGAGGCAAAGGTTTCAATGAGCTGACGCGATGCTTCCTCCATACGTTTTTTTGAATGTACTGATAAGCCGTCATTTGATAATGGCGTTTAAAATAATTTTGTAAATCTCCTACATTTTATAGTTTAGGAGGATTCATGAAGATTTACGTACTAGGAACAGAACAATTTGGAAAAATGCAATATCCACAATCTATGATTGACCAAATTGTAGGCTTTGCCTATTCGCCATTTTTTGTTTTAACTGGAATGCTCGTTACCTTTTTAGCAGCCTGGACTGGGTGTTATGTAGCAGCAGCCCTGCTCAAAAAACATTTTGTGAAAGCTGGATACATTCAATTTAAGGGGTAAAATCATGTAAAAAAGGGTGACGATACTTTCTTCTATAATGAAGAGGTGTCTCACCGTACTGTTTTTTAAATACTGTTGCAAACTTGCTTGGATTATCATAACCAACTTTGATTGAAATGTCTGTGATGCTTTGGTCTGTTGTAAGTAACGCATCCATCGCGGCTTCCATTCGTCTTTTTTGAATATATCGGTAAACTGTACAACCATAGCTTTGTTTAAATTGTTTTTGAAGCGCCATCGGTGGAATATTAAATTCTTTCGCCAATTGATTCACTTGCAGTCGTGAGTCGTAGGATGCATTTATTTTTTCTTTTACTTTTCGTATGCGGGCATCAGGGCAAAAAGGAATCTCTTCCCCCAACTCCTCATTCACACAATGAGATAAAAATTCCAAAGCTTTTGATTTCAATAGGAAATGATTCATCACATTTTCCTCATACGGCACCATAAGCTGATTTGTAATGGAACGATGGATAGGGGAGCTTTTTCTCGAATAAACGCGTACATTTGTCCTAAACAACCGCTCCAATAATTGCACCCAACTTTGACTGCTTGAAATTCCATTCGTCAACAAGTCCATATTTAAATACAGTCCAATACCGTCTGCTTGTTTACAACGAAGATCATAGTACTTCAGAGGCTTTGACCAACTAAAATAAACGAGCTGCTGATTATCGCATTTCGTCCATTCATCCGCTGGACCATAGCGTACATATAGCTCACCTTTGGCAAGTGACGTAATCTCAATCATATTCTTTTGGTGATAAGGCAATGATTCTGCTAGTCTTTCATGCGTGCATTGACGGAATATCGCTAGTTCAATTCCAGGCTCTAAAACATAGCGTTCAAGCGTTCCCTCACCATAACGAGGTGAATATTCGTATATCTCACCTAACCATACATCGCGTATTTTTTGAATGTATACACTTTCGAGCGTTTCATAGCTCCGATTTAAAATATCATTCGTCAAGTGAAACATCCTTTCTAAATCAAATGCGCCTTGGCGTATTTGCGCCCAGATTTTATCAAGCTCTGCTCAATAAAATTCCTTTAAAAATCTGTGGCATCCGTCGGAGGCTTTGACTTTATTCAGCTGGGATTTTCCCCCACACTGAATGGAACATCCATATGCACTCATCTCACCACTTATAGAAGTGGGAGATTTCTGCTGATGAATTTAAACTTTGCGATCCGATTGGATTATTTCAAAATTAATGGAGTAGTTAATAGTAATGATAATCGTTATCATTTGGTTTAGCAATAGAAGAAAAGGAGCTAAACATGATGAAAGCTAAGAAACTACTTGCAAAAGATTTCATTACGATTGGTCTATATACGATTTTGATCTTTATCCTTCAAACCATTGTCAATATGATTATGACTCCATTCACGGCCGTCGCAATGCCCTATATTTCTGGCACGAGCCTTTTCGTTACGAGTTTAGTGTATATGTTGATGGCGATCCGCGTTGGT
This sequence comes from Bacillus norwichensis, assembly GCF_014836955.1. GTDB lineage: Bacteria > Bacillota > Bacilli > Bacillales > Bacillaceae_C > Siminovitchia > Siminovitchia norwichensis. Next base: position 5,995 of record NZ_JACSPV010000040.1, read on the forward strand.
AAAGGTGGCACGTTATTTTTTATGGCGATTGTTCAAGGTCTCATTTATACGCTTATGGGGGCACCACTAATGCTGCCATTCTTCGCTATTGCCGGTTTACTTGGGGAGCTTACACTTATCAAGGGAAATGGTTCGCAGTACCGCAATGTCTCACGCCAAGGATTGGCATTCGGTTTATACGGTGCTATTTATGGAACAGGTGGCTTGATGAACATTTATCTCTTCGGGAGGGAAAGTTTAGATAAAATGCAATTTTCACCTGAAACAATTGATCGAATGGTGAATTATGCTTATTCGCCAATATGGCTTTCCATCGGAATTGCCTTTTCCTTCATGATGGCGATGATTGGTTGTCATTTATCAAAGAAATTACTCAACAAACATTTCATCAAATCAGGTTATATTCAATATCACTAACACACTTCCGACATCCTCTCTCTTTCCATAAAGAGACTTTGCGAAGGAATCATTAGGAGAATTTTTATGTTTGATGTTCGTTTACAGTTTGGTTTGTTACTCATTTGTGGATGTTTGGCAATTTTCGTCAATGAGACAAGCTCACTTGTCTTGGCTGCGACTGCCATCCTTCTACTCGTCTGTCAAAATCAATACCAATTAGGAATTAATTGGTTTTTCATGTACTGCGTTTTCTTACTTGCAAGGTACCTTATTACAAATTATTTGAGCGATACATTTTTGAATGTCTTTTTATTAATGTTATTAATTGCACTTAAAACCTTACCGACAATCATCATCGCTTCTGGCTTAGCAAAAGTCCCTTCTGGGAAACTCATTGCAAGCCTGCAAAAATTGAAGGTCCCTGAAAGTATTCTGCTTACTTTTACTGTAGCATTGCGATTTTTTCCAATTTTGCGCGCAGAATCTAAAATAATCGGTGAAAACGCGAAGGTTCGAGGTATTTCATTCAAGCAATCCAAGAACTGGCGACATCCTCTGCAAATGTTCGAGTATTCAATGGTTCCACTTCTCATGCGAACCATTCGATTAGCAGATGATTTAAGCGCTTCTGCAACAACACGAGGTATTGACGCTCCTTGTAAAAAAACAAGTCATTATGAAATTGCTTTTCAACCAAAGGATGCTGTTGGATTGGCAGCAGGACTTGGAATGCTTAGTACATTGTGGATTGTCTAGGGAGAATAACTATGATTACACTTGAAAATGTTCAATTTGACTATCAACCAGGAAAGACTCTTTTACAAAATATTAATCTCCATATCGAAAAAGGTGAATGTGTTTGTATTACAGGTCCATCTGGTTCTGGCAAAACGACACTTGGCCGCATCATTAACGGGCTAATTCCTCATTTTTATGATGGACATGTTACAGGGAGTGTAGCAATCGACGGACAAACGACACAAGCTTTGCCCATTTGGGAATGGAGCAAAAAGATTGGCAGCGTCTTTCAAGATCCGAAGTCACAATTTTTTACGTCCATTGTTCAAGACGAGTTGGTCTTTGAACTGGAAAACTACGGAATTGAACGTTCGCTTATTCAACAGCGCTTGAAGGAAGTGATTGACCAAGCAAACTTACAGCCGATCCGTTACCAACATGTCATGAGTCTATCCAGTGGTCAAAAGCAAAAAGTAGCCATCGCGGCTACTCAGCTCATTGAGCCGCCTATCTTTGTTATGGATGAACCCTCTGCCAACCTTGATTTGCCGGCTACACAAATGCTTCAAGATGAGCTTGTATCATTGAAAAGACAAGGTAAAACGATTGTTGTTATCGAACATCGGCTCTACTACCTTATGGACATAGTGGATCGCATCATTTATATGGAAAATGGTCAAATTACAAAAGTTTTCACACCTACTGAACTGCGAAGGATGCCCTATCATCACATTCAGCAACTTGGGCTGCGCTTGCCTTCTCTTCAAGCAGGTGAGATGAACACCTGGACACTCCCAGAGCCGAAACCCAAAATAAGAATAGACAATCTCTCGGTGCGCCACTCTAAATCTAAAAGCTTTGTATTGAAAAATGTAAGTCTCACCTTAAATACACACGAGGTAACTGCACTGATTGGTAAAAATGGTGCTGGTAAAACATCGCTTGCCCGTACATTAATCGGACTTACAAAGGAAAAATCCGGGAAAATTTTTGTAGATAACCGCGTGCTACATCGTAAACAGCGGATGAATCATATTTGGTTTGTTATGCAGGATACAGTCTATCAGCTGTTTACTGACAGTGTTTGGAACGAAGTAATGCTACATCAACAAGGTAACGAAAAAGAGGCTTCCCGTCTGCTGAATAAACTTGATTTATGGGATCTAAAAGACCACCACCCCGCTACATTATCAGGGGGTGAAAAGCAACGACTCGTCCTTGCCATCGGCTTAATGCAAAAGGCCACTGTCTTCATATTAGACGAACCAACAACAGGACTAGATGGAAAGAATCTCCAACGCATTATTGACATGATTCATCAGCTGAGCCGACGCCCCTGCTGCGTCTTTGTCATTACACATGATCACGAGCTTGTCGCAGGAGCATGTCAGCGAGTCCTCAAACTTGAAGATGGATCAATTACAAAAGACATAGCAACAAACGAACTAAACTTTCAAGACATTGTTCACTTAATGGAAGAATTATAAAAAAGGGAGATTCGTCAATTAACGAATCTCTTTTCATATGCGTGAATAATCCTCAAACACGAACAGATAAAAGATATTTATATACATTTATTTTTTTCTTGGAATGGGATTACTGATTACAACAACAGGCTTTGGACGAATGGCATATGTCGTATTCTACCATTCATGCAAACCGACCTCGGTTTGACAACGACAAAAGCTGGCATGCTTCGCACGTATTTATACGCAATGACTATTTGGCATACTATGAAAAAATCACAAATTTAGTAATCTATCAAAACCTTCTTCATTATTTTCAAATGATAGAGGTCCCCAACCACAATTTCACGGAAATTGACAGCTCGTGCAACGGAAATTGTTGAGCTATATCAATTCCTACAATGAGGCGACGATCAGAAACCCTTTTAATAAGTTGATTTTGTTTATCTTGTATTATCAAATGCGCCTTGGCGTATTTGCGCCCAGATTTTATGAGCTCCGCTCGATAAATTTAATCTGAAAATCTGTGGCATCCGCCCAAGGCGTTAACGTTATTCAGCCGGGGTTTGAATCCCCACTGAATGGATACCAATATGCATTCATCTCACCACTTACTGAAGTGGGAGACTTTTGCTGAATGAAGTTAAACTTCATAGTAGAGCTTCCTCCTGTAATTTGAGTGTTAGAGTGCTATCTATTCTCATCTTACTGAGGAGCTCTATTTTTATCAAAGCCCCAATTTAACAGGAATCCTATGATGACATTCCCCATCAGTATGGTTTATTGATTTTTACCCAACAGCAAGAAAAGCCGTCCCGCAAACAAAAGCATGACAATCGCCCCTTTCTATTATGTGTGATGAGTTACAATTAGAGTCACAATGCTTTGTGTTGATAAATAAATTGACTTACCATCCAAGAAATAAAATACAGACCAATAGCAATTCCTGCACCACTAAGGTAAAGAGTCGCTGTGGACAAACTTGTAAGAAACTCTGTAATAGCTGTGAAATGTTTTGCTAAGAATTGGACAATCGGAGGCAGAATCAATGCTGAGACTATAAACCCGATTAAAACCGCCATTCCTATATAACCAGGTTTTAATATATAAAATAACGGAAAAGCTAAAGCCACAAATACGAAGAACAGACCAGCAGCAATGGCTATATCCCTTATCATATAGTCATAATTAAATAAATATAGAATAATACCAGCTACACCAATTGATAAAATCATATAGACAATTGCTCCAATATATTTTGCAGCAACAATCTCTTTTCGTGTATACGGTAAAGAATTAAGAAGAATATTTGATTCTACCCGTTCATCATATATGTATCCATTTATCGGTATATAAGTACTAGCTATCAAAAAAATGAAGGCTGGGCTCATATGCTTGCCAAAAAGAGCAAAGAAAATAATAAATGGAATAAACAGTAAAATTTGTGATTTTTGTATAATGACATCTTTTTTTATCAAATTAAACATGTTGATGACTCGCTCCTTTCACATAAAACATAATATCCTCCAGGGAAGCTTCTTCAATAGAGACACGATCCCCAAATAGCTCCTTCACTTTCTTTACATCATCTGTCAGAGCTTGAAATCCAGTAGAAGAATGCTCTACCTTTATAAAACTCTTTTCTGTATCACGATTGATTAAATCTGTACTTCCCTTGACTAAAGCATAACGCTCCCGCACTTCGTCTATAGAATCATTGAAAAGAATTTTTCCCTTTTGAATGAATGTAATATAATTAGCAATATGATCTAAATCACTAGTGATATGTGTGGAAAAGAAAAGTGTTCTCTTTCCATCCCTCATAATATCTTTTAAAATATCTAACAGTTCTCTCCGGAAAACTGGATCTAGTCCGGCTGTAGGCTCATCCATCATAATAAATTCGGCATCATGAGATAAAGCCATTGCCAGAGAAACTTTCATCAGCATCCCTTTCGAAAACGTTTTAACTGCTTTATTTAGTGGTAGTTCAAACTTCTTGACATAATCATAAAATTGCTCGTCACTCCAATTTTTATAACTTGGTGCAACAATTTGGCGAATATCCTTTATGTTTAAGCTTTCATAAAACACATTACTATCGTATACAAATCCTATGCGCTCCTTAATCTCTTTCTCATGTCTTGCATAATCTAATCCAAATACTTTTATTTCACCTGCATCTGCTTGTAAAAGATTCATTATTAACTTCATTGTTGTCGATTTTCCTGCTCCATTTGCCCCGATAAACCCAGTCACATAGCCTTGCTTAATTTGTAGATTGATACTTTCTAGGGAAAAACCTTGAAATCGCTTCGTTACGCCTTTGAACTCCACTATATTTTCCATACTACCATTCCTCACATAAAATAGTTTTCAGTAATTGTTTCGCTGCAAATCGGCTCTATCAAATGCTCTTTGCGCATTTGCGCCCAGATTGTATCAAGCTCCGCTCGTTCAATTTCCTCTGAAATTCCGTGGCATCCGCCGAAGGTTTTAACGTTATTCAGCCAGGATTTCCCCCCACAGAATGGAATACCTATATGCTTTCATCTCACCACTTACAAAAGTGATAGGCTTCTTCTGAATGAAATTAAAACAAGCTATTCTTTCTGTCACCAACCCTATTCCTTTTATAATTTCAAATACTCCATCTCAATACAGCGCATAGTATATAATAACATTATATACTATATAAACACTATACACATTATTGAAACATGATTTTATCATTTTATCAACCATTTCCTTATCTTTCTTGATAAGCAAAAAGAGAGACCTTAACGAAATGTTTAAGATCTCTCCCGGAATATTCAATAGTAAAATTCTTTCAGTCTTCTTAATTTACTTTGTTCCTATCATAAGTTTATGTATTAAATAAATATATCATTGGTATCTTTTGTAATAAAATGGCCCTATTACTTTACCTACGTGCTCCTTTCACATAAAACATAATTTCTTCTAAGGAAGCATTCTCAATCACAACATGATTACCAAAGACTCCTTTTACTTTTTTCACATCATTTGTTAAAGCTTGAAATCCGCTTTGGGATCGATCTATTTTAATAAAATTCTCTTCCGTATCTCGGTCAAGCAAATCGATACTACCTTTCACCAAAGCATACCGCTCCTGCAGTTCGTCAATGGATTGATTAAAGAGAACTTCCCCTTTATCAACCAGTACAATGTAGTCCGCAAAACGATCCAAGTCGCTTGTAATATGCGTTGAAAAGAAAATACTCCTTTTTTCATCTACCATTACTTCTTGAAAAATGTCTAATAACTCTCTGCGAAAAGTCGGGTCTAATCCCGCTGTAGGCTCATCCATTATGATTAATTCCGCATCATGAGATAAAGCAATCGCTAAAGATGCCTTCATCTGCATGCCTTTAGAAAACTTTTTAATCGGTTTATTCATAGGCAGCTCAAATTGATCAGTATAAGCTTTGAATTGATTATTATTCCAGCGTTGATAAGCTGGCCCAACGATTCTGGTAATATCCTTCAGGCTCAATGATTCATAAAATATATTGTTATCGTAAACAAAGCCTATGCGTTCTTTTATTTCTTTCTCATGACTCGCATAGTCCAATCCAAATACGTTCACTTCTCCTTTATCCGGCTGTAAAAGATTCATTATCAGCTTTATTATGGTTGATTTTCCCGCTCCATTTGCTCCAATAAATCCTGTTACAAATCCTTGTTTTATTTCTAAATCCAGATTTTCTAAAGAGAATGCCTTAAACGCTTTAGAAACACTACGGAATTCTATCACATTTTCCAACCCAATCACTCCTCGTACAACAACTTTAACAATTCCTGCAGTTCTTCATAAGATAGTCCAATTTCTCGACTATTGAAGATAACCGCACTTAATTGCTCTTCGATGACTCTTAACTTTTTCTCACGAATGACATCTAAATTTTGTTCTGCTACAAACGAACCTTTCCCAACAATCGAATAGATAAATCCTGATTTCTCCAATTCTTCATATGCCCGTTTCGTGGTAATTACACTTATTTTTAAATCCTTAGCCAGCTGTCTCATGGAAGGCAATGTGGCTCCTTCCTCCAGTTCTCCTGATAAGATTGACGTTTGAATTTGCTTCACAATCTGCTCATAAATTGGCTCTTTCGAACTGTTTGATATAATAATTTGCATGCCGATACCTCTTTTTTATCATTGTATATCTCTATTATACACAGTATAGAAAGGGTTGAATAATTTCATCAAGATAAGCTTCATGTCTTTTTATAAAGAAGCAAGGTCATTATATTCTACTCAGAAACCTTTTTGGGATAATTAAATATGATGTGTCACAATCAATAAAGTCCTAAAAACCCTATGTTACTTAGGTTATTAGGAAACTGTTATCATTATAAATAATTTCCACTCGAAAAATTTCCTTTGAGCATCTGTGGCATCTGCGGAAGGCTTTAACTTTATTCAGCCGAGGTTTGCCCCTTCCATGCATTCATCTCACCACTTACAGAGATGGGAGACTGCTTCGGAATGAGGTTAAAAAAAGGTGCCCCCATCTAAATCGGGGCACCTTTTTGAATATCAGTTTTTTCCTTTACTTCTTATTCTCGTCCAAATGCTTTCGTTTGAATTTTCTTCTTATCAAGGAAATCTTCTATTTTTTTCTGTTCCTTTCCATTGACCACACCACTTTTATCAATGAGTGATCCAACGTCTATTTCGGAAAAATTTCCTTCACTTACGTTATCGAGCATTTGATTTAATTCTTGAATATACTCATTTGAAGCTGTAATATAACGACTAATTCTCTCAGACTCTTCTTGATAGCCTTCAGGCAAGGTATTGTTTAAAATATAGTTAGAGAAATTTTCATCATTCTCTTTTATAAGCTTATTTATTCCGTGAAATTTCTCTAATTCACTTTTATTTAATTCCTCATCTGCATCGAGGATTTCCTCGAATGGATAAATAGCATTATCTAGCTCTTCACTGCTGTCTAAGTATGTTTTAATGCTTAACTTCATTTCCTCTTCCTCAATTGTACTATTGTTTTTTTCAGAAGTGAAAATAGTACTAGGGATTTCTATGTTCGTTGTAAGAGGAGTTTCATCTTCTTCTGTAGTGTCAATATTTTCTTCCCCAGAACATGCACTCAATACAAAAATAATGAAGATGCTATAAAAAATTTTTCTCATAATTAATTTCTCTCCCTTGAAATAGGGATGTTCCATTTCATATGTTTCAGGAATAATCTAACCAAGGGTTTCCTGATATAATATCCCAATATTATTAATAAAGAACCTAAGGTAAGGCCTTTTATGACCTGAAAAATTTCCGTTGCTCCAATTGTATCAAATCCATTAACAAAGCCCATTACAATTAAGATAACTGGAGATAGAATCATAATGGGTACAGCAATTATATAAGCCAATATAATGGGGATACATAATAGCAGCATAAATAAACTCACTATAATGATGATGCAATTTACAATACTTAATCTCATAATTGACAACAGTGCTGTAAACATCTCTTTTATGCTTTTATTCTCTTCTACTTTATCAATAGAATAAACAGCGTTTAATTCTTTGGCAATCTTTTCAGGCTCTCCTAACTCTTTAGATATTTCCTCCTCACTTTTATTCTCATTGCTTCCATCAGCAAAATGCATATAATATTCTTCTATAATATCTTCTTTTTCCTTTTCAGACATATGCTTTAAATTGCTTTCCAATAATTTCAAAAAACTATTCTTATTCAATTGTATCATACTCCTTGACAAAGCAATTCCATTCACATTTTTAAAGTGTTAGGTTTTAGTCTTATTGCTTTTCTGTACGATCCTTCTTTCAATTTTGATAACTGGCAAGATAACTTTTTCAAACGCGCCTTGGCTTATGAGCGCCCCGATTTTATCGAAGGGGATCCGCTCGATACATTTCCTCTGAAAATCTATGGTATCCGTCTGAGGCATTTACTTTATAAAAAATTATTCGTCACACTACAATTTTGTCATACTTTTCGACGGATTACACCGTGAATCAATTTGCGGGTTACCGCAAAACACTTGTACGAATTGCCCGCAAAAGCTATAGGCCTGATAACCCTTTTGATACCAATCAGGCTTTCATAATCGGCGAGCTCTTAAGATATTACACTTTAAAAAATACGAATATTTAATGATTTTGATCTGGATTTCCCCATACCGAAATACACATTACGGATAACCGCAATGTTTATTTCGGTAAAGAATGAGATAGGTAGATTAAAATATAACTTAGAGAAAGAATTTGCCAAATAGCAGGGAGCAATTTGAGTGATAATAATTAGATACCGCTGTACCCTGAAATATGGAAAAACTAATACACCTTCCGAAGCGCTGTTGAGTGCCTATTTCTCTTTACTATTTGCCAAATAATTACCTGCAACTTTGTTTAGAAAATAAGTGTAACCCACTTGCCATTGCTCTAGCATACTTCTATGGAAATCGTCAACGATAAAAAGCTCTGTCTGATTTAGAAAATCTTGAGGTGTTGATGGATGACCTTTTTTCTCCAAAAAAGATAGGTGTTCTTGTACACGCTCCAAGATTTTGGGAGCATTTACAGAAAAGCCTTCTTGTAAGAACCTAATCATATCTTCATTAAATGACTGTGCTTCCATAGCAGAATCGTTCATTGATTCCACACTAATTGTTTGAGTTGATAAATCAAAATCATATTCTTTTTTCAAATGCTCTTTTTGGTCTTTTAAAGCTTCTTGCCATTCCCCTTCCGTTTTAAAACCTTTAAACATTTTTTCCATATCTAAATCAACTCCTTCTTTAACACTTCTAATAGAAGTATTGATAGTATTAATCAACCCCTTAAATCGATCGATTTTTTGTTCTAATAAATATTTTTGCTGTATCAACGTATTTTCTCTGTCAATTTCTCCGTCCAGTAACTTTTTAATTTCTTTGAGAGGGATATCCAGTTCCCTGTAAAAAAGGATTTGCTGGAGTCGTTCTATACCTTTTTTTCCGTATCAACGATAGCCGACTTCTGTCGTTTGCTCTGGTATCAAAAGACCTATTTTGTGATAATGGTGCAGTGTCTTTACTGTTGTATGAGCTAGCTTTGCAACTTCGTGAACGGTGTACATTTCCTTCCCTCCTTTCCATGTTCTTTATACTAAAATATCCTCTAAGGTAAGAGTCAACATGTTCATTTAACTTTTTCTTTGAACTTCGCACATAAATTTGCAAGACTTTAGCAAGCAATGATTCAATATAGATTGTGACGATTTAACTACCCGGTCAACTGCATTTATTTGTGATATATCAAGAAAATTTATTCCTTATTTTTCAGAAAGAGCGTGAAGGGAGTGAAGTGGGAGCGTGTTTTTTCATGCTGGATATTCCAAATGACTAACCAAGTACTTCTTATTCTGCATGTTAACATGGCTGAAAATGAAAGTCTTTACGATGGATAGTACGAAGTTATTAAGAAAAACATGAAAAGAATCAGCGAAGAATGCCTGAGCACCAATCATGTTTTCAGAAATTATACAGGGGGATTTTTTCACTATCAGACTATTTGGAGCGATCTCGACCAAGTGGGACGATAAACAGCATGTGGCATCCGTTCAAATCCTACGCCTGTAATTTTCAAAAAAATTATTGAAATCTACATATAGACGAAACGTATGCCACCGCTGAAAGCCCCTTAATTGAACAGCACTTTTTTATGCTCCAAATCCTCCATCAACTGCAATGCATGTTCCTGTAATAAATCGCCCACCTTCCCCTGCTAGGAAAGAAACCATTCCTGCAATATCCTTTCCTTCTCCAAAATGGTCCAATGCCAACAATTTTATTTTTTCCTCTGCATTCGGACTATCAACTGGGTTCATATCAGTATTTGTCGAGCCAGGATCCACAATGTTGACTGTTATTTGACGAGATCCTACATCACGCGCAAGTCCTTTCGTAAACCCAATTAAAGCTGATTTGCTCATCGCATAAAGGCTGATACCTGGCTTAGGAACATGATGAGCAAAACAAGAGCCTATCGAAATAATTCGTCCACCTGCCCCTAAGTATTTTAACGCTGCTTGTGAAGCTAAAAAAACGCCTCGGACATTCACTGCGAGTGTACGATCCAGTTCTTGCAATGTGACATCATCAAGTGGGCCCGCTGGAAAAATCCCTGCATTATTGACTAAAATATCAAGCTGATTAAATTCAGCTACGGTTTGTTCAACTGCTTCCATGATTTCTTTTGGATCACCACTATCTGCTCGGATAGCAAATCCCCGCTGCCCTAGATCTGTAATTTCTGACAATACCTCTTGCGCTTTGTCCTCCGAATTAACATAGGTGGATGCAACATGCGCGCCTTCCTGTACGAGCTTTTTTACAATTGCAGCTCCAATGCCTCGACTTCCACCAGTAACCAATGCGACTTTATTTTTCAATGTCATTTTGTCTCCTCCTTTGATTACTACTACTTTATAGTCATTATGGAGAGCAAAATTCATCTTGAAAAGTACTCATTAATTTCATACTTAGTATGGTAAAAGGTACAAATTAAGCCCCGTCAGGTGTAGAAGTTTCAACTTTTTATAAAATGATCCATACAACACAAAGTTATAGGCAGATTCATTACTTTTTGTTAGTTTTCTTTAGTATGATTAAAGTATTAAGTACGAGTGATAACTGTCATAGGAGGTATCTAATTGGGCCAGCCTACAACACAAGGAATTCTCACAACCCTTCAGGCAATTGGTGGTAAATGGAAGCCCCTTATTTTATTTATTCTTTTAGAAGATGGAACAAAACGATTTGGAGAATTGAGACGTTTAATGCCCGAAATAACTCAAGGTGTATTAACCCAACAACTTAGAGAATTGGAAAAAGATAAGCTCGTGGATCGTGTTGTTTATCAGGAAATTCCACCGAGAGTGGAATATTCTTTGTCCACACATGGGAAAACTTTAAAACATGTATTAACAAATATGTGTGCATGGGGTTTCACGCATGAGGAATTTATAGAAAGAAATAAAAACTCTGCGGATGATATGTAAGTAAATAACACCTGCTCTGAAGGCTATTATATTTGGTGACCTGGACTAATTTAATCCCTCTAGTAATCTTCTCTTTCAAGCATATATTTTGTGTCATATATCTTGCCGTTTCACTTTATCGCTTCCATATTATATGTTTGCTAATCATTTAACTTAAATACTAGAGTAGATGTACTGCAAATTATCATAAGAAGTAATTGGAAGAGCATTGTTAATTAGGTTATGGAAAAAGCGAATAAAAAGATTTGATTGATTTCTGAGAAGGCGCCTCACATTTGGGGTAACAATACTTCCGACTACCGAACAACCAGATCTTAATTTAATTCAATATGTTCAATATTCCGAATAGAAAACGCAACAATAACAAGAGCAATTACTGCCAAGGCCAGCGGAATATAAATAATATTAGCCAATGAGAAATTCGGACCCATCGATTGACTTGTCACACTAACGATGAAAAGTGAAGAAATAATCGTTGCTGGTGTCGAATATTTTCTCATCCCGAAATATAGCGGTACGAGTGCTGCTACTGTAGTCGTCAGGCTAAACATGATTATTTTTATTATTCCTGTCAATAAATCGCTTGAAGTTAAACTTATTGTAGAAGTAAAGTGAAAGATTTGATTTAACCCAATAAAACCAATCATCACCACTATATGAGAAATTGTCATTGCTATGAATATTATACAAACGATAAGAATTAATTTTGCGCTAAGGATTTTTTTACGATTGATTGGGTAGGAAAACATAATGTGAATCGTTCGATTCTTAAACTCCTGAATAATCATTTTTGAAATAAGTACTGCGGCAAATACGATAAAAACACCTCTAACACTTGCTCCACTTATCGTTAAAATTCCTGTCACATCTTTCATCATTTCGGTGCCTTCGCTTTTTTCAATTACAGAAATCATACATAATAAACCCAGAATCAATATATTTGCAAGAATAGCACCTTTGACAAACCATCCTAACTTATTCTTTTTTATTTCAAGTTTTATTAAATGAAACAAAATAATCGACTCCTTGACTTATCAAATGCGCCTTGGCCTATTTGCTCCAGATTTTATCGGGCTTAAGCTCGATAAATTTCCTCAGAAAATCTGTGGCATCCGCCGGAGGCTTTAACTTTATTCAGCTGGGGTTTGAACCCCTACTGAATGGATTACCAATATGCATTTATCTCAACGCTTACAGAAGTGAAAGACTTCTTGAATGAAGTTAATATGTTACCATTGATCCTTGTTCTCTTTAGCCAAAAGTTAACAAGTAGCCTGATCTAACTCAACTTTTTTTATAAAATACTCTTCTAATGTTGTCCGTTTTTTATCAATAGACTCAATATTGATATCTTCAAGTATTAATGTCTTAGAAATGGAAGATTGAGGCACTTCTGTAGCATAGATGCGAATGGTTTGATCATCAACCACCTTAAAGTTATTAATACCTAATTTATCATGCAGCACCATAGCCGCTTTTCTTTGATTGCTCGTCACCAATTCTATGTACTCTGTATTACTTGCCTTTATCGAATCCATAGACGCCTCCTCCATCAGTTTACCGTCTTTAATGACACCGATTGTGTCTGCAATCTGCTCAATCTCACCAATAATGTGGCTGGAAAGTAGCAAGGTCATACCGTATTCTTGATTAAGCATCTTGAATAATTTTCTCATGGCCTTAATCCCTGCAGGATCTAGCCCATTAATGGGCTCATCTAGAATCAAGAATTCCGGCTTTGTGATGATCGCTCTGGCAACACAAAGACGCTGTCTCATCCCTAGTGAAAGGTCTTTTGGCAGTTTATTCTCAACATTTTCAAGCCCAACCCGATCCAAAGCATCACGAATCGCCTGCTTGTTATGGTATCCCATATAAGCACAATGCAGCTCTAAATTTTCGCGCGCAGTCATTTTCTCATAAAAAATCGGGTATTCGATCATACTGCCTATTCTCTTCAAGTAATCGAAAGAATCATGTTCGAGTGGTTTTCCGAAGATGGTAATCTCGCCATGTGATGGCTTAATCATATTAGTTAACATCTTCATTATTGTTGATTTACCTGAACCATTCGGTCCAAGAAATCCATAAATCTCACCTTGTCTAATATTCATCGTTACATTCGATACAGCATTATGCCCTTGGAAAGTTTTTGTTACATTTCTTGTCTGTACAACATAGTCCATGATGCCCCTCCTTGTTTTCTAACTGGTTTCAGTTTAGCAAGCGGCCCTTGCTTTTTTCTGTCTTAATTCTTACGAAAATCTTAAGAAAACTGTGAGCTACTTATTAAGTCGTTTCAAAGAAAATGTAAATGACGTTTTTTCAAATGGAATGGATTGTATGGAAATGTCTCCTTGCATTTCTTCAACCAGTCTTTTTGTAATAGTTAAACCTAGACCACTTCCCTGGAAGGATTTATTTCTTGATTCTTCAAGCGTGAACATACGTTCAAATACACGCTCCTGCTCAGTTTCAATAATTCCTTTTCCTTTATCGGAAACCTCGACATAGACCCTCGTTTCATCATGAAACACCTTTAAACCGATCATCTTGCCATCCGCACCATAGCGAAGACTATTTGAAATCAAGTTATTTAATACCCGGTTTAAAGCTTCCTCATTGCCGAGAGCAAAAACGGGATTTTCTGGTATCTCAATGACCACTTCCAACCCTTTGATTTGGATCCATTCATAGAACAATAGGATATTATTTTTACAAATCTCAGTTAGATTAACTTTTTCAAGCGGAATACCTTTATCACCGGATTCTAACTTAGCCAAGTCAAAAAATGTATTCATTAACGTAATGAGTTCTAATGTTTTACTTTGTACTTGTTGCAGCAAACGGACTCTTTCTTGTTCATTAATGTGAGGCTGATTCTGAAGCATTTCAATATAGCCTGCGATCACTGTTAGCGGTGTTTTAAGATCATGGGAGACATTCGCCAGCATCCGTTTCATAGAGGCTTTCATTTTTTTATACTGACGTACATTTTCTTGATAATCATCGACCATTTGATTTAACTGATCTAGCATCTCGATAAGTTGCCTATCATCTGTGACGATGAGAATTCTCTCACTTGATTGTGAGGCTTTCATCTGTCCAAGTTTATTTGTTATATAAGCGAGATTCTTGTTTCTTGCCTTCTTTGATTGATATTGATAGATTATACAAATAAGAAGGGCAATTATGACACAGCTTAATATAGTAGTAGTCATTTAAAAATCTCCCAGCTTGTACCCGATCCCCCATATTGTTTTGATATAGGCTGGTTTCGATGGGGTATCCTCGATTTTTTCTCTTAGTCGGCTTATGTGAACATTAATAATATTTTCATCACCATAGTAATCGTCCTCCCAGACGGAACGATAAATCTGCTCTTTTGTAAAAACTTTCTTTTGATTTTCAAAGAACAAACAAAGAATCTTCCATTCCTTTGATGTTAAGTTGATCTCAATGCCGTTCTTTGTCACACAATGACTCTCGGTGTCCAATTCAATCTCATGAACTTTGATTATTGTTGTATTTCGTTCTATTTGAGGAACTATGTACTGCGTGGATCTTCTTATAGCTGCTTTCACTCTTGCCACAAGCTCAACCATTGAAAATGGTTTAGTGATATAATCATCTGCTCCTAAACCTAGTCCTAGGGCTTTATCTACTTCGCTATCTTTTGCTGACATAATAATGACGGGAATGTAACTCTTAGTCCGCACCATTTGAAGAAAGTCCATACCATTTAACTTTGGCAACATTAGGTCTAATAAAACCAAGTCATAATGCTCATGCTGAAAGGCATTCACAGCTTCCTCTCCATCAAAAACACATTTAACATGAAAAGCCTCATTATTTAAATATGTTTTTACCATATTACTAATAGCCGGATCGTCTTCAACAAGTAAAATAGTTTTCTGCATCCAAAAGCAACGCCTTTCCTGTAATACTATCAAATGCACCTTGACGATTTGCGCCCAGATGTTATCGAACTTAAGCTCGATAAATTCCCTCTGAAAATCTGTGTCATCCGCCGGAGGCCTCAACTTTATTCAGCCAGGGTTTGAACCCCCACTGAATGGAATACCAATGTGCATTCATCTCACCACTCCTTACACATGTGGGAGACTTCTGCTGAATGAAGTTATATTCTTAATTTCCAAATTCAATCAACAGCATCGTTTCGCTTCATATATTCACTAGTTTTTTATTAATATAACTAAAAATAACTTACTTTATGGGTACAAATTGCATACAAATCAGCATTCGGCGGTCTATTTGTATTGGTCATCGTATTTATTTCTTCTGACGGAATCATAGTGAAACTACCATACTATATAATATTTGTAAAATAGGTTATTTTACCTACTTACATGGTTTTTGATATAATGACGTTCATTTTAGAATGATGGTCGGATGACCTCCGATTCTATTTCTTCTTTTTCCATCCTAAAATATTTGGAAAAATACCGAACACAAGAGAAAAAGACATGGAACTTACCGGACAAAGGATAAATGGATATTGGATGAATAATGCCGATAGGATGCCTTCCTATTTTTCCATAAAAAAACCGAAGGCATGTCGGAGAACAAACAAGAAGAACCTTCGGGTTTAAAACATTATGTTTTTTTAAGGGCCGTTCATTTTTATAAAGATGTTATGATAGAACAATCTTTTGTCATTTCCTTTAATGAAACAGCATTGGGAAAGTATGAAAACTCTCGTGAGTTTTTCAGCATATCCAATAGGGCAAAGCCGTAAAAAGCGGTGTTATACTCCAAAGAACCATATAGATTGGGGGACGCGCGCCCACATTCCACTCTAAATCCCTTTCTAGCTATGCAAACTCCCTTTCAACCAGGCGCGTGGACGGTATGGTCCTACCGGGATTTGGATCAAGCAGGTTTTTCCTTTCGAATCAATCCTGTAAAGTTCATCACAATGGTTCACGTCAAATCCTAGCAGTGGATGCCCTCCCATCCCTAAAGCACACGATACCAAGAGCAAGCGTTGTACGAGGATGCCTGCTTCCATCTGTTGAATACGATATCCTCTATATCCCCATTCTTCCCTGAGATGATTCCTTTCTCCAACAACATGCAAACAAAGCGGAACTTGATACAAATTCACATTGGGCATTGTTAATCCATTTTGAAAAAACCCCCGGTGATCCCCTTGGTTTATTTTTCGAAGTGTGTGAGTGTTATTGTCATAAGAGTAGGCACCATCTGGAACTCCCTCTACGTTATAAAAACTGCCGTACAAAGAAATACGAGTCTCAATATTTCCATCCGTTTCATCAAGGTCATTCTGATACGAGAAAGAAAGTGTTTCTTTCAATAAAGTGGATAATTGTGTTTGACTCACTTTCCCCATCATAAAATCGATATCTGGTGAATGCCGTTTCCTGCAAATGGATGCGAAATCGTATGAAAAGCTCTCCGTAAACGGTAGCAAGATCATCTCTGTACCAAAGATATGTCTCGGACTATTATCTTTCCTAATCTTCACAAATGACTCCGTTGTTTCAATCAGTGAAGCTTCATTAATTTTCCTCAGCATCGGATAATCAATGACTCTCTTTGAACGATTATAGGTAACATGCTTCAATGGTGGTATTTCCCGGCACAGTTCATTGGCTAAAGAAGCTTCTTCTCTGTGATAATCGGCGTCCAGACAATCGTTCAGCTGTTTTATAGACAATGGGACCACCGCATATACACTTTCATCCTGATCGGACAGCCCGAGCAAATGATTGATCGCCCGATCAAGAAATTGGTAGCATACCTGTGAAGAGAAGCCCATCCGACTGGCAACTTCTAACGATTGCCCAATTACCACACCTGCGTCCAGCCCTTGAAGCCTGTAAGAAAAATTATTGTATTTATAGAAATTTTTCCAAAAAACCGTCGAGACAAAAACGGTGCAAAAACAGTCAGCAATACCAAAGCCATTCTCCAAACTTCTGGATAAGTAGAAATCGTAATTTCCTTCGCGCACTAATATAAGGCGGTGATGTGCAACATCGTAATGGTAAATTCCCTCTGGAGCTTCTTCCAGCTTAATATACACGTATAATTCATTAGGGTACAGTGCCCCTCCAGAGGGAACAAACCTCCGTACCGACTGGGCTTTTCCCTCATACAAAGCGGATTGAGAGTATTGAGTAAGCCCGTATACATACCATAGAAAATGACCAACCTCCTCTAGTCCAGGCTTTAGATATTCTCCCCTTCTCTCAAGTGTCAAAGGCATATCTGCGGTAAGCGGAATCTCTGATAATCCCCGGTACAGTTTATAGGGGAGCGGTGCGTCTTCCCAATCCACTTGCCAATCTGGCGGAGAGACTTTTTCCGTGTCAAAATGCAGATAATGCAGATACGTTTCCAGCTCCACTATTTAGCCTCCTGCTCTACCATTATGGGAATGGATGGGGATTTGGATTTAACTGTTCGTACGATAACGGTTCCTTCATAAATCCTAGTTGCATTGGTACCCTGAGCACCCTCTCGAGCCCTTTCACACGGGTTAGATGATGTCCAAATGTCATTGGTAACATTCCAGGAATCAATACCTTTACACAGAATAACCCGTTCCGTTCTGTTATTGGGCTTGTTTGGTCAACCACAATGACTTCAAGATTTAATCGACGGAACCTATTAAGAATATCCTGGAGATCATCCTTTAAATCATTATTTATCGGTGGTTGCTTGAATTCCTCAGCAAATGTACGTAAAGGACGTTGGTCATGCAATAAAAAATTCAGATGTTCCTCTGCTTCCGGGAGACCATACAGCAAGCCATGGTCTTCCATCGTCCGCACAGCAAATGGATCCTTCAGCATCCCTTCATACTTTTGTCGGCTCTCCTCCAGTTTTTTGTCATGCCTAGACATCATTCCTGCGAGCTCGTAAATCGTGCTTTTTATAGCCCTTACAGGATCAGGATTAGCTCCTCCTGCACAAATGAGGTTTAACCCTTTTGTTTTTCTGTTTTTTGCCAGTCCCCAAACGCTCGGAATCCCATGTTCCATCGTCGAATTATATAAATGAAGGTCATATCCCGCCACCTCATGCACCCGATTGACCATGAGCTGTAATTCCTTGTCACCCGCAGAGCTAAGATCAATGCGTGGAAGGGGAAGCTGAGCATACCAGGTTAACAAGAATGAGTCACGTTCGACGACCTCCATAATGGCATGGAATATGGCTTCCTCCAAACTCCCTCCCACCGCACACCCATTTGAAGTTTCATAAACAAAGCCCTCTCCATAGCCCAAACTGTAATAGGCAAGCAACTCTGGCACCAAAATAGGGCGTTCTTGTAAAAACGAGTAGCCCCAGACCCAATTTATTGGGATATCAGGCTGAAACAGCTTAAATGGAAAATGAGGTTTTTCATATTGTTCCTTATCATGTAAGCCTACTCTTGTAGGATTTAGCGCTTGATTCTCTAATTGCTGATAACTCTCACGTACTACCGTCCTTTTTCCTTTGGGCCCAAGCCCACAATATCGCTCTAGACCTTCTAAGATTGCAGTCAGCTCACTCATTTCATAAGAATTAGACCTTCCTGCCACTCCCTCATCCGCTCCAAATAGCGGCATGTTGACTATAACATCAGCAAACGGCAACGTGAAATCCTGTATTTTTCTATTCATAATACCTGTACGATGATCAAGATAATCTCTGACTAACCCTTCTTTTAATTCATCCATCGAACGGCAGCGATAGCCACTAGCGGGAATTTTAGGACTAGATTTTAAGCGAATTTGGGCTATATCTGGTGTGTCATCAGGTAATTGACTACAGATCGGACATAGTGGGTCAGGCAAAAAAAGGTGACTAGAGTTCGTTAATGTTCTCAAGTTAGTAATGAAGACCTTTTCTTCCAAATAGCTGGTTTGTCTTTGAAAAAACCTCTGCACTTCGTCACATATCAAAGTTGCCATTTGCGATAATCCCAGCCGTGATGCCCATGCATCCCGCATCGCACTTTCTTTTGCTGCCATTCCCATCTGAAGCTCCCACATTTCTTGGCTATCTGCTCCAGCTATCATGCGCCGTAAGTCAGCACAGCGGGAACATCCCGGTTTATTCGGGTGTACGAATGGACCTATGATCCCTTCGCCAAACAAAACGAAACCCCGAAACCACGGGATGCCCATGGATCGGAATCTTTCTTCCGCCTGTTGATGAACTGATGGATGCCAGGCATCGTGCAGCACCAGAACTAGTTTTGTGTCTTCGGGAACCTCTTCCACTATGCTTTTTTGACGCTTAACGATGAAGCTTTCAGACAATTGATCCTGAACAAAATCCGCCAATAATCCCTGTCCTTTAATTAAAATCTGGGTAGCCATTAGGATACCCCCTCTCTTACCTGCACACCAAACACCCCTGCCATTTTCTGTTTTAAAAAAGGTTCGAATGTAAGATCATAAACTAATAAACGTTTGTTGTTTTGGTTCAGGATCTGAATGGAAGATTGCAATAGCTCAGATTGCGACAATTGATCAGAAGAAGGGATATCCAGTTTGCTCTCCTTATTTTTCAGAAAAACCGCTGACTCTATCTCTTGCCTCATGATGGAATGCTCCTGGCTTTGAAAGTCCAAAAGTGCTTGTTTTAGTGTATTTCGCATAGCTATTGTCGTATTTAAACCTACACTTGAATACCAACGGCCATTCGATCTTACACTTATCACCGGGAAGCCTAATATATCCTCTTTCAAGCCGATTGTTGGGGAACTGTTCAAGGTAGTCAGGGTATTTAAATAAAATCTGCATGATTTATCTTTTATTGATCCTATTTGCATATGAAATATCGTATTCAGTTGATCACTTTTTCTTTTTCTCAATTCTTCATTTAAATAGACTTGCAGCCCTCGACAAACCGCCTCTTCTATTGTTTCCCCTGCTCCGATCCCTACAAATCTCTCAGTTATACTCATGCTAATCCGATCATTCTGTTTTTTGAATTCCAACGAATCGATTATTTGTGAAACATACATTTCAATGCCAATTAAGCCCGCTTCTCTTTTTGTTTCTTCATGTGTTAGGCCGGCACAAACAACTTCTGGCAGGAGCTCTGCCGGTCCCTCAGACATTGGATTAACAGGTTGAACAGAGCACAGTGCAAGTGGAAGCTGTGGCAGATTTCGTTCCTCCCATGTATGGAAAATGCCCGTCTTTTCGGATGTTAATTGGGCGAAATGTCCCAGGAGGTTACTCCGCGGGTTATCCCTGTGCGATTCCTGTTTAAGCCTTACACCAAGATCTTCAACAAGTTCGGGAGTAAAACTTCTAGATGTAACCAACGGATGTGTGAGGAATGAAAACCAATCACCTTCCAGCGTCTCGAGATCAAGCAGGTAAATTTGATTACTCTTATTTGAATCAGCCATTCCTATAGCATTCTTAAATAATTCGAAGACAGTGACATTCGCTAGGATGGATCCCGTTGTTGGAGAGTATGGCTGAGACCGCTGTTCTCCACGCAATGAAGATTGATGGATTCGACGCCATGAGGACTCCCAACACCCTTCCAATTCCGGGTGAACTATTGGACCACTGAGCCCCACCTGCTGTAAATATATGGCCGGGATAAACGACTTCCCTTCCTCTTTACAAACTAGGTTAAGTTCCCTTAATTCATTTACATTTTCATTCTGCGAAACGTACACAATCCAATCATAAGGCTGCACAACTTCCCTCCAAGAGCAATTTCCCGCCTTTTTTTGACATTGCACCTCCGTTAACTCTACATCTGAATCCGTCTTCTTGGCATTCTGCACCAGTTCGTTCAGCCGCAGACGATTTGTAGGAATGGAATCCGTTACCATGACATTCACTTTAGGAATTCCTGATTCTAATAATGCTGAAACCAATGAAACTAGAAAAGGGCCTGATCCAACAGTCAGCACTTTAGCCTGACGGTATTTTTGAAAACGATACGGAGCGGATTCCACGAAACTTTCTATAAACTCAATTTGCGATGCATACTTTTCAAGAACAGAACTATTTAATTGATGGGGAGTATCTTTGCTTACATCCCCAACAAAACCATTTTTATACAGAGTTTCCCCAATTTCATAAACCCTGTTCCGATATGGTGACGTTAGTCCATCTGTTAATTCTCCCATTGTTTTCTCTCCGTTAAACATCGGTATCAACTTTTCAATCCACTGATAAATTGTATTTCCTTCTAACCTGAATGAGCTTAAATTATTTCGAAAATACACACCGCCCTTAGAATCAGGGAGGAAAAATGTATCCCTTTTCACCTTCAACCGTGTGAACGAGTTAAGTTTTGACATTCAGCTCCTCCTTATTCCTCATCATTACGAATTGTTCACTATCATTTTATGTACTTTTAGCTGTCCAATATGATAAAGGAAAAGTGCAAGCGCCCGATTAGCGATGTATACTGAAGTAACTCCGACGAGATAAAGGAAACATGGACAAAGCTGCCGATGTTGACTTGTTGTAAGAAGAAAACACGAAGTTTACCAGTCGCTGAGTGCTGGAACTACACAGGGAAAAGTTATGCACAGTAGTAAACTTTTCAGTTTCCCATACACTTCAGAAAAGAAATGCCTTGCACGAGATCATGCAAAGGCAATTTCTTTTCATAAAATAACCATTTTTTTCTTTTGACCTAAATAAAGAATCCTCCAAAACAGCCAAGACCAAAACCAAAGCAACCAAAACAACCACCGCAGCGAAAACAACCGCCACAACGAAAACAACCACCACAACGACCAAATTGCCTACTGTCAAACTGAAGCGGAACTTGGCTGTAATAATCCATAGGAATTAATTCACCGACATGGTAATTACCCATTGGCAATCCCTGTAAATCATTTTGAAACTGCTGCATTTGTTTCCCCCCTTTGTATTTAAAAATTAGGGCAAACCGGAGAGTTGACTTAAATAATAGAGTGTTTTGCGTAATTAATTAACGTCTATCTCTTCAACAAAATATGATGCTTTTAGGTTGTTGTTACTAATGTAAGAGCCTATTTCCCGTTGACCGTATTAAAAAAGGCCGTTTTAATTCTTAATAACGGGGCATTAGCTATTCCAAATAATTTTTAATCAACTGCGCCTTGGTATATTTGCACCCAGGTTTTATCGAGCTCCGCTCAATAAATTTTCCCTCTGAAAATCTATGGCATCCGTTGGAAGCTTTAACCGTATTCAGCCTGGTTTTGAAACCCTACTGAATGGATACCATTATGCTTTCATCGCACCACTTACAGAAGTCGAAGACTTCTGTTGAACAAAGTAAATAGATCAACATGTTGTGGGGAAAATAAACTTTTTTCATCTATATAAGTTGAACTGAAGTTTTCTTCTTCTACTGCCCATATTTGGGTTCAGTTCCGTACAATTAAAGATTTTTCAGTCAAAAAGACACAGCATATAAAAATACTGTCTGAATTTAGGCATATACTGTCCAAAGATTGGAGGATACTATCCGGGATTCAAAAATACTGTCCAGGATTCAAGAATATAATCCAGAAATCAAAAATACTATCCGGGATCCCAAAATACTGTCTGAAACCAGGAAATCCTACTGCACTTGTTTCAAAATCATCCTCTGTAAAGTGCAACTCTTTTGTTCAAGCCATATATATGAAATTACGCGTATTATTCCCCATGAAATCCGACCTTTTTTTGCTGTTTTTAGTCAGTATGCCGTAAGAGTTGGGGTTGGGATTGACATTTTTCTTTTTCCCCAGTGTTCGTATTTGTCCAAGCCCCATATGCATAATTTAAGAATAGTTCAAGATAAGAGGAATTGGCACGAAAGCTGGAACTTGTGGTGGGAATGTCTTAGTTTTTCATCTATTTGAAAATCTGTGGGGAAATACAAAAAATGGGGGAATCTGGATGAGTATAAATGATGATATTTCACCCAATTTCAGGAGGAACTGCAGCAATCCATACTGTAATAATCCAAATTGTCGATGCGGTGAACAATGTAAATGCACATCTGATAACCAATGTAGCGCAATGGATGACCATTCTCTCCAAATAGGTCTTACTAAATTTGTAGACGAACTTCCCATCCCACCTGTTTTACAACCCCGCGAGAAAAATAAATTTTATACTTATTACGAAGTAAATATGACTGAGTTCAAGCAATCACTTCACAAGGAATTAAATGATACAACAGTTTGGGGATATGAAGGCAATTATCCAGGGCCTACAATTGAAGTAAACAGTGGAGAAATCGTGTTTATTAAATGGATGAACAACCTTCCAGATAAGCACTTGCTCCCTGTAGACTATACAGTACATGGCGCTGGTATGGATGTACCGGAAGTCCGCACAGTAGTTCACCTCCACGGTGCTTGTGTGGAGTGGGAAAGCGACGGCTATCCAGAGGCTTGGTTTACAAAAGGATTTCAGCAAGTCGGTCCCTATTTCAGAAAACAAATTTATCGATATGATAATTGCAACTCGGCTTGCACACTTTGGTATCATGATCATACTCTCGGTATCACCAGGCTCAATATTTATGCGGGATTAGCAGGGTTTTATTTTATTAGGGACCAACGTGAGCGATTATTAAATTTACCGTGCGCCAAGTATGAGATTCCTCTTATGCTGCAAGATAAATCTTTAAATAAAGATGGCTCTCTTTTTTATCCGAAACAACCGGACCCACCTGTTCCAGAATTAGAAACATCGATTATTCCTGAATTTTTTGGGAATACAATTGTAGTAAACGGCAAAGTACATCCGTTTTTAAAAGTTGAACCGCGCAAATATCGCTTCAGACTGCTAAACGGATCCAACAGCCGATTCTTTAGGATTAAGCTCGATTCGGGACAGCTTCTATATCAAATTGCAACAGATTCAGGGTTCATGGAATATCCGATAGGTGTCAAAGAAATCTTATTAGCACCTGCAGAACGAGCGGAGATAATAGTTGATTTTACAAATCTCGAGGACAAACATATTATTATGAAAAACGATGCTCCTACCCCTTTCCCTACAGGAACTCCACCGGATGAAAACACTGGAACAGTCATGAAGTTTGCAGTAACTCTTCCCCTTTCTAGTGTCGATACCAGCACTATTCCGACTAATATGGCTCCTTTTCCTAAGATAAATGAACAGTTATCTTCAAAGTCAAGGTACCTTACATTAAATGACAACAGAGACCGTTATGATCGGGAATTCATGCTGCTCGATAATAAGGAGTGGAGAGCCCCCATATCTGAAAATCCAAAACTGGGATCGACCGAAATATGGTATCTTATTAATTTAACTAGCGATACACATCCTATCCATCTTCACTTAATCGATTTCCAAATAATAGATCGGAGAAATTTCGACGTAGACAAGTTTAACAAAGAGGGAGTGATCCATTATACGAGTCCAGCGATGCCTCCCGAGCCGCAAGAACGAGGATGGAAGGATACCGTAAGAGCCAATCCCAAACAAGTCACTCGAATTATTATGAAGTTTGGTCCTTTTACAGGACTATATGTTTGGCACTGTCACATCTTGGAGCATGAGGATTATGAAATGATGAGACCGTATATTGTTGTCCGTTGACAAAACAGGCAAACTTATAGAAGGTTCTCTCTTCGATATAGCGAGATTGTGAAACAGGAGGAGAAAGAGATGTCCCATAGTAGTCTTGTATAATATGGAACATCTCTTATTTTTTATGTCTTGATGCATTTCAAACCAACCTTCGATGGAGAAAATTGGATTAAATAACTCTTGAAAAAAACAATCATTCGCAGCCTTATCTATGCCTCAACCGTTTTCCAGTAATACTCTATTTCTCCATTTAATTATTTCCTTACCTTCATATTGCTTATCAAAGGATATTTTCTTCCTATGGTTTGAAACTGGCTAACACTTGATATTGGACAACGAGCAAGTTTCAGAAACTTTGTAAGCTTAGTGAATTTCAGCCTAAAAAAATCGGATTCCTGCACGCTAAGGAATCGACTTTTTATGTTTGACTTGTTAAGTTTTTAATCCCTTTTATTCTGCTTCTGCTGTTCTAGAGGATTTAGGTAAATCAATTCCCATAATATCCCCAGACAGCAATTTTACTTCCGGTAAGTCTCTTAAGCGCGGATGAAGCATCCAAACAATAGAAACAATTAATAAACCAATTCCGGTCAAGGAGAATGTTAGTGTACTGCTTGTTATACTAGATACATAGCCACCTGCAAGTGAACCAATTGGCATCGCAACTGCACTCATACTGCCAGATACTGTATTTAATCGTCCTAGCAGGTGTTGTGGGACAACGGTTTGCATTGTTGTTGCAAAAATGACATTCGTGCCACCAATTGGTATCCAGGCAAGGGCGAAGCATATTATAGCAATATATGTTGATGGAACCAAAGCGGCAAGTATCCAAAATACTGCACTAATGCAAAAGGAAATTATTACAAAAAAACCTAGTCGGAATTTCCCCATCCAAGCTCCGCACAATGCACCTATTAATCCGCCTACAGACATAGCCGCCAAATAAAAACCATAATAGATTGGACCACCCTGAGCATCTGCAAGAGATGGCAATATAGCCATTGCGGCTCCAATACAAAAGTTTGCCACAATCGATCCAATTAAAAATGTTGCAATTAAAAATGTTGCAATTAATGAGCGAAAGACGATGGCGAACCCCTCTTTTAAGTCAGTCAAGTATTTAGGAATCTTACCAGTTTTATATTCCTTTTGTTCATCCTTTATAGAAGGAAATTTTAATAAGCTAAACAACATTGCTGCAATGGCAAAAATAATGGAATCTGATATATATAAGAAGGTAACTCCTAAAAAAGCAACAAGTATACCTGAGATGGCATTAAAGACTAAATCGATTCCCTGATAGGCAAATGCAAAATAAGAATTCCCTTTGATAAGTTCTTTTTTTTCTAAGATCATCGGCAGTGCCTTTGTTTGAGATGGATATGCAAATTGCTGAATAAATGAAGCGATAGGCATAATACATAATACAAGTTGGACCGTTAACAAATCAAAATGATAGGTTATAGGGATGATGAGGATAAGCAACGTCTGCAGAATTTGGGTTGTAATTAATGTTTTCTTGACTGGCCAGGTATCAACAAACGGACCAGTAATAAATTGTAGAGATGAAGGCAAAAGAGTTAAAAATCCAGCGAGACCAGAGTAAAAGGCATTTCCCCCCAGTTTATAGACAAGCCACATCGTTGCGACATAATACAGGCTATCCCCAATGTTTGTGACCACCCTGCCAAATAGCAAAAACAGGTAGTTCCTATTTTTGAAAAGGGGCATCTCAACGCCTCCCACTCTATTCTTTTTTATCTGTCTGAAAGCCAATGGTGGTGATATAATAGCTGTTCTTAACTGAGCTGGTATTCTTTCCCATATGATCTAATTCTTTTATCAAGGCTTCATATTTCTTTTTCCATTGTTTAAATTGTTCTTCCGTCGCTTCAAGCTCCCAAGTAGTTGAAATAAAGCTTCGTTCTAGAGGATCTTCATTCGGTTTCTTTGTTTCAAATGCATCAAGAGGTGCAGTTTTAACTGCTTGCTTTGCTCTTTCTAGAATCCCATACATTAATTGTTTTGTTGCATTACCGACTTCCGTTCTTTGGGGAAGAAGTTCCTCAGAAATTTGAAAATCAGAAGCCACTGCCTGATAAAATTTCTGTACAATCCCATTTTTTTCTTCTGTTTTAACGATTTCTATTAACTTATTTTTTTCCAAATCTTTGAGATGGTAATGTACCTTTCCCCGAGGGATATCTAGTATTTCTGATAGCTGTTTCCCAGTATAAGGACGCATTACTAACTGCATCATGATTTTTGCACGAAGCGGGTCACTTAATGCCTTAAGCTGTTGGAGATTATCAATAATCATATTATTTTTCATATAAAGACCTCCTGACGTTTAAAAAAATCAAACGGTCAGTTTTATTTGACGGTATATTAGCACATAATAAAATAGTTGTAAAGGTATTTCGGATTATTGTGGAAATTAACATAAATTGTTATTAATTAAATTCTCCAAGGCGAATTTACCCCCACTGAATGGAATACCGATATGCATTTACGGGAGTGAGAGATTTCGGCTGAATAAGGTCAAACGGGACAGGTTGATTAATATGATCTATATTTATTGATAGGAAGGAGGAATATTATGAAAGTAAAAATCGCAAATGTTTCTGATGCACCATTAATACATGATTTAATGATTCAAGCTTTTATGGAATATAGAGATGAAAATCCTCCTTCAAGTGCCTTAGAGGAGACCGTGCAATCAATATCCAATGCGTTAAAAAACGGAGAAAGAGCTTTAATTGGATTTGACAATACTGAACCGGTTGGGATGGTACGTTTTCAGGTAAAAGACGAGGGATTATATTTTTACAGGCTTTCCGTTATTCCAGAGAAGCAAGGGCAAGGTATTGCGAAAAAAATATTAAAATCACTAGAGGATTATGCAACCAAAATAGGAGTAACTACAGTACTGTGCAAAGTGCGTTTGACGGTTCCGAAAAATATAAAGCTATATAGATCGATAGGCTACATCCATTATGACGAGGAAGTCGTACATAAACCTAATGGTACAAGTATTAAAGTTGGTTCTATGAAGAAACTTCTTTAGATTTTCAATTAATGTAGGAAGACGAAGCGTTAGTGCAACAAGGGGCTAAAAAGAACATCTCTACACTATTTTTCTAATTAAAAAGAGAGCAAATGCAGTTGGGATGGCTGCTGGAAAGCCGATTCCCTCTATTCCTTTGTTCTCTTAAATCGCCTATACCTCCTTTGAATTTCCATATTCCATTACATCCTGCCCCCCCAGATCCTTTAACCTAGTAGGAATTAAGAAACTGTAAATTTGATTAATGGGGGCATTGCTGAAAGGTTAGTTAATCACTTACCACATGTTGCTTCGTCTGGTTAAATCTATTGTAATTGAAATTAAAAGGCTATTTAAAATGATTTCACATCCTATAACTTCCTTTTCAGGCTATCTGAACCCTAAATTGAGATATGATTTTGGGTTTGCGTGCTTATGCTTTTGCAACTTATCGGATAACCTAGAGAAACTTTATTATTATAGACTCGAGAACCGTTCAGATATTTCTCAATCAACTACATGATACCGCCCTTTTGGAATAACTAATGGAGTATTGGAAATTGGATCTGAAATGACAACACAATTTAAATCAAAGACTGATTTTACTAGATCACTTGTTAGAACTTCAGTAGGTGTTCCTTCTGCTATAAGCTGTCCTTTTTTCACTGCAAAAATACAGTCCGCATAACGTGCTGATAAATTAATATCATGCAATACCATAACAATAGTTGTACCGTACTTACGATTTAAATTTGTAAGTAAGTCCAGTATTTCTACCTGATAAGTTATATCTAAAAAAGTCGTTGGTTCATCTAGAAGTAAAATATCTGTTTGTTGCGCAAGTGCCATTGCAATCCATACACGCTGGCGTTGGCCACCTGAAAGCTCATCAATATCGTGATTCGCAAATTCTTGGATATTCATAAACTCCATAGCTTCTTCTACAGCTTCATAATCTTTTTTCGACCATCCACTGAATAAAGACTGGTGTGGAAACCTTCCTCGACCAACTAAGTCGGCGACAGTAATTCCATCAGGTACTACAGGAGACTGAGGAAGGATTCCTAATAAACGTGCCAGTTGCTTTGGCGGGTATTTGTTGATAGCTTTGCCATCAAGTGTGACATTACCTTCCGTTGGTTTAATAAGTTTTGCCATTGTTTTTAAAAGTGTTGATTTTCCGCAACCATTTGCACCTATAATAACGCTAATTTTATTTTTGGGTACTTCAAGATCTATTCCTTGAAGAATAGTTTTATCATCATAGCCAGCAACAAGCTGCTCTACTCGAAAAACATGTGTATTGCTCATTACAATTCTCCTTTTCGGTTCATTCGGATTAGTAAGTAAATTAAATATGGTGCTCCAAGTAATCCCGTAATAACACCTACTGGGAACCTATATTCAAATGCAAACTGTCCAATTAAATCTGCAAATAATACAAGATTGGCTCCGACTAAACCTGCTGGAAGAATATTTGACGCACTGACACCAACTAGGCGATTTGCAATTGGTCCTGCTAAAAAAGATATGAAGGCAATTGGCCCAGTCGTTGCTGTAGCAATTGCAATTATAAATACGGAACTTCCAATTAAAATGATTCGTATTTTATCGGTCGCTACACCAAGTGATGCTGCCATTTGGTCACCTAATTCTAGCATACTTAACTGTTTGCCAAGTAATAGCATAATAGGCGTACATACAGCTACTATGATAATTAAAGGAAGTACTTCACTCATTTTTGAACCATTTAAACTACCACTTAACCATCTAAGTACCCCTGCAATATCTTGTTGCGCACTTTTTAGCATCAAATATGAAATGACCGCATCTAACATCGCTTGCATCCCAATCCCGATAATAATTAAACGTCCAATCGAAAATGATCGACCACGAGATAAAAAATACATGGCGATTACAATAATTAATCCTGCCATAACCGCCGCAATAGATATAGCTGTATTGCTTAAATGTAATACTGTAATACAAAATACTGCTGCCGCACTAGAACCTGATGTAATGCCTAAAATATTTGGATTGGCTAATGGATTTCGTAAAATGGTTTGAAAAATATAACCTGCCACGCCAAAAGCAAACCCTGCAAATAGTCCTGTAATCATTCTTGGAAGTCGAATCGTATTAACTGCAAAATTAGCTCCAGCAATTTCTTCTCCCATTAAAGATCGAATAACCACATTCGCCGGATAAATCGTGTTTCCTAACAATAACATCGCACAACAAAGTACGACAGCTAAAATGGCTAATAAAGAGGTAACAAAAACCCAGCGTCTTTTTCTTTTACGCATACCTACCATCATAAAAATTACTTCACCAGATTGGTTTCTCATAATGACCTCACCTTCGATTTCTTTGCTAATAAGATGAGGATTGGTGCACCAATAAACGCTGTAATAATACCTACTTCAAGTTCCCCTGGACTTCCCAAGAGCCTGCCTACCACATCAGAAAATGTTAAAATAATCGCTCCTGCTAATGCTGACATAGGAATTAAAAAGCGTAAATCTGGCCCAATAACTAAACGCATTGCATGAGTAGCTAAAAGACCGATAAAACCGATTGGACCGGCTAAAGCAGTAGTTACTCCACATAAAATAACCCCTGCGCAAACTGCAAATACTCTCAATAAACCAGGTCGTACACCTAGACCTCTTGCAACATCGTCACCTAATGCTAATGCATTTAGTGCTGGCGCTGATACGAACGCTAGTATCATCCCTATTAGTAAAAAAGGAATAAAAATAGTGATTGAATTCCATGACCCTGAACCAACACTTCCTACTTGCCAAAACCTAAATTGATCCATCGCATATTGACTTGGAATCATAATTGCAGTTACAAGTGAAGAAAGAGCTGCAGTGGTTGCAGCTCCAGCTAAAACTAATTTTATTGGCGTTGCGCCACCACGCCCCATAGAGCCTATTCCAAAAACGAAAACTGTTGTTACGGCTGCTCCGATTAAAGCTAACCAAATATACTCACTGGCTGTAGTAATATTTATAAATGTAATACCACCCACTACAAACAGAGCTGCACCTGTATTAACACCTAAAATACTCGGGTCAGCTAATGGATTACGTGTCACAGATTGCATAAGTACACCCGCAATACCTAACGCTGCACCGCAGCACAAACTAAAAATCGTACGCGAAATTCGCTTTTGCACTACGTTTGCACCATAGGAATCATGATTTTGATAAAACAACCCATCGATTAATTCCTGAACGCTGACCACCCTAGCCCCTAAGACAAAAGAAGCTATGATTGTGACTATTAATAAAATTAGTCCCACCACTAAAATAAGTGAAAAATGCTTTGGTACTTGTAATTCAAGTTGCTTTGTTTTAGAAGCCGAAGTGCTATTCTTCAATTTTATCAATAGCTCCACCGATTAATTTTAGATATTCATCAATTGTATAAGCTATGGACAGTGGATTTGGAGTTCCTGCTGCTACTAATGGTGACTCGCTTGTAATAAATGCCACAGAACCTCTTTCAATTGCTGGAATTTTTCCTAGTATTGGATCTGCTTTAATTGTTTCATAAAGCGCATCATCACCATAACCAACAATTAAATCTGCATCAAATAAAGCTTCTGTATTCTCAGCACTCAATTCTAATGAGTAGCTCTTTGGATCTTTAATTAGTGCAGTCACACTTTCTGGATAAGTCAAACCCAACTCTTCTAAAAACGCTGCACGTGAATCAACTGGAGTATAAATGTGTAATTGAGATAAATCTTTCGCTGAAAAGTTAACCCATACGACTTTTTTACCATCAATTTGAGGGTAAGCACTTAGTTTTTCAGCAATTAATTGCTCTGTATCTTTAATAAGTTGCTCACCTTCTTCTTTCATACCCATACCTGTAGCATTGAGCTCAACTTGCTCACGCCATGTAGTTGCCCATGGGGCAATTGGGTAGGCAACAACAGGGGCAATTTCAGATAATGTTTCATATTCTTCTTCTGTAATACCAGAATATGCAGCAAGGATGACGTCTGGATTAGCATCAGCAATTGCTTCAAAATCTAAACCATCCGTATCTTGAAATACATTAGGATTAGTTTCTCCAAGTTCATCCAACTTTTCTTTTGTCCATGGTAATAATCCACTATCATCTTGAACACCAAAGTTTGCAGCTGAAAAACCAACTGGCACTACACCTAATGCTAAAGCAATATCATGGTTTGCCCATTGAATTGTTACAACTCGTTCTGGTTTGCTTTTGATAACAGCCTCACCTAAAGCATGGGTAATAGTAATTGGATATTGAGAGTCTGTTTCCTTTGATGCAGCTGTCTTTGGTTTTTC
The DNA here is from genome assembly GCF_014836955.1 of Bacillus norwichensis. Classification (GTDB taxonomy): domain Bacteria; phylum Bacillota; class Bacilli; order Bacillales; family Bacillaceae_C; genus Siminovitchia; species Siminovitchia norwichensis. The sequence goes on from NZ_JACSPV010000040.1 coordinate 38,588, forward strand.
TACATCATCTTTTGAAGACTGGCTAGAACAACCTAATAATGCAAGGGAAACTGTAATAATCAACATCAACATTAATAAAAACGTTTTTTTGTTTTGCATATATAATCCTTCCTATTTCTATATGTATTTGAGGTGCATCAGTCATGATAAAATCCATTAACACCATATATTGATAATGATTATCATTATCGAAAGTTTACCCCACATATAATGAACTGTCAATGCTATTTATATGATTACTAGATTAAATACCTCTTTTAAAAGTGCTTATTTTTCTCCTTGGATTTTTTATTATTATGAAGAGACCACAGCATATTTATCGGCTTACTGATTGATATACATTTTAGTTTTATTGACTACAAGTACTGCATCTTGGAAAGTTATAGAGTGCTGTTACACTCTATTCAAAAGTGCTGGGGTTTATCATTATTCTCCCGTTTGTCCGTATGGATGAAAACTCGCAGGTTATCGAAGAGCGACTAGGACGTGAAGATATTTAAACAACAATAGTCGCATATGGATAGTTAGTAATTTTGAGGTAGCTTATAAAGCAGAAGGTATCTTCTAATCAAATATCTACAGAGAAATTTATATAGCACTATCCAAAGCATTAAACATTTCGCAAAAATACTTCAGTTTTAATAATCATTGACTTTAGCACTAACTGAATATCTTTGGGGCTTTTGATGGTCGGATACTGTCGTTTTCAATTTACTGATTCAATGTTGCAACAAAGTCTATTTTTTTTGCAACAAAACGAAAAATCATCGTAAGTTCTGAGAAGTGTTGCTACGCTATAAACAGAAAGGAGATCAACATGAAATTCAACTATATTTGGAAAAACAATCAACCATCTTCTGAAATTGAAATTACTAGTAATCCATCGAATAAAGAATTGCTTTCGACGTTTGAACAACGTTTTTTTCAACCTATGACATTATTCGCAACAGATCTCAAAACAAATCGTCAGGTTATGATTGAACTAAATGACATCGAAGTAATTGAAGCATCAGGCCATTTCACCAAAATCTTTTTAATAGATGGTACAGAACTATTTCTCAATAAAATTTTAAAAGAATTAGCTCACCTGGAGTCATTCGGATTAGTTAGAATCAACAATTCGATGATTTTGAATTTGAATCAAATACGCTCGTTTGCTTCGGGAAGCCATGCGAGATTGGAAGTTATTACAAAACAACAAAATAAGTATATTGTCAGTAGACACTATGCAAAGTCTATTAAGGAGAGATTGATATGATAAAAGACCTAAAAAATAGCTTTTTGCAGGGTTCATTTTTGGGGATGATTTGGATTGTTTTTTTAATTACTATTTTTAACCTTCATGAAGAAATCCCATTTCTTTATATTTGGAATTTAATTGGAATCAGTATTCTGATGGGGATTGTTTTTGGTATAGCTTATCCCTATTTGTGGAACTACTCTACATTCAAAGTAACAACTAAAATTATTATTAGTACTTTATTGAATTTTTTCTGTGGTATAGAAAGCGTATATCTTTTCTCACCGAAAGTATTTGAATTTGTCAAACCCTATTTGTTGCTAATTTTAGTGATAACGTTGATTGGTCATATCATCGGATTTTACTTTTTCTCAAAATATGAAAATAAAAAAATAGCGGATAGTTTGAATAAAGCGCTAAAAAAATAAGGAGTCGGAAATGAACATCAATACTAGCTTACAAATACTATTAAATGACATTGCAAAGAAACAAAAGAAGGGGCTTCCTTTTATTATGGCCTCGATATTTATTTGGGGAGTTATTACAATAATCACTTTGCTGCCTTTAGATTTAATAATAAAGAATATAGGCATTTTATCTTGTGGTGCATTGCTGTTTCCAGTTTCAATTCTTTGTGCCAAAATATTAAATGTTGATTTATTTTATAAAGAAAATCCATTAATTAATGGACTATTGATGGCAACAAACAATCAAGTTTTATATTTAATTACTCAACTTTCGCAGAGAGAAATTGGCAAATAAGCCTTGATGTAGTTGGGAAGGCCAGAGAACCACTGCTCAAGT
>NZ_JACSPV010000041.1 GCF_014836955.1 Bacillus norwichensis
TCAAGCAACATAATTGATAGGCTCAAGATTCAGTCTAGCCAACGATTAGTACTTATTTTGTTGGTGCGAAAGTTGAGATATTTATTATTTATGATGGTGAGTACAAGGAGGAATGAGGTATGAAAATCGAAATTAAACACTTAAATCAATATTACGGTAAGAAACAAGTTCTTCATGATATTAACTTGACTATTTCAACAGGAATGTTTGGTTTGCTGGGGAGAAATGGTGCCGGTAAAACAACTTTAATGAAAACTCTAGTAACCCTCCTACCTGTCAAAGAAGGCGAAATTAGTATGGATGGCATATCCATTCAAAAGAAAAAAGCAATCCGTTCGATGATTGGCTTCTTGCCACAAGATTTTTCAATGTACGGAAATATGACCGCTTATCAAGCAATGGAATATCTAGATGTTCTGAGTGAAATTGATTCTACAACTCGTAAAAAAAGAATCGGGGAACTTTTGGAACAAGTGAATTTATCTATTCATAAACATGTCAAAGTAAAAGCAATGTCAGGTGGTATGAAAAGAAGATTAGGGATTGCCCAAGCATTGTTAAACGATCCAAAGGTGTTAATTGTCGATGAACCGACAGCCGGTCTTGATCCTGAAGAAAGATTAAGATTCCGTAATCTGCTTTCAGAAATTAGTGAGGACAAAATAGTTATCCTTTCTACTCACATTGCCAGTGACATTGAGGCAGCAGCAGAGAATATAGCTATTATGGACAATGGACACATCATCTTTTCTGAATCAATTGAAAAATTAATTTCACAAGCAGACGGAAAGATTTTCACAGTGGAAGTTCCGCGAACAGAGCTAAAACCTGTGAAAGAACAAGTTCAAGTAATTAGCTTACAGCAAGAAGGTACTCTGAGTAAGATTCGTTTTATTGGCAATCAGCATGCCAGCATTATGAATCATCCATTAGTTCTTCAAGAAAAGGCAACACTTGAAGATGCTTACTTATACCTTCTATCAGAGAAAGGTGGGAAAGAAAATGGCGCTATTTCAAAAAGAATTTTTCATTAGTCTTAAAAGTCTTACCTATTGGTTAGTTGTTCTATTGATTGGATTTTTTCTCTTTAGTCAACTAGGAACGGACTTAACCTCGATTAAAGAACCGCAACCTCATGAGGATGATTATGGTGTTAGTGCGACGACTGACAAAAAATCTATTCAAAAACAAACAATTGGTAATTTATTCTATCAACATGGTATTGGTGAATATAATACGTATCCATTTGGCTTTCTCAAAGTAGTTACTTCATCAAACCATGATCAAAAAGAAATCGGCAAAATTATTGAAAGAGCAACAGGGAAATCTCTTGAGGAACTGAGTGAAATTTTCGAAAAAGAAATGGACGAATTGCAAATATATGCTCACCAAAATTTTGATTATTTTCCTATTGCCAAAGATTACTCCTATCAGCTTTTTCAAAAGGATATGAGGAAGGTTTCAGAAATAATTGGAAAAAGTTCTGATTTTGAAGAAGCTAATTATAAATCTTCGGCTATCAAACCATTATCCTACGAAGAAGCTCACGAAAAGTTCGAAATGATTCTAAAAAAAGATCACGTCTCAGGTGCTTATGCACGGTTAGTGTGTGATTATTTAGGTATCATTTTAGCTTTAGTTCCTGTATTTCTAGCAGCAACAGTTGTTTTGAGAGACAAACGTGCCGAAAGTCAGTTAGTCATCTATACAAAGGCAGTATCATCAATAAAATTACAGACTATGCGATTTCTATCGACAGTCGTTCTTATTTTTATCCCAGTACTATTATTTAGCATTATGCCTGCATTACAAGCTAACCTAATCGCTCAGAAGTTCAATCAATCTGGGGATATTTGGCTGTTTTATCAATATATTTTGGGCTGGACATTACCTACGATTATTGCGGTAGTGGGTATCAGCTTTTTAATTACTACACTTTTTGGTGGGATAGCTAGTGTGGTTGCACAAATAGCAATCTGGTTTATTTCTGTCTCAGCAGGCTCTCTAAATATTGTGGGGAAAGTTGGTTTTAATTTAATTCCACGATTTAATCATGTTGGTTCGACAGTAATTTTTGAAGGGATTGTTGAAGAATTAGTGATAAACCGAATACTTTGGGCGAGTATTGGTATTCTGTGTTTCTTAATTAGTGTCTTTGTTTATGACTATAAACGTAATGGGGGTAAGATCTTTGGAAAGGGTAATTAAAATATCTGAGGTCTTTCTAAGGTTTCAATTCTTACCTTTTTTTGTGACATCCTTTCTATTAACCCTACTTTTTCCGTTGTTTTTCGGAATAGAAAATGTAGCTTTAACGGAAAGTGCAAGCGTTTATGAACGAATTTTTCCAATTATCGGTTTAATTTTGTTCATACCGCTATTTTTGCCTGATTGTGATCAAAATACTTTAGAGCTAATTCAAACCAAGAAAACTTCCTATTTTAAAATATTGGTTATTCGCTTGGTGCAAATCTTTATTACGTTACTATTCATCACCATTTTTTGCCTTATCATCTTTCAATTGGAACATTCAGAGATAAAATTTAGCCTTTTTTTATTTAGCGGAATAGCAGACGTATGTTTTCTGGCAGGATTGATGTGCCTAATCTTTTCGCTAACGATGCAACCTGTGACAAGCTTAATTGTACCTCTAGCGTATTACATTATTTGTCTTTTCAGTGACGACAAATACCTTAAAATACTTTATTTCTTCACTTTGGTAAATGAAGATTTTCGTTCCAAACTGTTATTACTAACAGTTGGCTTAATGCTCATTACAATAAGTTGTTTTTTGGCAAATAAACGGAAATAAAAAAGAGAATCATCAAGAATCTATTGATTTCCAATAAGATATTAGTATCACGGATAGAAATAGATAAACAACAAACTCCGGAATTATCCATTTGTAATTATATTCGTGAAGCTCACAATATTATCCTTATGGAGACTTCGAGAAACGGGAAAACATAGATTTCGAATGCATTTGGTGTGCAGGCTTGTCGCAACTTTATGCGAGTGAAGTACACTACTAGACGAATTGACAGTCGTAAAAAATCAAGCAGATGGATGTTTACGAAAGTACACAGCAAAAAAAATCCATTCACGAAAATCTTTTACTTTCGAGAATGGATTTTTCCTTATATAAGTCAAACCATGACTGGCTTAAATTCTGATTTTACTTCCTGATAGCCATTATTTGTATCGAGCTCCTGCTGCTTCTCCAAACCGAATTTATCTAAGATTGGCAAATCATTCGTTTGGAAGAGGTACGTATCTTTCTCTGCTATGTGCTCATGCCACGCCCAGTTTGGAACAACGAAATAGTCGCCTTTTTCCCAGTCGAAACGAACACCATTAATAATCGAGTAACCTGAACCTTCATGTACATGGTAGATAGAGGCATGTGTATGGCGATGTGCCTTCGAATGAAATCCTTTTGGAAGCATTTGCATCCACGCTGCTATGGTTGGGCATGCTGTTTGACCGTTAGAAGGATTGATATACTCGACTGCATAACCATCGAACGGATCTGGATCGAACCTGCTCAATCCTTGAATGGCAGCTTCGGTTTGCTTCCATTTAAAGTTTCCAAGCGGCGCCTTTTTCTCATATCGGTCGCCAATCGGACGAACCATTCCGCCTTCATAGCGCTGCTGCGAATAATTATCCGGAAAAGATGGTTTTTCGAGTTTATCTGGATATGGCTCAAAGAATGTCCCGCCAAGATAGTAGATCGTCGGAATATCTAGGCAGTCCATCCAAATCATCGGTTTATCTCCAGGATGGCCATGCCCATGCCACAATCCATTAGGTGTTGTCAGGAAGTCGCCTCGTTCCATAAACAGACGCTCGCCTTGCACAATAGTGTAGGCTCCTTCTCCTTCCATCACAAACCTTAAAGCATTTTGGACATGTCGGTGAGAAGGCGCTTCTTCCCCTGGCAAAATTAATTGCACAGCTGCGTAAAGGGTTTGAGTTGTCGATGCCCATCCCCAAGGTTTACGATAATTCAATCCTGGATTCTGCAAATAAATGGCACGACGTTCACCACCACGTTCTGGTGTAAAAATCTCCGTTGCTTCCATCAATTTTTTGTACAGAAGATCGTGCTTCCATAAATATGCCTGTGCATGAGGTTCAGGAGTATGCTTCATTAAGTCAGGGATTGCATTCCAAAGCGGTCCAAGGTGATACTGTTCAATATCTTTGTTAAAATCCTGGACCAAAGAGCTTTCAAAAAAAGAATTTTTTTCAGCCATCATAATCTCCCCTTTTATACAAATTGAACAAATGATTTACGGTTAATTCCGGGTCGAATTGAACATGTGCAACAGTATTTTCATATTTGGACAATACTGCTGAAATTCAGATAGTATTTCTATATTCCGGACAGTATTCTCTGAACTTCGAATCGTATTTTATAATATTTGAACCTCTTCTTTTATTTTAGCTTGGATAAATTGCGTTGAATTTGTCCATTATGTCCTTGGATGTGCCCGACAATAAGCTTATCAATAATAAACTGTACAGGTTTTCCATCAAAGTTGGGATTGCGGCTTGGAGCAACAATTTGAAGCTGTTCATCAGTCAGCTCACTTAAAGTTTCCTCCGACTGAGTGGGAATATGTTTCAAATCCTTCAGCACTTTTTCCACTGTCAAACTATCTACTGTCTTCTCATCTACAGCTTCCAGACGGATTTTATTTGTGTGGTCTCTTCCCCATACTTCTTCAGGACTTTGAATGATTTGACGAATTTCCCCCAGCCAGAAGGGAATGGCTTCAGCCACATGTGCGATTACTTGCATGATGGACCATTCTTCTTCAGAAGGCTTCCAACGGATTGTATCCTCAGGAAGTTCTTTTACAGCGTTCAACATCTCATCAATTGCAGCTTTTACATCTTGAATGGCTTGCTGTTGAAGTCCAACGACCATAGTTTATCCCTCCACTTTTTTTACTTTGTTCTCGAGTACTCCTACTTTATCAACCTCAATGCGAACAACATCCCCATCTTTCAAAAAAGCCTGTGGTTCTCTTGCTACACCTACTCCTCCTGGTGTACCAGTCAAAATGACATCTCCTGGTTCTAACGTCATTAAATCAGAAAGGAACTCTACTAGGCGCTGTACAGTAAATACGAGATTCGAAGTGTTGGAACGTTGTCTTTCCTCTCCATTAACAGACAATGAAATTTCAAGACCGGCAGGATCAGTCAACTCATCAGAAGTGACAAGCCAAGGGCCCATTGGCGCAGTGCCGTCAACTGCTTTTCCTTGTAGCCATTCGATTGTACGACGTTGGATATCCCGATATGTAACATCATTAACAATCGTATAGCCTGCAACATAATCAAGTGCATTTTCCAGAGATACATTCTTAGCACGCTTTCCCACAACAAATGCAAATTCTGCTTCATAGTCAAGTTGTTCAGATATTGGATAAAAAGGAATATCATCTTCCGGACCAACAATTGTATTGGCAAATTTCGCAAAGAGAACCGGATGTGAAGGCAATTCACGCCCCATTTCTAAAATATGCTCACGATAATTATGTCCAACACAAATCATTTTTCCAGGTTCAGTTACAGGAGCACCAATTTGCACATCTTTTTTATTGAAAACAAGCTGAACAGCACTTTCACTATTCAAAGCAAATTGGACAGACTCTTTTGCAAGCTCCAAGCTCTCTTTCCCACCTTGCAAGAATCCTTTCATATCAGTCGGAATATATGCCTCGGAAATTTTTTCAGCCCTTATTTTCCCTTCAGACTCCAATTTCGCTTTAAAAGCAGCATTCAAATCGATAACTTGTTCTCCTTCAACAGCTCCGATTCTTGTTAAACCATTTTGTGTAAAAGTGACTAGCTTCATTTTAACCTCTCCTTTAATTCACTTATAGATAACATTGTTCTCTTTATTAAAATCTATCGTATCCGCTTTCAATTGTCAATATCGAAAAATAACAATTGGACAGATTTATAAATCTATGACATGATAAGTCCAAAAGTTTAAAAGGAGTTTTTGGAATGGACAAAAAGAAAACGATTCCTGTCATTCAGTCGTTGCAAACAGGAATTGGCATACTTGAGTTATTTATTAGCGAAGACCGTCCTCTGAAGTTCTCCGAAATCCAGGAACTCACAGGAATCACAAAAAGCAATTTGCATAAATACTTAAATACGTTAACCATTACGGGATTACTGTATCGCAACAAGGAACATGGTTATTACCAGCTTGGCAGTAAATTAATTGAATTTGGAAATGCTGCCATTGGGAGTGTCGATTTAATACAGCAAGCTAGTCAGTTCTTAAAAAATATAAGCCGAGAGTTGCAGCTCACCGCATTGTTGAACGTCTGGACACATGATGGCCCTGTCATTGCAAATATATGGAACAGTCAGCCTGGGCTGAATATTGGTGCGCAAATCGGAACTCGGCTGCCTATTCTCTCATCTGCCGGAAAAGCCTATGTAGCGTTTAAGGATCATGCTGAGGTTAAAGAATGGACACAAAGAGAACTTCAACATTTAACAACTGAATCTAAAGAACAGTTAGAGCGTGAACTACCAAACATCCAAAAAAACTACTTTTCATATGCGGCTGAACCGCTTGTCAAGCATGTCTCCTCTTTCAGCGTTCCAATACTCGATTATAGAAATGATATGCTCGGCAGCATTACAATCGTCGGCTTTACACATCTTATTCCAAGCTCGCATGACGATAAAATGAGTTCTTTTGTTATTGAACAAGCATTTGAACTTTCGGAAAGCTTCGGTTGGAAAAAGAAGGACTAGCTGCTTATCAAGCTATCTAAATTTCATTTGTAGACGAAAATATTGATATTCCTGTGAGCATCCAGATGGAACCAGTCCTTTAAAACAAACTAAGTTCCATCGCTCACCGGCTCTCATCCCCCTTTGTTCCATAGCCTTCTCATCCATACTTTAGCTTTAAAATTCCCGATTCACAGTCCAGACCTTCACCAAACTTGCAACTAATTTTAACAAATAGAATCAAACCCGAAACTCTGCTCCAGACATTACACTATTCTAAGCGTGACCGTCACAGTAGATTCTTTATCGCCGTCTTAAAATCCAATTCCGCAGAAACCTTACTTCATTTTGCAGAAGTCTCCTACCTCTGTAAGTGGTATTTGGCTATCCGTTCAGTCGGGGATCAAACCCCAGCTGAATAAAGGTAAAGCCTCCGGCAGATGCACAGATGTTCAGAGCCAGAGTCCCCCTCCTTCAAAGACTGTTGCCCCTTAGCTCACCAAATTGTTATAATATCCAACAAAAAGTCAAACAAATGCAATTCTAGACTAAATAAGTCAATGGCTCTATGAAATCTGAAAAATAGCTAAACTTTCAGCCTATTCATATTGACACAAGCAATATATGATGCTAGCATCTAATTGAGAATGAATATCATTATCATGAATAGAGTGCAAAACTTTAATGAAGGAGGTTTAGACATTTCGTCAGACACTCAATTTATTCAGTAAAGACTAAATATTCATTCGAAAACAAGAAGAACTGACAAGGGAATATAAATAATCAAATTAAAGGAGAGATTTGTTATCATGAGTAATGTTTTAACGACTAAAAGAAATATCATTGCTTTTGTTGCAGCGATCCTTATTGCAATTGCAGTTTCATCTTCAGTAGCAGCTGCAAGTGCATTTAATTTTGGTTTTGCCGATGAAAATGGAGTGCCAAATTCACACGCAGACGCCTTCATTGTTAAAGATGCTGAAATTAATGGGAACACAGTAACGATTACACTGAGAGATGCATCCATTCTAGGTGGTTTAAAAGTAAATGGCGTTCAGGCAAATCGCTCTGCGGCTTCTGATGGTAATGTAGAATACACCTTTACTGTGGCAGATTTCGATGGGCTAACAGATGTAGAATTAGAGGTATTTGCAGCACCACCTCATGGCGGTTATATGCCGATGAAGCTTTATTGGAATTAATTCCATATTTTTTTAGAGAGCTGTCTTAGCACGCAACCTGCTAATCCCTTGTCAGACAGTCTCTCTTTTTCTGTATATTTCTATTTATTTTTAAAAGGAGAAGAATACATTTGAAAAACAGTAAGTTGAGATTTTTATTCGTACTTGCTACGATTTTGCTGCTGGTTTCAAGCGTTATACCAACATCTGCTTTAGCAGAAACGGGAGCAGAACAACCGATTCCTGAAGGAATATATGATGCTGATTATATGTACTTAAAAGATAACACTGCAGATGAATCCGCGGCCAATCCCTTTATGCAAGTAAAAGACCTGGCTGGAAAGATAATTGTCGATGCAGATGGAAACATCAGCTTTCAGCATCAGCTAACAGAGGAAAATGCCAGTTATATGCAATATATTGGAATCCGCCAGCCCGGCAAGCCACAAGCACAAATTAAAGAGCAAGGAAAAGGAAAAGATGGAATCGTTGGGATGGACGGCTACGACGAAATTACGATATCCAAGGATAAAACGAATAACTATACAGTTACATATCCTCTTACGGATATAAAAGAAAGACCTGACATACTCATGCATGTAGTCATGGAAGATGTTTCATGGATGCCTTCTGGTTTTCACTATGATAATTGGTACAATGTCCAAATAGAAATTAATACAAGTAATTTACCCAACCAAAACGAAATTGATAAAACAGCATTAATAGAGATAATTGCGAAGGTTCAAGAGTTTGCTGACACATATCCATATAAAGGAACAACCATTCCAAATATAATTTCAGTAAACGAGCATGATTTCTCGATGGATACAATTAACAGACGTATAGACGCAGCAAATGAAGTGTTAAACAATCCATCAGCAACCCAAATGGCAGTAGATGCTGCTTATAGTAATCTAGAAACATTACTAAAGAATCTGAACGATACACAATTTATTGAAGATGGGATGTATCCATTTATCGCCCTTGATTCGCTTGAAAAAAATGCAAAAATCTCTGAACATGCAAGTGATTTTGGAGAGTTTGCTCCAGTATTAAAACAGCGTGGCAGGAGCCATATGTATGCTAGTATTCCATTTAAAAATATTGGAAAAGATATGGAAATACGTACTGCTTTAGTTTCAATTAATGGAGGTTTGGGCTCCTTATTGGGTACTGGTAAATTTATACATCGTGACCAAGGAATTGACTATTATCAAATTAGTATTACTCACGCACTTGGTAACCTGGATACTTGGCAGGGATTTCAATATCTTGAGTACGATGGCAAAAAAGTTTATTTGAGCTTTAATGTCAAACATTTAGAGGAGTTAAAGGCACTTATTACAGAAGCAAAAAATTCATACGTCGAAACAGATGATTCAGCTGAAATGCTTACGCTAAAAGAGGCAATGGACCGAGCAGAAATCATAGCAAATCAGTTAGCTGCAAAACGCCCGGAGATCCGCGAAGCAAGCGCAGCTTTAGAGACTGCACTTACTAATATTGAAACCCCTGGGGAAAATGAAAATCCGGATGGCAGCGAAAACCCAGATGGTAACGAAAATCCGGATGGCAATGAGAACCCGGATGGCAGTGAAAATCCAGATGGCAGTGAAAATCCAGATGGCAATGAGAACCCGGATGGTAACGAAAATCCGGATGGCAATGAGAACCCAGATGGTAACGAAAATCCAGACGGCAATGAGAACCCGGATGGTAATGAAAACCCAGACGGCAATGAAAACCCAGATGGCAACGAAAACCCAGATGGTAATGAGAACCCAGATGGTAACGAAAACCCGGATGGCAACGAAAACCCAGATGGTAACGAAAACCCGGACGGCAATGAGAACCCGGATGGTAATGAAAACCCAGACGGCAATGAGAACCCAGACGGCAATGAGAACCCGGATGGCAGTGAAAACCCGAACGGCAATGAAATTCCAGATGTCAAAACACCTTATGAAAAGGCAAAAGAATTATTTACAGCAGCTAATGGCTTTACCCTGAACGAACAGCAAAGACTAGTTTCTGTAGATTTAGCATCAGATTCATTGAAGCTATCTAAAGAGCAAATTGCCATCATCAAAGAGCTTGACTTAACATTGCAAATTATAAAACCTGATGTTCAATTATCGATTCCAGCATCCGTCTTTAAAGATGTTTCTGAAGATGTAAGAATCGATATAAAAGAATTGTCTCAAGCAGACAACAGTCAGAGTAAAACGTTTGATTTTTCCATTAATAATGGGCAGATCAGTAGCTTTACAGATGGCATCACACTCACTTTTAAAGTGGATCCTACAAAAGCTTCTGACGTAAATAACTTAAAAATATTCTATTTAAATGAAACTGGCGATTGGGAAAATATCGGTGGTATTTACGATGCAAATACAGAGACCGTTTCAGCTACTACAACTCATTTTAGTACATTCTCTGTATTTGAATTGAGTGAGGTACCAAAAGATGACGAGGAACCTAAAGGCAGCAACAATGCTGTCAATCAAGGACCTAAAAACAATAATAACAATATAGAGCCTGATCATTTTCATAGCAGTCAAATATCATCAGGAAATAATCTCCCTTCGAAGTCTGGAGATAGCTTTATAGGCAGCAAGCTGCCGAATACCGCTTCAAACCTCTATAATCTGTTGTTAATAGGCGGAGTGTTCATGGTCTTCGGAGTCGGATTGATCCTATTTAAGAGAAAAAGACATCCTGGTAGATTATAAAATTTTTACATTTAGAAAAGCATATGGCGAAATTCAATCAGTGGAGGTCAACAGCCTCCACTGATTTTTTGTCGCTTAGTATATTGTAAGATGAGGATGCAAGTCCGGCTTGGATGAGAAGATAGAGAAGAAATTCATTCTAAATTGATAATTCAATTCTCAGCGCTTCTTCCAATGCATTCCCAAACTGATATAAAAGTGCCTCTTCTTCATGTTTAGCAATTAATTGAACACCAATTGGCAATCCGTTTTGCGCTTTTCCACATGGAATCGATAAGGATGGATTTCCTGTGTAATTCGTTGGAGATGTTAATCTTAATAGAGCATCTTGAACGGATTCTTTCTGACCTTCAATAACAATTTCACGTTCCCCTATAGCAGGAGCAGTAATGGGAAGTGTAGGTGCAATTAAAACATCAATTTGACTAAATATTTCATTATATTGAGAAACTAACTTCTTTCTATTTAGCTGCGCTAACGCATATTCATAACCTTTAACTTGTTGACTATTGACCAATCTTTGATAGACTTCTTCATCTATTTCATTTTTATGATGATTGATTGTGTCTACATGCACAGCTGAAGCCTCTGATTTGATAGTGATAGATTGAGCTTCTGCTATTTCTTTCATTACAGGAATATCAACCTCTTTCACCGTTACTTGCATATCTTTTAATATATCAATGCATTTATTCACTGCCCTTTTAACTTCTTCATCAATCCGATTAAAGTAGAAAGAACTGATTCCAACTGTCTTACCACTAATTTTTTTGCCAATTAATCTTAAATAATCTTCTTTATCTTTGTTTAAAGAATATGGGTCTTCTGAATCGTATCCCGCAATAATATTTAATAAAATCGCACTATCTTTTACTGTTTTCGTGATAGGACCAGTGTGATCCAGTGTATAAGCAAGTTTAAACACACCTGCCTTGCTTACTAAGCCAAATGTCGGTTTCATCCCGACAACCCCGCATGCGGATGATGGAATACGAATAGATCCGCCTGTATCAGTGCCAATGGATGCTGCCACCATGTCAGCAGCGACTGCTGCTGCAGACCCGCTGCTAGAACCACCAGACATTTTCTCTAGATTATGTGGATTCCGGCACGGGCCAAAATAAGAACGATCCCCTGTTGGACCATAGGCAAACTCATGTGTATTGGTTTTGCCAATAATGATCGCGCCTGCCGCTTTTAGCTTTTCAATCACCGGTGCATCAAATGCGGGAATAAAGCCCTCATATACCTTAGAGCCCATGGTTGTTCTGATTTTTTTCGTATATACTAAATCTTTAATAGCTATTGGGATCCCATGTAGAGGCCCTCGTATATTTCCTTTTGTTAATTCTTCCTCTAACACTTTTGCCTGTTTTAATGCTTCGTCTTCTGAAACAGTAATAAATGAATTATTTTTTGGGTTTTCCTCATAAACCTTTTTTAAAGACTGCTTCACCAAATCAACAGGCGAAATCTCTTTCTTTTGAATCCGTTTACCAGTTGTGAAAATATCCATCATCAAAAATCAACTCCTGCTTAAACAACAGCAATATTTTTAGATTTTCTCTTACCAGGTTTTACAAATATCATCGCTACCATACCGATTACTGAAGCAACTGCAGCTGCTGTAAACATTGAAGAATAGCCATAGCTGATGACTAAGAATCCAGTCAGGGTAGGAGCAATAATTGTGGCAGTGTTTGTAATAAAATGGGTAATCCCGCCAAATGTACCTGCCTTACTCGGTTCTGTATCAATGATGACAGACCAGTAGACTGAGTTTGGCAAAGAGTTAAACGCATTTCCGATCGTCATTAACACCATGACAGCTGCGATTGAATTAGCACTAGGAATTAACATAAAGCAACCTGCAGTTAATAATAACGAAACTACTGCAAGACCTGATCTGGCAATTCTTAAACTTCCTGTCTTCATTCTTAAATAATCCGAAATTTTTCCGCCCAATAAAACTGTAAAACATGCACCAATCCATGGAATCATTCCTAAATACCATAAAGAAGATAATTGGAAACCGAATTCATCTTGTAAATATTTCGGCGTCCATGTTAAAAGCAAAAAGTTAATATATTGAAATGCAAAATATCCAATCGCATTGAATACTAAAGTTGGGTTCTTAAAAAAGTGAAACCATCTAACATCACTTTTTTCTTCTGTTTCAACCAATTGTTCATCTGGAAGCAAGTCACTCTTAGAGCGAATTTTTTCCAGTTCTTCTTTTGAAACTTTTGGATGTTCTTCAGGTAAGTTAGTGAACATCTTATTCCAGACAATAACCCATATCAATCCTAAAGCTGCTAAGATGAGAAACATAACTTTCCAACTGGTGACTGATAAAAGAAACACTGCAACAGGAGCTGTAAGCATGGCACCTAGAGGTGTTCCTAGTAAACCCAAAGAAACAGCAAAGCCTCTTTCTCTTGGTGTCGCCCAGTTTGCCACTGTTTTATTAATAGTCGAGAATGTTGGCCCCTCAAAGAATCCAAATAAAATCCGGATAAATGCAAAACCGAAGAGAGCTGAACCTCCAAATAAAGCGATTCCAATTTCGCCCGCAAAAGCAGTAGCCATAACAAAAATCGACCAACCCAAACCAATGATGATCCATACAAATTTTGGACCTTTTTTATCAGCTAATGCTCCTCCAAATAGTGCTCCAAATAAATATCCATATCCAAAATAACCTAATACAGCACCCCAAGCGATCGCATTAAAACCAAATTCAGCAATAATTTGCTCAGACGCATATGAAATAGCTCCACGATCAATATAGTTAATAATAACCATCAGAACCATCATGAACAAAATGTTATAACGATAACTATGCTTCATTCGTATCATCCTCCTCAAGTTAACTAAATTTCTTACTGTTTACTTTATCTTCAATAAAAGCCTTTTCATTATCCCTCCTCTTGAATAAATACTAATTGCAAGTTCTATGCCAAATCTATTTGATCATATTTTCTCCTGCTAGTATTGATAATGCATGAAAATCATTATATGATGGTTTAAAAAAACATGCTTTTCCGCAAGATTATTATGCAAAAAAGCATGAAAGTTGCGAGGTAGATATAAATGGACATGTCTATAGAATCAGCTATTAATTCGTTACGAACGGGCTATATTATGACTGATAAAAACGGAAATATACAATATATGAATAATAAAGGCGGCGAGCTCCTTCAAGTTGATAAAAATAAAATCATAACAACATCCATTTTCAATTTAATTCCTGCTATGAATAAAAACATACTTTCTGATAAGGATCATTTCTTTTATGATGTCTATTATTCAAACCGTAAGTTTTTCTTTAATTATTCTCCCCTCTATTTAGATAAAAAAAACGAACTCGTAGGCGGCTCATTTTTATTTAATGAAGAACAATATTATGAAGTCTTTTTAAAAGAACTAGATGCTTACAAAAATTTAAATAGTGATTTAAAAGCGATATTTGATATATCCTATGATGTTATTTATGTATCAGATGAAAAAGGAACCACATTGCGGGTTAGCTCGGCTTGTAAAAAGCTGTGGGGAAAAGCAA
Organism: Bacillus norwichensis; assembly: GCF_014836955.1. GTDB lineage: Bacteria > Bacillota > Bacilli > Bacillales > Bacillaceae_C > Siminovitchia > Siminovitchia norwichensis. Next base: position 14,250 of record NZ_JACSPV010000041.1, read on the forward strand.
AAGAAGAATTAATTGGAAAAAACGTCTATGAACTTGAGAAATCTGGGATTTACAAGCCTTCCGTCACAAGACTAGTCCTGGAAAGAAAGGAAACCGTTTCTCTTATCCAAGAGACTCAAACAGGAAGGCGTTTGATGGTTGTTGGTACTCCCATTAAAGATGAGAACGGAGAAATCACTAGAGTCGTTAACGCTTCTCGAGATATTACAGCTGTAGATCGGCTGCAAGCCGAATTAGATGAGACCACACAGTTAATGGAAGGTTACAAAAAAGAGCTTGAATATTTACGAAGGAAAACTAGCCAAAATAACGACGTTGTATATCAAAGTATTGAAATGGAACGGGTTATCTCGCTTGCTCAAAAAGTAGCAAATGTGGATTCGACCGTATTGATTTTAGGTGAAACTGGTGTTGGCAAAGAAGTAATAGCTAATTATATCCATAGCTCAAGTGAACGTTCCGATAAACCTTTCATCACGATAAATTGTGGTGCTATTCCGAAGGATCTCCTTGAATCAGAATTATTCGGGTATGAAAAAGGAGCTTTCACAGGCGCAGCTAAACAAAAACGTGGTTTATTAGAATTAGCAAACAATGGAACGCTATTTCTTGATGAGATTGGGGAGATGCCACTCTCTCTACAAATTAAATTATTACGGTTCCTTCAAGAACAAAAATTTACTCGCATTGGCGGGATTGAACAAATCAACGTAAATATCAGGATTATTACCGCTACAAATCGAGATTTATTTGAAGAAGTAAAAAACGGCACATTTCGTGAAGACCTGTATTATCGCTTAAACGTTATTCCAATTAAAATTCCACCTTTACGAGACCGTAAGGAGGATATTTTATCTCTTATTCACCATTTCCTTCAAGTCTTTAACGAAAAATATGCACGGTCTAAAACACTTTCAAATGGTGTAATCGAAATGCTGCAACAATACGATTGGCCCGGTAATGTAAGGGAGCTGCAAAACATTATTGAAAGACTAGTCGTTTTATCTGAAAACGATGTGATAGACAAAGTAGATTTAGATGCATTTTTAATTCCCATGGGGAACAAACACTCGGAGGACATCATTGTTAACAACATTATCCCTTTAAAAAAATGCATAAGGGTCGCCGAAGATCAACTGCTCAAATTAGCAAAACAAAAATATAAAACAGCTACTAAAATTGCAGAAATCCTCGAAGTAAATCAATCAACCATTAGTAGAAAATTAAAAAGGTTAGATGGGTGAACCTTCTCATTTTGAGCAGGTTCACCCATTTTCAATCTCTTAAATATCCCATTTTTTTTGAAACTATATCTGCAGTTTGTAAAATAAGATCAATCAGCTCAGACTGGATTCGTTCCTTGGTAACCCGGTTTTCTGGACCTGATATGCTAATTGCAGCAATTATTTTTCCGCTGTAGTCATAGATTGGTGCAGCGATGCAGCGGATACCTTCTTCGTTTTCAATTTCATCAATTGTATATCCTTCTTTATTAATTTTCTCTAAACAATCGAATAGAACATTTTCTTGTGTAATGGTGTTTGGCGTAAATGCTACCATACCTTTTTCCTTAATAATTGAACGTACCTCATCGGCAGTCATTCCAGATAATAATACCTTACCAACCCCAGTACTATGCATCATTGTTCGTTTTCCAATTCTTGAATGCATACGAATCGTCTGGTCACTCTCAAATTTATCAATATATACTACTTCCCCATTTTCATGAATACATAAATGAACAACCTCATTTGTTTGGGAGCATAATTCTTCCAACGTTTTTTTAGCTACTGTTCTTATATCCAAATTTTCAAGTAGAGCACTAGATAACTCAATGATTTTTAAACCTAATAAATATTCATCCGTTTCTCTATTTTGTACGACATACCCTTTATTGATAAGAGTAGCTAATAATCTATGAGCAGAACTTTTAGCTAAATTTACTTTGTTAGCTAACTCTGTTAGACCAATACCCTTCGGCGACTGAGCTAAAGCTTCTAAAATAGAAAGTGAACGATTAACTGACTGGACATTTGCCATTTTTAAATCCCCCTCTTAATATACAAACAATTATCCCTCCATCATTATAGGCAATCAAGTTTATTATTTCATAAAGATAGCCTTCTTCAAGATTTACTTAAAGAAGGCTATCTGAATTATCTTTATTTAGATGTTCTTTTTTCTATTTCAGCATGTCTTTCTTCCCAGAACGTCGCATTTTTTATTCCGAGTTTAATAGGATTAAAAATAGGATCAACTCCCAATGCTTTTTGTTGTTCGTAGTCCTTAAGAGTATTTAATACTGGTTTTCGTAATAAGAAAATTCCGATAACATTTATCCAAGTGATGAGCCCAACGCCTATATCGGCTATTGCCCAAATTAAGTTGGCTGATACAATTCCACCGTAGAACGTAGAAAGAATTACAGTCACTCTTAATATATTCTTATAAATTTGTTTATCACCAAAAATATAAACAAAGTTTGTCTCTGCAACATATGCAATAAACAATAAAGTTGTAATAGCAAAGAAAAATACGGCTATTGCTACAAACATACTACCAAATCCATTAAAGACAGAATCAACTGCGAGTTGAGTATAGCTTACTCCAATCTCAGTATTACCTATATTGTTTACTAGAAAACCACCAGCTGGATTTTCAACATTATATTTTCCAGTTATCAAAATCATAAATGCGGTTGCACTACACACAATAATTGTGTCAATGAATACACCAAGAGCTTGTACTAACCCTTGCTTGGCTGGATGCGTGACATCGGCCGATGAAGCTGCATGTGGGGCAGTACCTTGACCTGCTTCATTCGAATAAATTCCTCGTTTTACTCCCCAGGCAATAGCGGTACCAATAATTCCTCCAAAGGTTTCCTCAACTCCAAACGCACTAGAGAAAATTAAAGCTATTATACTTGGTAATTGATCTATATTCATGACTATTATAAGTAAAGCTATTAAAATGTATGCAAGCGCCATAAACGGAACAACAATCTCCGAAAATTTCGCAAACCTCTTAACCCCGCCGAAAATAACAACGCTGACCAATGCACAAATAAATATTGTCATAAAGATAGGCTTTATATTAAAAGCCGTACTAAAAGATGCAGTTATCCCATTTGATTGAACACCTGTAAGAAGCACACCATAAGCAAATGCAATAGTGATGGCAAATAGTGAGCCGTACCATTTTTTTCCTAACCCTTTAGACAGATAGTAAGCAGGGCCCCCACGAAATTCATCACCATTTTTTTCCTTATATATTTGTCCTAATGTGCTTTCAACAAAAGAAGTGGCCATTCCAATAAATGCCATAAACCACATCCAGAATACAGCACCTGGACCTCCCAAAGCAATAGCCGTAGCAACTCCAGCTATATTCCCAATACCGACACGCCCCGCAATTGACATTAATAACGCTTGGTAAGAAGATACACCTGTTTTCGACGTATTTCTTTCAAGCATTACTCTTACCATTTCTTTCAAATGTCTAATTTGTAAAAACTTAGTCTTGAAAGAGTAGAATAAACCTACTGCAATGATCAAAACGACAAGTGCGTTGCTCCACACAATAGAATTAATGAACTCAACTACTTTTTCCATAAACAACCCCCATATCTTCAAAGCTTCTACTATTCAATCTAAAAGTATTAGTAATTTTTCTTTACATGTTCCCCAATTCGCCGAACAGCTTCAACTAGATTTTCATCTGAAGTAGCAAATGAAAAGCGCAAATACCCTTCGCCCATCCTTCCAAATGCAGACCCCGGGGTAACCGCAACTCCTGCCTCTGTTAAGAGTTCTATTGCGAAATCCTCTGATGATTTCTTAAACTCCTTAATATTAGGAAAAGCATAAAAACTGCCCTCCGTATTAATACACGAAAAACCGGGAATTTCATTCAACCCAGTAATTAGAATTTCTCGGCGCCGTTTATAATGCTCTAGCATCTCATTAACAATTGATTGTGGCCCATTAATTGCTTCTACAGCTGCTTTCTGAATAAAAGGAGGTATACATGAGGCAATTCCTTCTTGAATTTTTGGCATAGTAGAAATAATTTCCTCATTACCGATGACAAATCCTACTCGCCATCCAGTCATAGCATAGGTTTTGGATAGACTATTAATAATGAGCACATTATCTCTCACCTCAGGAATTTGAGCGATGCTAAAATGCACTTTATCATCATAAATAATTTTTTCGTATACCTCGTCAGAAATAACGATTAAATTATGTTTTAACACTACTTCTGCCAACTCTTTTATATCCTGTTCATCCAGCACAGCCCCCAGTGGGTTACTAGGAGAGTTCAGAATAATGGCTTTTGTTTTAGGAGTAATGGCTTTTTCAACATCTTCTGCCTTTAATTTAAATGCATTCTCTTCATAAACCGGAACAGGGACCGCTTTCCCACCAAGCATGAGAACCTGTCCTATATAATTGGGATAAGCAGGATCAGCAATAATGACTTCATCACCAGGATTGATTGTTGCCACCAGGGCTAACATTATTGCCTCCATTCCTCCAAAAGCTACCATAATTTGTTCTGGAGTATATTCCACCCCAAATTCAACCGTATACTTTTTTGCTACTGCCTGACGAAGTTCATCCGTTCCGGCATTTGAGACATAATGGGTAAGGTTTTCGTCAATGCCCTTCTTCGCAGCTATTTTTATATGATCCGGTGTTTCAAAATTCGGTTCTCCTACTGTAAGCTTGATAATATCTTCATATTGGTTTGCTAGTTCGAACATACGTCTAATAGCGGATGCAGGGTAGTTTTTTGCAATATTAGAAATCATAGATATCCTCCCTCAGGTTTAAATCATTTATCTTGCTGACTGAACTTCACGAACAAATTTTTCAGCCTTCTTTGTTAAATCCTCTAAGAAATCACTTGAATTTTCCATTTTCATATTTACCAATGATCCTCCGACTCCAATAGCAATTGCTCCAGATTTTATAAAGTCAGCTGCGTTTTCTAAATTAATTCCTCCAGTTGGGATCAGTGGAATTTGAGGAAGAGGACCTTTTATATCTTTCAAATAAGCCGGTCCCAAGACCCCTGCTGGAAAAACTTTAACCGCATCGGCGCCTGCCTCATAAGCCTTAAGAATTTCTGTTGGTGTAAAAGCGCCTGGAACACTAGCAACTCCATAGCGTTTTGTTATTCTAATCGTTTCAACATTTACTGTTGGAGAAAAAATGAACTGTGAACCTGCCATAATGGCTGCCCTTGCTGTTTCCGAATCAAGTACTGTTCCAGCTCCAACAACAACTGAATCGCCAAGTTGAGTTCTTATGTTTTTAATAATACTTAGTGCATCAGGGGTTTCCATAGTAATCTCTAATGTATTTACCCCGCCTCCAATCAATGCTTTAGCGATATTTAATGCATTGTCTGTGCGCAAACCTCTTAGCACAGCTATCACACCATTTTCGATTACGGAATCTAAACTACTCATGTCTTTCCCACCTTTATCTGTATATTTCCTCATTTTGATTTAATACAAATGCTTCAATTTCTTCTCTGGTAGGAAGTCCCTCGACATCTCCATTTATCATTGTTACAAGTGCACCAACAGCATTACCTCTTTCGACGGCTTTATGAAGAGATAATTGGTCCAACAATCCAGAGATCAATCCTGCTGAAAATCCATCTCCTGCACCAACTGGATCTACAACTTGGTTAACGTGAAAACCAGCTACGTGTTTATATTCTTCATTGGTAGCATAATAAGCACCTTGGGCTCCGACTTTTATGACAACTGTGGGAACTCCTTGTTTTAAAAAGAACTCTCCAATCTTTTTAGGATCTTTTTCACCAGTAAGAAACTCTCCTTCACTCACCCCTGGTAAAAAAATATCAGATTGAATAGCAATATCTAAAAGCACCTTGCGTGCACGCTCTTCACTCCAAAGTTTTCTTCTCAAGTTCGGATCAAACACAATTTTTATTCCGTGTTTTTTTGCGATTGCAATCGCCCTTAATATCATTTCATGACAGCTATCACTTAAAGCTGGTGTTATTCCAGTAAGGTGAAGATATTTTGCTTTAGAAATGTATGCGGGATCTAAATCATTGGCAGACATTCGGCTAGCTGCTGAATTTTTTCTATAATATTGAACTCGAATATCATTAGAACGACGCAACTCTTTAAAATAAATAGCGGTTTGGGCACTGTCATCCATTTTCACCTGACTTACGTCAACACCTTCTCCACGTACAAATGACAAGATCGCCTTACCAAATTCATCGTCACCCAAGCGGCTAATCCACCCGGCTTGATGTCCTAATCGTGCTAAACCAATCGCAACATTACTCTCAGCTCCTCCTATTTTTTTATTGAACTGAGTAGAATATCGCATGGTTGATTCTGGTGTAAAAAGAACCATTGTTTCACCAATTGTTATAACATCCACAAATAATCCTCCTAGCTTATGTTCCACAATACGGAACGATGTTCCACATTAATACTAAATAAAAAACACCTCTTCAGAGTTATTGTAAACACTTCCAAAAAAATGCCTCTTATAATCCATTGTAAAAACTTATAGTATATTTAGCAAGTAAAAAATTAAAAACAGCGAAGCCCCACACATCTATCAACGAAAAAATGCGCGTTTTAAAACATTTTCAAATAGTGTAATCGAAGTATTCCTCTGCCTGGTCATGAAATTATCGAAAGACTAGTCATTTAGCTGAAAACGACATAGGTGACGAATTGGATTTAAATAGATTAGTGGGACACAAACACTCAGAGGATGTTAAAAAATCCCATGCAAGAAAACCTTGCATGGGGAGATAAAATTTAATAAATTTCTCAAAAAAACTATCCCTGATAATGCTCTGCTAATGCATTGGCGGTAATAATAGCTTGATACACATCATCGGGAGTAATCGGATGCGGCATATTTTTCATTGTATCTTCTTCTGAACATGCAGCTTCTGCTACTTGCCTCCACTCTTCTTCTCGAAATTCATCAAGGCCAAGATCTTTTAAAGTTAATGGCAGACCTACCTCTTTAATAAAATTAATGACCGTTTCGATTTCCTCTTTTGGTGCACTTTCTAACACAAGTTGTGTTAATAACCCAAATACTACTTTTTCACCATGTTGTGTGCGATGAAGTGATGGAACAGCAGTCATTCCGTTATGAATGGCGTGAGCAGCAGCCAAGCCTCCAGCTTCAGCACCAATACCGCTTAGGTAAATAGTGGCCTCAATCGTATTTTCAACTGCCGAGGTAGACATTCCCTGATCCACAGCAATTTTAGCTTGTAGGCCATATTCTAAAATTGTATCATAGCACATTTTAGCTAATCCCAATCCCGAAAGAGATGGTTTTAAATTCACTAAATTATCGCCATTTTTATGGTAACATGCTCGCGCCTCAAAATAAGTGGCTAGCGCATCACCTATACCTGCTACAAAAAAACGTGTCGGAGCTGCTGCTAAAATTTTCGTATCAGCTAATACAACATCCGGATTTGCTGGTAAGAATAAGTATCGATCAAAAGAACCATCTGTATTGTAAATAACCGCAAGTGCTGTACATGGCGCATCTGTTGAAGCAATGGTTGGGAAAATAACTACAGGTAAATGCTCATAATAGGCAGTCGCTTTAGCAGTGTCTAGCGTTTTTCCGCCACCAATTCCAACAATGACATTTGCTCCTGATTTCCTCACCTCTTCACGGTGCTTATCAATTTCTTCTTGAGTAATTTCATAATTAAACTTAACAAATTCGCTTTGATGTCCTTCAGCCTTTAAAGACTCACCAGCTTCTTCTTTTGCACGTTCGAGAATAAATTCATCACATATAACATAAGCATGATCGCCATATATCTTTGTATACGTTGATAATCCTTCTAGTAAGTTCTGACCTATGATAAATTTCTTCGGTGATGTAACGGATTTTGGTGTTTTAAACATATAATGTATGCTCCTTCTACTCGGGTTTCTTAAGGTATTATTTACTCCAAGCAAAGAAATATTACAGGAAAAGTCCCCATATTACATCTAAAATCCATTTTTATTAGAAAAATAGAAGCTTCCCTTGATGAGCGTGGTGTCTGTCGCTTCACTTGCACTTGTACTTCTTATACGTCGGCAGGCTCAGAACGCGACGTCCTGTCGCTTTGCTTGCACTAGGACATCCTGTCAGTCGTAGCTACACAAAAAAAGAGCAAAACGATTTGTTTGCTCTTTCTGTCAATCACAAAGGTTTATTGATTACCTTTTTTAACCCACTCTGCCACAGTAACTGTACGTGTTGCTTGGTGTTTTACAGCTGCTTCAACATCCTCGATCATTTTTCCATCTTGACCGACTGTTACGCTTGTTCCATATGGATTTCCGCCTGCTCCGAAGGTAACTGGGTCAGTATATCCAGGAGTTGCGATAATAGCACCCCAGTGCATCATAGAAGTGTAGAGGGATAACAAAGTAGCTTCTTGACCTCCATGTGGATTTTGTGCAGAAGTCATCGCACTGACTACTTTATTCACAGTTTTACCGCTTGTCCTTCCATTTCCATTAATATATATTTTTCCACATTTACCCAGAGTATGTGCTAATTAGAGTAACGAGGTACATAACATGACGGCTCACGATAGAGCTGAATACCATTTACTAGCTGCTTCAACCTCTGAAGCAGTTAATTGGTGACCCCGGTTTTCCCAATAAAGTTCTACTTGTGCCTTCGCCTGTTCCAATAACTCTTGTAGTTCTAACGATTCGGCCGATGAGCAAATAGGATCGTTGGTTCCGGCTGCAATGAACACAGATTTTCCGGATAAATCAGGAAGCTCTATGCCCCTTCTAGGAACCATAGGGTGATGAAGGATTGCCCCTTTCAAGGCGTCTTGATAATGGAATAATAGGCTCGCCGCGATATTGGCTCCGTTTGAGTAGCCAATCGCTATGATATTGTTGCGATCAAACTCATATTTTTCGGCAGCTTCATCTAGAAATTCATTTAGTTCCTTCGTCCGGAAAATAAGATCCTCTTCATCAAATATGCCTTCAGCCAGTCTTTTAAAGAAGCGCGGCATTCCATTTTCCAAGACATTTCCCCGAACACTTAATACAGAAGCGTCCCCATCAATTCTTCCTGCAAGGGGCAATAAGTCCAACTCACTTCCCCCAGTTCCATGCAGTAATAAAAGCGTTGGTTTATGTGGATCTTTTCCTTTATTGAATATATGTTTCATTATAATTCCCCCTCCAAAACACGGACCTTCACGGGAGGTAAAGTTTCCTCCAGTTCAGCTCGTTTTGACTCTAACCATGACGGCAACATCAAGTTTTCTCCCAGTTCTGCGACAGGTTCATCAACTGAAAAACCAGGTGGGTCAGTCGCTATTTCAAAGAGGATTCCGCCTGCCTCATGAAAATAGATCGATTTAAAATAGTTCCGATCTAATACTTGGGTTGGGTGATAACCCTTCTCTTCTAAAAGCGATCTCCATTTTAGTAGCTCTTCTTCATTCTTTGCTCTCCAGGCTATATGATGAACCGTTCCAGCTCCCATTAAACCTCGTACAGAGGGTGTAAGCTTAATGTCAATTGTATGTACAATCTGTGATTCCGATTTAAATCTAAGAAACCCTTCTTGATCACCTATACATGTAAGCCCTAAAATATCCTCAAGCATCTCAGCTGTTTTATGCGGCTGGGCTGAAATTAATGTAGCACCACTGAACCCTTTAATTGCTTGTTCTGGTTCAATACCTGCAGCATTCCAATGATTAACTGGGCCTTCATCTTGTTCCACCAGTTCAACTTCCAAACCGTCAGGATCTTGAAAACTCAAATGTGTTTCCTCGAAGCGAACGAATGTAAAGAACTTCACCTCAAATTTTTCCAATCGACTTTTCCAAAAATCAATCGAACCTTTTGGGATCGCATAGCTAGACACTCCAACTTGCCCTTTACCAATGCGTCCCTTTAACTGTTCAGCCCATGGAAAGAAAGTAATGAGCGTTCCTGGTTCTCCTGTTTCGTTGCCAAAATATAAATGATAGACTTCGGGACGATCAAAATTGATGGTCTTTTTGACAAGCCGTAACCCAAGGACTCCTGCATAAAAGTCAATATTCCTTTGGGCATCGTTTACCATTGAAGATATATGATGAATACCAGATGTTTTTTGCATTTACTCCCCCTCCTTTCCCTTTGGATCATTTAAAGTTCTATTTAGGTCGTTCGATTGCAAACATCTCTCCGATTTTCGCATAATTAGCACCAGCTAACCGACTGACAGCCGCCAATCCTCTAGGATCAATTCTTCCATTTTCATAAAGAGCATTTTCAACATGGAATTGAATGACTTGTCCAATGAGCAAATCACAACCAGGCTGCTCTTTACCTCCCAATTCCACAGAGTGCTCTAGTATGCACTCCATGCGAATTTTTGCTTGTTCTACACCAGGTACAGTGATATGGGTGCTCTTCACTTGTGTTAATTCTGCCAGCTCAATTTCACTCTCAGAAGCGGGAAGATTCGCAGCAGTTTGATTAATTTTCTCAACGTTTTGTTCATCCACAATATGAACGACAAATTCCCTCTTTTTTATAATGTTTCTAGCCGTATCCTTCTGTTTTCCATCAGGGCGCTGGATGGATAATGAAATCATAGGAGGATTAGAAGAGACGATATTAAAATAACTAAAGGGAGCACCATTTAGTACGCCGTCTTCAGATAAAGTCGTCACGAAAGCAATCGGCCTTGGAATAATACTTCCAATAAGAAGTTTATAATTCTCTCTCTCAGTATTGTTACGAGGATCAATAGAAAGCACTGAACTCATCCCTTTCGAATATTAGTTTAATTCTCGAACTTCGATTGGTATCAAACTACGTTCAAGCTGCTCTCTATAATGTTCATACTGTGCAGGCAGCATTAATTTTTCTCCCATTGTTTCCTGTGATTCATCATGAGCAAATCCAGGAGGATCAGTCGCAATTTCGAATAATATTTCTCCATACTCTCTGAAGTAAATAGCATTAAAGTAATTTCGATCTTGGACAGGAGTGACGCCATAGCCATTTCCAGCAACATATTTTTGCCATTCCAGTTGATCATTATCATCGCTGGCTCTCCATGCGATGTGATGAACTGTCCCAACACCCATTTGCCCTCTTTGTGTACGATTTACTTTTAGATCAATGATATTCCCAATATCAGCTAAAGAGCGGAAGCGGCTGTAGTCTCCTTCTTGACCTATCAATTCCAGACCCATTACTTTTTCTAGCAATTCCGCTGTTTTTTCAGGCTTAGTTGAGTATAGGGTCGCACCACCAAAACCTTTGATAGCGACATCTGGAGTCACATCTCCAAAAGTCCAAGGATTAATTTCTCCTTCTTCCCGCTCAACAATTTCTAAATGTAATCCATGTGGGTCATCGAATTGTAGGTACTGCTCATTAAAACGTTCGCTTTTGCTAAAAGAGATATTGAACTTCTCCAATCTTTGTTCCCAAAATTTCATGGCTCCTTTAGGAACTACATAACTAGTCACACCTACTTGACCGTCACCAATTCTGCCTTGACGAGCCCCTACCCATGGGAAGAAAGTAATGATTGTTCCTGGTTTTCCACCTTCATTACCAAAATATAGATGATAGGTTTCTGGATCATCAAAGTTAACCGTTTTTTTTACTAAACGCAAACCTAGCACTCCTGCATAAAAATCTACATTTTCTTGTGGATGGCCTACAATCGCCGTTATGTGGTGAATTCCCATTGTCCTTTTAGTCATTTCTTTTTCCCTCCAAATTTATATGAGCCGCCCAGCAACTAAAGCGGTAGCTTTATCTTCCAAATCAAATGCGGTGTTGACCAAGTGATTATACTTATTCTCATTCACATTCTTTCATAGTTTTAAACCTTCAAAAATTTCAGGAGCTAATTAAAACACTGATAGCAGTCCAAGAATTCACTTTTAGAGTGTCCATAAGCTGATCGTTGTAACCACTGTTAGGTTTCTTCACCAACTCATGTTCTGGCCTAATTAAGCTTATCAACTCACTAAAATAATTAGAATTTGTATATTACTAATTCGAGATAATAACTTAAAAAAATTATAAGTTCTGTGCGTAATAGCCTAATTTTTTTAATTGTTCAATCATAATCTTTTTCTCGTCTATTGTTAGACCCGCACAAATTTCTTTAATGGCTAACTTATGTTTAGGGAAAACTGCATCCATTAAGTCTGTTCCATCTTGGGTAATAGTGGCATAGGTGATACGTCGATCTTTTGGACAGGCTTTTCTCTTTAGTAATTTCTTCTTTTCTAGCTTATCCACTACATACGTAATGCTGCTGCTTGCAATCAATACCTTTTCACCAATTTTTTGTATTGGCTGTTCACCTTTATTATAAATCATCTCCAGAACAGCAAATTCCGTCGGATTTAATCCCAAGGATTTTATGTCTTCTTCCACACGTTTCTTTATGGAATTTAAAGCCCTCGTTAAAACAATAAATAGTCTTAATGACAATTCTTCCTCTGTTTGTTCTTGAATTTTCTCTTCCATCAATATCATTCCTTCAAAATATCTCTAATTCAAGACAACTATACAATAAATCTTTAGTCTAATCAACTACATTTTTCAAATAATATGTCTTAACGGTCTGCTAGCACATCCTGATATTCTTTATGTTGGTCAATTTGACTTTTAGCAAATGGACACAATGGAATGATTTTCTTTCCTTCCTTACGTGCAAAGGCAACGATATGTTCCACTAAAGCTTCTCCAACACCTTGTCCGCGAAGGTCGTCTGAAACATACGTATGATCTACAATAATTTTCTCAGCTCCCGTCGGTACAAAATGGATTTCGGCTAATGCCTGCTCTTGATTTTCTCCGACGAAAAACGTGTTCTTCCCTGTCTTGATTTCTATCATCTTGTTTAGTCACTCCTTTAAATCCGATTATTTTTTATGGGCGGCATTGATGCGCATTATCACAAAATGGCTTATTGTGAGAGTGACCACAGCCACATAGAGCAGCTCGTTTCACTTGAATTGCTTCGTCCTCGTTCTTAATTGTTAGATTCCCTCTAATATACATTACATGACCAGGCTGCAAATCAAGAATTGTTTCAGCTTGCGGCTGTTCCCCAGCTTCTCCGTCTTTTCTTATATATTCCAAAGCGCCGCTAGGACAACGTTCGATCACTGTGGCCACATCATCAGTTAATGCCTGATCAGGGCTGACCCATGGCCGCTTGCTCACATCAAAAACCTCAGGAAGCCCTTTGACACACTCTGCAGCATGGATACAACGCACGGAATGGAACCTTACCTCAATGTTTTCCCCATGATACACCTTATATTCATTATCCATTTAACAATCGTCCCTCCTTTTTGTAGATTTTAACGTTTCATTCATAACCTTTAATTCCTCAACTTTTAAAAATTCGAATCCGGTCAAAAATCCTTCAATGTAGCTAACTAACTGTAAATTATTTCGAATTCGAGATAATTATATAATTAATTTTCTTCCCATGTCAACTCTATTTTATAGAGAAAAAAACACAGTAGAAAAATGACGCTTTTAAGCCCGCTAAAACAGAAGAATATTTTACAGATCCGAAAAAGCTGGTGTAAAAAACAACATGTTCAGCTGTTCTTTTCCACACTAGTCCTATGATGCTAGCAGTCAACATTGAACTTTAAGTAGATTGCACACCTTTTTTCGAGGACTGTTCCTTCAGTCCCTTCTTCCTCAAAAAAGCGATAACCAAAAGGATAAAGGGAATTAATATTTGAATAGAGACTGAATAAATTGGAAATCCGGCAACTTCATAATGTTGAATTACTACAGTATTAGGCAACCCCCAGTAAGCAAATTGCACCATTAATATCCCCATTGGCCAAACCACTGGCCGGTAATCAGAGAGCTTCAACCACTGAGCTAGTCCCAAAACGGCGACATAATAAAAAGCCGATATTTTGACAAATGCCCCAGCAATCCAAACAGTCATAACGACCGCCTCCATGTTTTCGAAAAAAGAAGCGAAAACAGTATAACGGCCGACATTCATAAGAGGGTAGATTTTGCTTGCTGTTGCATAACCTAATACAAATGTGACAATCAAATTGACGATTACAAGTGTGATCATTACGATTAGAACTGATAACATCCCATATTTTAAACCTTTTTCCTTACTAGATAAAAAAGGAAGAAAAAATGAGATGATAAAGAATTCCGCAAACCATCCCGAAGGCGGTACTGCTCCCTTTAAAGATGGAATGATTCCATTTTCAAAAATTGGTAATATATTTCCAAATTGAAAATCGCTAGCGGAAAATAGGATGAATAATGCTATTGGCAAGACAAAGAACGGAAATAATAACTGAGCAGTTCTTAATAGTACTTCCAGACCTCCATATACGCAGATTGCACAAAGGAACAGCATTGATGCAATAACTACAATTTGCGGTGTCGTAAATAAAAAGGACGTCACTATGAATTCACTGTACAGTCTGCTTATAGAACCAGTAATTTCGATATAAAAAAAGAGGACAAGAAAACTAACCAATTTCCCCATGATCCGCCCTAGAATATCTTCACTGTACTGAATCAATGTCTTTCCTGGATAAAGCTTATGAAGCCTGTCAGCTATAAAAACGGCCAAAAACCCAGCTGAAGAGGCGATGATAGGCGGAAACCATGAATCATTACCAGCAAATTGGGCAACAATGGCCGGCACTGAAAGGATGCCTGTGGCAATAATAGTAGGATATATAAGCATCAGCATTTGTAAAGCTGATATTTTTCCCTTTTCCAAGATTTGCACTTCCTTTCAGCATCATTCAAATAGATCATTTCAGCATATATTCAATGAATGGCTTAAACAAAGATTCCCTCAATGTAATGGGCCCTTTCATACGTTGCAAATCAAACAGTGAAAAAGCGAGACCAATGACAAGAAGCACCATAAAAGCCGCTTTATCTTTTGAAGGATTTACTTTCAACCTGGGCCATTGCAGAAGAATAATGACGATAACAATCATCAAGGTAATAAAAAAGGCTTTCCACTCCACTTTTTCTCCCCCACTTTTAATTGCCATTTTTGTGATAAGCTTTGTAAAAATAAGATGATCCAGGCCGATCTATTATAAAAGGACTGACATTTACGTTTTAGAATGAACATCCAGTTCAATAACTATTTTCCTCAACCTCACATGCTCATTTCTATCAGTTTTTTACAATTTCAGAGGTTCTTATACAAAGTTAAGTAAGCTGCCATGAGTCTAGATTTTCAACTGATTTCACCCATATTATGCGCATTACAACTGAGACATAAGTATATTTTTTAAGCAAAACTAAAAAAATCAACATCAAAAAAGCGCGAGAAATCAGCTTTTGCAAATCGATTTCTCGCGCTTTTTAAGTTCCGACCAGTTCTATCCAACAAAAAATCCGGCTCTCCACTATTTTATTAATCACTCAGCAGTTTCTTTGCAATACATATCATCCATTCTCTTTAAAAATAAATTCGGAATGCCTTCACAATAATTCCATCATCCAATGGTACAAAATCCAGCTCTTTCATTCGTTGAAAGCCTAGCGACTTATATAAATGTATAGCATTCTCCATAAAATCTGCTGTATGTAACCCCATTGCATGATACCCTTGTTTTTTTGAACGGTGAATACATTCTTGTACAAGTGCTTTTGCAACGCCCTTACCTCGGCAATTCGACGAAACGGCTAACATACGCAGCTCAGGATATTCCAGTGCTTTACTCGTTAAATCTTTATAAGCCACCATCTTTCCTGGGAATAACACGACGGTTCCAACAACTTCTCCATCCACCTCAGCAACCATTTGCTGAACGCCTTCTGTCAAACTATAGTCTTGATCAAATGAATTGCTTAATACCGCCCAATGTTCTGCCGGAACTTTGGATTCATGTTCTTGATACGCTTCCCAGCGTATAGATTTAATCAACACTAAATCAGTTTCTTTTGTATCACGTACAACTACCATGAAAAGTTCTCCCCTTATTGGCTATTTGCTTGAAAAATTTACTTTCACTTTCACTTAAACTTTCACGGTTATGCGGCAATGATAATATGGATGTATCTGGGCCTTTTGGTAAAATCCCTAGGGTCTTTTGATCATCTGTCGCAATATGGTTCGATAGATAATAATGCAATTTAATTGCATGAAAATCAGTTGTGTCGCCAAATCCGGGCGTCTGAAATAAATCACGTAAATAGCCAGATAAATTCGGGAAGTTCTGAATTAAATTACGGTTCGCCTTAAAGGCACTATAATAAGCAACATCAAAACGGGCCAGCGTCACATAGAAACGTACGTCACTGTCCGTAATATAGTCACCGAATAAGAAACGCTGTGTCGCTAAACGTGTATCTAACTCATCTAAACGAGCAAAAAGAGTATCATATGCTTTTTCATAGGCTTCCTGTGAGCGAGCAAAGCCACATTTATAAACTCCGTTATTAATATCGTGAAAAATAACATCATTAAGAGCATCTATTTCCTCGCGTAAAAGTTCCGGATATAAGTCCGGTGCTCCTTCCTTATGAAGTGGCTTCCATGCCGTTTCAAAATAATTTGTAATCCGGAAGTAATCATTATTAACGACCTTCCGTTCCTTTACATCAACAATAACTGGTACCGTTGGACGGCCTTCATAATTTGGGTCTGTTTCCAAATAAATTTCACTAATATACTTAATACCTAGTACTGGATCTATATTATTTTCATCAAGTGTAAATGCCCAATCTACACGGTCAACATTTGGACGCATCGGATCAGTCGTGCCTAAACTAATGGCATCTTCCAACCCTAATAAACGGCGTACAATAATAGTACGGTGTGCCCAAGGGCAAACAGGGGAACACAGCAAACGGTAGCGTCCTGCTTCTACTGGAAGCTGACCTTCTTCATTGCCAAATGGCGTTGTAAAGCAATTTTTTTGGCGGTTAAAAGAACCGTCCTTTGTAATTTCACGCTGTGCTAATGTTCCGGTTTTATTGACTTCTTCATTGTTCATTCCAAATTCCCCCTGACGCTTGTATTCAAAATTATATTCTAGTAATAAATCGATGTTATCTCAGAATTATTGTATCTATAGATTTTTTTGACCTAAATCACTTCTTGTTCGAGAATTTTGCTAGATTCCCCTCCCTATGGAGTAATTGCATCAAAAAAGCCAACTAAACAGGTATGTTTAATCCAAACAATTATATTTACGTATATCTAAAAAGTCAATGACCTTTCTATACCTATATCTCTAATTGATACTAGTAAAGTGAATGATTGATCTTCACAATCGCCAAGTAGTGTTTACTTATGGTGAGAATCCAGAACATGAAGAGAGGATCCATTAAATGTTTTTCTGCAAAATTATGACTAAAATGCCACATAAGTTATGCCTACTAGTAAAATTCGGGGGAACTTCATAGTTTCTTCACAATCATGTTTTATCTTTATAATGCTGTTCGAAAAATATATAAGGATGTGAATAAAATAGATTACTGGCTTTTGATCAATCTCTTCCTAGAGTGTGACAAACAGCAAATTAGGCGTTAACTTTGTTTATGGATTTTAAGATCTCAGATAAAAGACAGTTCATCATCTGGAGGAGAAAAATGAAGAAAAAGAAACGATTGGTCATGCGGAGTGTCATACTGGCTATTATGCTGGCTGCAATAGTCTATACACTTTATGCAAATTTCACAAAAGAAACAAGAGGAAAAATAGCGGTTGGTGATAAGGCGCCAGATTTTATTCTTTCTGATATGAATGGAGATCAGCATAAGCTGTCTGACTATAAAGGTAAAGGCGTGTTTTTGAACTTTTGGGGCACATGGTGCAAGCCATGTGAAAAGGAAATGCCTTATATGAACAATCAATTTGAAGTTTATAAAAATCAAGGAGTAGAAATATTAGCCATTAATGTGGCTGAACCAGAGTTTGCTATCAATAAATTTGTTCAAAAGCATCGGTTAACTTTTCCCATTTTGAAAGATACGAATAAAGATATTCTTAATCTATATAACGTCACCCCTTTGCCTACTACTATGCTGATCAACTCGGAAGGCACGATAACTGCGATTGAAACAGGAGAACTTTCCGAAGCAAAGATTAGAGGCATGATGGAGAGCATTAAACCTTGATAATACTATGATTGCACTACCCACCATTTAGCTATAATGCTTAGAGTGAGAGCTTCTCGGATAATTCCTTCCAACGCAGATAAGTTGACTGAGCTACCCAACGGTTACAATCTTTTTTTAGTAAAACTCAATTTGTAAGATAATGAATAAAAAAGAATGCAGTTGGGCCACTTTTGGAGTTAAGCAATGAGGCGTGGATAGATGCCATGTAGTAAAAAAATAAAGCTCGGTCTGCAAACCGGGCTTTTTTTAATGTATACAATTTCTTAATTAGCATTGGATATTTAGAGAATGGTAGGAGATTTCTTTTTCAACTACATACGTTTTTTAGTTTAATAAAGCCGTTTCGTATAACTTTCCTCAAGAATATCAACAACTTTTTGATTTGGAATTTTCGAGTGAGCAGATAAAATTTTTGAAGCAGAAGGCAATGTTTCTTTATCCGGCCAAAAATCCGGTTTCCATAAATTTGAACGTTTAAATGCTTTGGCACAATGGATAAAACATTCATCAACTTTTATACCAATGCCTAAAAGTGGTTTCCGTTCGTTAACCTTCATTTTTTCAAGCAGTTCTTCATCTTTCACTAAAGTGGCCTTTCCATTAACTCTAAGCGTTTCTTCCATACCTGGAATTATAAAAAGAAGCCCCACCCTGGGATTTAATAGAATATTACGCATAGAATCAATTCTTCTATTTCCTGGTCTTTCAGGTATAATTAAGTGTTTTTCATCTAAGACAAGAACAAAGCCCGGCTTATCTCCTCTTGGAGAAGCGTCGCAACAACCAGCGTCATCTGCTGTAGAAATAACTAAAAATGATGATTTAGAAATAAAATTTGAACAATGAGTATCTAAATATGTAATCACCTTATTTTCTACTAATTTACTAGGAGATCCTACAATCGTGCGAAGCTCTGCTTCAGATTCAATAGTTTGATTAAACCTTTGAGTAGATCCCATTTCCATACCTTCTCCTCTTCTTTGAAATAACCAATTAACCATAAAAAACTCTATATTTACACAATAGCAGTTAATAAACTAGACTGTTCGTTTATTAATAACAAACCACGATTGTTACTATACTTAAATCCATATTAACATAACCAAGTCCAAGCATCAGCGATGGGCTTATTTTTATTGATGGTTTAGAAAACCCCTGGCTATGCCGGAGGTTCAAGAGAGCTTATAGCGTGGTAACAAAAAAACCTCACTTCATGGTAGGATAAAGTTGGTTTCCCGACCACTTCATCTCGCCAAGAAGGAGGTATGCCCTTATGAAGGACATGAACAGTTTAGCACACACAACATGGAATTGTAAGTATCACATAGTCTTTGCGCCAAAGTACAGAAGGCAGATCATTTATGGAAAATACAAAAAGAGTATTGGACAAATCATAAGAGATTTATGTGAAAGGAAAGGTGTAACTATTCATGAAGCAAATGCCTGTCCGGATCATATTCACATGTTCGTTAATATCCCACCTAAATGAAGTGTATCTCAATTCATGGGTTACCTAAAAGGGAAAAGCAGCCTGATGATATTTGATCGACATGCACATTTGAAATATCGATACGGGAATCGGAAATTCTGGTGTCGAGGTTTCTACGTCGATACAGTGGGCCTTTTAGGCCGAGGCCGGTAAGAGAGGCTTTCAGCCGCAGAGCAAACCACCAGTTCTGAAGTGACCCCATAAAGTTAGACAGATAATTTTGCTAAGCTGCTATTAAGGTCTGAATTCGGTATTGTACCGGGCTCAGGCCTTTTAGTTTTGCCTTGATTCGTTTGTTGTTATAGTATTCTATATATTTTTCTAGCTCTTGCTTAAAATGCTCTATACTTTCGAATTCGTTTAAATAAAGAAATTCTGATTTCATAATGCCAAAGAAGTTTTCAATAACGGCATTATCATAACAGTTGCCTTTACGTGACATACTTTGCGTAATCAATCTTTCCCTTAAGGCGTGCTGATATTGTTTCATTTGGTAATGCCAGCCTTGATCCGAATGAATAAGCAGTTCATCTTCCTCTGATAACCGTTTAAATGATTTCTCCAACATTTCCGATACAAGTGAATAAGTAGGTCTAGAGTCGATTGTATAGGCAATGATTTCCCCATTATATAGCATAGGTGAAAGATAGAGCTTCTCCCCAAATAATTTAAACTCTGTAATATCCGTTACCCATTTTTGATTTGGTTTTTCGGCATTAAAGTTCCGATCTAAAATATTTGGTGCAATATTGCCAACCTTTCCTTTGTAAGAGCGATACTTCTTCATTCGAACTAGGCTTTTTAAACCTAATTCTTTCATGATGCGTTGGACTTTTTTATGGTTTACCTTATGCCCCCGATTCCATAGCTCGTCCCGGATACGGCGGTATCCATAACGTCCTTGATGCTCATCGTAGATAGCTTGAATCAGCTTTTTTAACTCCGCATCTTTATCCGGGAGTCCGAATTTACTTACTATATAGTAGTACGTGCTGCGTGGAATCTCTGCCAGCTGGAAGTGCCTTCACAGGGAATTCATGCCTTAGTTCATAGATTACTTGCATTTTGTCCTGTTTGGTGATTTTTCCTTGTTTTGAACTAAGGCATTCAACTTTTTTAAATAGGCATTCTCCATGCGTAAACGATCTATTTCTGCTTGTAATGCTTCCGGAGTCCCTTCAGCCGACTTTTGTTTTTTAGATGTATGATTAGAACCTTTTTTCATGGATGGACACCCCTTTTTCTTTGGTTCTAGGGCATCTATTCCTTCTGCCTCCAATTGCTTTTTCCATTGTAAAAGCGTGGAGTGTGTAGAAATATTAAAGATCGCTGCTGTTTCCCGGATAGATGTCCCTTGTTCGTTCATATAATTAAGTACATTTAGTTTATACTGCAATGTGTAAGATGTATAGCGTTTTTCAAAAGCTTTTTCCCCGTGATATTCATATTGTTTAATCCAATTTAAGAGGACTGAATGGTCAACTCCTATGGATTTAGCTATTGACTTTACGCCTTCTGTACCACTTTGAAAGCGAATGACTGCTTGTATTTTTTCAACACTGGTGAATTTAGCCATAAAAAACTGCACCTCCAATTATTAGATTTGTGTCTAACAATTGGGGTGCAGTTCATTCACACTGGTGGTTTTGATTAGAGGATGTTTTTGGCATATAAAAGAAACCATGAAAATAGTATGTACAGTAATGATATTCGAGGTTAGAAATACTTCTTGCCTCCTATATTGTAAAATCTGTAAGGAGAGTGGTTTTTTGTCAACTGAGTACGCTTTTGAAAAGTTCATAATTAATGTGGGTCCCCACAGAAGAATTGATCCATCCAACGGTTATGTATTTTTTATGTGTGAGCATAAAGAGGGAGATCAAACAGAGTTTGTAACAACATTAAAAACAAAACAGGAATATGTTATTTACCCCCTTAGAGAAGAAAAAAATACAGATTTAATCAATTTTCTTAAAGAAAAATCAAATGATATATTAAAGTCAACAGAACCACAATATAAAACAGAGCTTGACCCGGAAACACTGAAAAGTGAAGTGATAACTTTTGTCGAACAAGACCTAACACCATCGGACGATACAGTTATGAATTTTGATTTTAGTGGATTTTTCAACCATGTTGTAGACAAAGTCAAAGAGGTTGGCCAAACAATCGAAAAAGGGCTTGAAACTGCTGGAGAAGCAATTAAACAAGGAGCCGAAACAGTTGGTAAAGGAATAGTAAATGTTGCAAAAGAAATGGCACATGAATCATTAGCCACAAAGATAGCCAATGGTGTAGCTACAGTTATTGTTGCTGAAACCCGGAAAAATGGGAGTGAAAATGAAGAGTGAATCGTTAGTCAAAAATACATCCGAAAATTCAGCTAAAATCATTGTAGCTGAAACCAATAAATAGGTTGTGTAGAAAGCCCGGCCAGCGCCGGGCATTTTTATTTATTTAACCCTCAACCGGGAATATAAACTGAACTCCCTGTGTAAGTGAGAGAACGTACGACCCTGTGTTTACCCCAAAAAGTTAAAGTTTTTACTATGCAGCTGATTGGATGGATTGAGTTCTGTATTCGACGGGACTTAATCCAGCCAATTTTTTGAACGCCGATTTGAGAACAAAAAAACTGTGAACGAACCACCTTAATATTCATCACGACCTTTTGTAGACCAATTTATAAACTGTTTTTCCACGTAAGATCAGACAGTATAATTAACGGCATTTTATGATGATTTAGTTCATTGACTTCTGATACTTGAAAAGCGCACAACAAACTACCCCCATGTATCGAGTTTTTTTCAAGTATCATTTATTCGATTTGTGATTATCGAATAAATGTCAAGAACACCACCATCATCATAGTTAGAATACCTCCACTATCTTAAAATATTGATTTCAAAAATCAGCTGTTTTTTTGTAAAGCAAGCAGCAGATTCACAGCCCTGAATACTCCCCTCCCCCTTAAACTAAAATCTCCTTCTCTTTATATTTCTAATAATACTTTGCACATCAGAATTCATTTTTTTTTTAGGTATAAAACCATTTACTTATACCCCGTATAGGTATAAAATCATAAACTAAGGAGGTGATTAAAGTAAAACAATTTCATGTAGGTATTTTACTTTTCAATGAGGTTGATGCCATGGATTTCATAGGTCCCTATGAAGTTTTTAACTTATCAACCCATAAAGTCAGTGATGTGCAAAAACTATTTTTAAACCAGCTGGATTTGGAAGAAAAACCATTTATCGTCAACACTGTCTCAGAAGATGGGAAACCAATAACCGTACATAATGGTTTGAAGGTGCATCCAGATTATTGTTTTCAAACGGCACCTGATTTTGATATTATCGTCGTTCCCGGAGGTCCATATCGAGCGATAAAGACTGTTTCTCAAAATAAACAAATTATGAGTTGGATTTCCCATCAATCAAAAGAGAAGCTCATCCTATCTGTTTGTACCGGCGCCTTCTTTTTAGCACAAGCGGGATTATTACAAGGTAAGCAAGCAACAACCAATCAAGCTGCTCTAGACCTTCTAGAACAATCTTACCCTACAGTAGAAGTGATTAGAGGGGTTAAGTTTATCGATCAAGGAAATGTCGTAACAGCTGCGGGGATATCTGCTGGGATTGATATGTCCCTTCATATTGTTGGCAGGCTCTTAAATGAGGAAGCGGAGATCCGAACAGCTCAGACGATTGAATATAATAAACACTCGCAAGCCCCCACCTTGTAAAGAGGATCAGCTCTTATTTGTTGCTGAAGATGAAAAGCATCTTGTGAAATTAATTTCGAAATAACATATGTGATCATGTTACAATCTAATGAAAAAGTCGATTTCCTACCCATTAGGGAATCGACTTTTATTGTATTCAATTCCTTTAGTAGTTTCCCAGATTATTTGCTGACTCTATGCATTTTTTATGACACTATCAAATGCGCCTTGACGTATTGGCGTCTAAATTCTATCGAACTCAGCTCGATACATTTCCCCTGAAAATCTGTGATATCGCCGAGGCTTTAACTTTATTCAGCTGAGGGTTTGACCCCCAAATGGAAGCATTCATCTCTCACTTACAGATGAGAAAGACTTCTGCCGCATGAAATGAAAGTTATTTACTCTGCATCCTTTCTGGATAAATCACATGTAACATGCGGTAATCATAAAGGAAAGGAATCGAAACGGTATGGATCAACATCAGCACGACCTTGTCGATCACAGTCAGCACTCAAAGAATCATGATCGAAATAGAGATAAACGCCAACTCATTTCCATAGGAACATACAAGGTATCATAACCATCACCAGAACCACCCTATATTACCCGCGAAGTTCTTAAATCAACAAAAAACAGCAACTTTCGATTCTACCCGTAAGCCATTTTCAGTTCCAACAGGAAAAGGTCTCTAAAGTGAGGTGAACGGAAAAGAGATAATGATAATAATGTAAGGTCTGGAAATCACCCAATTTTTTCTTTAGATGAAAGTTCACTAGCGTTGCATTAATTAAAAATATCAATTCAAAATACTAAAAAGATTCAAAGTTTATCAGTTTAGACAAAAAA
>NZ_JACSPV010000042.1 GCF_014836955.1 Bacillus norwichensis
ATTTGACACCCCGCATCATACCAAGAGGGCTTTTTCTGTTCAAGTCCCCGAAAATCCTTCTAACAGGAATGCTCCTTTAAATTAAAAACCCCGTCCTCAGACAATTGATTGCCTAAGGACGGGGTATAATTATCCCGTGTTACCACCTTAATTCACTAATAACTCACATTATCAGCCTCGATAAGTACAAGGAGAATGAATCAATCCTATACTTTGACATTTATAACGAGTGCCAAATCTCGTCAAGGTCTAATTCATTAACTGAAAGTCGACTCAGCTACTCAAAGGCCATTTTCAATCAACTATTTTCTGCTTCTTTTCAGCTACTGAAGCTCTCTGTAAGAAAATGATGGTTGACCTACTTTCCTCATCATCGCGTTTTGAAAATATTTTTTTCTTATTATTACACAATAATATAAAATTTAAAAGCTAAATAAAAAATGATCGTACGTTTGTTTTGAACCAAATGCCCATTACTCCATTCAGCACGTAACGGCAAGTTGGCCTCCAAGATGAGAATCACTTTCTTTCAATTGAAAGTATTAATACCCAAAAAAGGCTGCGGATTCAATCACCCGTCAGCCCTTCATTCTAATCTTCTGTTTTCAAGTAAGACTGCCTGAACACTTGCATCGCCTCATCTTCATTCAAGGCTGTCAATTCTTCTTCCGTTATTTTTCCAGTTCCTTTTTTAATGATATGCACATCTAGCGTTCGTTTTCCCCAATTGCTATATACTTCATCAACAGTATCATAATAAAGATCAAGTTTATTGCCTTTAATGGCTGAACCCGTATCAGCAACGACGCCATATCCATATCCGGGAATAAATAAAATGGTCCCGATCGGAAATACCCCTGGGTCCGCAGCTACCGTTGAATATAAGTCTCTTTTCACTTTTACTCCTGAATATGTAATGCCATAGGAAGGATGTCCAGGCTGTTTTCCTGTGGATTCCTCTCCCGCCGTATACCCAGTTGCAACAACTTTTTTTATCGGATATTGAGACCAATCGAACGCCTCTTCCAATGGTTGTACTTCGTTCTCCACAAGTTTCCCAGCTGGGACTGTATCAGATGCTGGCTCATTCTCCAATTTTTTCGAATCTGATAAAAACATTTCGGCAGTCGTTTTTAAATCCATGCCTGACAATGATTCAAACGTCGCCCCTAAAGCTGCTGTAAATAAAAGCAGCATCCATAATCTCCTAATATACAAGTGACGCGTAAACATTCATTCACTCCTCTCAAGGCTATTGTTCCCTTTTTTTGAGGAGGTTTATTCATTTAATGTAAAGGAAGACTGTATTTAAGAATAAGATTGAGCAAGGTGAACAGCCTTTTACCCATAAAAAGCAAAAAACGCCTGGATAAAATCCCTTAGGCGTTTGCACAATTCAAATGAGCCTTGGCGTATTTGCGTCCAGATTTCATCGAAGTGCGCTCGATAAATTCTCACTGAAAATCTGTGACATCCACCCGAAGCTTTAACTTCATTCAAACGGGGTTTGCCCCCCTCACCGACTGGAATATTACTATGCATTTATCTCACAACTTACAGAAGTGGGAGACTTCTGCTGAATGAAGTTAAAACATTCGATATCCTTTTTTACGCAGAACCCTCATTGTAAATCCTGCTGCGATCGCTCCTGCCAAACCGCTTGACAATATGATCAAATCGGCTGCAGCGAGATGGGAAATACTTGTTCCCAAACTTGAAAAAGACGCTGATGGAGATGTGAAATAATCTATGACTTTCACTTTATCAACAATTAATATGGCGACAAGCGGATAAATAAACGCCATAATCCATGTCATTCTCAACAGCATATTTAGTAAAAATCCAATCCCAAAAAATAGGACAAAAAATAATAATATTGATATCAACAGGACTGGAAGTGGCATGGCTGTTTTCCCCCTCAATTTCACTTTCATACCAAGTTTACTGAATGCTTGACAGAGCGTCAATGCAAAGACTCGGACGAATTCATGACAATTATGAAGAAAGTGGGGACATCTAGCTAAGCACGAGCAAATGAAACGATTCCAGCCACCGCAAAAATCAGTTTTATAACCTCGGAAGGATTAGAATAGAACTGACTAGATCCGTTTTAGAGAAATAATTTATAGGCTGTATATCCAAATTGATTGCCCGGGTTAATGGCATTCCTCTCTTTTTGAAGCGGTCCATACCCTCCTTTTATTAGCTCTCTAATCATAACAGAGGTATGTTTGTCAGCAAGAAGACTGTCAGGTGTCATCCAGCAGGCCTCTTCTAGCTCTTTCTCTTGAACAAGAACCGTTGTATTTTTCGGCTTGCAGGCAAAGATCATCATATTATCACTGATAGAGGATTGCAACACCCCTGTCCTTGCCCCTAGCAAACCAATCACTGTGCATATGATCCCTGTTTCTTCAAGTATTTCTCTTTCAACCGCTTCATCCAGCGTTTCAGCAGGTTCTACAAATCCTGCGGGTAACGTCCACTTTCCCTTGGCTCCGCCGTATTTCTTTTTCACCACAAGCCATCGTCCATTCTGATCGAGAACCAATCCACACACAGCCAGCCAAACTTTTCCCCGGTCTTGATTCATCCTCATCTCCCCCACACTTTCTGTAAAACTTTTTCCAGCAATCCGTTTTCTCCTATGTATTCCCTTAAGAAAAGTAAAAGACGTCAACCTTAAGAAACGAGCACAAGACAAATCTTGATAAGGCAGTTCCTCAGACTACAATAACTTGATCTTAATCCTACGCCGAGTTAAAGCGCCACGTCCCTGTAGGCGCCGAGGAGGTCCTGTCGCTTTGCTTGCACTTGTACCTCCTGTACGGCGGCAGGCTCAGAACGCGACGTCCTGTCACTTCGCTTGCACTTGTACTTCCTGTACGGCGGCAGGCTCAGAACGCGACGTCCTGTCACTTCGCTTGCACTTGTACTTCCTGTACGGCGGCAGGCTCAGAACGCGACGTCCTGTCACTTCGCTTGCACTTGTACTTCCTGTACGGCGTAGCTATACCTATTAATTCAGAATAAAATATTCCGAATTATAGACTTTCTCACTTTAAAAAAGACAGAATCCAATTAGATTCTGCCTTTAAATATTCATTACTTAAGCAAATTGAATTTCCCTTTTTTCATTGTCAGCGAAACCCCGCCAATCATGTAAAGGGCACGGTTGTCAATCATTTTCTTCATAAATGAAGCTTTTGTTCCTGTAACCTTTTTACCGAAGACAACACCAATAGCATCGTCATCACCAAGGGAACAAACAGTTCCTTTGTTATCATATACAAAGGCATTAACAGGTGTTTTTCCGTTAATAAGGCTTACCAAATTATTTGCAACAAACTCACCTTGCTGCATAGCAATTTGAGCAGTTGGCGGATAAGGGCGATTGATTTCTTCGTTGATGACGAGAGAACAGTCGCCAATAACAAATACATCAGATAAACCAGGTGCACGGAGGTCTGGCTCAACTTTTACTCTGCCACGCATATTTTCAATGCCGGATTCTACAATAATCGGGTTTCCACGTACTCCTGCTGCCCAAACTACTGTGCTAGCTTTGATCTCCTCTGTATCATCTTCACCTTTAGCAACAACGATTCCTTCCGGAGTCGCTTCTTTAATAGCAGTACCAATGCGGAATTCCACATTTTTTCTTTCAAGTAATGCGGTGGCATATTCAACAAGCTCAGGATCGAATCCAGGAAGAGCTGTAGGAGCAGCTTCCACACAGACTACTTTTACCATATCTTTTTCAATATCATATTCCTTACAGAGTTCAGGGATGCGATTGCCTAGCTCTCCAAGGAATTCTATACCTGTAAAGCCAGCGCCGCCAACAACAATTGTTAAGCGCTCAGGTTTTTGATCAATTTGATAAGTCGCGAATTGATATTCAATATGCTCGCGGATTTGTCTAGCTGTATCGACATTCGTAATCGAAAAAGCATACTTATCAAGCCCTTTAATTCCAAATGTTTCCGGAGCTCCGCCTAAAGCGATTACGAGGTAGTCATAAGAAAGCTCATTTCCTTTTTCAAGTTGAATTGTTTTAGCTTCAGTATCAACTTTTAAAGCGGTGTCTTTTACGAAATCAACTTTACTTCTGGCAACAACATTTGCAATATCATAACGGACCTGGTCAGGAGACAATGTACCGGCAGAAGCTTCATGCAACCATGTTGTTTCATAATGGTAATCATTTTTATTAACTAAAACAATGTCGGCATCATTATTTCCGAGCTGTTTTTGAAGACGTGTCACTGTCATTAATCCGCCGTAACCAGCGCCTAATACTACAATTTTTGGCTTTCTCAATCTAATCACTTCCACCTTTTCGTCTTATTATTAACATTTGTACGGTTGAAATGCATAGTAGGAAAAGTAATAATAAAATTATGTGATGCACTTCACGTACGCAAGCAAAAAAATGTCACAAAAAATAGACATATGTCTCAATACATCATATGGCTTTTATATTCTTTTTTCAAGCAGTTTTTTGGAAGAATAACAATTCTGAAATTTATAAAACAAAAACTGTTTTTATTGCTTTTTTTCGGGTGTCCTTAGACCATTTTATATGACAAGATTATGCATTGTATGGCACAATAGGAACGTGTTAGATGACATAATGAAGTTGTTTAAGAACTTAGGAGGGGTTTTCTTTGAAAGAAGATCAGCAAGTTTTTGATATGACCATCATCGGGGCAGGTCCTGCTGGGCTGTTCACTGCCTTTTATGCTGGAATGAGGAATTCATCAGTTAAAGTGATAGAAAGTCTTCCCCAACTCGGTGGGCAATTGGCAGCCCTATATCCGGAAAAATATATATATGATGTGGCCGGTTTTCCAAAGATTAAAGCACAGAATCTGGTCAACAACCTGAAGGAGCAACTTAAGCTATTCTCCCAAACCATTTGTCTTGGACAATCCGTCCAAAATGTTGAAAAGCTGGAAGATGGAACTTTTAAATTGACAACTGACAAAGAAATCCATTATTCCAAATCAATTATTATTACTGCGGGAATCGGCGCCTTCCAACCAAGGAAGCTGGAAGTAGAAAAAGCTGAACAATATGAAGAAAAAAATCTCCACTATTTTGTAGATGACATGAAGAAATTTGAGGGGCAAAGAGTCGTTATTCTAGGTGGAGGAGATTCCGCTGTTGACTGGGCATTGATGCTCGAATCGATCGCTGAGAAGGTGACACTCGTCCACCGCAGAGATAAATTCCGTGCTCACGAAAGCAGCGTTAACCAACTTAAAGAATCTTCAGTTGAAATTAAAACACCTTTTGCCGCTTCAGACATTATTTGTGATGAAGATTCCATCAAAAAACTTGTCATCCAGGAAGTCAGAGGCGATGCCGTAGAAGAAATCGAATTAGATTCACTTATCTGCAATTATGGATTCGTTTCTTCACTCGGACCGATTAAGGATTGGGGCATTGAAATAGAAAAGAACTCCATTGTTGTCAACTCCAAAATGGAAACAAACATTCCAGGAATTTATGCAGCAGGCGATATCACAACATATGATGGAAAAGTTAAATTGATTGCTACTGGATTTGGTGAAGCACCTACAGCTGTCAGCAACGCGAAAGCTTACATCGATCCAAAGGCAAGAGTACAGCCAATGCATAGTACTTCCTTATTCGATAAATAAATAAGAAAAGTGCAAGCACCTGTTTATCGGCGCTGAACTGGACAACAAAGCAATTTGTTCAAAATGTTAAACTTAAAAATATAAAGAGGCTGGGACAGAACCATTTTAGGTAAAGGAAAATCCGAACTTTGATTCAAATTTCTTCTAGGAGAAATTGAATCAGTTCGGATTTTCTTGTTTAAAGCTATTAATTTCTATAAATTCGTCTTTTAGGTTGATCTTTTTAGTTATGTCCCAGCCTCTTTTTAAATTAACATTCTTCCGGCGTACCCGATACTTTAGCAGTTCGGAAAGATGAACCGCATCCACAAGATACAAGTGCGTTCGGATTATCTATTGTAAAACCGCCGCCCATTAGAGACTGTTTAAAATCAATGACAGTACCAGCAACAATCGGCGCAGTCTCTTCATCAATGACAACACTTACTCCATGTTGTTCGAAGAATGTATCCTTTTCGGCTCTTTCATGGTCAAGACTCATGCCGTATGATAAACCACTACAGCCGCCGCCGTTAATAGAAAAACGGAAATTGGCTCCTTCTTCTCCATTTTCTTTGATCATTTTTTTGATCTGCACTGCAGCTGATTCGGTCAATGTAATTAGATCGCTCATGAATCTGCACCCCCCTCTTACGAGAAATGAAGTCCTTCCTTTATTATAAACCTAGATGTGGCTATTCTCAACCAATCGTTTTCAATCAAATGCACCTTGGCAAATTTGAACCCCTGATTTTATCAAGCTTCGCTCTATAACATTCCTCTGAAAATCTATGGCATCCTCCGGAGGCTTTAACTTTATTCAGTCGGGGTTTGTCCCCAATCAACATGCTTTCTTCTCACCACTTACAAAAAAGGAAGACTTCTACATGAACGTTAAAACATCGGATTATCCTCTATATATTGGTAAATGTTTTTGACCAAGTCCTCCGGATTCTCTCCAGTGACCACTTCTCCGTTAACAAGAGCATACAAAGTTTCATCGCATAAATCGCAATGGTCCAGACAACCATATTCCATGATGTCCAAGTCTGGATCTTCTTCTAATTTTTGCATTGCTTCATACCCGCCCATACCAAGGTTACTGATGCAAAATTCTATGATAGGATTCATTTGCTTCACCTCATTACCAGTCCTTATCCTACTCTTTTCGCATAGGTTAGTCAATTTGAAAGGCTTCCTAGCCCGCTCCAACGGATTGAAACATATTAATCCTGTTGTATATCAAGGTAGATTCCGCTATACTGTACGTTGGATATAACTCATAAAACTGATACATATTTGTTTTTTCTTTACTTTACTATAGGATAATTAGACGGCAAAAGGAGATTGTTTGCATGAAAAAATTAGTATTGCTGGGCGGTGGGTATGGAAATATGCGGATGCTGCACCGTTTGCTGCCAAATAACTTACCAGAAGACGTATCCATCACCTTGATTGATCGAGTGCCCTACCACTGTCTTAAAACAGAATACTACGCTTTAGCTGCAGGAACAGTATCAGATCAGGAAGTTCGCGTACCCTTTCCTGAACATCCACGCCTTGAATTAAAATATGGTGAAATCACCAGTATTGATCTTGAGAACAAACTGGTTCATCTTGACGAAGATGAACCTACCCCATATGATGACCTGGTGATCGGTCTAGGCTGTGAAGATAAGTATCATAATATCCCTGGAGCCAAAGAACATACACATAGTATTCAAAATATAGAAAAGGCTCGTGAGACGTATCAAACCTTGAACAATCTGCCGGCTAATTCTGTTGTCAGTATTGTAGGCGGAGGCCTAAGCGGGGTGGAGCTCGCAAGTGAACTCAGAGAAAGTCGCGAGGACTTGGTCATCAAACTATTTGACCGTGGGAAGATCATTCTCTCTGCATTTCCAGAAAGAGTCAGCCGTTATGTACAAAATTGGTTCCAAACAAACGGTGTTGAAGTCATTAATGGAGCGAACATTACAAAAGTAGAAGACCAGACCCTTTATAATCATGATGAGCCGGTTCATACAGATGTGATTGTTTGGACTGCTGGTATCCAGCCAAACTGGATTGTGCGTGAATTGGATGTAGAAAAGGATAAGCAAGGTAGGGTCGTATTGACAAAGCATCATAATATTCCAGTTGATGAGCATGTGTATGTTGTTGGAGACTGTGCCAGCCTTCCTTATGCCCCTAGTGCTCAGCTCGCGGAAGGACAAGCAGACCAAATCGCTCAAATCCTTCAAAAGCGCTGGAGCGGACAAGAACTTCCAGCAGAATTGCCTACCATTAAGCTGAAGGGTGTTCTTGGCTCACTTGGTAAAAAGCAGGGATTTGGACTAATGGCAGAGCGTGCTATCACCGGACGTATCGCTCGGATTCTAAAATCAGGAATTTTATGGATGTATAAATACCATAATGGTTAAAAAAAGCACCACGCGCGAAGCCCTCAAGTCAAATTGCAAGAGATTGCATTTGCCTTGATCTTTCGACGTTGGTGTTTGGCATGTTCTGGATGCTGGGGCGCAACTTCCTGTTGCTTTCGCTTGCACTTTACATCGCAGGCTTATGGCAGGCAAGGATGTCACATGCCACTTAGAAAATTATTTTATTCATTTCACTTTAGTCGGAATCAGCTTTTTCTGATCCCGACTCTCTATTTATTCTGCATGATAACCGTATTTTTCCATTTTCTGATATACATCTTTTAACCGTGGATTCCCTTCTCCAATTATTTCTGCGTCCATCGTTACAACAGGATAAAACAAATCTTCTTCAATTACTCTCTCTGCAAATTCTTTTACCGCTTCCTCATTAGGTGGATTAAAAATATCGATATATCGAATTTTAAAAGACTGTTCCGGAAACTTTCGCGAAATTGCCGCTTCCAGCCATTCATATGTCTCTTTCGAAGACGGCAAGTTTACGCAGCTTGCGCAAATCTGCTCAGCCCCGTAAACGAATATTTCAGCTTCTTTCTTCATTGCATCCACACTCCTTTTCATTCATTGTACCCTTTTTAAAGAAAATTCCCAATGAGAGTGTCTGTTCATAACAGAAACAACCGTGCATTGGAAAATACGCCTGGCGACATCAAAAATAATTCAGCAAACAAGCCAAATTTTGGATATTCTCTCCCAGCATATAGCATTGGGACACAGACTTTAAGCATGCCCAAACATAGCCATAGATTTTTTTTGCGTTTCTGATTATAATGGGATAAGGAAGGGAGTAGATTTGAATGTCTGAACAAGCAATGTACAGTCAAGTTCAAGAAGTACTCGATAAATTACGGCCTTTTCTTCTTCGTGACGGCGGTGACTGCGAACTCGTAGATGTAGATGAAGGGATTGTAAAACTTCGTCTTTTGGGTGCTTGCGGTACATGCCCAAGCTCTACAATTACATTGAAAGCCGGTATCGAGCGGGCATTGGTTGAAGAAGTGCCTGGCGTCGTTGAAGTAGAACAGGTATTTTGATTCGCGATTCGGATTTTCCGAATCGCTTTTTATTTGAATATCAAAATCTCCTCAAAGCCAATCAACTGCCGGCAGCTTTTGTTTCACTCCAGCCATTGAATAAAAAGAACGAAGAAACCGTTCATAATCCTGCGTATCCCTCAAATACCTAGCTAACGTCTCTTCCAGATGCTTTTTTCTTGATTGTGAATTGGTATTGTAATATTCTTCCACACACGCAAAATAATGAAGCGGAAATAACAATCTTGCGTAGATAAGTCTCCAGGCAAATGGTGATATTGGTGATAAAGATTGGTACTCGTTTAAAAATTTTGTCATGTCCGGATAAAGTGTCCGACTGCTTCTAAAATAACGGTCTCGAATCCATTCCGAAATATCCCTTGACGGATGGTCAAAGACCCAATCGAAAGGATTCCTTATTTCTTGCTCATCCTTCCATAACTCATCATAAAATCGCTCATGACAAATCGTTCCATAATCAAAACGGTGAAGTTGCTCGTCCAGCTCAGTATCTGTCACGTATTGAATAGCATTCTCGCTCAAGCCCATATAATAGGGGAAAGATTCAATGAACATCTTGTCAAATTCCTCTCTTGGCGGCTCATGAAGTAGTCCTGCCCATACTTTCTCCATTTGATCAAGTCTAACAGCCCAATAGTCCTTCCACTCGCCTGCTCTATTCAATGTGGTTATCGTGGCCTGCAAGCTTTTTCCCCGGTTATGGAATCTTGCTAATTGACGGCCGATCTTGCGGTTTCGATTAGCCGCGTGAAATTGATTTTGAAGAGCCACATAATCCTCATTTTCATCCGTGATCAAATACTTTCCGTCTTTTCCCGCCACAAACCTTGATACTTTTTTATCTGAATGCTTTGCCATGTGCTCTGACATTTCATATAATTCTATTAGAACCTCCTGTTCCACATGAGTCACGGAAACAATAGTATACAACAAACCATTTGAAAAAAAGCGGGTTTGCCGTCCAATTCGGATGGACTGATCTGCTTTGATATCAAAATACTTCTCCAAAATATCCGTAAACATAAAACATCCCTCTCTTATCACTTTATCCCCTATATAAGTATATGAGCGAGATTGGTTATTTTGCTGAAGGTTTGTTTTTTACATGGAATTTGCAGAGGAGGAAAGAATGAGATTCAAACAGAACTTCACGACATAAAGGGTGAGTAGAAATGACCACAGATAGAAAAATGACAAAGCTGGAACAGACTGCACGCCGCTTATTGGGTGAGCGCGGCGTTACCATCGAAGACATTGCAGAACTTGTGATGTATTTGCAAAAAAAATACCATCCCAACCTCACCACCGAGGAATGCATATTTAATATTGAGCGCGTTCTTCGTAAAAGAGAAGTACAAAATGCCATATTGACCGGTATTCAACTGGATATGATGGCCGAACAAGGGAAATTGGATGAACCTCTTCAAACTATTATCGGCACTGACGAAAGTATGTACGGAGTAGATGAAATTTTAGCCTTCTCTATAGTCAATGTATACGGCTCAATTGGTTTTACTAACTATGGTTATATTGACAAACAGAAGCCTGGCATTCTAGAGCATTTGAACGACCATTCGACAGGCGAGGTCCATACTTTTCTTGATGACATCGTCGGCGCCATTGCTGCAGCAGCTTCAAGCAGACTTGCACACAGTGCCAAAGGTGTAGAATAAAGTTAATCAATAGGGGACAATGATAAAAAATAAAAGGTCCGCAAACCTGCCAATAGGCAAGTTGTGGACCTTTTTACAATCAAATGTGCCTTGGCATATTTGCGCTCAGGTTTTATCGATCTCCGTTCAATAAATTCCCTCTGAAAATCTTTGGCATCCGCCGGAGGCTTTAACTTTATTCAACCGGGGTTTTACCCTTATTAATGGAATACCGATATAATTCAATCTCACCAATTGCAGAATTGGGAGACTTCTGCTGAATGTAGTTATATGTTCCATTTTTCAAGCGTATCCACTACATATGTAGGGTGGCTTTTCTTTTCTTTTAATGATGCTCTTGTCGTAACTCCAGTATGAACGAGAAGCGTGTCCATTCCAATGTTAATGCCCGCCAAAATATCCGTGTCATAATTATCTCCAACCATCAGAGTTTTTTCCTTGGGAGAGCCAAGCACCTTCAAAGCCTGATCCATAATAATACGATGTGGTTTACCTATAAATATGGGCTCAGTTTGAGTAGAAATGGATACAACAGACGTAATTGCTCCGTTACCTGGTAGTAATCCTCTTTCCGTCGGAAGGGCTATGTCGCCATTCGTGGAAAAGAACATAGCTCCTTTCCGAACAGAAAGGCAAGCTTTCGCTAGCTTTTCATAAGTTATTTTCCGATCTATTCCAATAATAACGGCTTCTGGCTCCTCATCTGTTAACTTAAGACCTCTCTCCTCCAAGGCCGACATCAGGCCTGTTTCTCCAATTACATAGATTGAAGTATCAGGATGGCGATCATACAAGTAGTTAGCCGCCGCCATAGAGGTAGTAAAAATCTCTTCCTTTTTCGCTTCTATTCCCAAATGGGTTAAATGTTCAGCCACTTGTTCAGCGGTTTTTGAGGAATTATTTGTTACAAACAAATAAGGAATACCTTTCTTCCTTAAGCGGGCTACAAACTGGACAGCCTCTGGAATACTCTCTGTCCCTCTGTACATTGTACCGTCCAGGTCAATCAGATAGCCATCATACTCCTTCATCGGACATTCCACCTTCCAAACATCACTTCTTAAATGCCGATACAGGTCCCAATTCATTTGTTAAATAATCTCTTACTTTTGGAGCAAATTGTTTAAGGACACTGCTTTCTTCTTTCAGCATTGTCTGAACCTGTTCATGGTTAACTTCAATATATTGCTGAACGAGCATTTTCCGAAAACCAATGACAGTCTTGAGGCTTTCGCTCATGTCCTCTGTAACAACTTTTTCGTCAGTAAGAATATCAATAATGTCGTCATAGCTTCCCGGATCCCTCATGATAAATCCATCAATCATCGCATTACCAATATCAAGAATGGATTCAATGATGGTCTGTGCAATTCTTTCCAGTGCAATCTTTTCAATTACTGTTATCCATTCATTTTGTCCTTCAAAAAAAAGCAATTGTTCTTCCATATACGTCAACGTTTTTTCTATTTTTTCGCGATCAACAAAGTACACAGTTCTGATTACCTCCATGAGTTGTTATTACTATCTTATCAAATAAATGAGCGATAGACGAATAGATGTAATAATCTGGGGCAATTTAAACATAAAAAAAGGTGGTAATCGCATGGATGAAACACACCGAGATCATCTAGATAAAGAAGAAATCACCTATACAGATGTATCCAATGTGGAAACCCAAAGAAATTTCATTATTCCAGAGGAGCTTCCCGAAGGATCTCTAGGTTCACCGAAGGGAAAGTTTACACGCGTGGAAAATAAATCGACTCCATGGAAAGAAGGACAACGCCATTACAGCGCCTTTAACTATGAATTTAAATCAATGCACCAAGACTTGCCCCGCCAGTTTCCTGGTGCCCATCCGACACATGATGATACGAACCAGGACAAAGAGCCCCCATACCAAGATAACTAACCCCGCAAAAAAATAGCCAAGATATTTGCTTGGCTTTTTTTACGGGGTTGCTTTTAACTCTTTACTTCCAGCTATAGACGGTGGGGAATCGAGGGCACTCCGATCCCATCCATTGAAATCAAAGAGCGCTTCAGTGGATGGATCTCCGACGGACAGGATGTCCTAGTGCCACCGACGCCACAGGACGTGGCGACTTTCGACGGCCAGCGCTTGTCGCCCTTAAACGGCCGTCTTCCGCTTTTCATTGTCCAGCTTCAGACGGCTAGGGCTCGAGGTCGCTTCGATCCATCCATTGAAGTCAAAAGACGACTTCAGTGGATGGATCTCCGACGGACAGGATGTCCTAGTGCCACCGACGCCACAGGACGTGGCGACTTTCGGCGGCCAGCGCTTGTCGCCCTTGAACGGCCGTCTTCCGCTTTTCTTATTTATCAATCTTTTTCAATACAAAGTACGCACAGCCGAAGTTACAGTACTCGTATAGATAATCCGGCAAAGTGCTGATTTTAGTATCGAATGATGCCTTATGATTGTCGTCTGAGAAAAAGCCCTTTAATCGGAGCTGACCATATCCCCAGTCACCAACAATGTAATCATATTTCATCAATATATCGCTGAAGCGGGCTCTCAATGCTTCCTCATTGAAGCCGTCCCTGAATTCTTCAACGAGCTCATATTGCTTATTTTGTATCGCTACCAATTATCTCACCCGCTTAAATTTTTCAACTCCTTCCTTAAATTATAACTTAAACGGCAACAATTTCTAGTAAAAAAACCGCATTACCGTACATCCTACTAAAGAGGAGGTGTATTTTTGAAAACAGTAAGGGTTGCATCGATTGTCTTAAGTGTCATGATATTAGGTGCCTGTGCAGTAAATGAGCGCGAGACCGCAGAAAATGATGGAGTTTACAAAAAAAGCGGTAACACAATGAATAGAGACGACCGCCACGATTTATATAACCGTTCAAATAACGATCAAAATTATGGCTTCGTGCGCGAAGTGAAAAGTCCTGTTCCTGGAAAAACAGCGGATATCGGACGTAGTGATGCCTTGGATAGAGAAAAAACTGCCAGCATCATCAGCAAAATGACTGTGGCTCTGCCGAATGTTCTCGACAGCAGTGTTGTGGTTACGGATGCTGAGGTATTAATTTCCTATAAATTAAGCGAAACAGATAGTAAAACAAGGTTTGAGACCGCTGATCAGGTTAAAAAAACGGCCATGTCGGTAGTACCACGTTGGTATCACGTATATGTTACAGACGACCCGGCCCTGAAACAGAATGTCGAAAACATCGGTTCTATTGACCCTTATACATCCAATAAGGATAACACAGTCAAAGACACCATCCGTTTGATGAAAGAGAGTTCACCACAAGGTCGAAAAGTGAGTGAAACAGAAAATGAAAATGGCGAATCAAGAGAAGACCGCATCATCAATTCAAGATAGCCGTGCAGCATTTAAATTATCGGCCCGTGATTTTTCATGGGCCCTGCTTATTTTTTCACATGAAGGGAAGGAGGTGACAGCCATTTGAGAACAATCCTATTGGTGGCAATCATGATGTTTTTCTCTGGAATAACAGTTGAAGCCAGCGAAATGTCACAGTCGGAATTAAACGAAAAAAGAATGGAGCTTTATAAAAAGACAGAAACAGCAACTGGAGTCCCATGGTTTTATTTGGCCGCAATTGATCAATATGAGCGAAGCATCCGGAATGTCAGAAAAGATTTACCGAAACCCACTGGACTGCTTGGGCTATATATTCATCCAAAAAATTGGACCGGTATAACTAACCCTGATAACCAGGACGTTAATCCAAAATCCATCAGCTTTTTCAATGGACTTGGCCAAGACGGGACTGGTGATGGAATTGCTGATCCCAATCATACAGAAGACATATTGTTTACAATTGGGAATTACATTGCACAATATGGTACAGATGATACCAGATTCAGGCTAGCTTTATGGAATTATTACAAAAGAGACAAGACTGTCGGTGCCATTATGTCCAATGCCCAAGTTTATAGAAAGATGAATCGAATTAACTTGGATGAAAAATCTTTCCCTATTTCCAAGGACTATATTTATTCTTATCGCAATACTTGGGGGGATCGCCGGGGCTGGGGAGGCCGAAGAATCCATGAAGGGACCGATATTTTTGCTGGGTATGGAACTCCTGTCCGAGCGGTTGCTTACGGTGTTGTGGAACTTAAAGGATGGAATAAATATGGGGGTTGGCGAGTTGGCATTAGGGATTTAAATAACACTTATCATTACTATGCTCACTTAAATGGCTTTGCCAAAGGTTTAAAGATTGGGGACGTTGTTCAATCAGGTGAGGTTATTGGCAGTGTTGGAAGCTCCGGATATGGTCCTCCCGGAACATCTGGAAAATTTCCTCCACACCTTCATTTTGGCATGTACAAAGACGATGGCATTAAGGAATGGTCATTTGATCCTTATCCTTATTTAAAAGTATGGGAAAGAACCGAAAGAAAAGGATGAAGCTTTGGGATGTGTACCCAAAGCTTCATTGAATATTTAAGCTTTTCTTTTTGCTTCTTTTGACTTGGATATGGCCAATGCGACGCTTGCTCCAAAGCCACCCCAAATAATGATAACCCCAATAATCATCATTGCAATCGCGCTGCCACCCATTATCCTACCTCCCTTTCATCAACTGAAGACTCATAATGGAGATCATGATTTTTCCATGTTTTTAAGGACATCAGAATACCGAAGAACATAGCACCAAGTGCAACAGTCCATCCATATTTAAACAGGAATTCACGTGGGTAGTCTCCGCCGCCATAATCTCCGACAAGATTTTGGCGCAAATTATCAAACATCATATAGCCAAGAACAATTGGAGTGATGACTGATAATGAAATTCTCCACCAGGCCCCAAGTCTGATGTCTGAAATAGAATCAGCATATGATTGAAGCGGTTTCAATTGTTTCGCAAACCAGGCGATAAAGATTACCTCAAATAGACCAGCCATTGCAACCCCAAATTGGTTGATGAAATAGTCAGCCACGTCTAGCAAATTCAAGCCGTTTTGTGTTGCGAAGACAAGAGATATGATCGCTGTCAGCCCGCCACCGAACACAACCGCCTTTGTTCTGGAAACATTAAATTTCTCCTGAATCCCCGCCATATATGTCTCAACAATGGAGATTAATGATGTCAATCCAGCAAGTGTCAATGATATGAAGAATAAAATACCAAAAATTTGCTGAAAGCCGGGTAACTCATTGATAATAGTCGGAAAAACTGAAAATGCAAGCAGTACTCCACCTTGTACTACCTCATTGACACCAACACCCTGTTGTGCTGCCATAAACCCTAGTGCGGCAAACACTCCAAAACCGGCGAGCAACTCAAAA
Organism: Bacillus norwichensis; assembly: GCF_014836955.1. Classification (GTDB taxonomy): domain Bacteria; phylum Bacillota; class Bacilli; order Bacillales; family Bacillaceae_C; genus Siminovitchia; species Siminovitchia norwichensis. The sequence continues at coordinate 16,124 of NZ_JACSPV010000042.1, forward strand.
CCTGAGTTGGCAAAACCTGTAATGAAAGCACTGTTGGTGATATCAGATTTTTTCGGCAAGTAACTTGAGTAAGTAATCATAATGGCAAAACCGATTGATAAGCTAAAGAAAATCTGTCCATATGCCGCAACCCATACTTTTCCGTTTCCAATTGCACTCCAGTCCGGTTTAAAGAATTGATTCAATCCTTCGACCGCTCCGTCTAATGTAAGAGCACGAATGACAATTACTGCAAATAGTACAACTAGTAAAGGAATCATAATTTTCGTTGCCACTTCAATCCCTTTTTTAACTCCCGCAAATAAGATTCCTAATACGATAACCCAGACTAAGATAAGCGGAATCAGAACTCCAGGAACAAAGCTTCCCATGGATGCGGTGTCTCCTACTTTTAGGTAATCTGCGATTAGGAAGTTTGTTGTATCGCTTCCCCAGTCCAATTTAAAGGAAAAATAGGTGTAGGCCAATGCCCAAGCAATGATGACCGAATAATATGTCGCAATAACAAATGATATACCGATTTGCCACCATCCAATCCACTCTCCGCCTTTCCTGACCCTCGCCAAAGAAAGCGGTGCTGACCCCCGATATTTATGACCGATGGCAAATTCCAGGATCAGTAATGGGATTCCGGCTGTGAGTAATGCGAACAAATATGGAAGAAAGAATGCCCCTCCCCCATTATCATACGCAACAGCTGGAAAACGCCAAATGTTTCCAAGCCCAATCGCTGAGCCAACAGCTGCAAATATAAAGCCGGCTCTCGAACTAAATTGCGCACGATTCTCCATGCAAATACCTCCTCTTTAAGAATAGTTTGCTCTTACGGAAAAATCTGAATATTGGTCAAACTATAATAAGTATAGCTACTCATTCTTATTTTGTCAAAATGAAATTATGCACAAATTCTATATAATTTTTTCATTAAAATTATTCCAATATAGATAAAGGGCAGCTAAAAGCTGCCCTTTATCTTCCTGATTTTTCTTCTATCACTGTCTGTTTCTGTGGAATTTTATTCTTTCTAGTAGTCAAAGCAAAAATCCCCAGCAGTACAACTACTGTAGCAAGTCCCAGTAACCCATTATCTGTCAATCCCATTACAACGAAACCAATACCTGCAATTAATGCCGAGGTCAGAGCATATGGAAGCTGAGTAATCACATGATCCATATGATTGCATCCTGCACCAGTCGATGAAAGAATCGTCGTATCCGAAATAGGTGAACAATGATCTCCAAAGACCGAACCTGCAAGAACGGCTGCGAGCGCCGGCAGCATCATGGACATATCAGTTGCAGCAACCACCTGTCCAGCAATCGGCAATAAGATACCGAAAGATCCCCATGACGTACCTGTTGCAAATGCCATCAATCCGGCAACAGCAAACATGATCACTGGCAGGAAGGAAATATTCAACTGCGAATTTGCAACGAGATTGCCAAGAAATACACCCGTGCCCAAATCTTCAATCAAAGTGATGATTGCCCAGGCAAATACCAAAATCATGACAGCTGGCAGCATGGATTGCATTCCTACTCTAATTCCTTTAAATAGGAGCTTGGCATCCATTGAAGGATTGATTGATTTTTGGCGAAGAAATAAAATAGCAGCAACAACCAAACCAAATAATCCGCCGATAATGAGAGCAAGCGCCACATCAGCGTTCCCGAAAATGTCCATGATGCTTGCTCCACTTTTACTTTCTTTTATACCGCTCCAAATAATAGCAGCAATCGTCCCGGCAAAAAGAGCCACAATCGGCCAGACGAGATCTCCTACTGACCCATTTTCACTGGAAGGCAGGTCTTCTTTTATTTCACCTGGTATCGCTTTGTTAGGATCATAAGGAATACCTGTTTCCAATGTGCGTTTTTCATGTGTTCTCATAGAACCAAAATCTACATTTCTGATGGCAATAATAAAGACAAGCCCAAGAGTCGCCCACACATACAGGTTCATCGGAATAATTTGTAAGAAAGCAGTAAACGCTGAAATGTCCGTAATATTATGCTTTGTAAGAACTGTCCCTATGATTCCGATGATGAAAGCTCCCCAACTGGAAATAGGTGAAATAACACAGATTGGCGCTGAGGTTGAATCAATCAGATAAGCTAGCTTTGCTCTGGATACACGGTGGCGATCTGTAATAGGACGTGCCACTTGACCAACCGCAAGAGCATTGAAATAATCATCAATAAAAATAATAATGCCAAAAACCGCGGTTAGAATTTGCGCACCTGCACGGCTTTTTACTTTTGTCATCGCCCATTCGCCAAAAGCCCTGCTTCCACCCGCAATATTAATAAGGGCGGTTATCGCCCCTAACAAAAATAAGAAAACTAAAATACATATGTTCCAAGAATTTAATCCGCCGTCTTCGACGAAAATTCCTTTGACTGCATCCCATAAATAAGAAAAAGATTCTCCGACACTGCCTTTCCCCAATAATAAAGCTGATACAATGATACCTGTCCCTAAAGAGAGCAGCACCCTGCGAGTAAGAATGACCATCAATATCGCCAGTAACGGCGGCAATAACGAATAAATCGATTGCTCCATATTTTCCTCCTGTTCCGACACAGACTCATTGCTGTGTACTGCTGCCTAAGCTACCTTTATACTTTATATAGAAAAATAGTTTTTTTCAAACCTCAAATTTTAGTAGCTCCTACATTTACAAAGAAAAAACCACACACATGTGGCTTTAACAAAACAGCACCAACAAAGCTTCTACTCTAATTCCCCTTCAAAATCTGTCGTTTTTGACCGATGCCTCCACTCCGTTCTCTCCTTTGAAAAGGTTTACATCCTTATTATACAAGTATAATATCATTAAAAATAATAGTTGACAATACTATGGTGTACTCTGCGTACCTGGAAATTGGATAGACGGGTTCATTGTCCCACTATTATTGTAAAATTGAGGGACATCTCCGGGATATAATCCGATAGCAATAGGCACTTCTTGTTCCACTTTCGCTTGTTCTGTGCCAAATGGGATAATAATTTGGACGTTCACACTGACTCGAACAGACACTGTTACAAACATATTATTGATCGGATATTGCTCCACCTTCGTTTCCACATTCGTGTTCACACTACCAACCGGAGTGAACCTGATCGGTATCCTTGGCCCAAGATTCCCCAGTAAAGCATTGTGTGTTGCTTGACCTAAAGGAAATGAATATACGATTCCTTCCCCTTTGGCAGATTGATCATATGAAAATTGTACACCTGTCTCCTCATAAAAAGCAGCTAGATCTCCTGCTTCTGCTTGCCGCAAATTCATTTGGATTGCTTTAGATATATCCGCCTGAGTTTCATTGATAATATCAGTCTTGAACTGAACACTCTTTCCACCAACTCCATCCGGAACAATCTCCGTAATCTCCCTTAAATCTTTTACTTCAGGAATAACGTCTTTGACTGCTTTACTTACTACCATCGGCGCAATTTTTCGAGTTTGGGACTCTGCATAATTTAATAAGGTCGGTTTTATCCCTTTATTCACAATCCACAGTCCAGCAGCTGTGGAAAAAGTAAAAAAAACAAAAGATATCAACAGAACATAACGGAAAGGCAGCGGCCCCCGCCGGTATTTGCGTTTACGAAATCGAGCCAAAAATAATCCCCCCTTATACAAACATATGCGTACAAGGAAGGGATTAGCGCACGTTTATTAAATATCTGATGTGCTTATTAGGAATAGATTTCAGATTCTGTCAAAGCATTTTCAGCAAGGCTTCCCGCCCTTTTGTTCCTGGAGTAATGCCAAGCTCCTCAGCAGCGATCGTTACAGATTCCAGTGGTGCATCAAGCAATTGCTCAATCGTCCTTACACCAACTGCCCTTCCGGCAATAATTCCCCGATCCTTCAGCTTGCTGTTTAACAACCCAACATCAAGTGCACCGCACATAATATATCCTCTGTCATTTGAAACAGTCAATAACGTTGTTTTTGGTAAACAAACAGTGGAAGCAACAAACATATGTCCCTCAACCATTACTGGCTCAATACTTACCATCCATTCCACCCCTCCCGATTCACATTATATGAAAGTCGGGCGTATTAGTTGCCTAGGGGAAGGTCAGAACGATTTTTTAACCTCGTTCAAAATTAACCGGCTTGTTGATGTCAGAAAAGCGCAAGCGTCTTGGACAGCGCGGCAAAGGAGGCAGTTCTTCAGGTACCACAGATACACAGCTTGACCTCGAAGAACTAGATCGCTGCAACTGGACATAGAAGAACTTAACTCGAACTAAATATTTTATCTGATTTTATATTCCGATCAAGCATACCGATTCTTCAATTCCCATTCCATCAAATCTCGGACAAACTCCGGTAAATAATAGATCTTCTTCCGTGCATTTTTTATAGGCGGTAGAAATACACCAAAAGTGAACATATCTAAGGTTGCCAAGTTATATATTCTCTCCCGATCCAATGGCTCGCCGGCAATTTTGATCGATCCACCAACCTTATTATATTCTATGTCATGATACACAAATTTTCCCATCATCACTCCCCTGAATCCAAGCCCTTGAAACTCTAGCTCAGATAGGGCGCTCTCTTCAGCTTTCAGGAGCACCTCCTCAAGCTCTGCTCCTGAAAGTTCCACGACACATGGATTGATCGGATGCGGTAACATGCGATGCAAATCATATTTTGTCACTTTCCCTTTCTCAAGCGCCGAAAGAACGAGACCAGAATTGACAAGTGCACAATCCGCTTTGCACCACTTATATAAGGCTTCACACAATATAACCGGCAGCTCGGACTGTTCCATCCACGAATAATTCAGCGGTTCAGGAAGAGTGACCACTTCAGTTTGCAGCAAATTTTTTCCAATTGCATCTAACTCTTTAATGTATTCTGCGGCATTCGGAGGATTATCCAAAACGGCTGTCTCGAAAAGGGTAGCCGTATAATTTTTCCATAAAAATGGTCCCGTATCCACCTCAGCCTCTATGTAACCGATATACTCCCCATATCTTCCGGCAGCACCCAATGTAGTATGATTTACTTTCTTTCCATTCATAAAAACATGATGAGTGTGTCCGCCCAAAATCAAATCAACACGTGGATTATTTTCCGCAATCACTTCATCATCATGCATACCCAAGTGGGATAAAACAATAATGACGTCCACTTGCTTCTGTAATTCGGCAATTTGACTTTCTAGCTCAGAAAGTGGTTCAGATAGCTCCCAGCCCAATAATTTGTATAAAGGACGATAATAGGCTGTTGCTGCAGTAACACCTATTTTGGTTCCTTTTGAGGTTCTATATATTTGGTAAGGCAGTGCCCATGAAGGCCTAGTCCCGCCAGACAGATATAAATTCGCAGCCAATACGTCAAATTTGGCAGAACTGTATAGTTGATTTAAAGCATCATGCGGTAATGTAAGTCCTTCATTATTACCTATAGTGACTGCGGTGTATCCTGAGTCATTTAACAACTCCACATTCCCTTTTCCAAGGGTCCCTTCCGTAAAGGAATGCCGTCTGTCAACAAAATCACCGCAATCAAAAATAAAAACGTCTTCTCCATTTGCTTCATGCAAAGCTTTTCTTTCCTTCAAAAATTTCCTGATCCTCGGCCACTTTTCAAAATGGCTGTGGACATCATTTGTATGATAGATATGAATTTTTTCTCTCACAAGTACACTTCCTATCAGTCATTAGAGAGGCGCAAGCTGTTTTCGCCATGCAACAATCACTCAGAAATGGAGCAATGCTTATTAAAACAAATTAAGCTGTCTGCCAGCAAGCCCTTCATATTCTATGTCCATCAATTGGATAAATTCTTTTGCGTTACCAGCAGCATCGCCACCGGAATTATTATTGAATAACACATAGATATCCTTCGTTTGCTTTTGAAGCTTTAGAATATTTTCCTTCCATCCTAGCAATTCCTCTTGATTATAACGATATAAATAGCGGACCTCCCGCCAGTTTTTTCCATTGGGTTTCATCCATGCAGCGGTATTCCTTCCGTGCATGCGGACTAGAGTTTTTTCCTTATCGGTTGCCTGGAGCACTGTTGGAACTGATCCTTCCCCCGCCTGCGGCTCATCACAGATGCTGTGAATCCACCCTTCGGTCTCCATAAATCCCAATGTCTGTGAACGGAATCTGGCTGAAAACCAGGACTGGTTTCGAAACTCAAGGGCAACTGGATATCCAATCATTTTTTCACGGCAATATCGCAAATAAGCAACACTTTCTTTCTTGCAATCAAACCATGGTGGAAACTGAAAAAGGACCATCGCAAGCTTTCCGCTATCCTTAACTGGTGCAAGAGATTCTTTAAACTCTTCAAACATTTCCTCTTTAGATGCAAATGGAATGTCTCCTCGCTGATGCCCCGTCATTCCCTGATAAGCCTTGATGACAAAGCGAAAGTCAGCAGGCGTATCCTTGACCCATTTCTCCATATTGTCAGCAGATTGAACCGCATAAAAAGACGAATCAACTTCCACTGTTGGAAAATGCGCCCCATATTCCTGTAATTTATCGAGTGTCGCTGTTCCAGCCGGGTATATTTGATGGTCACCCCATCCAGTTACTCCAATATAAATCATATTCTCACCTGCTTTCAGTGTAGCATGATTCAAAGTCCATCGACCAATACTTCATTTCATTATATTCCCTTTTGAGTGAAATAAAAAACGAGATGATCAGACTTTAACTTTCAGAGACGCCACCCTTACAATAAGCATCTTTGCTTCTTCGGTAAAAAAGGCTCATACACCCAGAATAAAATGCCGAGTGTGCGAAAAGCTGAAGCAACCACTCTTATTCACTGAAATAGGAGGTGTTGAATATTTCCTTAAAAGCTGGTAGAATTTCTTACGTATTTTTATTGGAAGGAAGTGAATTCGTGAGTGATTTAGAACAAATTAAACTCATGAAGCCACCTTTTCCCAAGCTGCGATGTTTTTCTTTCAAACCTATATTTAGCTAGGGAGGATTATTTTGAAGAAAAACATCGGAAACAAAACAGTAAGCTTATTATTACTAATTGTATTAGTAGGATTTCCACAAATTAGCGAAACTATTTTCAGCCCATCCTTACCTTCCATTGCGGAAGCCTTTGAAACATCGATGAGTGATGTACAGCTTACAATGAGTGTTTACTTTATCGCTTTTGCATTCGGGGTATTTTTCTTTGGGCGTCTATCCGATAAAATCGGTCGTCGCAAGGCTATGCTTTATGGCGTATTGTTATATTTTATTGGCAACGTGCTTTGTTTAGCAGCAAATGAATTGGTGGTTTTATTAGTCGCTCGCTTTATTCAAGCATTTGGTGCAAGTGTTGGTTCTGTCATAACACAAACCATTTTACGTGAAAGTTTTTCTGGCATTGAGCGCCATAAATTGTTCGCTCAAATTTCGGCAGCCCTTGCTTTCACGCCTGCTATTGGTCCATTAATCGGCGGATTTACTGATTATTATTTTGGCTTTCGGATTGTGTTTTGGGTGTTGGTCCTTATGAGCGTTATTGTATTTTGCTATGCTTTTTTACGCTTACCAGAAACGGCACCCTCTTCAATTGAATTGAAGCCGCTGCTGCCGATCATAAAGCGCATGATTACAAATGCTCGTCTATGGCGCTATGGCGTATTAATTGGAGGTATTAACGGTGTATTATTCAGCTATTATGCCGAGGCACCGTTTATTTTTACACAATACTTTCCACTAACAAGTGCAGTGTATGGTTTTCTGGGCATTATCGTTGCACTAGCTTCTATCACAGGTGCGATGCTGTCTAAGCGTCTCGTTATCCACATAGCTCCTGAGAAGATTATCATACGAGGATTAAATATTATGCTCAGCGGTACATTGCTCTCCGCATCGGTACATTTTTTACCGATACCATTACAATTGCCAACCATGATAGTCAGTGTGTTTATTATCTTATTTGGTACGGGTACTGCTTTACCAAACTGTCTAAGCTTGGCACTCATTGACTTTCAAGATGTCATTGGTTCAGCGGGTGCGGTATTCAGCCTAATTTATTATTTACTCGTGAGCATTATCACCTATGGTATGAGCATTTTTCATAATGGCACAGTCCTTGCGATGCCGATATATTTTTTAATGCTAGGGCTTATTATGCTGTTAATAAGCTCACGATTACAAGAATGAAAAAAAATGGGTCCCGAATGGGATCCATTTTTTTTCATCGTTATATCCTTTTAATTTACGCTAGTCCTCTTCTAAAATCGATTGCTCATTCGCCAGTTGTTTAAAAGAAATGAACCAACAAAAACAAAAATCAGGCGGAAACATATCAATTTCAATATGCCTCGCCTGACTTATTTTAAAGTTTTTTAAAAAGCCTTATCTTAGTAAAGAAAGCATAAAATGTTTTACATTTCTCCGCTTAATTCAACTAGAATTTTTGCTTGAGATTTATCGTTTGTTAATGCCTCGAATCCTTCCTCGACAATATTATCTAACTCTATTTTAGAAGTAATAATACCTTGTGGTTTTAATTGGCCTGTACCCATTAAGTCGATTGTTTGTTGGAATGTTGATGGTGTATAAGCAATTGTAGACGTCACTTTAACACCAGTATTTGTTAATTGCATAGGATTCCATTCGATTGGGCGTGCAAAAATAGAGACTATGACCATTGTACCACGAGCACGCGTTACATCAATCGCTTGTTTGAAGGTTGGAGCTACACCAGCAACTTCAAATGCAACATCTACACCATCAGGCACAATTGCTTTTACCGCTTCAACAGGGTTTACTTCTCCTGAATTGTAAACATGTGTTGCACCAAGCTCTTTTGCTTTCGCCAAACGCTGCTCAGATAAGTCGAATACAAAGATTTTACTTGCACCGGCTGCTTTTGCAGCAATAGTAGTTAAAAGACCAATAGGACCAGCACCAAATACTGCTACTGTATCACCAAACTGCATGTTAGCTTCTTTAACTGCTTGTACAGCAACTGCTGTAGGCTCTACTAATGCACCATCTTGTAACGTCATACTGTCAGGCAATTTATAAATGTGTTTTTCACCTAAATTAACATGAGAAGCAAATCCGCCATCTGAACCTAGTCCGACAAATTGGAAACCATCATAAGCATCGACATCTTCTGGTTTGTTACCATAAGTGTACATTGGATTAATTGCAACGCGATCACCAACTTTTACAGATGTTACATCTTGACCTACTTTTTCTACTATACCCGCAAATTCATGCCCCATTGTTAGCGGCGCTTGCTGCCCTGTTAGTGGGTGCTCTTCTCCAACAGGAATAAATACTGGACCTTCTTGATATTCATGTAAATCTGATCCACAAATTCCTGTCCAAGCGACACGTACAGTTACCTCGTTATCTTTCATTTGTTTAAGCTCGCGTTCCTCCACACGAATATCTTTTTCACCATACCATACTGCTGCTTTCATCATTAGTACCTCCAATATTAGTTTTATTTAACTCTTACAAAGTAATAAACTACCTATCTTGTTTAGACATCATTTATCGTTTTTAAACATCCTTCTACTTGCTATTGAACTAACATCTCCTTTTTCCACACCATTTGAGCTAGCTGGTCTACTAACTAAAAAAACTAGACAGTGTTTCTTCCATACATGTTACACAGTAACTTGGTTTTCAGCAGGACCTCCTTGATAAGCACTATCTGGTGCAAAAAATTACCCTTTGCGCGAATTAAAGCACTTGAATCGCAAATACATATAATTCATTTATCTTTAATTCGAGATAATTATAACACATAAATTTTCCTTCTTCAACAAATTAAGACTCACGTCCAACATGGTTCATTTCGAATCTTTTTTTAAATATCGTATGTTAATTTCTTATTAAGTGAAAGTACTTACAGAACACACAACTCAACAAAAGCAACCAATATACTTCTAACAAGATCTCTCCTTTCTTTGAACAAAATTCCACGTTGGGCTTGTTAAAAGGACAATCCAAAATTCCCCAATACTTCCATCATTTATTCATGTCGAATACACAACAATTAAGTCTATATTCTTAAAGACTGTCATTATCTAAATTAGTTATCGCGTAATCTACTCTCCTAGCCTCTACACGATTTCTTTCATCACATTTCAATTTTCACTTATTAAGTAACGCTTGTGACTTTTAAATCTTTACATCATTTTCAATTTGATACAATATAAAGAAGTCCCTTGCCACTGATGGGACAAGGGACAAAGTTGTTTACAAACAACCTTTCAGTTCTTTTCGCATTATAATTCGTTTAAAGCAATAACCTCTCCAGTTAATGCATTCACTCCATATACACAGTCTAATTTTCCGCATAAGATATATTGTTCTTGTGAAGTATCATAAACATAATAAGGCTTCAACTCAAACCTGTCCTTTAATTTATCGTATGCCACATCTTTCTCAATTGTGGCAGTTTCCGCTTTCTGAAATTGATTAAACATTTCTAACATCGGCAGATTATCAATATAATTTACTGCGTAAAAATGTTTTGAATCAATTATCACTGTCATTTTCCTTTGAAATATACGATTATCCTGTTTCTCCATCTTTAAGGTTGCGTAGACATATTGTTTATGACGATGTAAGGTTTTGAGAATCCACTTATCTGCATCTTGAGGATATTCTTGTCTTAAAAAATTGTCGACTGCCGTGATACATTTTTCTTGTTCTTCTTTTGTAATTGGAAATGCTTCAGGGCTTGGCTCTCTAGAAGATGCTTCCTCTATCGTTATCTCCTCCAAGAGCTGAATTTCTTTTCTTACAAATGGCTCATCGAGAGAGGTATCCCAAGACATTATTTTATCGACTGTAGCATAAGAGTTTACAATAAATTCAAATGGGATGATCTTGGTTTGATCATTCGTAATATATGCTTCCTCTAAACCATATATCGGAACAAGCTGTTTCTTTGCGTCAACTGGAAATTCAATCAATTGTAATTGCGCCTTTATCACATCATCAATCTTTTCAAGCGAAAGATTGTAAATTTCTTTTCTTATTTGTTGTTGTGCTGGAAATTGACCATGTACAGTAAACATAGTAAGTTTCCCCTCAGCATCAAAGCTAACCTCAATCATTCCCGAAGGTGAAACATCAACACCATCTATGCACTCTCGAAACAAGAATTCCCTATCCCCTTCCTTCTGCAATTGGAAATGCTGTTGATATGTAAGACCTGTCTCCTTCTCAATCCATTGGACAATAGTCTTTGTATCAAGATGATCAAACAAAACACTTTTTGCGAAAGACTTCCCTCCAACGAAAATCACACTTTTCACTTTCCCATTATTTAAATCCAGCTCAATCACTGCTGTCCCATCTGGATTTAAATCATCCTCCGGAATAGGAATATGCTGCGGAACCCATTCTGTACTCAATGTATAAAGAGTTTCATTAAAAATATTTACAGTCCGCCCAAGATTATACCTCACCAAATCATATGAATCCAATCCGAATTTTTCTCTCAGTCCACGGATAAATTCCTTTATTCTGTCGTCCATTTTTGCTGCCTCCGTTTCTACTCTCCCTCAAAATAATGGAAAAGAACGCCTTCATAATAAATTAGCAATGAGAAATGTAACTTTCTTCGACCTCAGAAATGCTAATAATGTATAAAATAACTTACCATTTTACTTGCATAAACTCGCTTGCCACTATCTTCACTCTATCTCCTCATTAACGTTATTTTCGACCCACCTAAGAATAATAGATATCGTTATTTAATCCTCGGTTAAAGGCAGTAAAGGCCGCCGACTCAGAATATAACCCTGTACTGCAAAAGAAATCAACGTCAGTAAAAGTATGATGGACGCTGCAAATAATATTGCCGTCGTATCAACTAATGTGTGAGTCGTTGGATCAAGAGATAACCAAAATAATTTGGTAAAGAAAATACCAAAGGCCAGCCCAAAAATTACACCATATAAAGTAAAAGTAAGTGACTGTATCATAATAACAAACATCATTCCATTTTCTGTTAAACCTAATAAACGTTTAATTCGATAGTCACGTTTCCGTTGCAATATGTTATTGCCTAATGTTTGTAATACCCCAAATGTTGAAGCCAACAGTAAAATCACCAGTGTACCTGTAATCAATGCAAAACGTTGTTGAAACATCTTTTCTTCTTCCTTGAGCGCAGCCGTTTTCGTTGTAAAATGCAATGCAGGCCTTTTCTTTATGATAGGTTGGAGAATATCGGTATCATCAGCATCGACAAATACTTCATCTAGAGCTAAAAACTCCGCCATTGGTGATGACCAATCAACTATTATATCATTATAACGGAATAAGTTTTCATTATTAGAAATTGCATGAACAACTATAGGTTCAAGTCTTTTATTATGAATACTATCAATTAACGGTAGTTGATCACCTTTTTTGATTTGATGTTTTTTGGCAAAGCTTGCTTTCACAATCGCACCTGTAGTGCGAGTCGTTTCCTCTAGTTGCGAAAAGTTTGTTGCCCTGATATCCGCATAGGTGGTTTTATCAGATAAATCAATTTCTAAACTTAAAATCTCACTATTAGCATATACATTTCGCACTCCCTCTAACGACTTTATGTCAGCTAACATTTCTAGTGTTTGTTCCCCAGTAATATCCGCTAAATCATATGTACCATACACTTCTGTTTGAAATTGCTCTTCAATAAAATTTTCACCTGAACTAGCTATACTTTTCATCGTTGCGGTACAAAATACTAGAATAACCATCACACTTATAATCGTTAAAATGGCTGACTTATTTTTTCGTATCTGAGGCATTAGCTGCTGTAACGCTAAATACATATTTTTACCACAAATTTTTCTTGAAAGTGATAACGAATGTTTTAACAGTAATTGGAATACACAGGGTAGTAGATAAATCGATAATGCAGTTAATACCGCTGTGCCAATTAAACTCTGAATTGGTCCATTCACTTGATATCCTATCAGTAATAGTAAAATAGCAACAATTGCTATTCCCCCGCTGATTAAACTTTTTGTTTTCGTCCAAACCGTGCGCTTTTCTTGTTGTTTCATTTGCATTGGTAACATTTTTGAGCATTTCCATACTTGCCATCCTACGAATAATTGTAATACTAAAAAACTTGAAAGTGCGATACCTCCCACGGTCGTTAGAGGGATCGTTGTCTCAATAGGAGGTAAGTCTAATAATTGGATAACTGCATTCAAGCCAAATTTCATCATAGTAACCCCAATGAATGTTCCCATTACTATACCTATTACTATAATTGCAGTTAATTGAGTGAATACGATTATTGCAATTTGCTTCATAGTGGCACCTATTGCACGAAGACGCATAAATTGTGTTTGAAGCTTAGTAAAAATAATTCGGAAATTTGATAGTAATAATGTCCCTGTAATCAATAAGACAAACAGGGTTAAGACAATAATAAATACGATGAGACTTTCAATATTTTCCTGGACAAATTCCGATTCATTTAATAAATCAACACGTAAGCGCTCATCCATTTTAGCAATAGTCGTCCCCACATTTTCTTCTATGTCTGGAATGGTTTGAACTAATGCAAACTTCCCTTCACCCATATGAGGATACATTGCTTTCATATCAGGATGAGAAATGTATGCTATATTGAACTCTTCAACCGGAAGTGTATCTATAATTGTAAATTTTCTATTCTCAATAGACAGCTTGTCACCAGTAGACTTTTCTAATGTTTGTAATAGACGATCACTCACAATGATCTCATTCTGGTGAATATCTCGTGAGAAATGAAAACGACTTTTAGTCAACTGATCATTCTTTACCCCTAATAAACGAACATCGACACCTTCCAAATAAACCTCAGGCTCCAATAGAACAGGTGCGACAGACTTTATTTCAGCAAGGCTTTCTACTTTGCCAAGTAATTCCGTATCCAAATAGCTCTCTACATCCATATCAAAACCAAACTCAATATCACTATTACCATAGAGTTCATATATATCAGCATCTAACTTTGCTTTTGCGCTAAATCCATATGTACATATCATCACAACAAGGGCGATAGCAACTGCAACTGTAATGATGCTGGTGATTACCTGCATTTTTCCTGCCCGAAAAAGTTTTAAGGCGATGGTTCGTAGATTAAACATCATTCATCACCTCGAGCTATGCTTTTAAATTTCTCTAGGATGTGTCCTAAATCATATTCATTTTTTTCGTTTATATAGTGATCAACAATTTGTCCGTCATGAAAGAATAATACACGATCCGCATATGTTGCCACATTAGCATCATGCGTAACAATCACCATTGTTTGGCAAAGTTCTTCATTTAATTGTACTAGCAAATTTAAAATATCATTCGTGGTATTAAAATCAAGTGCACCAGTTGGTTCGTCTGCTAACAATATTGGCGGTTTAGCAATAAGAGCTCGTGCGATAGCTACACGCTGCTTCTGTCCTCCGGATAATTCTGATGGTAAATGCGTACTCCACTTTGTCATATCAACTTGAGCTAACACTTCTTGGACTAATTCCTCAATTTCCTTACTTAGTACCCCTTTTAAAATAAGCGGCATAGCCACATTATCCATCACGTTCAAATCCTCTAGAAGTTCAAAAGATTGAAAAATAAATCCGATATGATTACGTCGATAAATCGTAGCTTCTGGCTCTTGATAAATATTTGCATCTTCACCAAACAATATCATTTTACCACTCGTCGGAGCATCAATCGCACTTAGCATGTTAAGTAATGTACTTTTTCCTGATCCACTTGTCCCCATTATTGCTACCCTTTCACCCTCATACAATGTGAAATTCACTTGATTTAATGCTCGTATTTGGTGTGATGAATTATTAAATATCTTTGTTAATCCTTCAACTCTCAGTACTTCCTCCAACTTGTCTTTTGGGACCGGAATATCATTCAACATTCTCTTCAACGGATTTTGCCCACTCATCATTATAAGCCCCCTTCAACTGCTTTCGTAATGCTTGTAGTCCCCGACGAATATGCGTTTTAGTTGTACCAATGGGCAGTTCAACGATTTCTGCTATTTGAGGCACAGTATAGTCATGATAAAAGCGTAATAACAGCGCCGTTTTATAATGATTCGGCAATGTCTGTAATGCCTGCCATAAATCTATACGCTCATCCATTAATTTTTCATCGGTCCCTAATGAAGAAAAGACTTCTGGTTCAACTGCTTGCTCTCTATTTCTTTTTTTCATATATGTAATACTCAGATTAATAGCAATACGAATTATCCAAGTCGAATAATATGCCGGTTCTTTTAATTGATCAATCTTCTCAAAAGCCCGCAGTACTGCTTGTTGATATACTTCTATCGCATCACCTTCATTTTGTACATATGCAAAAATTATACGGTATAGCTTCTCCTGCTCTTTTCGGATTAAAGATTCAAATGCCAGACTATTACCCGGTTGTACTTCCTTCACCCGTTCCATTTCTTCACCCTCTCTACCTATTAGACACATTACTTTGGCAAAACGATTCAGAAATCGGCAATATTAATACATTTTGTTAGTTAGGGAAGGGAGCTGTCGGCCGCAAAATTATTAAAGAAAAATAGAAACACAACTTCTTCTAACTTCAAAAAACGTTATTCGGATTCCCTTTTGGAAATCCTCAATTTACCTTAGGGTCCACTTTTCTGCAATTTTGTGACTTATCAACAATACTGGTATCAGTAATATCGTTACGATTAAGGCATTTAAAAGAGTGCCTGCATTTAAGATTCCTTTAAGATGTAGCTGGTAAAAAAATAAAATATTATATGGAATAATAATTAACAAGGTTGTCCATACCCCTGGAACGTAACTTCTTAGAAATATAGATTGAACAGGATGAGTAAAAATATTTAAGGCAAAAAAAATATTTAAACCGATGAATAGGTAATACTGTTTTGTCATTATTGTTATTAAAATTAGAGCGGATGCTACGATAAAAATTACACATACAGCCGCAGAAAACTGAGCCGAGGTCATAGTTCCAAACTTATCCAATTCTTTTTTAGCAAACGAGGGTATTCGTTCACGAATACGGGGATACGATTCATTAAACCACCTTTCAATCATGATAATTTCTTCAAAATTGTGGAGCATAAAAATAATTAAAAAAGACCAAACTACAAAATCTATATCCATTATTATCACCTCTAGTGTAATATTTCCTTGATATCATCTTTAAACAAATACCACATACTCTAACAGATTTACAAAAATGTTCTACTAATTTCTGGCTTGTTGTAGATTTTCCCTATATACTTCTTACTTATTTAGGTTCCCAATGTGGTTTAACAGCTAAGTCATTGATCTTTTAGGCTACATAAATTATCATGAGTGATGGAATTATTTGAATTGGTATTAAGCAATCACAGTCGCTCCTCATGCTCCTATTCCTCCCACAATACCATTGAACAAAACAAAAAGAGCCATGAGGAACGCCATAGTATACTTTCATGACGAACTTTTTCCACAAGCTCCTTGGTAATTGCTCAAAACCTAAACTATTCGAGAAACTTCCTCTAGTATAAGGCCCCCAATCGGAATTTCTGCCAGGGACCATCAACACTTATATATCGACTGAACTATTTTGCTGTTAAGTTTCTTTACCTCCCCTTTGCAAACCGAAACAACGGGATGATGATGCTATTTTCATACGAGATAATTCAGCCTTTTTCCAGATTCATAGAAAAGCCTAGCAAACTATTTATCTTTTTTAGGCCAAAGAGTATAGCTAAAGCTCCAAATAAAATCAATAGCCAGAAAGAATCCCCAGCGCGGGATGAAATCTAACAAAGCCTTTGTCCTTGATGAATCACCAACAAATGCAGTCATTGCCAACAATAAAGAGCAACCTATCACCCATGAGAGCAAGTGGCGATACCAGCCATTTCGTTCATTTCGAGCGTGTTCTTTCCCTCCTCGCGGAGCTTTCTTTGGTTTTGGCCCACCAGCAAAAGTGTATGCGAATCGTTCATCCGCCCAATGAATCATCCTCTTGCCGAATCCCACTGTTACGCCAATATATATCGCTGCTAGTGAATGGAATATATCTGCCACAGCCCCATTTTTCAAATCCACCACGGTAGCAGCGATCAAAATCAAGTCAACAATCGGAGTACAGAGCAACAAATATCCGCCCAGCTTCTTTCTTTTCAACATATAACGGGTAAACAAGCCCGCAATGACAAATATCCAAAATCCTATTTCACAACCAATGATTAACCAGCCAATCATTTTACACTTCCTTTTTAATACAAACGTATTAAAAATAATTTAACACGTATGTATTAAAAAAATCAACCATGATATAATCAAAATATGCCAAAAATCGTTGATCACGAAAAACAAAAACAAAGAGTTGCTGAAGCTGCCTGGAGGGTCATCAGGGAAGAAGGCATGGAGCAGGCAACCGTACGCAAGATTGCCGAAGAAGCCGGGATGTCTGTTGGCTCTCTGCGGTACTATTTCTCTTCACAGTCCGAGTTGTTTGCGTTCTCCATGAATCTTGTTTCAGAAAGGGTGAAAGAACGAATCAGAAGCATTTCTTTTTCCGGTCCTCCACGGGAGAGCATGAAGCTTTTACTGAAAGAATTGCTGCCCATGGATGAAGAAAAAAGATTTGAAGGAGAGGTGTGGTTTGCATTTACGGCCAAATCCTTATCGGACAAATCCCTTCTTTCCCTCAGCCAACAAGTGTACAGGGAATTAAGATCCGTTATGGCACTTATCATCAATTCTCTAGTGGATCAAGGGCTCGCCCTTCCTGATTTGAATACTGAACTCGAAACAGAAAGATTATACGCACTCATTGACGGCTTGGCCATCCATGGCACACTTGAACCAGGGCAGGTTACCCCCGATTTAATGGAGAAAATCGTAACTGGCCATCTAAAATCAATATGTAAAGCAGAAAGAACCTCTGAAAATGGATAGAGGTTCTTTTGTTTTTATTACTGAATCTGTAGCAGCATTACTTTTATGAAGTACTGACATTATGCCTGTAATTCAAATTTCTGACTGATCCCTACTTCACGTTTCAAAAAGCCGAGCACATCATCTATCAAACATCTGTTTTCATTAAGAACCACAATGAAAAAGTTTTATGTAATAATAAGTCTCTATGATAGATATATTCAAAAATATGGAGGGATTCACATGTATAAAAAAAAATGTGATTATACTTATAATCATTCTTCTCTCGTTTATTGGATGTTTACACTTAAAGAACATTAATGCCGGTAATAAAGTCGAGCAAACAAAAATAATTGAATCAAAGGCTAGTTGGTCAGTTGAATTAGAGCAACAAAAATCAAAAGAGCCTGATCTTTATCAAGCCTATAAAATAAAAGTAAAAAATACAGGGAAAACAACGACACTTGTTGAAATTAATGTTACTCACCCCTTCAAAAAAGATGCAAAAGTTATTTTTCCACGGGAAACTTCTGAATTAGGTCCTGGTAAAACCTATGAAATGGGAGAAATTTATGCAATGAATAATCACCCGCAAAAATATATTGTAGATTTGATTTGGGAGGAAAAAAACATACAATTTGAAGAGACTTTTACTGTCGGTAAATAATCTTTGGATTTTGAAAATCGCAACTGGATTTCTGTAATAATAACAATAGTAAAGCCTGGTCAGCGCCGGACTGTTTTATATATACCACTAAATTAAAAGGGTGAATTAAAATGACAAGCCAAAAAGAAATTAGAGGTAGATATAATCTCTGGCATCCACATCAGAAAAAATCAAATATGCATGCTTCTCATGATGGTCGAGTGAAATGAGCGCTTCAAATATAAGTTATTTTTCTAGGCTATCTGATAAGTATGAAAAGCTTAAGACTCAATTGCTTTTCAATAAAGAGGAAGTCCTAAAAATAATAATAGAAAAATTTAAGGCTGACGAAATTCCAAAGGAAAAGGTACTAGATCTCGAGGGAAGCGATCAAGTAGATCACAATTACGTGTTTGCAGCTCTTAATATCATAGATCCTCAAACTCTAACTTCTCTTTTTACCCCAAAAGAAAAAAGAGAACATCAAGAAGAGATTGAAGATAACAAAAAGTACCCATTTGATTGGTCTAATGTAACACCAGGTGAAGAAGAATTTGTTCAGTGGGGGATTGACTGGCAAGAAGGACGTAGGATAACCCTTGTGCTCGAATCTAAAGATAACAAGTATGTTAGTTGCTGGGATATGCGTGCAGACTGTAGAAGACTTAGTCGTTATCTAAACGCCCTTACTTATGGAGTTATTCACGAACAGAATAAGAGTAAAAATACTGTGGAAGTGGAAGATTTTCACTACTATTTAGACAGCCTAAATAAATTTGACTTTTTAAATAAAATTTAAAAAGATCATGAAAAGCGGCGTTCAATTGTACAGAAATTCATCCACGGGAAGTCTATTGACTGTTGAAATTAGAGGCAAGCAGAGCCTCTAATTTACACTCTGTTCCCTCCTTCGCCACATTTATTACACGGGATTGCCACCTTGTTATTTCGAACTGCGACATTTTTTTGTAAAATGGCAATATATAATTGGTTTTTAGAAATTAAGGAGGTAACAAGTATGAACTTGACCCCAGATCAACGGTCTGTGTTACTTGCGTTAACCACTGATTGGCAGACACCAATACAGATAGCCGACCAGCTTTCAAAAGATGGTAACGATCCATCCAACGTAAATCAGCCTCTTAAAGACTTAATGCGTGCAGGTCTGATTCAGGCTAATCCTGTTGTGCTGGGCACATACCGACTAACTTCGGATGGCACTGTCACCAAGGCGGATCTCCTCGGGGAGTAACCGCCCCCCTTTTTTTCTCCACAATGTTCAATTAAACTAATCTTAATTTCCACTCTGTTTAACAATCTTCACTCAATGAATTCAGCTCTTTTGAAAAACACCCAAGACATATATTTTTAATGCCCATAATCACCAGTTTTTTTGCTTCGCTACTTTCATATCTGATTGAAATGCTCTTCTTAAATAGTGAATCTGCATAAGGAAAACTAGCTAATAGCCCCCTCTTTTAGATATGAAGCGATAGTCAGATTGCAGAGTTTACCTTATTTTTGAAAAAGCATGAGGGTAAGCGATCATATATACAAAAATGGTTGAATCTGTATTTTGAAATGGAGACGATCAAGAGAACAATTGTCTTCATATGTAATACTTATCCGTTCTGAAAAGTATTTTTCACTATGTGGCAATAAGAACAGTATTCTTTAAACGCTTTGAACCAGCTGGTTAACTTTATGGAGACATACCCGTATCAAGGATTCAATAGATATCTGCTGTATGTATTTTTTAAAACAAAGAAGCCTTAGAATCAGTGAAGCACTGGCTCTTAGATGGACAAATACCAACAGCTAAAAAAATCTTACAGAACAATTAGCCTTAACGATGACCTGTTACGAATTAGGTAAACAAAATGAATTAATTGTAGAAAGAATCTTTCTGGAAGAATGAGATTGAGTCCTCTTCCGTAAGCCCGAAATATAAATAAAATAAGCGCACCTTTTCGGTGCGCATGCCAAACAGCCGTCTATTCTTATGTTTTTC
>NZ_JACSPV010000043.1 GCF_014836955.1 Bacillus norwichensis
CTGCGTCGGCATCGGCGGCAGCATCAGCTTCGGCATCGGCATCGGCGTCAGCATCGGCATCGGCGTCAGCATCGGCGTCAGCATCAGCGTCGGCGTCAGCGTCGTCATTTACATTTTCATGCAAAAAATAAGTTCTATTATCCGTCCCATCAAGAATGTTTTTTCCATCCCCAGTTGTTTGATAAGCATCAAATAAATATACTCCACTAGGTAAATTTTCAACAGTTTCCTTTAACTTGATTTTAATTGAAAAACCTTGAGGTATTCCAATAAGTGCTTCAGAAACTAACGCGCTAGTAGCATAACTAAAATTCCCATTCTGATCATAGGAAACACTTTTGAATTTATCATCTCTTGTTTCTATTAATACTTCACTTATAAATGGAAGTAATTTTTCATCAATCTTAAACTTGAATTGACCATTTTTATGTTTCAATGCATTTAACTTATAATGCATCATATAATCCAATGTAATTTCTGTACCCTTTGGATTGTTATTAGTAACTGTAAACCCAGATCCAGTGACTAAATTAGTATCTTCCTTTATAATTTTAGAATCTTTTGTTTCAAAATAAGTACTATCCGTTGTATCAACCACAACTTTATTATTTTTGTCAAAGAGAGCAATATCAACAGTATAGAAATCATTTTTTAAGGTTTTGATTTCGTCTTTAAGAATAATCTTAATATCGAATTGTTGGTTTACTCCAATAAGGCCTGTTTGTAAAACATCGCTGTTACTAAAGGAATATGTTCCTCCTGCCAGACGTTTTGCCGAAATCCAATCCTTCCCTTTTTTAATACGTACATCTAAAATGTGATCCTTTAAATCTTCATCAATAGTTAAATTGAAGTTCGCATTTTTTAACGCTGAAGACATATTTAATACATAGTGTGTATAGTAAGTAAGATTTATTTCCGCTTTATTTACATCATGATTTCTCGCTTCAAGACGTCCATATTTAATATATTTATAATCTACTTCCTCATCATAAATACTTGAAGAAAAAGGTTGAATGAGAGGATTGGACTTTTCAGGTTGTGAAGCCATGGCATTCACTGGAATAATTGTCTGTGTTGCTGCTAGTAAAACTACTGCAGCTATAGAAGATTTTTTCTTATAATTGCTCATCTGTTTTTTATTCATTCGCTTTTTGTAATCTAATTTTGATTTCCTCATCTAGCTTACTTCCTTTCAATAATTTTTTTAAATAAGTCTCGCTTCTTTTATTCGCTGCATAATCTCAGCATTAAAAGTGCTTATCTAATTACTAGACTTTTCCAGAAAAAGTAAAAAACTAATTTTCATTTCAAACTATTGATTCAATCTAGTTATAAAAAGTTGACATAAGTCACTCCCCTCATCCGTTCGCGTTCGTAAAAGACTTTCACTGACGAATGAAAATAGCAGCGAATCAAAGAGATAAGCGCGTTCCCAGCCACAATTGAAATTATGCCCAATGATGTTAAACCATTTCTAAACACCAAAAGACAAAACTATTTAAAATAAGATAATATTATCTTTTTACATACAAACTAATTCGCTGAAATAGCTGTATTACAACAACTTAAAATTTCGTTTTAATATTCTGGAATATATAAAATAGAAAAAGCATGTAATGAAACCTCAACGGTCATTACATGCTTTTAAGCGATTGAAACTATTTAATTAATTGCTTTTCAATTTTTTTGAGTCTAGCGTATTGCTTAATGGCTTTATCTACATCTCCAATTTCATTATAGATATTCAACAAAAATTGATGACTTTTTTGCTCAGTTGAATCAATCGCCTGAATATCATAGCAAAGTTGTATAGCTTGTTCGTGCCATTTATTAGAGGCGAAGAATTCGATTAGTTTATATGTATTATTTAACCACATATTATGAAGCCGGACTCTTTCCGATTGTGCCCAGACGTAGTCTTCATCTTCTAAATAGGGTCTATATTTCTTCACCATTTCAAGTACGATTTCCTGGTTGTCCATATTAATAGTAGGGAATTGATTCAATATACGCTCCCAGCGCCATACATCGATATCGGCTTCACTCAAATGCAAATAATACCCTCCAAGCTCTCGAAGCAGTTTAATCGCCGGTCCTATGGAAGATAAGGCTTTACGCACATGATATATTGTCGTATAAAGTAATGCGGTTGAATCTTTTTCTGATAGATATGGCCAAAGCTTTTCAATTAACATCTCTTTACTCATTGACCGATTGTTATTATGTAATAAGAAACAAAATAGTTCCTTAGATTTAGTTGTTCTCCATTTAATACTTGTATGAGTCTTACTCGACCTGTTTATTTGCAGCTTTCCTAAACATTGAATATGAATCTTTTTATCATTATAATTAGCCGCTAGTATACGGTTAAGAGATTTCCTTAATCTCACTAAGGTAATGGGTTTTATTATATAATCTAACGCATTTATATCAAATGCTTTGACAGCAAGGTTACCATTGTTTGATAAGAAAATAACTTGTACAGAATTATCATAGGACTTGATAAACTCTGCAAAATAAATTCGATTAGTTTTTTCAATATCAATATCAATAAATATCGCGTCAACCCTATTCTTTTTGAGATATCCTAAAGCCTCTGTAGAATCATAAAAAAACACAATATTACTAAACATCTCTGTATTTTTTAAAATATTACACAGATACTCTTTTTCTTCTAAACGCCCCTCTAATACTAGAATATGCATTCTGCCCCTCCTAGAATACAATAAAAATGCAATCCCAAAGAATCATGTTTTATCTGCATATATATTCCCTAAGAAAGAGATTTATTTTTTAGATATATTCTATACCCGGAATTTCAACAATTTCTAAACAAGAATCTTAGAAACATCAATCAGGAGCCCAGACTTTTCTTGATTCCCCTTCCTAGAAGTTGCAATCTGTTTACCATTTCATCCTTTTGCTTTTTCAAAAATATTCCTAATTATTGCGTTCAACATAAACCAATCTCATCATTTTATACACGATTTTCCTTTGGGATTAATTAACATTTCTTTAAAATTGTGAGAATTTATCTTGTGAAAAGAAGAGAGGAACACAAATAAGTGTTCCTCTCAAAGATAAGAAGTCGGAAAGGTAAATTCAAAAAGCGTGCTATTATGAACCGACTCTTACATTCCTAATATTTCTCTAATAAATATCGACTACTGGGTGAAAAAGCTATAAACCTTATTCATTTCACACAAATGCTTTATAGCATAAAGTACGGACGATGAAACAAACTTAAACACTTGGTTTCATCATTATTAAAGAAATGAACATATAGCGAATTTAAGAATCTCAATTATGAGATATTTAGTCATACCTTGAAAGCTGATCCAGCTTTACAGTAAGGAGAATGTTTTAGAATACTCTTAAATAAAGTGGATTTGAAGCAAGTGCTTCAAATGACTTTTCATCTCCATATAGAAAACCAACTGAAGGAACCCTTCACCCTTTTAAAACCATTATCCCACCCAGTTTAAGGTCACTAAACATAAACGTGAAGATACTTCACCAAGTTAATTCCTTCTAACCTTTATGAAAGTAATGTCTGCTGCCCAGATATATGTAAATGATGCACTCTATTTTTTATGTATTGACAGCCTTTAATCAACTTAACTCAGCGCCTAAATATTAATATGTTAATTTGATGCTCTGCCACGATATAAAATCAAGGTTATTACATTTAATATGACTGTAACAATGAGAAGAACTGCTGCAAAAAACGCCACCGCCCCTGTTATGTCCATTAAAGCAGACCAATCCCCTAGCTTAACTAAATGATAGTTATAGAAAATCTGAAAAAATAGTGAAATGGCGCAAGCACTAAGACTTATAATGGAAAGAGATGCCCAATTTTTATGGTTCTGCTTTGTAAATCTCGTGAGGGTAACAACAGGGAGTACCCAGGCCATTACCCCAAGTAAAAGACTAAAAAGATTCAGATAGCCAATCATAACTAATCCCCCCTTACATTTTTTGATTTCTTCATTAGTATTTTACATCATTACTTTAAGTCCTGGATTTATAAAATAGAATTTTTTTAACCTCTTTATTTTTTATTAAGACATGATAAAAAGAATACCAATCAAACAATCTCCGAAAATTTGAAACTATAATTGGGGGAAGGCAAATGGCACCACCAGTCCTGTTTCTGACTGGTCTTAATGGGCTCGATTCCCACACCCGAAAGTCTAGATATCCCTTTGAAGGTTGATATGATAATCTTCTTTACTGAATAAGTATAAAATATGTATGAAAATTGTAAAAAAAGACACTCCGATTAGTTTTTCTTGGTCGGGGTGTCTTCCATCTCACCATCTTCATTTAAATACTCTGCATTAGCTATTTCCTACTCGATCCAATCTTGCCATTCTTTCCAAAACCTTCTCCTCTTCTCTTCTGTAACGTTAATAATTAAGCCTAACCAAAAGTACCTTATAAAACCATGTTTTGCGATAAATACATTTTGAAAAAAATTTGATGATTTTCTAATTGTGATCCTCCAGAATCGCGAATAAGAAAACCTTGGAATTATCTAAAATAAACTTTCCCCTCTGTAAAGGACAACTTGAGAAAAGCTCAAAGCTTGTTACTGATTTACCAGATAAACGGAATTAGTTTTTTTGTTTTCTGTTTATATACTGTAAATTGTTCTCCGTACTTGTTCTGTAAATAATCATCAGATTTTGGAATATAGCCGAAAATAAATACTAAGAATAGACCTAGAGGGATAAGCAAACCATAAATATTGTTAGAGATTAGCGCTAAGCCTAGCACCCAAAGGCAATCCCCAAGATAATTAATATGAATCGCATATTTAAATAAACCGCCTGTATATAGCTTACCTTGATTTACAGGATTGTCTTTAAAAGGTTTTCTAAGTAACTCTGAAACTGTGTTTAACATACTGCCTCCAATAAACAATATCCAGCCTATAGTAAGTATTATTAAATTTGAATCCTGATTACTCATAATCATTAAAATGGGGAAACCTAAATAATAAATCCCAAAAGCTATACTGTTCATGATAGCTTCTTGCCATGCAATACCTCTAGGCAACCATATAAACATCATAGCTGTTAATCGTAAAGCTGTAATAATTAAAGCAATAAAAAGCCCTAGTGAAATGCCTGATTTGTCATAAGTAATGAAAAGCAAATAATATGCAATGATTAAATAGATAATCTCAGCAACTAAAATCAAGATTTTTTCTTTTATCGTTGGCTGGTTTATACCATACATTCTGATACGCTCCTTCATTTATTCATTTTATGGGAAAATATACTTCTATGATATTATTCTCTTCTGGTGTGCTATAGGGATTCGTTTGATAAACTTCAAACGGAATGCCATTCAGTTTATAGTTATTTTCTTTAATCCAAACATGTAGTTTTGTATGAATAGAAGGTAACTCATCGTAAGAACCAATAAGCGTAGCCATTGCACAAAGGCCAGGATTAAACACTTTTGTTTTATTTGTGGCCTCTGCAAGGGGAATTGCAATTTCTACATCATAATTTTCGGGTACATATTCTGAACTATGGAAAATAGCAAGTGGTTTTGCAATAGGTAATAAATTTTCAAACAAAATTTTACTAAACAACTCATTAAAGTGTGTTTGGAAATCTGCGGTATTAATTTGTTTTCGTTGAGATACTATATTATAGGTTAAGTGATTCACAAGTTTAATCTCAATCTGATCTAAGTAACCCATAATATTTTCCTCTTCATCTAACTGTTGAATATCAAGCTTTAATTTTTTTAATAGTGAAGAATAAAATGTTATCTGTTGTGCTAGATTTTCTTGTTTGGCTTTCATTTTAGAGTTAAGAAATTCGATATTCTCCCAATTAGCTAAAATAACCTTGATTTCTTCAAGCGAAAATAAATAGGTTTTTAATCGCGTAATCAATAAAGCTGTTTCTAATTGGGAGATATTATAGTAGCGATAGCAATTTTTAGCGTCTATGAAAGCGGGCTTTAATAGACCAATTTCATCATAGTAGCGAAGCGTCTTCAGAGTGAGATGTGAGATCTTTGAGAACTCACCAATTGAAAGCATAACAATCACCTCCTGTTATAAATTACTTTAAATATAATGTTTCCCGTAAGGGGAAGGTCAATCAATATAGTTAAATTTTCTTATTGCTAAGACAATGCTAATTCCATATCAACCCTTCCATCGAACTGTGTAATGATAATAAAGTTGTTAAATTCTGACAGGGTTGTCCCACAATCACGCCAACAAAGATTGATCAAAATACGCTTTTTCTATACTCAATTGAAACATCCTCTTATAAAAAGTTTGATCATTTTTATGATCCTTGCTAAATTAAAGCGCCCTTAATCAAATAAGGGAAGCGACCGCTCTTATTGAACAATCGCTCCCCTTTAATCTAATTAAAAAAGCTTAGCTTTCTTATCTAATACCTTTATTGCTCTTTTTCAAATCTACACTTATTCCATTAAAGCCTCTGAAAGTTCAATAACTAAAGTCATTTTAAATTATTGGTTTTTAAAAATTCATTAAACCTGTTTTTTTACTTTAACAGAGAGTAAACATCCGTATCAAATGGTATATCATTTTGGTACATATACTTTTTTAGCGTACCTTCCTTGGTAAATCCTAATTTTATTAATAAATGGCTCGAAGCTTTATTTTCAACAAAAACAACTGCACCTATACGTTCTAATCCAAGTTCTTGAAACCCATAAGAAATCACTTTATCAACAGCTTCACTAGCATATCCATTGCCCCAATTTTCTGGAAATAACGCATAGCTTATGTTCGCTCTTTTATGTTCAAAAGACCACTCTTGCAAACCAATAGTCCCTATAATAGTACTGGTTTCTTTTAGTTCAATGCCCCATTTTATTCCATTTTTTTCTTTGAATTGTCCTGCGAAATTTTTAATGATTTGTTTTACCTGTTCTATACTTGTTAGAGGTTTCTGACCGTAATAACGTAATACATCATCATTCGAGAAACACTTTAATATAACTTGAGCGTCCTTTTCAACTAATTCCCTTAATACTAACCGTTTCGTTTCAAGTACAGGAAACATTCTACCACCCCTTAAATAAACATTTGAATGTCTTATTTAGATGCATCTAACATAATATCCCATATTTCCTGATAGAGCTATTCTGCCATTTAGTTAAGTGAGAAATTTCACACCCCCTCTGTTTTGATCGATTTTTCTTAAAACACGTTATTCCACAATCTCGCCCGTTTTGTGGAATAACATAATGGGGTTCAGGCAAAATAGCGTTTTTAAATAACTTTATTGTAAATCAACATTTTAGAAAATATATAAGTATAGCCTTATAACTACAATTATTTTCCCCCTCCTTCCATTCTTCCCTACCTTCTGTTGTTAAAAGATTCATCTTAAGCAAAAAAGGTTAAAAAAAGCCTCAAAATTTTTATGGATTATGAAGTGCCGAAAAAATTTAATACCAGCTTACTAATAAGGCCTGTAAGCTGTTACTCTTTCAAATTATGTCCGATTGTAAAGGTCAGCCACTCTCCTTTATAATCTATGGTTAAGGTTCCGCCATGAATCTCAACAATTCTTTTTGATATGGCAAGTCCAAGACCTGCCCCTCCATCCTCTCTTCTTGCTCTATCCCCCCGATAAAAACGTTCAAATAATTTATTAACGTCTTCAACCGGAAGATCCTCTACCCGATTGGAAATCGACAAAAACGCTTTAATGCCATCTGAATCAAGATTGATCTTTATGAAGGAGGGTTTTATACTATATTTTTTGGCGTTCATCAAAAGGTTATCATATACACGTACCATTTCTTCTACATCCATGATAACCAGTAGATCTTCATCAGTAATTGATTTCTGAATACGTAACCCTACTTTTTCGAAAATCGGAATGTATTCACCCACCACCTGTTCCAATAAACCGCTCAATTCAACTTCAGTAAGGTTTAATATGACATTAGGACTTGTCAGCTTGGTATATTCGAATAGTTCATAGATCAGTAGAAAATCCTGTTATATCAAGTTTTAAACTGTTATGTAATGGCGTCCCAGGAGGACGTACTTTATACCTGGCCAAACCCTTATATATCAATAATTTAATATGTAAAAAATGTGTAAAATGAGATTGTGAATGTAAAAAAACATACCTATTAGTTTTTCTTTTTCGGAGTGTCTTTCATTTCACCATCTTCATTCAAATACTCCGCATTAGCTTTTTCCCACACTGCCCATATTTTTTCTGTTTTTCTTTTTCCCCATTGTTCGCTTGTGTGGAGATAAAAACAGGTATAAATGTGGTTCTTATGTCATTAATTATGGTGGTAAATATCATTTTTCTCACAGTGGGATGAATTAAAAGAACAAATCATAAAAGAAGTCGAATTAATGACGA
This sequence comes from Bacillus norwichensis, assembly GCF_014836955.1. Classification (GTDB taxonomy): domain Bacteria; phylum Bacillota; class Bacilli; order Bacillales; family Bacillaceae_C; genus Siminovitchia; species Siminovitchia norwichensis. The sequence continues at coordinate 8,400 of NZ_JACSPV010000043.1, forward strand.
AAACATCTACAAAGGAACTCGAATTGAGAATTGCAAAAAACAATGAATCAAATGAAATTCAAGAAATTGAAAACGCCCCAAACGACTGACTATCAAATGCAAAGACAAATTAAAGCTTATTCAATTGGATTAATTGAGGATGAGGATTTAAAAGCATCTACAGAATACGGGAAAGAATAAAGTGGCGAATTATTACTCCCTGACATAACAAGCCTTAACAGGAGAAAACGAAATCTACAACTGTACAGTTGATTGATTCACTCATACTTACTGATGGCTATGTAGATATTATTTGGCGTGCTTAATTTATATCTATTAAGACAAAAGACGATCCAATCGCTGATTTGTATGAGGATATAGCCGCTGAAGAAAAAGCTCATGCTACGTACCAATGGATCATTAACATGATCGACGGATTGTGCTTTTTTAAGAGAACGGGAGATCATTTATTCCCAACGGAAGTCAGTAGAAATTTTGAAAATGAGATAGGAAAATGTTATTTTAATTTTTATATTGAAGGTGACTGTCACCGAATGACAGTCACCTTCATTTTGTCAAGCTTTCCTATTTACAACCATCTGGCTGCTTACCATATTCCCTAATTGATGTCCGACGGAATGGCCCAACTGCCCTCCCACAATGGCTCCTGCCACGGAACCCACTGCTGTTCCAACACCTGGAAAAATAGCTGTCCCTAGCATGGCACCATACTCGACTCCTGCCATGATTCCTAAGGTACCTGTCATGTTTTTCGTAGTACCGGCAGTGTATTGATTTTTATCCAAATGACCATTTCTTAGTTTTTTATGATCTTGAATCTGGTTGACTGCCCCGGCAATTAAACCGGTCCATAATGAACCTCCTTGAAGCATTTACTGTCCCTCCTTTTTCCCCTTTAGAGTTCCCGCATAAGGTTGAAATACCAATGGAAAAAATTATGTTATTTATAAACTCCCTCTGTTCTTTGAAGACTTGTCTTTATGTATTCATTGCTCAATACATTCCTGACATTTTTATCAATCGTTCTATTTTGTTCCTCCGCTGCTTCCATTAAATATTTAAAGGAATCAGTGATCTTTCGCTGTCCCTTTTTGCTTTTGTTTGCAGATTTCTTTTCCGTCATTTCTGCTTTCGCCGATTCAATGAGCCCGATCATGGATGCCATGCCTTTTACAAGCCATTGCCTTAAAGTTTTTCTTGCATTTGGTGATTGAAAGATTAGGGTTAAAGCATAAACAAGAAACAGCCCAATCAAAGTGCGCCTATTCATATAAATTTTCTCCTTTTTAGGAAATAATGTCCCCTATCTTTCCAAAGTTATTCCCATTCCTTCACTGGAATAAAAAAAGAGCACTGCCCCATAATATTTTTTAACCTGGCTTTTAGAGCAGCCATATAAATATAGATAATAGAAGGGGCGTTCATATATGTATCAAAACCACCTAAAAGAGAGGTTTATAAGAATTTTGCCAGGCCGAATTCGCCTCGATGTGGCCGGCCTTAAAGGTAATGAAAGCCTGGCTCTATTTATACAAGAAAAGATAAAAATGGCTAAGGGTCTTATCAATGTCATTCCAAATATCAATTCGGGACGTGCCCTGATCCTCTTTAGACCTGATATGCCTGCCCATCAAGTTATCGAGATTGTTGAAAAATATGAAATGGAATATTTAAAGCGAACAGACAGGAGCGAACCTGCTGGTAAACTGACTATCAATAAATCGTATCCGGAAACATCTGGAATTATTTTTAACAAGGCCTCTGGCGAAAGACACCGTGTCCCTATTCCTTTGCTTGTTTCGGCGGGATCTTTTTGTGTGTTGGGAATCAAACAGATCATTGCCGGAAAATCAGCTTTGGCCGTATCACCAGTATCCTTTTATGCTGCAGCCGGATTTTCTGTATTAATTGGATATTCTTTTTTACGAAACGGGTTTAAAAAGGTGGTAAAGGACAAGAAGAAAAGTGACTTTATACTAGGGTCCAGTATTTTTGCCATTTCTATTATGCGGGAAAACTTAGTCATGCTGGCAGGATTAGGCCTATTGCAATACCTTAATTGGAAACTGGGCCGGCCTGTATTTTCTTTCGGTAACTCGAATGAACATGCGAACTACTCTCGCGAAGTAAGAAATTATAGTGAAAAAACAAGTAAAATCGGTATGCTACTTGCAGGGACTACATTATTACTGACAAGAGACCCTCTTCGATTCCTGGCTGTATTATTTGCGGTAAATCCAAGGCCAGTAACTTTCTCAAATGAATATACATGGAGCAACGCCGAATATATTGCAGAGCAAAACGGGTTTGCGATTCCGGAAAATGGGTCATTGTCCCAATTGGTACAAACTGAAACAATATTATTTGAGGACACTGCACAAATTTTTAAGGAGCAGAATCAAGATAAAGTTCAGTGCGTTACAAAAACCTATGATGAAAGCAAATTGTGGTGTCTGGCTTCATCACTTTTGAAAAAAAGTCACCATTCGTGGAAGAGCGCAATCATCGATTCTTCCGGCAAAAGGAACGGAACCATCCGGACAGCATTTAACGTAAAAGAAGGAAACAATGGAATTCAGGGAATAATAAGCAATAACCATGTTTGTATGGGAAATATGGAATATTTGAAAGAAAACGGATTGGCAAAACATGAATATATGTTTGAAGCTAGAAAATGGGAAAGAGACAGTCACGATTTACAATACATCTTTCAAGATGGTGAATGTCTAGGATACTTTATAAGAAACGGTCTCTCTTATACAGAGGCGTTTACTCGCCTGAAAAAAAGCATGGATAGCCGCTGGAAAGTCGGTGTAATTCAGAACAGCTTGAATATATGCCCGAAAGAACTGGAGAAAAACGGGATTGATTTAAAATGGCTGTATATGGACAAAGAAGAGATTGCAAAGCGAATAAATGATTTAAGAACTGCTGGAAAAGATGTCTTAGCAGTGAAAAAAGAAAGCTTCCATAACTATTCAAGTAACAATTGCCCGATTCCGACTACAACTTTTGAAGGTTTTAAAGATCTTCCTTCTTTGATGAAGTTTGCAAAAAAAATGAACAACATATTAGATCAGCAGCTGTCAATTGCAAAAATGTGGAATGCAGCCGGTTGCCTACTGGCTCTTCCCTTATCCTATTCAGCGCCCTTGATTCATGCCGTTGCAGATACATTCAATCTGATCTTCATGATACGGGGAATGTATTTCAGTAAAAAATATGCCCCTGATAAAAATCCTGAACTGATTGCCCAACAGGAAGTTGCTGCAGCTATCAGTCATACAGAGGAAAGTCATACCCTGGCTTGGCACTTTCAGCCTGTCAATGAGGTTCTGTCAGCTTTTTCAGTGAATAAGGATGACGGATTATTCAATGAGCAGATTGAAACATTAAAAAAACAGTTTGGAAACAATCAACTGCATACGAATAGCAGGACTCCATTTTCGAAAACTTTGCTGGAACAATTTAAGGAGTTTACAACAATTGTTTTACTTGGGGCATCACTTTTGTCCATTTTTACCGGCGGGATTGTTGACGGGATTGCCATGGCATGTGTTCTCATTGTGAATGCCCTCATTGGTGCAGTTCAGGAGCAAAAAGCCGAGCGAGTTGTCGAGTCATTAAATCAATTTCAGCCTCCGATGTGCCGTGTTGTTCGGAATGGTCAACAAATAGAGTTATCCGGAACCGAATTAGTTCCTGGGGATATCGTTTCTTTTGAACCGGGTGATCGGATTCCGGCAGATATCCGTATAATCGAGGCATGGAATTTGGAAGTGAATGAAGCGGCATTGACCGGAGAATCACTTCCGGTGGAAAAAAGCCCTGATGAGCTGGAAGATGACTGCCCTCTTGCTGAGCAAAAAAATATGTTGTTTTTGGGTACGAATGTGACGCGAGGAAAAGCAGTCGGAGTTGTAGTCAGAACAGGGATGCATACAGAAATCGGCTATTTAATGTCTCTTTTTAGCAACGATGATAAGGAATTGACTCCTTTGCAGCAAAAGGTGACATCCATTTCTAAAGTTTTTTGCAAAGGGGCCGTAGTAGCGGGCATCTTCGTTTTTATTGCCGGACTTTTACGCGGAATACCTATACTAGACATTATTGCTACTTCTGTCACACTCGCTGCATCAGCCATTCCTCAGGGCCTGCCAATTGTTATCACAATTGCATTAAGTGCTGGTGTTTATAGAATGCTGGAGAAAAATGTCCTGATCCGCAAACTGTCTTCCTTGGAGACTTTGGGAAGAACAACAATCATTTGCTCCGACAAAACGGGGACTTTGACAAAAAATGAAATGACCGTAAAAGCTGTCAGCACCATCGGTGAAGATTGGGAAGTGTCTGGCAGCGGCTATGAGCCAATTGGTGCTATCAAAAACAGTGATGAACAAAAAATAAATGCATCTGACCACCCTGACCTTGAGCAGCTTCTTAAAATAGGGTTGCTTTGTAATGACAGTCTATTGGAAAAGACGCCAAAAGGCTGGGTAATACAGGGCGATCCAACAGAAGGGGCCCTTTTAAGCCTGGGGGCCAAAGCGGGGAAAACAAAGGCAAATATGGTTCATTGGATCCGTTATAATGAAATTCCGTTTGATTCAGGAAGAGGAACGATGAGCGTAGCTTGCCATGAAGAGAAACAGGGCAAAGACTGCTATATATTTACAAAAGGGTCCATCGAGGCAATTATGAATAGATGCAACCAATACCAAAAGGACGGAAAAGTTTTCCCTCTAACAAAAGAAATAAAGGAGTGGGTCATAAGCCAAAATAAAAAATATGCAGAGCAATCATTAAGGGTTCTTGCTTTTGCATACCGCCCAATCCAATCTGGTCATGAAAGTGAGCAAGTTAAAGAAGAGGAGTTAATTTTTGTGGGCCTTACGGGAATGATAGACCCGCCTAAACAGGAGGTCAAGAAAAGTGTACAAGATGTGATCAGGCTTGGAGTAAAGCCAGTTATGATTACAGGTGACCATCCTATAACGGCCTTTGCCATTGGCAAGGAATTAAATATCGTAACTGATTCAGCTGAAGTTCTTTCCGGAATGGAACTGGACCAACTGAGTGAAGAACAGCTCGTAGAAAAAATAAAAGATGTCTCTGTTTTTGCAAGAGTATCCCCTGAGCAAAAATTACGGATTGTCAACGCCTACCAAAAGCTCGGCCATATTGTCGTGATGACGGGTGATGGTGTGAATGACAGCCCTGCTATTAAAAAAGCGGATGTCGGCGTTTCCATGGGGATTGCAGGAACGGATGTAACAAAAGAAACTGCGGATATGGTGCTGAAAGAGGATGACTTCGCCTCTATTGTGGATGGCATTAAGCAGGGAAGAACAATCATCGGCAATATCCGAAAAGCATTAGGTTGTCTTTTAACCGGGAATCTATCCGAAATTTTAGTCACGACCACAGCAGTATTGATTGGGCTCCCGATACCATTGGTTCCCATCCAGATATTATTAATGAACCTGTTAACGGATGCCATTCCGGCAACGATTCTGGCTGCAAACCCGGGCAACAAAAATTTGCTGACAAAACAGCAGGATATTGCCGACAGGTCACTTTTTCAAAAAATTGCAGTGCGCGGATTACTTCTTTCCGCAGGTGTTGTTGGGATCTTTGCATATAGCCTGTCAGCCGGTAAGCCTTTAGCTATCGCGCAAACGATGGCTTTTGCCACATTGGTTGCGGGACAGCTTGTACAAACATTTTCATGGAGACAAGAAGGCACCATCGGACCGTTGGCTGATTGGAAAAAAGACCAGTACTTTATAATGGGACTAGGCATCTCCTGGCTTGCTTTGGGCTTAGTGATGTATATCCCTCCCCTTGCGTCCGTATTTCAGACAGCACCACTGACGCTTGGGCAATGGCTGCCTCCTCTGTTGGTTGCCGGTTCAGTACCGTCTGTTTCAAAAATGATTCAGCCGGCCATCGAGCGTCACTTAAATCATGTTAATGACGGAAAACCGAAACCCGCGCTCCAGCCAGTCATTTAGCCTTTATAGGAAGGAGGAAAGATAAAATGAATCAAGAAAACAACAATGCCCAAGATAACTCAAATCCTCTTTATAACGGTATAGTCAATGCCCTACAGCTTATGCGCCCTGCAGCTGTTTTAGGAATCAAAGGTTTAATGAAGCTGGGCGAAAAGACTAAAACACTCACTGCATACGCCCGTGAAGAATTCGAAGACCTTGTAGCTGAAGCCCAATTTGAAAGAATGAAACAGCAGATTGATGAGGAACAAAAGGAGTAACTAATTAATGGCAGCGGACTTCCTGCAAGAATGCCCGCTGCCAATTAAACTCGGGAGGTATTCCAATTGAGTGGCCAAAATAATGAAATAACCCATGAACTTAGTAAAGCGCTTAAGCATTTAAGTAAAGCTATAACAATCAGTATTCATTCCCTAAAAGCAGACCCCGACAAAAAAAAACATGTCGGTGAATTATGGGAAAGTTTTCTTAGCGCATTTTTCAGCCAGATCAAAGAAAAAAGTAAAGAAAGCAAAATCAACTTGTTACATTTGATTTCCTTTTCAAATATAAGAAAATATTAACGTCTTTTATCTTGATGGTATTTCCGGCACCACCTCTTCAAAATCATCCGCAGCTGCGGCATGTTTCAGTCTTGGCGCCAGTAAAAGGGCCATTGCCAATAGACTGACACATAGCCATAAGGCAGCCGATATTCCGCCCAGCTTGTCAGCCAGCATTCCTCCAATGCCCGGTCCAAGTATTTGTCCCCCGGCAAAATAGATGGTAACATACCCCAAAGCGATTGGAGCATAGGATTGGTGGACCTGCTCGGTCGAAAGTGCCTGGATAAGAGAAAGCATACCAACAAACGTAAATCCCCAAAGCGCCTGGCTTATAACGAAACCTAGTAAGACAGGAATGAATATGGGGATCAAAATGGAAGAACCTCCTAGAAAAATAGTGATGCACAAAGACAGCTTCCTTCCAATACTATCGGAAATGGCACCCCATACCGGCCCGCTGAATATGCTCATGACGCCTCCCAAAGCCATTACGTCCCCTGCATGTTTTTCATTTACGCCAGCTTCCAAAATATAGCTGAAAAAGAAGCTTTGAGGTATCAAATAGGCAAAGCCAATCAAACCATAAATAAAAGCGACAAGCAAAACACCTTTATGGAAATAAACTTCCTTGAATAAGGATACATCTTGGTCCCCTTTTGGGAGCGAAGGTACAGGTGGATCTTTTAAAATCCTAAAAGCAACTAAAGTGATCAGGATGGAACCAGCTCCAAAAAGAAGCCAAAGATAGCGCCAGCCATAATCATCAAACCACTGATTAAAAATTGGTGCAATCAGGCTTGCGATGAGGGTTCCAAGTCCCATCCCGCTTAACAAAAGGCCAATCATCAGCCCCCTGTTGTTCGGAAACCATCCAACGACAATATTTACAAGCGGAGTATATCCGAAAGCGGTTCCGATACCAAGCATGATCATTCCAATAAGAGAAGCGGCATAGCTCCCTGCATTGAATAAAATCATACAGCCTCCGGCAAGAAGCAAAAGACTGATTACCACGAGCGGCTTTGACCCCCATTTGGATGCCATGATCCCCACAAGCAATACCATGGCCAGGTAACCGATTGCTGTGGAGGTCCCCAACATCCCTGCCTGCTGATAGGAAAGATTAAGACTGTCTCTCATATACGGCATAAGAATCCCGTAGGCCATCCTTCCAAAGCCCGATATGCATATAGTGATCAACATACTGACAATGGCATATATCCACATTCTTTTTCGCTGTTTCATTCCTCCACCCCATCAGCTGAAATCTTTTCTATCAAAAAATTTAGAATAAACCTGTAATTAATTGTACCAAAAAGATCATCGCTTGAAAAAAAAGACCTTCAATAAAGTCGTTTAATTTTATTTTATATAACCATGGAAGAGTATTTAAGTTATTTAATTTTTAATTGTATTTCACGATTATTGTTATCAATAATGATTGATCAAAATGCTCTTTTTCTATACTCAATTGAAACCTCCGCTTATAATTCCTTGCTAAATTAAAGTTCCCTTTCTCAAATAAGGGGAGCGACCGCTCTTATTGAACAATCGCTCCCCTTTACTCTAATTAAAAAAACTTTAGCTTTTTTTTTTTCAAATCTACATTTAGTGCGGCTAATAGAATTAGTACGACTTCTTCCCCAATTTCTTTTCGAAACTTAATAATTAGTTCACATTCTACTCCGTATTTTGAAGTTCTCTATCAACAGCTAGATTGAACAGATAACAACAATAATTCCAATCTGTTAGAGATCGGTCCACACCAATCATTTTATCCCCGAGCCGAGCACTAGCAAAACATCTGAATTATTCAAAATCAATCAGGCGTATAATCCCGCTATTTCTAAATACTCGGATTACATCTTCAACATCCACATTTTTATACCTTTTCATATCCTTACGGCTCGAGGAAATTACCAATTCTAGCTAATTGACTAATAGTAACTGTCTTGTTTCTAATGATTCAATAACTACTGATTAGATTATTCTGAAAAATGGTTAACCTTTCATTCCAGTAATAACTGTTGGGATAGATTCTTTCTCCAAAAATTGCAGTCCCTACACGAATCATAGTTGCTCCTTCCTCTATAGCTACTTCCAAATCGCCGGACATGCCCATTGACAGAATATCCATTTCAACCCCATGATAATTTTGTTGGATAATCTGTTGCTGAATTGACTTTAGCAGACGAAAACATTTTCTAGTTTCCTTACTATCAGTAGTCAGTTTCCCTATCGTCATCAGACCCTTAATATTTAATGTATTCAGTTCAGAAAGCTGTTCTACCAAATTCAAAGTTTCTTCAGGAGCAATGCCAAACTTGCTTTCTTCATATGAAGTGTTGACTTGGACGAGAATGTCTATTTGCCTGTTCTCTTTTGTGAGCTCTTTATGTAATGCTCTCCTCAATTTCAAGCGATCAACCGACTGAATACAAGTTACATACTTTAATACATTTTTCACCTTATTCGTTTGCAAATGACCGATGAAATGCCATTCTGTCCGATCATTTTGAAGTAGTGAATATTTTTGCTGCAATTCCTGAACTTTATTCTCACCGATCAATGTTTCATCGGCATCTAGAGCTTGCTTAATTCTTTCCACAGGGACGGTTTTCGTAGCTAGTAGTAGCTTCACTTCCTCAGTTTTTCTACCGACGGATCGACAAGCCGAGTTCATTCTTTCTCTTATTCGCTTCAGATTGTCAACAATCCACAAATCATTCATTTTTCTTCCCCGTTTCTTTAAAAAGAAATTTTAGTAAGAGGGAGTATCTGGATTCGAACCAGAATTGAAGGTTTTGCAGACCTTTGCCTTTCCATTTGGCTATACTCCCAAAAATAAAGTCAACTACCTTTAACTTGATATTACCTGCTACCATTTATAACTTCAATTTGAATATTTTACTTATAATAATTGGTTTTACCTATCATTCCACATCAAGAAAAATGTCCGATAAAACCAAAATTCCAGCAATAAAAAGGCTGGAATTTCAGTTCATAGATTACTTGTTTTTCTAGATAATGTGAAATATATTGTTAAGGTGATTTAACTTCAATTTTGCGACAGTTCTTTCATGCTGTTTGGCTATGAAAAAATCAATTTTGGCTTTAGTCACACATTTCTAATCTATCCTGGGTTATAAGAATATTATGCTGGTCTAATCATGCAATAGTTTTACATTAGCACTCCATTTGGAACCCCAAATGTGTTTAGACAAATTGAGATTATCATGTCCAATACAATATTAAGTTCTTCACTTGTTTAAACAGTATCCATCTCTTCAAGCAAAACCATCTATTAATTGCCTGATCTGAATTAACAATACAACTGCTGAATTCCTCTCTTATCCAAAACGTTTTTGAAAATCCAACATAAAATTCGTTAATGCTTGGCATTGTTCGTATGTAACCGCATTATAAATAGAAACTCTCAGATGGCCTGCATCCCTGTGCCCCTTCACCCCAATAAAACCATTGTGCTCCGCTTCTTGTAAAAAGTGTTTTTCTATACCCTCATTAAAGATACTAAATGTGACATTCATCAACGATCGGCTTTCTGGATGAGCTAATCCGTTGTAAAAGCCACCGCTCTGATCGATTGTGCTATAAATTAAATTAGCTTTGCGGTGATTGCGCTGTTCGATAGCTTTTACCCCGCCGTTATTTCGGATCCATTTCAGCATTAGATTTACAATATAAACTGCAAACACAGGAGGAGTATGAAATAGGGAGCGTTTGCTTGCGTGAATCCGATAATTCATAATATCGGGAATATTTGCAGGAATGCTTTCCAGTAGCTCACGCTTTACAATCACAACCGTAACGCCAGAAGGTCCCAAGTTTTTCTGAGCGCCGGCATAAATAAGTGCAAAGTTTGAAACATCAATAGATCGAGACAAAATATCACTGGACATGTCTGCAATAAGCGGTACTTCACCCGTATCTAAAAAATTTTGGTATTGGGTTCCCGCAATCGTTTCATTAGAAGTAAGGTGAATGTATGCTGTTTCTGGATTGAGTTTAATTTTATAAAGGTCAGGAACCTTTTTAAAATGATCAGACTCTGAGCTTCCTGCAATCGTAGTCTCCCCTACCTTTCTTGCTTCCGCTATCGCTTTTCCAGACCATGTGCCACTGTGCAGATAACTCGCCATACGTCCTTCAGTTAAAAAATTCATGGGCACCATGGCAAATTGCGTACTCGCACCTCCCTGCAAAAATAACACCTCGTAATTAGAAGGAATGTTAAGGAGTTCTTTCAACAATTGCTGCGCTTCCTCATTGATATTCTCATATTCCTTGCTTCTGTGTGATATTTCTAAGATCGATAAACCAGTTCCCTGCAAATCAAGGAGTTCGTCCTGCACCTGATGCATGACTTCTAAAGGTAACGCTGCTGGTCCCGCATTGAAGTTATAGACTTGTTTCATTCTTATTCCCCCTTATAAATTGAAAACACTTGAAATGTTCAGCAACAAAGATATGGCAACTATAAATGGTCATTTTAAATTCCCTTCTCCTTTCAATCACCTTATTAAATCAAACATGCATTGGATATTTTTTATGATTCATTATATAATGATAGAAAATACCTATCATTTTTTCAAAAATGGACGAGGAGGAAGTTAGATGGAATTAAAGCAATTGGAATACTTTATGACCCTATGTCAGGAACTCCATTTTACCCGCGCAGCAGAGAAGCTTGGTATCGCCCAACCCTCCCTAAGCCAACAAATCCGTTTACTGGAGCACGAAATCGGAACCCCCCTGTTTGATCGTGTCGGCAAAAAGACTCTAATGACTGAAGCAGGTAAAACGTTGCTCCACCATGGCTACAATGTATTTCATGAACTTTCGCAGGCGCGAGCTGCTATCAGCGAACTACAAGGGTTAAAGAGAGGTACATTGAAAATTGGTGCACTTCTCACAGTAGTAAATTACTTGCTTTCGCCGACTGCTATCAGCTTTAACCGAAACTATCCGAATGTAGAACTGTCAATTCTTGGTCTACGAACTGGAGATATTTACGAAGGACTTCTCCAAAATGAACTTGACTTGGGTATCGTATTTTTACCGATGGAACATGAGGATTTGGAAACAATCCCGCTCTATAAAGAAGAGCTTGCTCTAGCGGCACCTGCTGATCATCCCCTTGCCAGTGAACCGTTTGTAACACTTGACATTATTAAAAATACCCCTTCTGTTTTATTGCCTGACACGTACTTTTTACGGCAGCTTATTAATGAGCAATGTCGCTCATTCGAATTTACACCACAGCCGGTCATGGAAATGACAACGATGGAATCAATTATTAATCTGGTCAGCATGGGAGTTGGCGTTACCATTCTTCCAAAACCGTACCTCGATTATCATGAAAATGAGCAAATACGAACAATCCCGATCCAAGATCCGATACTTACTACCCAAATTGGTGTCGTTTATAGGAAAAACAAATATTTATGTGCCGCCAGCCGTGTGTTTATGGAACATTTAATTAGTACGGTCAAGGATGAAAAAATAGACTGAGTAACTCAACCTTTTTAGGGTAGATTGGAACCAAGCGACGTCTTAAAAGAAAAAATTCTTTGTCTTTCCTTAAGAACAGACTTTTACTAAGATTTCTTCCGCTTCGTAATCATGCTTAACACGATGAACAATGATATACGCAGGTGAGCGTGAAGTCGACTACTCTCAAAACAAGTCATAGTATTCCGATTTAGTGTAAATTGAAGTAAAGGATTGTTCAATTCAATAATTAATATGATTTGAATTGGTATCTCCTATGATTAGACCTGCTAGTGCACTACCTTCAGCCTCCGAAAGAGAGATTAGGTTCGAGATAGTCTTGAAGGTTGCTATGCGAGAAAGATATTTTTGTATAAGCTCACAGTAATGGGGCGTGACGGCCCCGTTAACATTCTGGTTAAAATGAAACAGCCCAAGAAGGAATCCCGTACAATAGGATTTTTTTGCATGGCAGAAATGCCAACGCTGATCCAAAGCCCAAAGTTCATCAAAGCTTCATCGTAATAATGTCATACTGTGGGTGGAACAATTTTCATTTCTTAAGTGCGAATCATCAATCACAACATCTTGCCCACATCACTCTGTACCGCATTACATGGAAAATGAGATCCAGTAATTCTCAACCTCAAGATGCCGAGAGCCTCTTTTATATACACGGGGAACGCGAAAATTGATCGTACATGTTACCTCGTAATTGATCGTTCCCAGTTTTTCCGCAATTTCTTCTACTGTAACAAAGTCTTCAGATTCTTTGCCGCCAATCAAGGTAACCGTAGTGCCAATCGGCAAATAATTAGGAAGCTTGACCATCATCTGATCCATACAAATCCTTCCAACAATGTTTGCACGCTGCCCATTTACAATAACACTTTGGCTTTCTAGCTTACGCAGCCAGCCATCAGCATATCCAACTGGAAGCGTGGCAACCCAATCCTCACTCTGTGCTTGGTAGTCTGCCCCATATCCAATATATTCGCTCGGAATAACTTTTTTCACATGAACGATTTTGGTGTGAAGCGAGAATACTTGTTTCCCTTTCGCAAGCGGAGCTTTTTGCTGTGATGTGACAAGACCGTAGATCGCAATCCCTACCCTGACCGCATTAAACAAGGAATTCTTGTGGCAAAGGGTACCTGCACTATTGGCGGCATGTACATATTTCGGTTTTTTTTCCAACACTGAGACATATTGTTTAAAAAGTTCCAACTGCCGCTGATAATATTTTTCTGACGTTAGGTCGGCTGTCGAAAAGTGGGTGAATATCCCCTCTAATTCAAATGAATACGCATAATGAATGAATCGTTCGACTTCCTTTAGTTCATTTTTATGCTTAAGTCCAATGCGCCCCATCCCGGTATCGCACTTAATATGGACTTTGAGCGGCGGATCCCTGCTATCCATCACCCGGCTGGCTTCTTTGAGCCACTCTATTTGGAATACCGAGACTGAAATATGATGCCTGGCGGCAACACCCGCATCCACTGGCCTGATAAGGCCTAGAACAAGAATTGGCGCTTGAATCCCTTTCAGCCTAAGGGCCAATGCTTCATCAAGCAAAGCGACAACAAGGCCATGAGCGCCCGCTCTCAGGGCTTCTTTTGCTACTTGAAAATCTCCGTGTCCATAGGCATTTGCTTTTACCACAACAAACAATTTCGTTCCCAGCGGTAGTCCATTACAAATAGCCTGTACATTTTGATAAAGGGTGTCCATGTCAATCTCTACCCATGTATCACGAAAATATTGAGTTTGGCCAATCAAAAAAAGTCACGCTCCCCAAGAGTTTAATTTGACTCCTCTATTGATTAATCAACTCACTCCAAAAAGAGGTGCCCCTGCCGACACCTCCTTTTTCTAGCCATTACCCTTTTTTTACATCTTCCAAGCTTGCACCATAATTGATATGGTAGATGTCACCTTCAATAACCAATGCAGGAACGGATTTAATCCCAACTCTCTCTGCTTCTTCAATACGGTTTCGTTCTGTACCAAGATGGACGATTTCGGTACTGATTTTTGAGTTATCAAGATATCCAAGCACAACTTGTTCAGCATCTACGCAAATTGGGCACCCAGCATGATAAAAAACTGCTTTTGTCATTTTTTCATCCACTCCCTGAATATTTTATGTAGCTTTACTACATATTTATATCGTATGTGAAACCAACTATCACGAACAATCCTTTATTTCTTATCATTATCATAGGGATAGGCAATGATTTTACATTCGTATCGTATTTTACTGCATTTTATCAGAAGTCCACGCGCATAAAGTCAATGAGGCTGGGACAGAAGCATTTTAGGTAAAGGAAAATCCGAACTTTGATTCAAATTTCTTCTAGGAGAAATTGAATCAGTTCGGATTTTCTTGTTTAAAGCTATTAATTTCTATAAATCATTCGTCTTTTAGGTTGATCTTTTTAGTTATGTCCCAGCCTCATTGGTGGTGCTTAAAGTTTAGCTAAAGACAAAGCAATAGGTTTGACCCCGAGAACTAGTTATGAATGAAAATATTATTAATGAATAGACCTCTCATTTATTACCAGTTAATCTTTCCCGAGAATCAACCTCGTCTCCCTTTAAACGTTTTAAAAATGTTTTCCTCCAATTTTGAGACAGTTCTTCTACTTCGAGTATCTTTTTTATCCCTTCGATATTCCCTTTCTCATGATGCATAATCTGGTTTGCAAAAGAAACCGTAATAGCATTAGTATGACTGTGAATTTTTGTAAAAACAGCTGACTTGGATACAATCCCTTCTTTCAGAACACGGCAGTAAAAGCCCGTATAGCCTGATTTCTGTACCTTTAGCGGCAATTCAGGCATACCGTACTTAACCGATAATTTGTAACAAGGCTGCCTTGGTTGACTAACCTGAACAATTGCATTGTCAAGCTCAAATATATCACCGATGCAAACGTCTGTTTCTAACAATCCTTGGGTTGTTAAATTTTCTCCAAAAGCACCGTAATCCAGCTTTTTTTTCAATTCATTTTCCCAATAGGGATAATGTTCAAAAGGATAAACGCATACAGCCTTCTCCTTGCCTCCGTGATGAACAAGATCAGCCTGACCATCCCCCTCAAAGTTCAAACATGATAAAAATAAAGATTTATGTACAGGTGTCTTAAATATACCCGTGGAAACTTCTTGATTATGAAACTGTACCTGTATCGGTTTACTCACATTGATTGAAAGGATTTTGACTTGACTCATTAGCAATCCTCCTTAACTTCTTCTAAGCTCTCTCTGTCCAATTTGCTTGATTTTAGACTATATAATTTCTTACCTTGACTTCTGTTTCGCCCTATTTCTGATAGGCGGCATGGTAGAGGGGACGACGTTGCTCATCAAATGCGCCTTGGCGTATTTGCGCCCAGATTTTATCGAGCTCCGCTCGATAAGCTTCCTCTGAAAATCTGTGGCTCCGCCGGAGACTTTAACTTTATTCAGCCGGGGTTTGAACCCTTACTGAATGAAATACCAAATATGCATTCATCTCACCACTTA
Organism: Bacillus norwichensis; assembly: GCF_014836955.1. Classification (GTDB taxonomy): domain Bacteria; phylum Bacillota; class Bacilli; order Bacillales; family Bacillaceae_C; genus Siminovitchia; species Siminovitchia norwichensis. The sequence goes on from NZ_JACSPV010000043.1 coordinate 24,001, forward strand.
CAGAAGTGGGAGACTTCTGCCGAATGAAGTTAAATGCAATGGAGTGGCGAAACGCAGCTGTAATAGATTTTTGATTCCTCCACAGCCTCTTAGACGGATTTACCTTTTGCTAACTGGGCTGTGATTGCGGCAGAGCGGCTGCACCCTGCTCCATTTGTATGGATTGTATCAATACGCCAATATGGAACTTCTCACCATCATCTAACACATCAACAGCAGGTCCTTCCAGACGGCCTCCTTTTAGGCCGAGTTTTTGTAGCTCCACTCGCTAGTTTTAAGTCCTAAACAGCTGTAGTTGCTGATTCGTTTCTAAATAGCACTGCTGCTTCCGGCATATTTGGTGTAATGATCGTGGCTAAGGGCTATCAATTATAATTAATGCTTCACCGCTTCAATCACATGAATTGGTTTTTGGGCTAAGCAGCACTATCCAAATAAACCAGAGGATGGCCATAAATTTTCTGGTTTAGTATTGGAAAAAGCTCGCGAATTTCTGAAGACTCCATCATTATTCCCTCCATTCACCGTTAATTTTGCGATAAGCCTTTATCTTACTCACCGTTAAATGACTGGTACGGGCAACACTCTTCCTATATTCTGCTTACTTCACGTTCATATAAAGGGAACCGCGAGGATATCCCCTTTACCTTATCTCTCATTTTTTCCTGTATTTCCGAACGTCTAGGATTTTTTAAAGTCTGTGCTATGATGCCTGCAATTAACTTCATTTCCTCTGGGCCCATACCTCTTGTTGTCACTGCAGGTGTTCCGATACGAATCCCGCTTGTTACCAACGGACTTGTTGTATCAAAAGGAATTATGTTTTTATTAACGGTAATTCCAATGTCATCAAGTAATTGCTGAGCCTCTTTCCCAGTCACCCCTATGTTGCGTAGATCAAGAAGAATTAGATGGTTATCAGTTCCCCCAGAGATAACTGTTAGATCTTCTGCCATTAATGCTTCTGCTAATATTTTGGCGTTTTGAACGACGCGCTCCATGTATGTTTTAAACTCGGGCTTGGCGTTTTCTCCAAAAGTAACAGCTTTCGCTGCAATCATATGCATGAGTGGACCACCTTGAGTTGTTGGAAAGACCGCTTTGTCAATGGCCCGGGCCCATGATTTGCGACATAAAATAACTCCTCCTCTCGGTCCGCGCAGTGTTTTATGAGTTGTTGTCGTTACAAAGTCGGCATAGGAAACTGGGCTTGGGTGCAAACCTGCTGCAACGATTCCTGCGATGTGAGCCATATCCACGAGGAACAATGCGCCTACTTCTTCTGCAATCTGAGCAAATGGCTCGAAGTCAATCATCCGCGGATAAGCGCTAGCCCCTACGACAACCATTCGTGGCTTATGTTTGTGAGCTAATTTCCGTACCTCATCAAAATCGATGCGAAAGGTTTTATCATTCACCCCATATGGGATAAAGTTATACATTTTTCCAGAAGCGTTGACAGGGCTTCCATGCGTCAAATGCCCTCCATGTGATAGATCCATGCCGAGAATCGTATCACCGAACTCTACTGCAGCAAAATATACCGCCATGTTCGCCTGGGCCCCTGAATGGGGTTGCACATTGGCATGCTCTGCACAGAACAGCTCCTTAACCCTTTGTCTGGCCAACTCTTCTACGATATCCACGTAATCGCAACCGCCATAATATCTATTCCCTGGGTAGCCTTCCGCATATTTATTGGTTAAGACTGTCCCCATCGCTTCTAACACCGCCTCACTTACAAAGTTTTCAGAAGCAATTAGTTCTAACTTATTTCGTTGCCGTATAAGTTCTAAATTGACAGTAGTTGCTATAGCGGGATCTTGTTTAAGTAGATCTTTCATACTATCATTCTCCTTTGATAAGTGGCTTTGGCATTTCCCTGTTGGCTGAAACCTACAACAACAGGCTATGATACCCTCATCGCGATTTAGTATAAATCGCAGAAAATGATTAATCAATCTAATAAACCATATTGTTTCGATAGGTAAATACTATAATGAAAAGCACTATCATCTTTAACTATTTCTTAGCTCGCTCATTCATGAAAAAAATAGCGAAGAGTCAAAATTTCTTCCCTACCACTCCATTTCTATTGATTTTACATACGAATCTTTACCATTATCCTTTTGCATAATGATAGGAATATCCTATTGAAATGATATAGATTATTAGATTGTATAATTTTTCACTTCAAATTAAACTAAATGTGGCAATACCGCTATATTTCCACATTTTTATACAACTTTGAAGAGGAGGAGTTCAAATATGAGCACCGAAATATTAAGGCAAGAATTAGTTGAATTGGACAAGAAATATTTTATTCATCCGACATCTTCTTTACAGGATCAGCAAGAAAACGGTCCTGGTATTATTTTTGATAAAGCGGAGGGTGTTTATGTTACAGATGTTAATGGAAAGAAATATCTTGAAGGTATGGCTTCCCTTTGGAATGTAAACATTGGATATGGCCGTAAGGAGATTGCTGAAGCAGCAAAAGAGCAACTTGAAAAATGTGCGTACGTTTCAAGTTTTACTGGCTTGAGTAACGAACCTGCTATTCGTCTTGCTGCTAAAGTTGCCGAAATAACGCCTGGTGATTTAAATAGCGTATTCTTCACTTCCGGCGGCTCTGAATCAAACGATTCAGCATATAAGTTTGTCCGCCACTACTGGAAAGTGAAAGGAAAGCCTGAAAAGACAAAAATTATTGCTCGTGAAAGAGCATATCATGGAGTTGCATCTGGTTCCACAAGTGCCACCGGAATCAAATCATTCCATGAGTTTACTACATCACTAGCACCTGGGTTCGTGCATATTGATCCGGATGATCCGGATGCTTTTAGAAAAGTAATTGAAGAAGAAGGAGCAGATACCATCGCGGCATTCCTAACTGAGCCTATTCAAGGAGCGGGCGGAGTAAATTTTCCCAAAGAAGGATACTTAAAGGAAATCCGTAAAATCTGTGATGAATATGATATCTTGTTCATTGCTGATGAAGTAATCAGCGGTTTTGGGCGTACAGGAAAAATGTTCGCTTGTGAACACTATGATATAGTTCCAGATGTAATGATAATGGCTAAAGGTATTTCCAGCGGTTATATTCAATTAGGTGCAGTTGTGTTACGTGAGCACATACATCAAGATTTAATTAAATACTCCAAAGGCGTATTGATGCATGGACTGACTTATAGCGGTCACCCAACAGCTTGCGCCGTTGGTTTGAAAAACATTGAAATTATGGAAAATGAAAACATGGTAGAGAATTCCAAGGTAATGGGAGACCTTCTAGCAAGCAAATTAAAAGAGCTTCAAAAAGAAACTGATATCGTCGGTGAAGTGCGTCACCTTGGATTAGTTGGTGCAATTGAACTTGTTAAAAATCAGGAAACTGGCGAACGTTTCAAGGAAAAAGTCTCTGTAAAAGTTGTAGCTATAGCAAGAGAACGCGGATTGATCTTGCGTAACGTTGTATACTGGGATAAAGATACAATTGTTTATGCTCCTCCGCTTTGCATCAATGAAAAAGAAATTAACGAATTTGTGGATATCCTTAAAGGTGCAATTTTTGAGGTACAAACATCACTATAATTTTCAGATTAAAAAAAGCGGGCTATCATAGCCGCTCTTTTTCATTTCTCACAGTTTTCTAGGAAGGGAGGGGCATCGCAAAAGAACATGACCTGTAGTAAGATTGAATGATTATAGCTTAATCCTATCGTTTTCATAAAAATAATTGAATTGATTAATGAAAATAGACAATTATACTGATATATAAAGAACAAATTTGAGTTTTATCAAAAAAGTGCCTCCTAGTACAGTACCTACAGACAGTCCATCGTAGGTAATTAAGTCATATTTACTCCGTGTATACATCGGGACTAAGGAATGTGTGGATGAACCTCTTAAAGACAGAAGCGAGAACCGGCAAGGCAGGAAGGAGTGATATTTGAATACCTTAAATATTTGGATCTCTCGTTTTAATAATCAATAGACAGGTGGATGAGAATTTCGAGAAGACAAAGGCACCTTGAAGAAAAATTTTACATTATCCAAGGAGGGACAAGAGCAATGAGCAAAGAAAGAACAGAAATAATGTCTGTATCAGAATTCCGCAAGAAAGCTATGAAGTCAAGGATGCGCCCAGCCGTATGGAAATGGGAAGATATATATCCTAAGCTTAAGAAGACAGTAGCTTCACCAGAGAAAGGCCGCGGCACCATTTCTCTAGTGCATAAAGATACAGGTGACGCATACGGGGTATCCCCTACTCTTAATGTTATAGTCCAGGTTTTTAAGCCTGGAGTACATGAACACGCACATCGTCATTCAAATGTTGCACTCTTTTTTGTTTTTCAAGGCCAAGGATATAGTATCATTGATGAAGAAATAATTGAGTGGAAAAAAGGCGACCTTGTATTAGCTCCTTCTTGGTCAAAACATGAGCATTGCAATACGTCTGATACAGAAGACGCTATTCTTATCACATTCCAAGATGTCCCTCATGTCAGTAGCTTGGGAGCATGGTTTTTCGAAGAGCCCATCGGAGAAATGCCTAGTCATATGGTGGGAGAACCCCTAGACTCTTAGTAATAGGATCATTATGCAATCGCTGTAGTGGATTTATATAAAAGGTAACATGTTTTGTAAATTCACGAGTCAGATAATCTCACTAGCACTAGTTCTAGATCTAATCGGTAGGAGTAGGGTGACTAAATTCTGACCTCAGTAAGCGTCAAATAATCCCCACCTGTTTTTCAGATGGGGATTTCATATATGTTTTATTTAGATTTATCAAGAACCGACATTCCTGTGGAAGTGTTGAGGTTTCATCATAAAAAGACTTCCCAAAATATCACCCAAGAGAGGTTCAAATGTAGGTAATTCACCATCAACAGATAATTTCTTCAACCCTTGTGACATATCATAGATTTTTTAAAACGTCTTTTATCGAAAAAGTCCGTATTTAAGACAAAATCATTTTTATATCCTCTCATTTATAAACGATTCCTCGACCATATCCATTGCAACTTTTTCACGAACATTTCTTAACATGTGGACCACACTTTGGACAGTGCAAATTCACTCCATTCCAAATATCGGTATCATTGCACTCCACATATTTTCCTGTGATGTACGGATCATGGAACAACAGCGGAAATTGCTTCCCCTTTTTTAAAAAAAGAACGCATTTATACCCCTTCTTTTTCAGCAATCAAACGTTCCCACAACTATCCTTACACCTTGATCCACAAGGCTCCAATAAGGAAGCAAAGCTCATGTCGAAAAACAAAAAATAATATTTTTCAAAAATGTATTTTAGGTATTTGCAAACAAAATAAATTTTTGTATTATATGGGTAGATATTCAAAAAAAAGAATACATCTCATAATTGAGGGAAGGCAAATGGTGCGCCACCAGTCCTGTTTCTGACTGGTCTTAGTGGGTTCGATTCCCACCCCGAAATTTTTTATGCAAGTTTAAAAAATTTCGAGGGCAGGATCGAATGCCGACCTGCCCTGTGCAGGAGGGATTCAGATGATGCTCAAGAAACGTGAAGTAAATGGGCATGAATGCCGGATTTTGTTTGATTTGATGACGCACCCTGATGTCTTCCCTTACGTACGTCAGAAAGCATCTTCGTACGATGAGTTTGTCTTTTTAACAAAGCAAACTATTGAAGCAGAAGAACGTGGCGAATTGATCTCAAGGACCATTCTTGATGAGTGGGAAAATCCAATTGGCACCATTAGTCTTTTTGATATCAACTCAAAAAGCGGATTTTTGGGAACATGGATTGGCAAGCCATTTCACGGAAAAGGTTATAATCATATAGCGAAGGAAAACTTTTTTCAGGAATTATTTTTCGAGAATGACATTGAAACAGTTTTTTTACGAATCCGCAAAGAAAACATTCGGTCGAAAAAAGCAGCGGAAAAGCTCCCGTATACCATTTTAGCCACTGAAACAAGACGTGAACTTTATAATCAATTGAACAGCGGCGGATATGTGTATGACCTCTATGAGGTGCCAAAAGATTTATACACGATGGCGATAATTCGCAACTCCACAGTTGAAGAAGAGACACAGTCACTGGAGGCTTAATCGAATAAAAAACAATTGAAAAGGGATATCTAAAAAGCTCTTAAAATAATGAACAACCGAAGGAAAACTATTCCTTCGGTTGATTTTGTGGTTGAGTTATCTCACCGGAAGTCACCATTTTTAAAGGAAGCTCTTAGGTTGGGATCTTTCACGGTTCAACAAAGAACAGGCACTTGCCTTTCTGGACATTCCCTCCTTATTTCTCCTCCTTTTTTTCCTCTGCTTCTATCAATTCATTGTACAGATTTCTCACAACATATATTTTAAATAATTCCAGCTTCTTTTTCTTTTCTGGGTGAAAACGGATGCCTCTTTCTTTCAATTGCGCAATATACCATCCCTTCGAATAAATGTGCATTTATTCTTCTCCCCCTTTTCACATGCCAATTATCATATGAAAGGAGCGGGGAGATGTTGCTTGTCTATTTGTGTGGGAGCGAAAGATCAAACGCGCAGTGGCTTTAACTTCATTCAGCAGAAGCTGAATGAAGTTAAAGCCAACCAAAGAACCAAAGATATACAGACATTATATATTCTTCGGCATCCACCTCTTTTCAAAAAAAAGCAAAAAAGCAGGTGGAGAAAATAGTCAGTCCTTTTTCTCCACCTGCTTTATTTTAGGAACTTTTAAGACAGTTCCACATTTATTATTTTCCGATGAATTGTTGTGTCCAGTAATTTCCTTCCGCTACATATCCCACACCGATATGAGTGAAATCTTTGCTCATGATGTTTTCACGGTGGCCAGAGCTGTTCATCCATGCATTAACAACTTCCTCAGGTGTGCGCTGTCCTTGTGCAATGTTCTCACCTGCAGCGCTGTAGCTGATACCGAATTTTTTCATCATATCAAATGGTGATCCGTATGTTGGGCTATTATGATCAAAATAGTTGTTTGCAGACATGTCTCTGGATTTTTCACGAGCCACTTTGCTTAATTCTGCATCGACTTTAAGTGGAGCAAGTCCATTTTTAGCTCTTTCCGCATTAGTCAATTCAACTACTTTTTGCTCATATTCGCTTAACTGGCTATTTTGCTGCTCTGCTGGCTTTTGTTCCTCTTTTTGAGACTCCTGTGGGTTAGTAGGAGCCGGTTTTTCTGCTGGTTTTTCAACTTGTTCTGGTGCTGGCTTTTCAGCTTGCTGTTTATCTTTATTGCTTTGATTATTTTTCCAATTAGGATTTTTGGAAGCAAATTGCTTGCAAAAATCATTAAAGTTTTGAAAATCTCCAGCTTGATAATAATACACCTTTACATTTGGTTGAGCTTGATCTGGCTGCGCTGCGCTAGCTTGTCCCGCTATAGGTGCGGCTAAAATTCCCAACGCTGCTGCTGTAGAAATAATTGATTTTTTCATTTCATTTTTTCCTCCCTGTCTTTTTCTGTTTTCATAGTATCATAGGGTTTTTGTAATATTTGCGGGAGGAAATTCCAATTTCAAAGCATATTTTTCCTTACATCTATTTATAGAGCTGAAGGTTGATATTATGCGATATTTTAAGAGAAAGAGAAATAACTTACATTGCCAATGCTGGAAAAATCCTGTATTGACAGTTAAAACTTTCTATATATTCACGGTTGACAAATGTTGAAACAGGCACAGTTTGTAACATATATTACGATGTTATTTCAATTGTAAGCGTAATGTAAGCAAGATTAACTTTTTTAATAAAATCAGTAATGCTTGGTTATTCTTAATAAAAAGGAGGTCATCATGAGCACAAAATATCGCTGTCCCAACTGCAAAACAAACCGAACACGGTTCAATATCGTTGAACAAATCGTTTCTGCAGTAAAATTGAATCCAGATACGGGTGAAATTGTAGAAAAATATGAATCAATGGAGGAGGCAGGTCCCTTTCACGCGCATTATAATGGCCCTGAAAGAAGGATACAATGCGGTTCATGTGGTTTAATTGAGGATGAAAGAACTTTCGCGAAATATGGTGAACAATGAGTGATTTGAACAAAAAACAAGTCACTTGTATAAATTCTGCATCAATAGAGAAAGAACTCCCTGTGAGAAAATCCAAGGAGTTCTTTTTTGATGAGGTCGTTTTATTTGTCGCAAAGCTGCTAGGAACTGTCCATCGTTTAATATTCTGGGTTCAAAATACGAAATGTTAATAAAATCGAGACTACTGTCAATCCACCTAGTCCATGTCGAGAATCAGGCCAGTCCATATCCAATTAGAGATGCAACGTATAAGCAGTCTCACGCCATGGGCAAAGTGTTTATACGCCAACAAACAAATGTCTGCGATTTTCTATTTACCTTTCTTCTTGGACAACATTTTAACTGCTTCTTTAACTTGCGGATCGTTTTCCACCAGATGCTCGCGGATTTTATTCATAAGCGCGATCGTTGTATCGCCTGACAATTCACCGGTTGTTTTAAGCTTTTCATCTTGTTGGAACTCCATCACTGCTTGTTTAGTGTCTTCGTCATAGTAGGAGTCCACCTTGCCCGGGTCATACCCTAGTTCTTTTAATATTTGCTCGGCTGTTTTCACTTCAGATGATGCTGAATCAACCTTTAATTTATGATCCGGATCGATGTAAGACAGTGAAGCATATTTAGGCATGGCTACCCTTTTATCCGGCTGGATTCCTTTTTCATTAATCCAATTGCCTTCAGGAGTCAGCCATTTAGCCATAGTATATTTGATATTGGAACCATCTTGGAATTCGTCGGTTGTTTGTACAGTGCCTTTACCGAAAGTTTTTTCTCCGACAAGTGGAATACCCGCAGATTCGCTCACAGCAGCAGCGAGAATTTCAGAGGCGCTGGCACTGCCCTCGTCGACCAGTACAACTGTCGGAACGGTAATTTTTTTACCATCTTTTGCAACGTATTCTTCCACTTTTCCGTTCCTATAGGCTACCTGAAATAACTTTCCTCCTTTTGGAACAAACAGATTGGAAATGTTGATTGCCTGATCCAGCAATCCTCCTGGATTTTTACGCAAATCAAGAACCAAGGATTTCATTCCCTTGTCTTCCATTTCTTTTAAGGCTTCGTTCAAATCTTTATCTGTGTGGCTGGAAAAACTCGTAATTTGAATTTTGGCTACTCCGTTATCCAACATTTCAGGATAAACAGTATTAATCGGAATTTCGTCACGTGTAATTGTAACCTTTTCTGGTTCTTCGCCTTCTTTGCGTTCAATCGTCAGAGTCACTTTCGTGCCTTTTTCACCTCTGATCAGCAGAACCGCTTCGTTGGCGCTCATGCCTGTGACACTTTTCCCATCCACTTCAGTCACTTTATCATTTGGTTTGATTCCTGCTTTTTCCGCTGGAGACCCTTTAATGGGGGAAACAACGACGATGGTACCATTTTTCTCCTGAATCTCAGCACCAATTCCTTCAAATGACGATGTGATGCTTTCTTCAAAAACCTTACTTTCTTCTTTCGTCATATAATCGGAATATGGATCATCCAGCGCTTTCACCATTCCATCAATTGCACCATCAATCAGTTTGTCTTCCTTTACATCCTGGAAGTAGCTTTTCTTTAATTTATCGTACGTGTCGTATAATTTATTAAACTCGGATCTTTCCTGCATACCAACATTTACTGCTTTTTCATCGCCAAATGAGAGAGCTAATATGGTTACACCCGCTGTTAAAAATACGACAAGAAAAATTAACATGACAAACCTGAATTTTTTCATCTTGATAAATCCGGCATGTTGCGGAATATCTTCTCTATTATTTTGATCTTCTTCCATCCATTTCACCACTTTCATCACTTCAGCTCATCTTTACTTATTCAATCATTTGTAAGTTTATCCAACCCCTTTATTCTACCAGTTTTACATAGCGAGTAAAAGCATAATGGAGTGTGAGAGTCTCTAAAATATCCAAGACGATTACAAATCGTCAAATCAGTAGCCACGAATCTCTCAAGCCTTTTTTCCATCATTTCCGCAGCTAATTGAATGGTTTAAAAAAACTTTGCCATCTTTCAGGCAAAGTTTTAGATTTTTGATACACGCTCAAAATACTCTTCCAACGTCCAATTGCGTTCATAAATGATCTTCGATGCTTTTACCCCTACATATCTGAAATGCCATGGTTCATACTGATATCCCGTTATATCTTCCTTCCCTTTCGGATATCGTAAGATAAACCCATAGTGATGGGCATTTTCCCTTAACCACTTACCTTCAGGCTTTTGTTCCAGCTCTTCAACCAAATAGTATTGAACAGACTCACTCGTAATATCCATAGCCAGCCCTGTTTGATGTTCACTGCTTCCAGGAATAGCAACTGCCTGAGTTGCCTTTTTCTCCCCGGACCTTGCAGTTTCGACCTGAAAAACCTCTTTTTGGCGGTCAAAGGAACGATATCCAGATGAAGCATAAAGTTCTATGCCATCTTTCTTGGCAGCTTCAAACATTTTTTCCAATGCCTTCGCGGCATTTTTTCTTAGATAGCTCTTTTCAATATCCTGATTCCCAAAGGAAAAAGCTACCTTCGGCCGAATTAAATCCTCAGGAGCATAATCACTCGGCAACGCATAGGTTTTATTGACCAAGGCCAGAATATTACTAGCATTCACAATTTCTTTCCTGCCGTCTACCTCTACGATTTCATTGAAATAGGCGGCTTCTAGGGCTAATTCAGGATCCACTTTTTTAATGGCATCATTAGTGTGCTGATTTTCTTCCGTTTGATTCTTTTCAGAAATGTTGTCCGGCTTTTGTTGCTCCTTGCTCTCGTCCCAAAATTGATTCCACTGGCAACCGGCAAGCAAGAGTACGATCATGGTGATATTTGCTATTTTTTTCATAAAAAATTCTCACGACTCCAATTCACTGTCAAAAAAATTTCCTCCGGACTTAATTACAGATTCAGCTGATTTTACAATCTTAATTATTACCTATTATGTCTATCACTGTCAAAAACAATCTTTTAAATAAGTGTTATTCAGTAATCGAATTGCTGTTTACTCACTGACAGACACCACGTAAAATCACATATTAAAATGTACTTCCTCAATCATGTAATTTACATAACAGGGCGATTCCAACGCAGCTCATACCTTAATAGCTCTTTTCCTGTCTCCTTATCCATTAAAACGAACTCATCTCCTGCCTGAATCGCTAAGTAGTGCTTTAAAACTCTTACTCCTGGATTTTGTTGTTCAGAATTAACTCTGCCTATGTTTTCTTCCCAAATAATGCGATGTAGTTCCATATCATAAAATAATAAAATTTGCTCTGCATTTGGCTGTTTTGTTTTTCGATAAGAAACAATGGCTGTTTTGTGCTTTAGGTTAACATCTAAAACCTTTGGATCTAAATTTGCAAATGGTTGAATGGAATGTTCATTTAATACATCATTCATATATTCCGAAATCTCTTTATAGTCTTCATGGTCTAGAGGCTGATCATGTGATGCATAATAATGAGGTATCGCGCTCTCTACAAAGAAAAAAGTAGAAAGATATCCTTCTGCTTCGATATTTTCTCTTAACTTTTTTCCATCATATTGATAATATTTCCCGTCAATTCCCTCGAAATACAACTTATCTTGCAAAATAGCTAGTCTGTGTGCCGAATTACTTAAAATATCTATTAAATGTTTATGTTTCTTTGTAAACACTTCTTTAGATAGCTTTTCTTTTCCGGTCTGAATGTCTATAAGCGATAGTTTTCCGGTTTCACCATCATTATGATGAACTAGAAGCCCCCCCATAAAAGTGCCGATAAGTGTCTCTCTATTTGCCAATGCTTTGGTCCATTGTTTATCGCCCGTATTTAGATTAATTGCCACCATTTGATAATGAGGAATAATCTGGGTGATGCCGTGAGCCGTACCATTATTTTCAGATCCTTTAATCATTTGAACGGTAATTTTCTCTGATTGATCTGTATAAACAGAGGACACAGAGTTAATTGGAAAACTCCGGCCAGCTAAACCAAAAGCAATCATTATAATATTACTTACTCAACTTTCGCAGAGAGAAATTGGCAAATAAGCCTTGATGTAGTTGGGAAGGCCAGAGAACCACTGCTCAAGT